>NZ_JABBGJ010000130.1 GCF_012927345.1 Paraburkholderia polaris
ACCGAGTCTGGGCGCCCGCAAGGGCGCGCAGACTCCGATTCGTTTTCAGGAAGGGCGGTCTTTGCCTCCAGGTCGATTGCCCAACGCAATATGTTGGGCGTTGATCAGATCCCTTTGCGCGCCAACAGGGCTGCCGCGTTGCCCCTGTAGATTTTTGCTCGATCCGGCGCAGCCAGGCTATCGATCACCGGCACCGACCGGCGCCCCTCAGGATCGCCAATGTCGAACGGATAGTCACTGCCGAACACCACATGGTCCACGCCCATCATCTCGATGACCCAGCGGTTACTGTCAGGGCTTAATGCGCAACTGTCGTAATAGAGCTGGCTGAGGTATTGGCTCGGTGGTTTCGTGATATTTTTCTTGAAGTACGGCTCAGCCTCCCAACCGTTTGCCTCATATGCCGCATCGAGACGGCCTCTCAGGAACACGACAGTTCCCCCGCCATGGCAAAGAACAAGTTTGATCGCGGGATACTTTTCGAAGAAACCCGAAAAGATCAATCGCGCAACCGCCAGACTTGTCTCACCGGGCCAGCCAACAAGGACCTGAACCTCATATGCGTCGTACCCTCCCAACGTATCAGGGCGCGTTGACGACGCAGGATGCATGATGAGCGTGATCCCGAGCTTCTCGACCATTTTGAAAAGTGGCTCATAGACAGGATCGTCAAGCGGACGGCCGCCAGCCGTGGTCGGAATCATCGCGGCTCGATAGCCATGCTTCTCAACTGAACGCTTCAATTCGTCGGCGGCCCTGGACGGTTCGCCCAGCGCCAATATGGCGACGCCTTCCATCAGGCCTTCAGAGGCATGCACGATGTCATCCTGCTGGTCCTGGAGAAGACGTGCGAGATCGACACCGGTCGCGTAGCCTGGCGCACACAGCAAACCCGGCGGCGGGGCGAATAACTGTAGCTCGACATGGCGGCGCCGAAGGCTGGCAAGTCTCGTCGGCAGATCAACCAGATGTGGGTCGAACGACTTGCCGACGGGAATGCCGTCGCGGAAAAGGTGAAATTCGCCCTTGTCGTTGCGCATGCAGGAAAGGCCTGCTTGCGGTTTTTTTACCAGATCGGCCAGGAAACGCTCGCTTAGGGCGTGAGCATGCATATCAATGATCATATCCGGCGTCTGCGGCATCTGTGGCATCTGCGGTGCGGGCACCGCCTTTGCCGCCTGCGCGTACGTTGTTCCCGCAGCGGCGGCCAATGGAAGCGCGGCTGCCGCCTTGATAAATGCCCTGCGATCGGTCGTGCTCATGGTCTAAGTCTCCTTTGAATTTCCGGTGTCCAACCGTGTTTTTGCCTCAACGTCTGGATACAATTACATTCGAACAAATATTCAATTGCAAGCTTTTTTCGAAAATAATTTTGACATGCAATCGTCTCGCGATGGAGCAATCGAGACCAGGTGGACGCCCGCAACTCTGCGTCCGTCCACCCAAGGCCGTCCTGCGGTCTGAATGAGGGCTGCATCGGAGACGTTGTCGCTCTGGCTATCCTTGGGGCAGTCTCGGTGGCTTTCGTGCGCATCGAAGAGATCACCCGGGCACGAGTCGCGTCGCCGGTCAAATGGCGCGGACACACAGCAACCCCGGCCGGGGCCGTGCCGCGGCATGGTGGAAGAGCGACGGACGTGCCTCGCCACCAATGT
>NZ_JABBGJ010000131.1 GCF_012927345.1 Paraburkholderia polaris
CCTGCTCAGCAAGCTCTACGAACGAACCAGCATCATCATCACCACCAACCTGAGCTTCGCTGAGTGGGCCAGTGTGTTCGGCGATGCAAAGATGACGACGGCGCTGCTCGACCGGCTCACGCACCACTGCCACATTGTAGAAACAGGCAACGATAGCTATCGTTTCAGAAACAGCACGACACAGCCAAAGAAGGAGAGAAAGAAGACCCAGACACCCACCGAATAACCCGCAAAGCTGGTCCAACGGGTGGGTCAGAATTCAATGCAAATCCCGGGTCAGGATTCCGTGCAAATCAACACACCGACAACGTTCCGTTGCCCAAGGGCGTCTGGGACGGCCAATACTGGTCCGAAGCGCAGCATTCACGGGCCAGCAACGATCGATTGGTGGACCCGCCGGGCGGGGGAATTAGCGCCATACAGTTCGTTGTGACCGATGCGGCCGGCAACCCCGATGAAATCAGCTTCAATGTCGCCATCGACCAATCTGGAAGCGATCCAACTTGCTGGATCGGCCTCGGAAACGGTTCGGTTGTGGAGTTGGAGCCGGTACTCCAGCATCTCGGGCTGACATTGGCTCAAGCAAATGAACGCGGTTTCTATATTTGTGAAGTCCGCGGCGCACGTGCGCCATTCGAAGTCATTGCTCAAATGGCGGGTTGAGCGTAGAGCAGTTTTACAGCATGGGACGAGTCGCGACATCGGGCAGTGGATCAAGTAAGCAGCCGGTCCATATCATTGGCCGAACAGCATCAACTGCTGACGTTCGACTCATTCCATGCTCCCGCAAACCTTTCGGCCAACCGCTCCCGCTCGAACCTCGACAACGAAATCGACAAACACCCGTGTTTTCGCTGGCAGCAGCGCTCGCGTCGCGTAATAGATCGAAATCGCCCCGGCGAGTCGGCACACTACTTTCGATGCGAAATTGTCAGGCTTACCTGCCTGACCGAAATATTTCACTCTGGGTTGTGAAGCACCATCTGGTTTTGCGTAGAACGCAATAGATCTGTCAATCCGGAATGCTTCCAAAGGCTTTGTCACGTTATTGAGGCGGTCGCGTAGAATTCTTGAGATGAAAAATTCCAGATCGCTCTATCACGGGCATCGCTTTCCTGCGGTGGTCATCAGCTGTGCCGTTCGGTGGTACTTCGGTTTCAGTTGAGTTTGCGTGATATTGAAGAGTTGCTGTTCGAGCGCGGCATCGAGGTGAGTTATGAAACCGTGCGCCGCTGGTGCGATAAATTCGGTTCCAGGTTCGCACATCGGGTAAAGGCTGTCCGGCGAAAACCGGGCAGTACATGGCATCTCGATGAGTTGTTCGTGACGTTGCGCGGTGAACCTTACGTGCTGTGGCGAGCGGTCGACGAGCACGGCGCCGAACTCGATATCCTGCTGCAGAAGCGGCGCGACATGGCCGCAGCCGAACGATTCTTCGAACGCGTACTTCGTTCGTGCCCGGTGCCGCGCAAAATCGTCACCGATCAGCTGCGCAGCTATCCGGCCGCGAAGTCCAGGATCCCCGCGCTGGCAAATGTCAAACACGTGTTCGTCAAGGCTGCCGCCCGCGTGAACAATCGGGCCGAGAATAGCCATCAACCTACGCGCGAACGCGAGCGGCGCTTGCGCGGGTTTCGCGACCCAAA
>NZ_JABBGJ010000132.1 GCF_012927345.1 Paraburkholderia polaris
ACACCCAATGTCGAGGCTGGTTTTAAATGTCCGGGTTTGGACTTTTTAGAAATGTCCGGTTTTGAGGTTCAGAAATCTCTACTTTCAAGGGCTTTTAAACACCGAGCCTGCCCGCGTTCCGGCAGTTCTGAGGACCGCTGCATTCAGGTCTTCAAGCGTCAGTTCACGCTGCTTGCGGGTGCCCACCTTGCGCTCCTTCGGACGTGCTGCCTCGCCCTGGTTGGTCCTCGATGGCGAGCCTGACGCACGCCGGTCATCGCGCTGCGCCTGGATCACCTGCGCCATCTGCAACGTGTGTCCGAGCCGCTTGTTGTCGACCACCGCCGCCTGATCGATCTCCGAGAGCCGGTCATACGGCACACAGGGCAGGGCAGCGCCATTGACCCGGATCTCGATGCGTCCGTCCGGATATTCGAACACGTCCAGATAGTTGTGAATGAGGCTGCGGTTTGCCACCGTGTCTTCCAGCAGGTAGATCACGCGGTCGTACTGCACCGTCAACACCTTCGACACGCGCCGCGGCACACGAACCGTCAGGATCAGGTCAAGATCGTCGTCGGCACGCAGCGGCCGGTGTGCATCGAATGTGCTCCTGGGCACCTTGCCGAACCGGCCGTTGAAGTCAGCCATGAAGTGGGGCGCATAAGCGTTGGCCGCCTCCTTCGTGCCGATGCCGCGCAGCCGCAGTTCCTTCACGAGCCGGTCCTGCAGCGTCAGATTGGCGCGCTCGACGCGCCCCTTGGCCTGACTGCTGTTCGCACAGAACGTATCCACATTCAGCTCATACAGGGCGCGGCCAAACTGCGTCACGCCCTTGCCAGGCGTCACCGAATGAGTGTTGCAATGAAATACGCTGGCCTTGTCGCTGTACAGCGCCACGGGCTTGCCATGCTGTTCCAGATAACCGCGCATCGCCTCGAAATAGCTGAAGGTCGATTCGGCCGCCGTGAAGTGCAGCGCCATCAACCGGCCTGTGGCATCGTCGATGAACACCAGCAGCGTGCACGCCGGCGCGCGTTCCTCGAACCAGCGATGATCGCTGCCGTCGATCTGCACCAGTTCGCCCAGGCATGCGCGGCGGTTTCTCGGCTGGTGGAGTTTCGGCGGCCGCAGTTTACGTGGAATCCATAGCCCGGCTTCCCGCATCCAGCGCCGCACGGTTTCCTTCGCCAGCACCACGCCATGACATTCAGCCAGCTTCTCGCACGCCAGCGTCGGTCCGAAGTCGGCATAGCGCTCACGCACCAGCGCCATGGCCCGTGCCCGCAGATCAGCCGGCAGTTCGCGGTTGCCGGGCTGGCCACGCCGGGCCGACACCAGCCCGGCAGGTCCACCGGCCTGATAGCGATGCACCAGCCGGTTGACCTGGCGCTCGCACAGCTGCAGACGCTCGGCTGCCTGAAAAACCTTCAGCCGGTGTTCGACAACCGCCTCAATGATCTTGACCCGCTCAAGCTCGTGCATGCTGATCGTGACGAATCCACGTGCGTTCATGTCCGGCTCCCTGGGCGACTACCATGGCGCAGCATGCGCGTAGTGCGTGGCTCAGGGAGTGAAACCGGACATTTCGAATGAGCCAGAATCGGACATTATCAAAAAGCCCTGACACCCAATATGTTGATAATTTAT
>NZ_JABBGJ010000133.1 GCF_012927345.1 Paraburkholderia polaris
GTCTTGCCCGACACCATCCAGTACAGCGAAACGAACGGGTTGAAGCTCGCGACGCGCGTCGCGTCCGTCCCCGCGCCAACGGGCAACCCGGCATCGAGCATGTGGCGAATAGGCGGCGTGCGCTTCACGGCCTCTTCACCGTATCGCTGGATGAAATACTCGCCCTGATAGGCCATCCGGTGCTGGATCGCAATGCCGCCGCCGAGCGCGCGCACACGGTCGATATTCTGTTGCGTGATGGTTTCGCAGTGGTCGAAGAACCAGCGCAGTCCGTTGAACGGAATCTCGGCGTTCACGCGCTCGAATACATTCAGGAAGCGCTCGATCGACTCGTTGTAAGTCGCGTGAAGACGGAACGGCCAGCGGTTTGCCACCAGCAGCTTCACGACGGCTTCCAGTTCGTCTTCGAGCGTGTCCGGCAGATCCGGCCGCGGTTCGAGAAAGTCTTCGAAGTCGGCGGCTGAAAACACCAGCATTTCGCCGGCGCCGTTGACGCGCAGGAAATCGTCACCCTCGCCGGGTTTGGTCATCTTCACCCACTTCGCGAAGTCTTCGATTTCCTTCTTCGCGTTCTGCGTGAACAGGTTGTACGCAATCCGCACCGTCAGTTCGCTGTGCTTCGCCATGTCCATGATGACAGCGTAGTCATCCGGATAGGCCTGATAGCCGCCGCCTGCGTCGATCGCGCTCGTCACGCCGAGGCGGTTCAGTTCACGCATGAAATGGCGCGTGGAGTTGCGCTGATCCTCCAGCGCGAGCTTCGGACCTTTCGCCAGCGTCGCGTACAGGAGCCCGGCGTTCGGACGTGCAATGAGCATGCCGGTCGGATTGCCGCGCTTGTCGCGCTGGATCTCGCCGCCTGGAGGATTGGGCGTGTCCTTCGTATAGCCGACGGCCCGCAGCGCTGCCGCATTCAACAGCGCGCTGTCGTACAGGTGCAGGATGAACACCGGTGTGTCCGGCGCAATCGCGTTGATTTCCTCGAGCGTCGGAGCGCGCCGCTCGGCGAACTGGAATTCGTTCCAGCCGCCCACCACGCGCACCCACTGGGGCGCCGGCGTGCGGGCCACCTGCTTCTTCAGCATGTCGAGCGCGTCCGCCAGCGACGGCACGCCGTCCCAGCGCAATTCCATGTTGAAGTTCAGTCCACCGCGAATGATGTGCAGGTGGGAATCATTCAGACCGGGAATGACCGTTCGCCCTTTGAGGTCAATCTGCCGCGTGTTGTCGTTCACGTGCCGCATTACGACTTCGCGAGACCCCGAAGCGATAACACGGCCATTCGCGACGGCGAGCGCATCGGCGAAAGAGCGCTTGTCGTCCTGCGTGGCGATCTTGCCGTTGAAGAAGACAACTTCGGCCGGCGTCGGCGCGGAAGTATTGGAAGTCATGGCGATCCTCGTTGGGAGCGCTCCGCTTTTCACGCGCGGAGCTATTCATGGGAAGCGGGCGCTCGTCGCGACTGTTTACTTCTTTGCAGGCACCGCTGCCAGAACCTCGTGCGTCCCCG
>NZ_JABBGJ010000134.1 GCF_012927345.1 Paraburkholderia polaris
TGAACTGCACCCCAAAAGTTGGACACCCGTCCAACGATTTGGGGTGTTTTTTCATGAGCAGGTACAGCGCGCGGTTCAAGCAATCGGTTGTCGAAGACTATCTGTCTGGCAGAGGTGGTGGTGGTAGGGAGGTGGCCCGCCGACACTGCATTGACCACGGCACGGTGCGCAAATGGGTGGCGGCCTGGCGCTTGCACGGCAAAGATGCGTTCAGGAAGAAATACAGTCACTATGACGCCCGGTTCAAGCTGAAGGTGCTGCGGTTCATGCAGACACAGGCGTTGTCGTGTCGGCAGACCGCCGCTGTTTTCGATATCCGTAATCCGGCCAGCGTCGGCCTGTGGAAACGCCAGTATGATTCGGGGGGTATCCAGGCGCTGCAGCCTCGCTCCCGACCAAGCACCGTGAAGCAACCAAAGTCACCGCCACCACCGGACGTATCCCGGCCTGATGAGGCCCGCACGAAAGAAGAGCTTCTTGAGGAGCTGAACTATCTGCGCATGGAGAACGCGTACCTAAAAAAACTCGATGCCTTGATCCGCTCGGAAAGCCCCACAGCGCAGCGCAAAAAGCGCAAGTAGTGGCCGGGTTAAGGCATCAGTTTCCAGTCAAGGGTCTGTTGAAGATGGCAGGCCTGGCGCGCAGCACTTTCTACTACCAATGCAAGGCATCTCAGGTGGTGGACAAGCACGCGCAACTCAAGGCGCACATCCGTTCGGTCTTTGAGCAGCACAAGGGCCGTTATGGCTATCGGCGCATTACCAGCGTGATCCGGCGCATGGGAAGCACCGTCAATCACAAGACCGTTCAGAGCCTGATGCAACGCATGCAGTTGAAATGCCTGGTACGTCCGAAGAAATACCGTGCGTTTCGCGGGACGGTGGGGCGCATTGCACCAAACGTGCTGCAGCGGCAGTTTGATGCCGACGCGCCGAATCAGAAATGGGTCACCGATATCACCGAGTTCCGGGTGGGCGACCAGAAGCTCTATCTGTCGCCGGTGATGGATCTGTACAACAACGAGATCGTTTCTTACGAGATGGCCACACGTCCGGTCTTCACGATGGTCGCACGCATGCTGAAGAAGGCAATGAAGCGGCTGGGGCCTGACGAGCGTCCCGTTGTCCACTCCGATCAGGGCTGGCATTATCAGATGCGCGCTTACCAGGCACTGCTCTCAGAGCGCAACCTGCCGCAAAGTATGTCGCGCAAAGGCAACTGCCATGACAATGCCACCATGGAAAGCTTCTTCGGCACCCTTAAATCTGAGTTCTTCTACCTGAACCGGTTCGAGAGTGTCGAGGCGCTGCAGGCTGGCATCAAAAAGTACATTCACTACTACAACCACGATCGCATCAAGATGAAGTTAAACGGGCTGAGTCCTGTCATGTACAGAACCCAGCCCTCTCGGCCCTAGCCGAAAATCGTCCAACTTTCCGGGGTCAGTTCA
>NZ_JABBGJ010000135.1 GCF_012927345.1 Paraburkholderia polaris
CAGCACGTCGTCGATATATCGTTTTGTCTCCTCGGCGATGGCAAATAGCAGCGATTGTGGAGACAGCAACTGATAGGGAAGTGCCAACAGCACCTGGATGAGTCCGCCCACCACATCGCGCTGCCGCACGGCGTTCCACAGATTCCACACGGTGGTGCCACCCGCGGCTACGCCACTTAACATGGGCGAGACTTTCGCGAGCGCCCAATACCCACATGTCAATAATCCGCTGTAGGCAAGCCATCCACTGGTCTGGGATCCGGCTGAAAAAAGCACCCGCTGGAATTCGGTGTGGCAGGCATGCGCAATGGGACGGTATTCAACGAGCGGCGTATCCCATTTGACTCTTGTCGGCGTGCGGAGCAACGCCGCCATTTCATCCCGGTCCGATTCGGCCAGCCCCGCATCCTGTCGGGTGTGAGGCAGCCAGTCTGCATCGCAGGCAGCGTCCTCGAAACTATCGGGAATGAGAACCGGAGACAGGGCTTTCAATACGTCATCGGCACCCAGCGCGTGCGATATCTCCTGCCCCTTCCTGTAGACGCGACTGGTCACAACCGTGTCGCCTACCTGCTCGCCCGCCCGCGTTGCAAGCTGCGCGGCCGCATGGAAGAAGCCACCTTCTGACGTCGCCTGGTCAGTGCCTGGAGCACTGCGATACGGGTTGGCGAAGGGGGTGAGCCGCCGGACCCGTTTCTGCCGGCGGGACGTTTCATTCGAGCCGGCCCGTTGTGGTTCACGTTGTGGTTCAAACGCAGGCTTGTCTCGCCGCTGCGGTTGCACCAGCCAGTCGGCGGTATCCGAGGCATCAAGGAACTCATCCGTGTCCGTTTCGCCGACCTCTCCCTGGAATTCCGGGAGCCCCCTGACATGTTCAGGTGTTGCGCCAGCGTCGATTTCCATCGCGGCATCGCGCGCGCTGCGCGATTCACGTTCCGGATTGCAGAGCGGCTTGCGCGCCTCGCAGCGGTTTTGCGGCCGACTCCGTTGCGCGTCTGAACGAGCATCGTCACCCAGCAATATCGCCTCGAGTTCCGGATGACGGAGTGCGTAGTCCCGGATCTCGCGACGGAAATAGTTGGACGCCTCCTGTTCATTTGCAGGCACGCGCCCCCGGAAAATCCGCTTGACCGCATCCACTGGACGGCGACAATCATGTTGGCCGGTGTAGCGGCGAAGGTTTTGGCCGGTGATGAGGAGTCGAAGGCGGCGTAGCCGCCGAAGACGACGCATCACCGGCGGCGCCGAGTCGGCCGGGCTCTACGATGGCTGATCGAATAAAAAAGCGATCAGCTACATGTCTGGAACCCGCATTACCGACCAACAGGTTCGCCTCTACATGTCCAAACGCAAACATCACTCGCAGGAGATCGCCGCAGCGAAGGCTGGCATCAGCGTACGCAGCGCCCGGCGCATAGAAGGAGACGCAACAATGCCT
>NZ_JABBGJ010000136.1 GCF_012927345.1 Paraburkholderia polaris
GGAAGGCAGTATGACTTTGCGTGAGGCAAGGGCTGGCCCGCCGTGGGGAAACTGAACGCGGGTTAGCATTGCTGTCAGAGCCGCACGGGCGTGGACTGGGCCATGCCCCGGCGATTTCCTCCACGGAGGCCAGCATGCGAAACGATAGCACGGTGTACGTTGGACTGGATCTTCACAAGGACTCGATCACGGTCGCCTACGCGATCGACGCGGGCGAGATCGAGCTGCTGGGCAAGACCGGTACAACCGGGGCCGACATCGATCGCCTGTGCACACGCCTGCAATCCAAGGCGCCGCACGTGCGCGTCGTGTACGAGGCAGGTCCATGTGGTTACGGGCTGTACCGTCAGCTCGTCCAGAAGGGCTTCGACTGCATGGTCTGCGCACCTTCACTGATCCCGCGCAAGCCGGGCGAGCGCGTAAAGACCGACCGGCGTGATGCCATCAAGCTGGCGCGCTCGCTGCGCGCCGACGACCTGTCGGCCGTGTACGTGCCCGGCATTGAAGACGAGGCATTCCGGGATCTCGCCCGCGCGTGGGCGGCTGCCCGCGAGGATCTGCGACGTGCACGGCATCGACTGAAGTCGTTCCTGCTCGCGCATGGCGTCCGTTATACCGGTAGCGCAAACTGGGGCGAGGCGCACCGTCGCTGGCTGGGCCGCTGTTCGTTTCCCAGCGCCTGGCAGCACCTTGCCTTTGACGAACACCGGCGCACGATCGAGGACCGGCTTGCGCAGTGCGCCCGTCTCGAAACAGCCCTACGCGAAGCGGTGATCTCCTGGCGCTTCTATCCGGTAGTGCTGGCCCTGCAGGCCATGCGGGGCGTCCAGTTCGTTACCGCCGTCGGGATGATTTCAGAAGTGGGCGACCTGTCCCGCTTCGAACACCCGCGTCAGCTGATGGCCTGGCTCGGCGTAACGCCATCCGAGCATTCATCGGGAGGCAAACGCCGCCAGGGCAGCATTACCAAAACCGGCAACAGCTACGCCCGAAGACTGCTGGTCGAAGCGGCCTGGAGTTACCGCCATCCTGCCCGCGTCAGTCCGGAAATCCAGGCCCGTCTCGAAGGTCTGCCCAAGGCCATCATCGACCGCGCCTGGGACGCCCAGGTGCGGCTGTGCCGACGATTCCGCCGGCTGACCGCGCGAGGCAAGCCCATCAACATCACGGTCGTGGCTATTGCCCGCGAACTGGCGGCGTTCATCTGGGACATCAGTCGACTGGCCATGGCGCTTGCAATACCTCGCAGCAAACCGCCCGCGGCCTGTGTGTGATTTCCCGAACAACGGAAGGAGTTTCCTGAAGGCGGCGCAGCCCGGCATCCGAGCAACCCGCGATGGTATTACGCAACGGGCATCACCAACTTGCGGCGGAAGTTAGCGGCAGGCTCATGAGGCGGACCTCTGTAATGCGGTATCCAACCCGCGGATGTCAGA
>NZ_JABBGJ010000137.1 GCF_012927345.1 Paraburkholderia polaris
TTCCCTCACGGTACTGGTTCACTATCGGTCGATCACGAGTATTTAGCCTTGGAGGATGGTCCCCCCATCTTCAGACAGGATTTCACGTGTCCCGCCCTACTTGTCGTACACCCAGTTCTTCCTCGCTGTTTTCGTCTACAGGGCTATCACCTGCTATGGCGGCACTTTCCAGAGCCTTCGACTAACAATGAAGATAAAGAGTACAGGCTGGTCCCATTTCGCTCGCCACTACTCTGGGAATCTCGGTTGATTTCTTTTCCTGCGGTTACTTAGATGTTTCAGTTCACCGCGTTCGCTTCTCGTGACCTATGTATTCAGTCACGGATACCTCAAAAGAGGTGGGTTTCCCCATTCGGACATCGACGGATCAAAGCTCGTTTGCCAGCTCCCCGTCGCTTTTCGCAGGCTACCGCGTCCTTCATCGCCTGTGATCGCCAAGGCATCCACCACATGCACTTGTTCGCTTGACCCTATAACGGGTGTGTCTCGTGTCGCATCCACTGGGAATGCAACGCTCCTCACATCGCTACAGGTTGAGTATTCGTGTTGCGCCGTATTCCAAGGCAATCTTTCGATTACCTTTTCATACATTGATACAATCACAACCCTGATTCACCTACTCACACACCCATCTCTAAGTATGCTTTCGTGAATCTCTTTACTACTTCTTCCTGATTGTTAAAGAACGACAGCCGATATCGCAGTTGCTATAACCGCGTATCACTCTGACTGGCTCAATCGCCAATGCAAAACACTCTGCATCTACTACCCTTGCAGAACGCTGCGCATTGAAGATTGGTGGAGGATGACGGGATCGAACCGACGACCCCCTGCTTGCAAAGCAGGTGCTCTCCCAGCTGAGCTAATCCCCCAGTCACACACAGATATTGCTATCCGTATTGATGCCCCAGGGGTTTCAGTCATTAGCGCAGCCACCGCAGAAACAGTGGTGGGTCTGGATGGATTCGAACCATCGACCCCCGCCTTATCAAGACGGTGCTCTAACCAACTGAGCTACAGACCCCTGAGTCTGTCTAGTTTCACAGCCGATAAGCGTGAGCGCTCAACGCATTGACACGTTTAGCTCGAGAAAGGAGGTGATCCAGCCGCACCTTCCGATACGGCTACCTTGTTACGACTTCACCCCAGTCATGAATCCTACCGTGGTGACCGTCCTCCTTGCGGTTAGACTAGCCACTTCTGGTAAAACCCACTCCCATGGTGTGACGGGCGGTGTGTACAAGACCCGGGAACGTATTCACCGCGGCATGCTGATCCGCGATTACTAGCGATTCCAGCTTCACGCACTCGAGTTGCAGAGTGCGATCCGGACTACGATCGGTTTTCTGGGATTGGCTCCCCCTCGCGGGTTGGCGACC
>NZ_JABBGJ010000138.1 GCF_012927345.1 Paraburkholderia polaris
GAAGCAACTGGAAGTGGTTCCAAGAAAAGCCTCTAAGCTTCAGTTTAACAAGACCGTACCGCAAACCGACACAGGTGGGCGAGATGAGTATTCTAAGGCGCTTGAGAGAACTCGGGAGAAGGAACTCGGCAAATTGGTACCGTAACTTCGGGATAAGGTACGCCCCTGTAGCTTGACTCGCCTGCGCGAGAAGGGTGAAGGGGTTGCAATAAACTGGTGGCTGCGACTGTTTAATAAAAACACAGCACTCTGCAAACACGAAAGTGGACGTATAGGGTGTGACGCCTGCCCGGTGCCGGAAGATTAAATGATGGGGTGCAAGCTCTTGATTGAAGTCCCGGTAAACGGCGGCCGTAACTATAACGGTCCTAAGGTAGCGAAATTCCTTGTCGGGTAAGTTCCGACCTGCACGAATGGCGTAACGATGGCCACACTGTCTCCTCCCGAGACTCAGCGAAGTTGAAGTGTTTGTGATGATGCAATCTCCCCGCGGCTAGACGGAAAGACCCCATGAACCTTTACTGTAGCTTTGCATTGGACTTTGAACCGATCTGTGTAGGATAGGTGGGAGGCTATGAAGCGTGGACGCCAGTCTGCGTGGAGCCGTCCTTGAAATACCACCCTGGTTTGTTTGAGGTTCTAACCTTGGTCCGTTATCCGGACTGGGGACAGTGCATGGTAGGCAGTTTGACTGGGGCGGTCTCCTCCCAAAGTGTAACGGAGGAGTACGAAGGTACGCTAGGTACGGTCGGAAATCGTGCTGATAGTGCAATGGCATAAGCGTGCTTAACTGCGAGACCGACAAGTCGAGCAGGTGCGAAAGCAGGTCATAGTGATCCGGTGGTTCTGTATGGAAGGGCCATCGCTCAACGGATAAAAGGTACTCTGGGGATAACAGGCTGATACCGCCCAAGAGTTCATATCGACGGCGGTGTTTGGCACCTCGATGTCGGCTCATCTCATCCTGGGGCTGTAGCCGGTCCCAAGGGTATGGCTGTTCGCCATTTAAAGAGGTACGTGAGCTGGGTTTAAAACGTCGTGAGACAGTTTGGTCCCTATCTGCCGTGGGCGCTGGATATTTGAAGGGGGCTGCTCCTAGTACGAGAGGACCGGAGTGGACGAACCTCTGGTGTACCGGTTGTCACGCCAGTGGCATCGCCGGGTAGCTATGTTCGGAAGAGATAACCGCTGAAAGCATCTAAGCGGGAAACTCGCCTTAAGATGAGATATCCCCGGGGCTTCGAGCCCCTTGAAGGGTCGTTCAAGACCAGGACGTTGATAGGTCAGGTGTGGAAGCGCAGTAATGCGTTAAGCTAACTGATACTAATTGCCCGTAAGGCTTGATCCTATAACCGGTGTGT
>NZ_JABBGJ010000139.1 GCF_012927345.1 Paraburkholderia polaris
CCAGCAAGCTTCGCAGCAAACCCGTCGAGCTTGCTGGGGCTGTGGCGTTCGGGATAGGCGGGCAGTACGGTGCCGGCCCGTATGTAGCGTCTGACCGTGTTTCTGGACACGCCCAGCCGTTTGGCAATCTCGCGCAACGACACATGATCGCGAAAGTGCCAGCGTCGGATGATGCTCAATATAGCCACGTCGATCACTCCGTTCCCCCGCCCGTTGCCGAGCAGGTCAGTGTTCTACGTGGGTCAATATTCGATGCAAATTACTACGCAGGGTGGGTCAGGATTCCGTGCAAATCAACATACTGGTGGCCGACTCAGGACGAAAACCAGAAAGATGCTCGATATCTTGATGACGAGTATAAGAACCTCTATGTTGAAGACTATCGAGTGATCTTGGTATCCATCCCTGGCCTGGTGGGTAGCGAGCAGTATGAGTTTGAGATCCGCACAAATAACGACTACCAAATCCAGAAAACCGATCTTCGCGGAATCAAGGGGACGCATCGATTCAGTCACTACTATGAAGAGTGGCATGCAGAAAAATGACCTTGGGGTTGCTGACGCTGGCACCGAGACGTTGCGGCCACATCTACTAATGGAGAGCGAGATCGTGGGTCTTGATCCGAGCATCCTGGCTGGCTTCGGCATATCCGAGCGCGACGTTCAGTCGTTCACTGAAACGAATGCAGGACTCGCTGGAATCGACATCTCACGATTGAGCAGATTCTTGCTCGTACAATTAACCAGCGCGTGGAAGCATCGGACCATCAACACGTTTGCGATCACCGATCTCATCCAACAACTTGAAGGGCGCGGTCCAAATCGCAGCAGCACCGCGAAACCACGCCCTTTCAAGCACGAACCTCTGCGTGGGCTATGGAAGGTCCATTTCTTCGATCCGCGCTTTCTTATGCGCAACATCTTCAACCAATGGGGCCTGTCTGGCCCGGAGAGTGACAAGTTCGCGAAGTTATGTGTGGACGGCGACAATCATGTTGGCCGGTGTAGCGGCGAAGGTTTTGGCCGGTGATGAGGAGTCGAAGGCGGCGTAGCCGCCGAAGACGACGCATCACCGGCGGCGCCGAGTCGGCCGGGCTCTACGATGGCTGATCGAATAAAAAAGCGATCAGCTACATGTCTGGAACCCGCATTACCGACCAACAGGTTCGCCTCTACATGTCCAAACGCAAACATCACTCGCAGGAGATCGCCGCAGCGAAGGCTGGCATCAGCGTACGCAGCGCCCGGCGCATAGAAGGAGACGCAACAATGCCTT
>NZ_JABBGJ010000014.1 GCF_012927345.1 Paraburkholderia polaris
GCTCAGCAAGCTCTACGAACGAACCAGCATCATCATCACCACCAACCTGAGCTTCGCTGAGTGGGCCAGTGTGTTCGGCGATGCAAAGATGACGACGGCGCTGCTCGACCGGCTCACGCACCACTGCCACATTGTAGAAACAGGCAACGATAGCTATCGTTTCAGAAACAGCACGACACAGCCAAAGAAGGAGAGAAAGAAGACCCAGACACCCACCGAATAACCCGCAAAGCTGGTCCAACGGGTGGGTCAGAATTCAATGCAAATCCCGGGTCAGGATTCCGTGCAAATCAACATCGCTATGCTTAGAACCGTGTGCGAATCCCAACCCCTGTAGTCTCACCGGACGCCACATGCGCAAAATGGTCGTACATATACACGGCATAGAGGTCAGTGCGTTTGGAGAGCGGATAGTCGTATCCCAGCGTTGCTGTCTGACGGGTCTGATCGAGCCCGCCGGAATCGCGCGAATACGCGTACGACGCGAGAATCCTGCTTGTGCCGATAGGAATAGCGACGCCGCCCTCGAACATGTTGACGTGGAAGTCCTTGTTGATCACGTTGTCGTTCGTATAGGTATATTCGCCGTAGAACTTCGCAAAAGAAAATTCATACGCGACGGCAAGTTGGGTCGCGCTCTGACTGTGGAAGCCGGCGATCAGGGAGTTCAGGTCACCCGCGGTAGAGTTAAAGTTCGCGTACTGATAGACGGCGCCGGCGGCAAAAGGGCCGTTCCGATAAGACGCCTGCACGGAATATTGCTTGCTGCCGTTCCCCGAGGCGCTGTCGCCGAAGGCGTACATGGCATGGCCGCTGAATCCGTGCAGATCGGGCGTGGCGTACTGGACAGCATTGCTCCACGCCGTGCCGCCGACAACCCCTTGATCGGTCTTGTACGCCGGATAAGTACCCAGGCCGGCGTAGATTTGCAGGATGGTCGGCGAGAACGTGAATGATGCGTAGAACGGATTGAACTGGCATGCCTGCAAATACAGGAGGCTGCTCTGGCGACCGAGTGTGAACGTGCCCGCCGGGGTAGTGAGGCCCACGTACGCGTTGCGTGAGAAGAACGGATCGCCGTTGAAAGAACCGTACGCGCCATTCTGCGGACGGAAAAAACCTTCTATAGCAAAGATCGCTTTATAGCCGCCACCCAAATCCTCCTGACCGCCGAAACCCCAGAATGAAGTAGACAGCCCACCGCCGCCTTCCTGCCAGCTAGCCGCTTTGCCTGGGTATTTTTGAACGCCGACCCAGGTGTCGACGATACCGTACAACTGCACGCTCGATTGTGCGTGCGCGTGAGCGCTGATCAATACGGGGGCAACGGTCGCGGCGACGCGGCAGATTTTTTTTAGCGTGGCAACGCAAGTACTTTCCATAAGCATAATGTTGTCTCTTTCTCTTTCGAAGGACGAGTGGATGCCGACGTCGTGATCGACGTCTCGGAACCGAGGGGTTAAAGGTGGGCACAGCAAAGATTTGAGGCGTGATTGGGGCCTCGTAATCCGGTCGTCGATTCAACGCGGGAGCGCGCCGTAGGCGACCTGCAGTCGATCACGCGATTAGTGCGTGGCGTCGCTATTTGGCGCGACGCAGGAAAGCAATTCGATTGCCATGTACTCAGCTATTTGGCAGGCGCCTTGCTTCAGAAGCACCGACGTTAATAAGGTCGATGTTCCAACGATCTTCGGTGATAGGAAGCAACGGCAGTTTTGATTTTCTGGAACAGAAAGAAATAGAGCTTGATGTACTGTCCAACCAGAATGGCATTCATAAACGTACCTTCGCGGATGAACTTGGGTCCACCAAGGAGCGTGAAGCCGATTACCGCGCTGATCACCAGAAGCGTGCAGTCAAAGGTCGTCTTGATGTCCCCCCATTTCAATCCCGTACGCTTGAATAGCGTGTTGACGAACATGTCGATTGGCATCAGCACGAGATTCGCACGGATCATCAGGAAGAGGCCGAAGGCGAGCAACGCATCGGCGAAAATCAACAACGAAAGTTTCGGAAAATAGTCCTGAAGCGCGATCGACCTCGTCAACATCAAATTCAGGTCCAGACACGAGGCGAGCACGAACGCCGGAATCAATGAGGCGAAGTTCTTCAGCTTGAAGTCTTTGCGTGCGACCAGATACGTCAGGAACAACATGACCAACTCGAGCATAAAGTTGTAAGTGCCCTGGCTCAGTGGCTTGTACACGAGAGTCATCGTCCGGGTCAGGCTGCTTTGCGGCGAAATGCCTATGCCGGCCCTGATCGCCAGACTGAGACCCAGGGTGAGTACGTAAATGCCAACGACGTAGGTGATCCAGCGCCGTTTCAGGCTACCGGTATCGATAACTTCAGCTTCCCTTGCATGGTGCGCCATGACTTTCCTTGGTTGTCTTCCTGCAATCTTTCGGTGCGGTTCGCGTTCTCGATGATCGGGCATCGCGCTATTGCGAGGCGTAGCGGCATGCCGGAGTGAGTGCGCCGTTTCCATCCTTTGTCTCCATGGCCGGCGGATATTCAGCATACCCGCCGGCAGTCTCCTCCTATCGACCCGGCATCAAGCCATGAAGCCAAAACGGTCGAGCGAGATGAACAAAGTCAACAGCTTGTTGACCACGGGTTCACCCTCATTGCGGTTGCCCATCTCTTCCAGCGCCGCGTCGATAGCGCGTGTCTTCGCAATCAGCTCGGACAGTTCCATATTGGCCATTACGCCGTAGATGTCGAGCGGCAGCACCGCCTTGATCTCCTTGTTATCAGTGACGACGCAACCGCCCGCATACGCGTCGACCTGCTTGAGGCTGTGGCACATTTCCGCGCTGTCCTGGCCGACCGCGACGAAGTAGGCCTTAGGCGCAGGCCAGAACGTCGCCACGGCGCCGCGATCGATGTAGACGCCTTTGAACAGACCGTTGACCACGTGCCGCTTGCCGTTGGCATAGCGCTGCACGACCGAAATACGGTTGAGTTTGACCCCACCGAGCTCGGCGACGACTTTTCCGTCCTGGAACGGCACCCACACTTCCTGGTAGAACTTTTCGTGGCCGCGGCCATAGACGTCGAACAGGTAGACCTTCGCCTGCGTGCCGTCCTCCGAGACCTCCAGCGGGACCAGGTCCAGTTGCGCCGGCGTCAGATCGGCGAGGCCTGGAACCGGCTTTTTCGCCATGCCGGAGTAGTCGATATCGGCCTGCTTCAGCAGTTTGCGATCTTTGGCGACCAGTTCGCCATCCTTGAAAACGAAGCGCGGGTTGATCTTCGACAGGCTGTCGGTCAGCACGATATCGGCAAAGCGGCCCGGGGTCAGCGAACCGAACTTGTTGTCCATCCGGAAAGCGCGCGCCGTGTACAGCGTCGCCATCTTGATCGCCTTGATCGGATCGATGCCCATTTCGGCGCATAGCGACACGATCCAGTCCATGTGGCCCTTGGTCAGCAGGCGATCGACCGAGATATTGTCGGCGCACAGCTGGAAGTTCTCCGCCGGCCAGCGACGCTTGACGATTGCGCGCAGCATGATCTTGATCACTTCGGGGCTGCCCACGCCGAATTTAATTTGCGTCTGAAGGCCGTAGCGGACGCTTTTCTCGATGTCGTCTTCTTTCCAGACGTCGTGGTTGGCGAAGGCGCCGATCGCGGGCATGTAGTTCAACATCATGTCCGTCAGCGTGGTCACGCCCCAGTGCGTATTCATGAAGCCGCCCTTGGCACGGCCCAGCGCTGATTTGCGGAAATCGTCGTCATTGCCCACGCTGTAGGTCAGGTGCGCGAGTTCGCCCAGACCGATCACGGGGTCCATCTTCAGCAGCGCATCGGTGACTTCCACGGAAGTTTTCTTTCCGGGTGCGAATGCATAGACGCGGTACGGCAGACGTTCGTGATTCTTGAACAGTTGCTCGGTGGCGGGTATCGCTTCCGGACCCGCCGCGCTTACAAAGTCAAGGCACTCGGAAAAAATGGTGGTCGTGCCGCAGGGGACGATGGCCTCGGCAAACGCGGCCGGATGGGCCAATTGCGCGTCGAAGTGAACGTGAGCGTCGATCAACCCGGGAATGGCGTAGAGGCCTTCACCATCGAAAATCTCACGTACGCTGATCGCGGATTCGTCAGGATTCAACGCGACGATGCGCTTGTCGTAAACAAGAATGGACCCTTGATAGACGCTTTCGCTGTGCACGTCGAGGATATTCACATTCTTTAGAAGAAGGTCGGCCTCTTTTTTCCCGTTCAGGACGTCGAAAATGGCCTTCACCTGGTCGTAGTGGGCAGCAACCTGGCCACGTTGTACAGATGCTGGGACGTTTCTCTCGCTGACTTCTTGATACATGGTTGTCTCGCTTTCATCATTTAGATTGAGCCTGCTTTTTGCCGCGCCGCAGCGAACCCATTCGTCGGCGTAAGTCCCGAGACAATGTTTGCGGAAAAGCCGGTCAGGAGCGTGCCGATCGACCCTTTGAGATCCGCTCGCCGGCGGCTGCGACTGGTGCAATTAAGACCGAAATGAGCGTTTCTAAAAAGAAGCGTTTTTTGCACGGAGCGTGCACTTTTCGAGTACGCTATCGCGACCAGAAAGGCAGACCACATGCTCCATTCACGCTTACTGCGCTACATCGACGAGGTGGCGCGATCCGGTTCCATCCGTGCTGCGGGTGAAAAGCTGCATATCGCACCGTCTGCGATCAATAAGCACCTGCTGCTCCTCGAAGAGGAGATTGGCGAGCCGCTATTCGATCGCCTGCCGCGCGGGCTGCGGCCTACACCGGCGGGAGAAATCCTGCTCGCGCATGTGCGCAGGACCATGCAGGAATACCGGCAGGTCGAAGCCGAAATACGCGACCTCAAGACGCTGCAGAAAGGCGAGGTCATCATTGCCACGGCAACCGGCCTGGCTAGCGGAATAGTGTCCACCGCGGCGGCGAGTTTCGCCGCGCAGCATCCTCACATAAAGATTTCGATCCGCGTCATGTCCGTGCGCGAGATCCTCGATGCGTTGGTCAACGGTGATGCCGATCTAGGCCTGAGCTTCAACCTGCCGCCGTCGCCGCAACTCGAATGCCTCTGGGAAATGGACACGAGCCTTGGCGCCGTGATGTCGCCGACGCACGCGTTGGCGCGTATGGAGTCCATACCGCTTGCGTATTGCGCTTCTTATCCGCTGATCTTCGCCGACCGATCCATGCTTATTCATGGCATCGTTGCGGATACTTTCGAGGAAGCGGGCCTCAGCGTCGAGCCTGCGTTTCAAACGAATTCGATCGAGGCGATGAAACGCCTGGCGGCCGCGAGCGAAAGCATTGCGTTTCTCAGCAAGTTCGATATCGCGGAGGAGTACCGCCATGAGGTGCTGACTTACCGGCAGATTCGTGACCGTGCGTTCAGCAAGAATGTTCTCTCTCTCGTGCGCCGCGAAAAGCACGGACACGGCCTTGCGAGCTTGCTGCTCGCTGAGGAAATCATGGGTGTATTAGGCGCGATGAGTGGCTGATGCACAGCCGGCACAACGAGGCAGTACGCTCGACACTACACCGAGGTGTATTCGTCACAACGTCCAGATACCATCCGGGCGCTACCGAAGTAACCGCGCTCGCAAGCGCCCGGGGAATCGCAATCGAACTACTGGATCGAAGACGCGCGGCTCGATCCACTATGGCGCATCCGTGCCTAGCTCGATTCGTATCTCCTGAATAGCGATCGCGTTGCCGCTCGGCGAGCCGGCAGAATTGACACGCACGAACGAAACGACGATCTGGGACAGTTTGGTCACGCCTTGCTGCGCCAGCAGATCGGTCACGTCGTAGTCCATCATGTTCATGCCGTGATGTGCCGCGGTCGAAATTTCGAAAGAGCCGAGCGTGCCGACGAAGTGCGGCGCCTCTGCGGCATTCACGTCTCCGGTAGCGGGCAAATTGATATACACGTTGTAGAAGAACCCCCCGGCTTTGGCCGCCTGCGCAAGGGCCAAGCCATCGAGAACGAGCTTCACGTACGGGAACTTCGTGGCCGCCGGGGTCGCGGCCAGTGGGCTCGCAGTTGTTGCCGCTGACGAATTGCCCAGACCCACTGCAGGCGAAGTCGTGAGCACACTCTGCAGCGTGTTCGTGCTGGTTGCCTGAAGCGGAATGGCGGCGCTCAAGGAGTTGTTGCCAAGCGACACGCTCGTCACGCCCCCCAACGACTCGCGCGTGGAGGACACGGTGCGCGGCGGGGTCGTCGTCAATGCGGCTACTGCCGGGCGCGTCTGATTCGGCATGGTCTGTCCTTGCACACGAATAATCCTCCCCTCACGCGTCTGTGGCGGCAATACGGTGGGCATCTTGTCGTTGGCATAGTCGTAGCCCAGCCCCGTCGTCGTGCGCGTACGGGACTTCGTCATTGTCAGACCGCTTGCGTATGTAAAGCTACCGTTCCAGTAACTATTGTTCGCCGCGGGTACCTTGCTCGTCGAGCGCAGCGACCACGCGTTCCACAAGCGGTCGAGGTTGCAATGATGCAAGTAGAAAATCGGATCTATCGGGGCCGTCGTAATGTCGCCCATATCACCGCCGATGGTGTCGTGCACCGCATCATGCGGCACGTTTTCCAGGGAGGTTTCGAATGCATTGCTCAGGCCACGCTGAAAGTTTGTCACGCTGGTTGCGAACGGACTCAGAGAGAGCGCCTGATAGACGTTCGTGTTCACTCGCGAAACGTAGAGTGGATTGCCACTGGCAGTATCCGTGAATTCCGACGGCATGACGGGATACGTGTAGTAATCCCAGTAGGGAAGAATCAGCGCGCTATCGCCGGATACGGTTCGCAACTGCTGCTCGAAATAATAGATATAACCGCGATGCCACGCCAGAAAATAGGGCAGATCGTGAGGGCAATAATTGAGGTGAACGTTGACCCAGTACTGCCAGGACGCTGGCTTGGCGGAATTGGTATTGGCCTTCATCGTTTGAACCGCGTTCAGATACGATGCATAGTGCGGCGTCGTCTTGAACGTTTGCCACTCTAGCCTGATCACGGTGGGCGTCGCTCCGACGCCTAGCCTGGGGAGTGACGCAAGTGCGATTGCCGACGCGGTTCCTTTAACGAACGCGCGCCGCGTGAATGGACCGGAAATCATGGCGACTCCCCTGGCGGTGGGAGAAAAAAGAGGGCAGGCTGTTTCGGGTCCGCCGCATTATCGTTACTTCGAACGACGGACTGGCTGCCTGAAGGGTGTTTGGAAGTATGGACTACTTCCCAAAAGTTTCAACCTGACTTTTAAGGCCTCCGGCATCTTGTGTGCGCTAGCGCACACGCCCTATGAGCCATAGTGATGTAAGCGCGGCCTTCGTCACACGATAGACCTACATGGCACATACGTTCACGGTCTCAAGACTCCGGCCCTCCAAACGAATCCTTACGTATGTGTCCGTGCGCACGGTGTATTTTGCCGCATCGCGCAATATTAACCACCGGACGCCCTGTCGCGCGTTCATGTTGGCCCTAGGTCCGCTGTCAAGAAGGGGGAAGCAGATGAAAGTTGCGATTGTCCATGAGTGGCTCGTCACGCTAGGTGGCTCGGAAAAGGTCCTTCAACAGATCATGGAGTGCTTCCCGCAGGCAGACATCTTTACGCTGATTGATTATCTCGACGATCGCTCGTGGCTAAAGGGCAAGCAGGTCAAAACGTCGTTCATCCAGAACCTGCCGTTTGCACGCAAGCATTACCGCACGTATCTGCCGCTGATGCCGCTTGCCATTGAGCAGTTCGACCTGTCGGCTTACGATCTGATCATTTCGAGCTCCCATGCGGTGGCGAAAGGCGTGCTCAGCGGACCGGACCAGTTGCACATCAGTTATGTGCATTCCCCGATCCGATATGCGTGGGATCTTCAGCATCAGTACCTCAGGGAAGCCGGGCTGACCTCAGGCTTCAAGTCGGCGTTGGCGCGCGTGCTGTTGCACTACATTCGCGGCTGGGACGTTCATTCGGCGAACAGCGTCGACCACTTGATCTCCAACTCCCGCTTTATCGCGCGCAGGATCAAGAAAATCTATGGACGCGATGCCACGGTCATCTATCCGCCCGTCGATGTGAGCGGACTGCCGCTGCATTCCGAGAAGAGCGACTTCTATCTGACGGCTTCACGGATGGTGCCGTACAAGCGGATCGATCTCATCGTCAAGGCGTTTTCGCAAACACCGCAGCGACGGTTGATCGTGATCGGCGACGGCCCGGATATGAAGAAAGTCAAGGCGGCCTGCGGGCCCAACGTGCAGATCCTCGGCTATCAGTCATTCGAAGTGTTGCGCGATCACCTGCAAAGAGCAAAGGCCTTCGTCTTTGCGGCTGAAGAGGACTTCGGCATCTCCGTAGTCGAGGCGCAGGCGTGCGGAACACCAGTCATTGCGTTCGGAAAGGGCGGCGCCCTCGAGTCGGTCGTGGGTTTCCCGAAAGAGCATCCAACCGGTGTCTTCTTCCGTGAGCAGACCACGGCCTCCCTTTTGGAAGCAGTCGATTGCTTCGAAAACAACGCAGGGCTTTTTGAGCCTTACCACTGTCGAAAAAAGGCTGAGCAGTTCTCGACCGAGCACTTCAAGAAGTCGTTTCGAGCATATGTCGAGATGCGACTTGCCTGCTTTCGCCTGGAATTGCGCGAGTCCGAACAATCATTGCGAGTCGACGAGCCTCAAATCGCTCAAGAGTGGCCAAACGCGGCGAGCGCGTCACACGAATAGCACAGCACGTCGCGCCCGCGCATCGATTGCGCCGCACGCTTGCGCAGGCAACGCACATGACCCAACGCATTCGCGCGAAAGCGTCCGGCACGTCAGGAACATGTCACGATGGCGCGCGATTGTCGACGTGGCGCACGCTGCTGACAATCGACGAACTACAGGTCGACGCTACCGATGTGGCCACTCAGGAAGCTCGGAAGATCGGTCCAACTTTCTGTTTTTAGCCCACTGCGACTCCGGTTTTTGCTGCCCGGCCGCATGAAAAAGCCCCTCGTCAGAACGCTGCAGGCAATTGAACCTCATTGAAAACGCGGACTTGTCGGCCGCGACGCCCGGCGCGTAGCGGCCAGGGAATTCCCTACGCTTTCGCGCCGTTTTCCGCCTTTTCACGCTGAGGTGTCGTGATTCGACTGCAGGATGGCGTTTTCTCGCGCTATGCAGTGCATTTCGAAGACAATGCACAGTGTTACGCTGAAAAAAGGAGCCTTCGCGGCATTGAGCCGCCGTTCAGCGGCAAAATTAACAGCCACGAGAACATACCGCGAAGCGCCATTGCCGGCGAACGGCGAAACATCGCTGCGGGAGCGACTGCGATGGGACTCAAAACATATATAGCATTGACGGCATGGGTGTTTAGCAGTGCTGCCTTCGCATGGCAGCCGGTCACCTATCCAGTCCGAAGTCAAAGTGGTTATCAGCAGAGCATCGACAGAGCGATGTGCTATGCCACGGCGAACCGAGAGACCAAGGTCAACATGGCGCACGAATCGCAGCTTCCGCCGCGCCAACCTAAGGCAACCAAAACCTCGGCCACCGGCGTTTCGTCGCGGCCACCCCTGCCTCCCAGCAGCTTTTCGGCAAGCCCGCCTGGCGCGAGCATGCCTGCTGCCGCCACTGCGCCTGCTGCAAGCGGGCCCGCTGTGAACACGGCAACCAACGCGGCAGCGACGAAGGCAGCAAGCGCACCCGCGGCAACGGCGGCAGCCGCATCGGCATCAGCGGGTTCGGCGCCCATCGCGGATAACGGCGCTTCGGAAACAGCGGCAAGCGGCGCAGCGCAGACGACAGCAGCGTCCAACGTGAAGCTGCCGCCACTGCCTGCGCCTGAGCCACCAATGACCCGGTATTGGGCCTCGTATGGCGCGTGCATGCAAGCGCGGGGTTACGTCGTCATGCAGTAACCCCGATTGCAGGCCCGTCGCCGTGCCGTGCATTTTTTGATTTTGGCGCCGCCTTTTGACGCCCGTTTTCGACATGGCAATGCTTAGCGACATTACAACCGATGAGCACGATTCCCCCCAATGCGGGCACTGCGGTGCGCCGCTAGCCGGTCGCTTTACGCCCTGTCCTTCATGCAATGCGCGCCCGCCCGGTTCACTGGGCGCGCGCGCCGCACCTCCGCCGCCCCTGAAGGTCCCGCTGGCTGACAGCCAGTCGATGTTTGAGCCGCAGCTGCCGGTGCGCAAGATCTGGAGGCCAACCTCGCGAGCCCTCATCGATCCGTACTATGTCGCCGATGAGCCGCAACTCGCCGTGCCGGTCACCCAGAAACTGCGCCGTCCGCTCGTGATGGGCATGTCATTGGTCGTGGTCACATCTGCTGTGTACCTGGGCTTCATCCATTCTAACGACGGGGAAATCGGTCCCCCTATCGCGGTATCCGGCAAAGTGACGACCCAGAACGTCAAGCCGCCCGTTGTCCTCGCTCAGCGGTCCGCGCCTGTTTACGCCGCACAGCGGCCTGCGCCTGTGGCAGTCGCTCCACGCACTGCGCCCGTGCGCTCCCCACCTATCCCGCCACCGGCTGAGGCGCCACCGGCTTCGCGTCGTGTGGCGCTCGCATCGTCCGGCTCGAAACGCAACCCCGGCACCCCGCCGGACAAACCTCGCGTGGATATTTCGAAACAGCTCAGAGCCGCCCGAGCCAATCTGCAGCAGAACAATTTGTCGGCCACAAAGGCACGCCTCGCGGCGGCCATCGCCGCACAGCCGGATAACCGCGACGCGCTGAACATGCGCACGACGCTCGCCGAGCGCGAGCAGCAGCGCGACGCGCTGCTGAGCCTGGCCCGAGGCTGCGGCTATATCGCGCGATGGGGATGCACCTGGCACAACGCCGCCAACGCGCTGCAGGTCGATTCGAGCAGCAAGGAAGCACAGAACCTCGTCTCACTTGCAATGCGCGAGTCCGAACTCGCGAGCGCGTGGCCAACGGCACCCGCGCCCGAGACGACGCCCGACGAACGCAGCCCCACCATCAGCCATCATTGAACGTGACGTGCCACGGTGCAGCCTGCACGGCCAGAGTGAACTAACGCGCCGACGCGGCCAGATGACTGCTGACCTGTTGCGCGATCGCCCGATAGCGAGCCGCCGTATCCCTGAGCGTCAGACCGGCTAGCGAGCGTTGCGCCCGCGCGTGTCCTAGCGCCGCGACAATGGCATCCGCATAGCACGGCACATTGTCCGTATCGACCAACTGCACGCCGGCAAATCCGCTCGCAAACGCAAACGCTGGAATCTTGCTCGCCACAATCGGGATACCGGAGGCCAGCGCTTCGAGAAACGCGACGCTATGCCCCTCGGAACGCGAGGGCATGACGAACACGTTCGACTCCGACAGCACGCTCGCCACGTCAGTGCGTGGCCCGGCCACCACCACATGGTCCGCGAGCCCCAACTCTCGCACGAGGCGGATAACGGTGCGCTGGTAATCCGGATCTTCGACCACACCGTGCAGCACGAGGCGCGCGTCTGTCACCTGCTCGAGCACCTGGCCGAAGGCGCGCACCGTCAGAAGCTGATTTTTCACCGATGCATACCGACCGATCTGCACGACCTGAGGCGCCCGGTCGCTATGCCCGGCACCGTCGGTGAACGCGAAGCGCCCGAGGTCGACACCGTTAGGCACCACGGTCATCGAAGGATGCGGCCCGATGGCTTGCACGTAGTCGGTCACGCCTTGCTGGGATACGCCGATTACCACGCGGGCACGTCTCGACAGGATGTGCTCGACGCGCCGGAACAGCGGTCTCTCGAAGTCGTTGGTCGCCGAATGCATGACGTAGACGACCGGCACGCGCAGCGGCAAAGCGCGCGCATAAAACGAAGGAATCGTGGCGTGCGCGAAAATCACGTCCGGGCGAAATCGCCGCACCGCGAAGAACAGATTCCACAGTTTGCCGGCGAAGCGGTGGCGCCGCGGCGGAAACCAGCACTGCACTCCTTGCTTCTGCAGCTCGTCCTGTAAGGGCAAGAATTCGGCATGCACGGGTAACAACGAGGCCACGCAGACTGCCATGCCTTCAGCGCTCTGATCGATAGCGAGATCCTTCGCGAGGACTTCGGCGCCCGACAACCGCGGCGCCAGGACCAGATGTAAAACGCGCATCATGGCGTCCTTGCAGTCAGCGTCCTGAACAGCATCCACGCCGCAGCACAGCCAAGTCCAAGGGTCATGGACCAGGCAATGCCCGTCACACCCCACCAATGAACCGCCGGAGGCACGCTGACCAGCAGCACAACGACCTGAATCAGCGACGCGTGCACGGTCGCCTTCGCGTCACCCACCGCGCGCAGATAAGCAACTAGCACGGCGATCAACGCGCCGATCGCCATATTGATCACCAGAATTCTGAATAGCGGCACCGCAGGCAACCAGGCCGCGCCGAGAATCAGCGAGAAGAGCGGCTCGGCGATCAGCCTCAACACCTCGACGAAGACCGCCAGCCCGATCGCGATCACGAGGAGATAGATCTTGATGAGCCGCGATGCCGACTGCGGACTCCGGCGATGACGCGCTGCAAAGGTGGGGAACAGGTATTGCGACATGGCGATCGCGGCATCGGCAAGCAGCATCTGCGCGAGCCGCGACGACATCTGATAGCCGCCGAGTTGCGCCGGGCCGAGCAGTTTGCCGACCACAACCTTGTCGAACTGGTTGAGCAGCAGATTGACCACACTGCTCGCCCAGATCCAGCGGCTGAAGCCCACGTAATGACCGATGCCCGACCAGACGGCGCGGATCGGCGGACGCGGTTTCATCGTCGACCAGGTCAGGATGCTTTTCAGGCTTTCGCCGGCCACGAGGCCAATCAGCACCGAGGCCGCACCGGCGCCGAAATACGCGAGACCTAGCCCGACTGAACAATCGACACATGCCGCCGCAATCTCAACGCCGGCAATATGCTGGAAGCGCCGTTCGCGCTGCACGAGGTAGTACGTGGGCGATGCCAGACCGCGCAATAGCGGCAGCAGCGCGGCAAGCTGAATCAGCACCAGTGAGCCGTTCAGATGAAACTGGCTGCTCAGCAATGGTGCGAGCGCGACCAGCAGCAGCGAGATAAGCACACCGCGCGCCGTCAGCGTCGTCCACACCGCGCCGAGTTGCGAACGCGTCGGCGAATGTTCGCCTTGAATGACCGCTTGCGCGAGACCCGTGTCCGACAACGCCTCGGCGATCGCGACCGCGAGCAAGGCCACGCTCACGCTGCCGATCGCAGCCGGCCCGAGCATCCGGCCAATCGCCAGAAACTTGATTGCTACAAGTCCACGCACAGCGAACTGCTGCAACAGCACCCACGTCGCCGCACTCGCGCCGAAGCTGGCCGCTATCGAGACCGCCGGAAGCCTGATCGCCCGCAAGCTGTATCTCCGTCGAATCGGAACGCCGTTGAATCGGCCACCCACAGCGATTCAATGCATCGCTGCGAAACGCCGCCGGCGCATAAATAGTTAGGTCGCACCAGCAAGCTGGCGAGCTTTTTCATCGAACGCTATATACGACCTTACCGCGAGAGAATCGGCAACAACCGCCATCAGCTAGGCCCGTTCAGCCGAACCCATTGCGTGCTGGTACGTTGACCCACAGAACGGGTCAAATAGACGGGTCCACTCACGCTGCCGATGCTAACGTTGATCAATTAGCGCCACCGGATAGCCGCGCGACGATGTTTTTCCACAACGCGTTCGACCACTGAGGCCCACTGAATCGATGGAACAAGATTACGTCCTGATCGTGGAACCCAACCTCACAGGCCATCGCTGGCGCTATGTCGAGTGGACCATGCAGGCCTGCACGGAAGCCGGCTATCCGTGCATCCTCGCGACGGAATCCGCCAACGAAGACCATCGGCTCGCCAGACAAATCGTCGCCGCAAACCGTGCGGATCTACAGATCGCATTCGTCGACCCCGAGGAACGGCCACGCGGGCTGCTGCGCCAGTCGAACCAATACTCGAGCTTTCACCGCTATTTCAAGCGTGTGCATCGAGTCGTCAGCCACGCGCAGCCGATCAGGCTGGTGGTCGTGCCCTATGTCGATTACTTCCTCTATGGATTGCCGTTTCTCGGTTCGCCTTTTCGCAAGACACCGTGGATCGGCATCACGATGCGTTCGACTTTCCATCATCACAAGGTCGGCATCAAGTCGCCTGATCGACCGATCGTGAATGCGATCAAGGCACTCCTTTTCAAGCGCGCGATCCAGACCCCCGGCTTGCGCACGCTGCTGACGATCGACCCGACTCTGCCGGAGTGGGCGGCGCGCAGCGCCTCGAAGCGCAGTGCGGCTATCGCCTACGTAGCGGACCCGTTTCCCGACGAGCATGCGGAAGACCCTGTGCTGGCTCGCGAGCGGCTCGGACTGGACCCCACGCAGCGTTATCTGCTGGTGTACGGCGCGATCACCGAACGCAAAGGGATCTACGAACTCGTCCACGCGTTGACCCGTCTGGAACATGCGCCCACGCTGATCGTCGCGGGTGAGCAGGACGCGGGCACACGCCATTTCATGCGCAATCATGTGCGCAGCCTCACGCCCGCGCCGCTGGTACTCGACTCGTTCATTGCGAACGACGTCGAGCGCGATCTGTTCTCCGCCTGTGACGCAGTCTGGCTAGGCTACAAGGGACACTACGGAATGAGCGGCGTGCTGGTGCAGGCGTACCGCTTCGGCAAGCCCGTAATCGCAACGGAAGACGGTTTGATCGGCTGGTTCAGCCGGCGCTGCGAACTGGGGCCGATTCTGAGCGACCTGAGTTCCGCCTCGATCGGCCGTGCGATCACCGAAACGATGACCTCCTGGCCGCACGCGCCGCAAGCCGTGCCGGCGGCAGGCGAAGATCTGCTGTCGCGGCACACGCTCGGACAATTCAAACAGACCTTGCTTCAGCAGATGGCCTGATCCGGTGATGGTAGAAGGTCAGGACAACTGGCCGCCCGCGACAGGCACTTCCTCGCGCACCGAACTGTTGCGCTTGGCCGGAAACAGCGCGTTGCGCATCAGCAGGAACGGATACTCGATCGCGCGCGTCGTCACATAGCCGATCGCAATCGCGAAGGCGAACTGCGCCACGAGCGCCACAATCCAGATCACGCTCGGTGCAAGACCCATGGCGGTCGCTTTGCGAATCAGCATGTCGCCTGGGGCAAGCGCAAGCGAATGCCACAGGTAAATGCCGTACGAATAGAGACCGATCCAAGCAACCCCGCGATACACCCACGACGAACGCAGCGATCCGGAATACTCCAACACGAACACAATCAGCGCGGCGAAGCCGAGCGCCTGAATCGTATAACCAATGCTTTCGTCGAGCGCGATGTGTTTCGTCGCAAGAGCGAGCCACGCGCACAGCACCACGATGCAGGCGATCAGCAGCCACTTGCGCTTTGCGATCTGATGATAGACGCCCGGTTTCATCCAGTAGATCGCGGACAGAATCACACCGACCAGCAAACTGTCGATGCGATATTGCGTGTACGCGAAAGCCCCTTCCAGGTTGCCGCCCGCCACCTCGAAGCAACGCGCGGTGAGCACCACCGCGCAGATTCCGGTCAGCACACCGACAATCGTCCATGCACCGAGGCGCCAGCGCGCGAACAGCAACAGCAGTGCCGGCAGGACGAGATAAAAGTGTTCTTCGACCGCGAGACTCCAGGTCTGGGTAATCGAGGTGCCCAGATAGTTCTGCAGGTGGGTCAGGTTCTGAATCAGAAACGTATTCCACGGATGGCGCCCGGCCAGCACATGAAATGCGATCAGCACGTAATACGCAGGCCAGATACGGAAAATCCGCCGGACGATAAAGCGCTTTGCGTCGACGTTGCCTGTTTCGGCGTACTGTCGAAGCAGCAGGCCGCCGACCAGAAAGCCGCTCAGCGTAAAGAACAGATTGACGCCTTCGCGCCCGAAACTCTTCAGGGGGTACTCGATGATCTGGATCAGGAAGTTGTCGGTATGAACGGCATGAAAGTGAAATCCCATCACCATGATAATGGCGATGCCGCGCACGAAATCCAGTTCGATGGCCCGTCCGGCTGTTACGGATCTCGCCCCGCCGAATAATTTCATGTTGTTCTCCCCTGTCACCATTCGTGGGCGCATGGCCCTTTTTGCATCTTCGGTGGCGGCAAGCGTGCGTGTGCGCCAACTTCAAGGCATTGCCCGACAACCTGAGCAAGTGTGCGCGAGTCTTGCAGGGACCGCCCTTGCCACGGTCGCCAGAACCCAGGCAATGGGCGACGAAAGCGGGTGCGCGGAATTTGCACGCGGCGATATTCCCGCACAATGACCCGATGCGAGACCGTCCGCTAAAGACTGACGGCGGATCGACGGCACGGGGAGGAATCAGCAATGCGCCACCAGTATGCGACGCTCTGGATATGGTTTTTTCTGTTACCGCTTGCACTCGACTATAAAGCGACCGACGCCAACGTAGTCCACTTCGCGCAGTCCGGATTGGTGATCCCGGTAGTCGCCGCGGGACTCGCCCTCGTGCTGATTGCGCCACGCTTTCACGACCGCTCGCGGTTGCGCTCGATCGTCACTTTCAGCGTGTTGCTGAGCGTGCTCGGCAGCATCGTCGCCCAGTTCGTCCAGGATAACGACACCGGCAATTATCTGCGCGTTCTACTACCGTTCACGCTATTTGCGCTGGGCTACCTCGTGGCCTGCCGCCCGTGGAGCGAATACAGAATCTCGCAGTTCGAGAAAGCGCTGTTCTTCGCCAACGTGATCTGTCTCGTGTTTACCTTCGTCTATGGCATGGCGACGGGCGGCGATCTCGACGACGTCCGCTTCCGCATCATCTCCGTGACGCTGCTCGGATTGCAAGGCGTGCTCCTGCACGAATTCATCGTCGCCAAGCGCTTTTCCTTTTTCACCATCGCTGTGTTCGCCGGCAGTGTGATCGTCGAGTTGCTGAGCGTCACGCGCAGTTTGCTGGTCGGCACCGTATTGCTGTTTCTGGTCGCCATGGCGCTGTCCGCGCCGTCGATCCGCCAGGTCTGGCGCGTGGCCGCCCGTACTTTGATTGTCGGCGCTGTGCTGGCCGGCGTGGCCGGCATCGCGGCGCTGAGCATGCCGACGGTCGCCGAGCACTGGACGCAGCGCATTTTCGCGTCGGAGGAAACCGTCACTGGCAAGGACCCGACTACCATCACCCGCCTCGCCGAGATGCGCGATCAGTACGACCAGGTGACGGCGTCGCCGGAAACGCTGCTGTTCGGCGCAGGCTACGGCCACTACTATCGCTATTCCCCCGCCTACCTGCCGGACCTCGCCGGCCAGATCAGCGAGAAAGACTTCTACGCGATCAACGAATGGGCCGCGGGTCACAACTTCTGGGTCTATCAATTCTTCGCGGGCGGACTGCTGTTCGGCATCGCCATGCCTTTGGCGACCCTGGCCGCCCTCGCGATCTGCTTCTTCTCCTACCGCCACTGGCGCTCGGTGGTTCCCGACGCGCCCATGCTTCCGGTGCTGGGACGCGCCATTATGCTGTTTGCCGCGCTGCCGGCCACATCGATCGGCGGCAATCCACTCGGGCCACGTTTCTCAGGACTGGTATTCGGCGTCGCCCTCGGCCTGATGATCGCCACGCACGCACGATTGCAGCGCGCGCTGCCGGCGCGGGTGAAGCGCGCGCCGACTTCACCGCATGTGCGTCCGGCCGCGATGCCTGAATTGCCGGGCAGAATCCAGCCCGGCATGGGCCGCGCCGATCTCGCGACGACCCTAGGCATGTCGCGCTCGGCAACCGCCGCCCCCGGCTCCAGCCAGTTCGGCGCCCTCGTACCGCGCACCACGTCGACGCGAAGCGCCAACCGACCGAATAACGTCCGATGAAAATCCTCCATCTGCTTGCCAGCATCGATCCGCGCGCCGGCGGCCCGGTTGAAGGTGTTCGCCGCAGCGGCGTGGCGATGCAGGACGCGGGTCACGAGATCGAAGTGGCCACCTGCGATGCCCCCGGCGACGCCTATCTCGCGGCCTTTCCGTTTCCGGTCCATGCGTTCGGCCCTGTCAACAGCCGCTACAGCTATAGCGCGCAGCTCGCGCCGTGGCTTGCCGCCAACGCGAACCGGTTCGACGCGGTCATCGTGCATGGCTTGTGGCAGTACCACGGCTTTGCGGCATGGAAAGCGCTGCGCCGAAGCAACGTGCCCTACTACGTGTACGTGCACGGCATGCTCGACCCGTGGTTCAAGCAGGCGTACCCGCTCAAGCATCTGAAGAAGTGGCTGTACTGGCCGTGGGCCGAATACCGGGTACTGCGCGACGCACGCGCCGTCATCTTTACGACCGAAGAAGAGCGCACACGCGCGCGTCAATCGTTCTGGCTATACCGGGCACATGAGCGGATCGTGCCGTACGGCACGACCGTGCCACCGCTTGAAGCCGCACCCTTGCGCGAAGCGTTCCTGCAAGCCGTGCCCGGCCTGCGTGGCAAACGCATCGTGCTGTTTCTCGGCCGCGTGCACGCAAAGAAAGGCTGCGATCTGCTGATCGACGCGTTCGCGCGCGTCGCCAGCCGCGATCAGTCGTTGCATCTCATGATCGCGGGTCCCGACGAGAGCGGCTGGGTGGCCGATCTGCGCGCCCAGGCTCAGGCGGCCGGCATCGCACACCGCATCAGTCTGCCGGGCATGCTGCAGGGCGATCTCAAGTGGGGCGCGTTTCATGGAAGCGACGTGTTCGTTCTGCCCTCGCATCAGGAGAACTTCGGCGTGGCGGTTGCTGAGGCGCTCGGCTGCGGACTGCCGGTGCTAATCTCCGACAAGGTCAACGTGTGGCGCGAGATCGAAGCGGACGGCGCGGGGATGGTCGCCGCCGACACGGTCGACGGTACGGAAAAAAATCTTGTGCGCTGGCTCGAACTCGACGACACCGCTCGCGCCGACATGCGCGCCCGGGCGGCCCGCACGTTCGAAGCCCGCTTCCGGATCGAAACCATGGTCAGCGCGTTGACTGCTCTGCTGGAAACGAAGGGTGGTACCGTCGAAACGCGTGAAAACACGCTCACCACGCTGCGTGAGGTCACGCAACCAGGCACGCAACCGAGCACTCAACCGAGCCGGTGACAGCCCGCCGCCACGCGCGCACCGTCATCCGTCGTTCTTCTTCACTGCTCCTTCATCAACGGTGTCAAGGTCGAGGCTGCGATCGGCAGGGTTTCGACTTGAGGCTGCTGCGTCGGCATCGACATCATGGAACTGTTGGCGGCGTCGCCCCGCGTATCGCCGACGATATCCGGCACATCGAGTTGCCGCACCAGGTGCCCCGCGAGACGTAGCGAAAGCGCGGCGATCGTGATGGTCGGAAAGTTGGCGCCGACAGTCGGAAACACCGAGCTGCCCGCCACATAGAGATTGCTCATCCCATGCACCTTGCAATCGCGATCGACCACGCCTTCACGTGGCGAATCGTGCATGCGCGTGGTGCCCATGTGGTGCCACGTGCCCTCCAGCTTCGCCGGCCAGGGCCGGCCTTCGAGCGGCGTGTCGAGTTCGACGTCCGCGATACCGGCCATCTGCAACTCCTGCGCAAGCAACGCAAACGTTGTGTCGAAGGTGCGCTGCACCTGCTCGCCCAGCCGCCACTCCACCTTGACGCGCGGCATGCCGAACCGGTCCCGCTTATCGGCCGACAACGTGACCCGGCTATCGGGATCGGGCACGGCTTCGACGATTGCCTGCAACGTCACGTCGGTGATCAGCGCGGGCCATTGCAGGAGCCGCGTCAACCCGTAGCCCACGGTGTGCAACGGGTGCGCGATCATCGTCGCGATATCGGTTTTCAGGCTGCGGCCCGGCTGGTCCTTCTGCAGCAACGCTTCCTTGCAGTGGATCAGCGCCTCGGACCCTGCGGTGCCTTCACCGTACCAGCGCGAATAGAGCCACACGCGCGAATTCAGCAGCTTCTCGCGCTCCATCAGCTCCTGTTTCGGTGCGAACTGTGAGGATATCTTCGTGCCGTGCGCAGACACTGCGGCATTCTGATAGTGATACTTGATGTCATACAGTTTGTTGCGAGCATTGCCCGGACGAAAGCGCACCTTTCCGCACATCATCCGCGGATGATCCATGAAATAGCGCCCCACCAGATCATTGGCATTGCCGAGGCCCGCCGCCTGCACGTTGTTCGAGGCAAGCAGGAGACGCGCGTTCTCGATGCCGCCCGTGGCCAGCACGAAAATCCTGGCGGTCACCGTCATCTTGCGTCCACTGATGGTCGCCACCTGGAGCCGCGAAATGGACGTGCCCTGGGCATCAGCGTCGATATTCTGCACATTCGCATGCAGGAACACGCGCACCCGCGTCGAACGCGACAGCTCGTCGCGATAAGCCTTGCCGAAACGCACAGGGGGGCTGAACTGCGCGACGGTATCGCGCATATCGCCGGTCGCGAGCGGTATGCGGCGCACGTCATGGCGTCCGATCTCGCGCTCCCAGTAGGCAGGGTCGAAATTCAGCGGGCCGAGCTTCAGCAGTTCGTGGGTACGCGCGTAGTACGGCGCCAGTTCTTCGAGACCGAACGGCCAGCCGCTATGCGGGATCCAGTCGCGCTTCTCGAAGTCCCACGGATCGAGCGGACGGCACCAGCCGCCCCAGCAGTTGCTGCTGCCGCCGAAGTAGCGGCTACGCGAGCCGTCCGCGAAAGAATAGGGAAGCCCAACGTTCTCGCCGCGATAGAGGTCACGGGTTTCGTCATCAGGCCCAAAGCCCCCGCTCTCGAGCATGCAGGTGTCGACCCCGGCCCTCGACATCTCCAGCGCAAGCGTAATGCCGGCGACACCTCCGCCGATGATGCAAACCGTCGTTTCAATGACCGCGTTGTGTTGAACAGTGCGAGTATCGATAAACATCCCTACTCCCATCTTCTTCATGCATTTCTGAGTGCGTCAATCCGGCTACTCATCCAACCGGGGCTGGCAAGCAAACCACGCACACGTCGTTGCCAAACACATCATCGGCGTCGCCGCGGGTGTCGATCAAAGGCATCGATCGACAATCCCATTGCGGCCGCCGACATTCCGGCTTGTCAACGACCTGGCCTCCTCAGCTTATAAACGCTGCGGTTTTCTATCTGTGCTTCAGGTCACGGAATCGAAACGGTTCCGGATAAAACGGCATGGATTGCCGCCATACACGCCCTCTGGATCGAGCGAACGATGCACGACTGACAACGGCGTCACCACCGCCGACCGGCCGATCGTCACCCCCATCTGCACAACACATTTCGACGTGATCCAGACGCCGTCCTCGATAACGATCGGCGCCACGCGCAGATCCATCGTAGTGCTCATGTCGTGAGAGCCTGCGCTCAGGAACGTACCCTGAGAAATGCAGACATTCGACCCGATGCGGATCAACGCCTGGTTGTAAATCCAGACGTCGACGCCGAACCAGCAGTTATTGCCCACTTCCAGATTCCACGGCGACTTCACACGCAATGGATGCACGAAACGGCAACCCGTGCCGACCTTCGCGCCGAACAGACGTAGTAGCGCTACCCGGACCGACGAGAGAGGCAGCAGCTTGTTGTTGATCACACAGGCTTCAACGACAAACCAGATGAACTCGATCAGGACACCGCGCTTTGCGCGATAGTTTCCCTTTCCAGCCTGACTCAGATCGATGACGCGGCCGTTCGCGCGAACGCCTTCGGCTTCGGCTTCCGGCATACGCCCGATTTGCGGATCGTCGGCAACGTGACCCATCATTTTTCTCCGGACCACAAACGGGAATCAACATACCCACACATCGTTCTTACATTATGTTTCGAGTCCTTACTGAACCTGGCTTCATGGCTGTCCGGGCAAGCGTTTTGGCGGCTACACGCGTACTGGTTGGCGCACGATAGCTCTATTGCGACCGCAACTCCCTGGGGCATACGATGACCATCTCGTTTCGGCATACAACTACCTCGCTGCTTCTCGCCATCGCTACGTGTGCCGCACCGGCGATCGCGCAGAATGCAGCACCCGCGCCCGCTGCGCCGGCCCTTGCCGCTACGGCTGCGACCAGCTACGGCGTCCCCACCGCAGCAGCGCCCGCCAACCCGGGTGCCGCGCATCGCAACAGCGAAGCACAGTTGCTCGGCGCCCCACGCGAATACGGCTCGCCAGACGCACAGCAAGGCAATACGGCCGACGCCCAGCAGGCAGCGCTGCTCGACGAACAACGCATGACGGTGTTGGGCGGCCAAGGCGCGCAGCCGGCGGTGGGCAAAGGCCAGCGCAACAAGGCGCAGGCCGCAGCCAACGGCAAGGTACGCGTGGCCGGCCAGCCAGGCGATCCGAATGCGGCCCTGATGCCCGAAGGCGCAGCGAAAACCACTTACGCCGATCCGTACGATCCGGGCAAGCACGCCGTCTACAAGTCCCCGTGGTGATATCGCATTCATGAGATGGCCGCGTGCCGGATCAATCCGGCGCGGCTTCCTCCGTGGTAGCTGGCTTTTGCTGCCGGACCGCGGCGGGTGAGGACTTGGGGCCACCGAAATACGGTGCCTCCACCTTTGCGCGCTTGCCACGTGACTCACGAACCAGCGTCGCGAGCCGTTCCTCGAAGGTGCCAATTGTCGACTCTGGCGATAGCGCGCGCTCCGCATAATCGCGTGCGGCCTTGCCGAGCGCCGCGCGGCCTTCGGGATCGCTTGCCAATACCGTGATCGCCGCCGCCAAAGCTTTGACGTCGTCTGGCGGCACGACCACGCCGCGCGACGACACCACGTCGTAGAGACCCGTGCCGGGCCGCGCCATGGCTACCACAGCACGCCCGCTTGCGAACATGCCGGTGAGCTTCGAAGGCATTACCAGATCCGCGGCATCGCCGCGTTGCGGCAGAACATGGATGTCGGCGAGATTGAGCAGTTCGTTCAGCTGTTCGGCCGGTTGCAGCGGAATGAAAACGCAATTCGTCAATCCGGCGCAGCGCTCGAGCAAACTCGCTTTCGCGGCGCCGCTGCCGCAGAAAACGAAGGTGATATCGGCACGCGCGGCAAGCGATGCCGCCGCATCGGCGAGCGTTTCGATGCCCTGCTTCGCGCCCATGTTGCCCGAGTACAGCACCACCTTGTGGTCAACCGGAATGCTCAGCAGACGCCGGTAGTCGCTCGCGCGCGAAAGCGGAAAGATGGTCGACACATCGACCCAATTGGGCAGGCACACGACCCGCGAAGGCTCGACCCCCTTGACCACCGCACGCGCACTCATCTGCGGCGTAATCGACGACACCGTATCGAAGCGCCGCAGCAGCGTGCTTTCGATCCAACGCGCCACGCGGGCTGCCCGCGTACTTTTCAGAAGTCCCAGATCGAACGCCGCATCGACCTCGAAGTCCTGAATATGCAGCCAGGCGCTCGTGCGCGCGATACGCGCGAGCGCCAGCGCGCCAGGCGCGCACATCAGGGTTGGCGCGATCAGCGTCACCGTATCGGGGCGCCACAGCACCTGACGGGCGAGCAGCGGCAACGAGCTCGCCGCAAAGCTCGCCAGATGCAACATCCGCTTCAGGCCGCTGGGACGTGCCGGCACCCACAGCGGCGCGCGCCAGATCGTCACGCCGTCGCGCATCTCGCGCTGATACCGCCAGGACACATAGCCCGCAGCAACGTGCCACTCGGGGTAATAGGGTGGCGCGCACACCACGCGAACCTCGTGACCACGGCTGGCCAGAAGCACAGCCATTTCCGCCGTGTACTTCCCCACTCCTGTCAGTTCAGGCGCGTAATTGAGGCCGTAGATCAGGATCTTCATTGTGGCTGCCAGAACGTGTTAGAGCTTATTTGCATGTACGACGGCGCCGCACGGCGCGTCAATCGCTCAGCATCAGCGCGCAGCCACGAGCGATATTGGCGGCGGCAGAAGGCGGATCGAAACGGCGAATCACATCCATGCAACGGCGCGCCGTGCCGCCCGCGTCGGCGAAAGCCTCCGTCGCCTTGAGCATCGTGCGCTGCAGTCCGGCGACATCGCCCGCCGTGAACGCATAGCCGCTCACGCCGTCGATCACCAGCTCCGGCACACAGCCGCAACTCTCGCTGACCACCGCCGGGCAGCCATGCGCAAGCGCCTCGTTGACGACGAGTCCCCACGGCTCGCTGTAGCTCGGCAGCACCATGCAGGTCGCACCGTAATATTCCCGGGTGAGCGGCTCGTCCTGCAAACTGCCGGCGAAGGTCACCGCGTCGCCCAGTTCGAGGTCAGCCACCTTCGCGTGCAGCGCGTCCGCCATCGGCCCCGTGCCGACAATGCGTAACTTCGCCGCTGGAATACGGCGCCGCAAGCCGGCGAACGCCTCGATCAGCGTGCCGATACCCTTCTCTTCTGAAAGACGGCCGACGTAGAGAAAAATTGGAGCGTTGCCGACGCGTGCCGCAATCCGCTCGACCAGCGCGCGCTCCGGCGAAAACGATCCAGGCAATGCGGCGGCCTGACACGGCACAAAAATCTTGTCGCGCTTCGCGCCGAGTGACAACAGATACTCGCGGCTGCGCTCGCCGAAACCGAAATAGCCGTCGCAGAGCGAGAAGAACACGCGCTTCGGAATCGACGTAAGCAGTTTCTTCGGTCGGTCGCGCGCGGTCGAATCGCAGAACACCGCGCGCCGCTTGCCGGTCACGATGCACGCCGCCAGCATTGCCCAGTATTCCGGACGGTGGTAGCCCGGCAGAACGATCAGATCCGACTTGGTCCGCAACACTTCCCACGTGAGCCGCGCGATCATCTTCATCGTCGGCACATCTTCGTAGCAACCGTCGAACAGCTTCTGCATCGGGTAGCGATGGTACGAATAGTCCACATCCGAAAAGCCGACACGGTCGTGCTCGGTATCCGCAATCTGCACCATCGAGTAGCGAATCGCTCCGGATGACGAAATGTTATGCAAGGCGGAGAACACGACACCTTTGTGGCGCGACCACACGACGTTGTGGAAGATCGTGACTGACGCTGTCATTTTTATGCCACTCCTCGAAAAATCGTCCCTGTGTGCGTTGCACGCTATTCGTGCGCAACGCCTCACGCGCGCCCTCAATTCCGGAACCGAGCTCAACGGCCTTTCAGTGCGCGCCTATACCTGCATGGCGGCGGCTGGTGTCGAGCCGGCGTGTAACTCAACGAATTCCCGATACGTGGACGCGATGCCCTCCTCAAGGCCAATGGTCGCGTGCCAGCCCATTTTCGTAAGCCGCGATACGTCGAGCAGCTTACGCGGCGTGCCGTCGGGTTTGGACGCGTCGAACACGAGTTCCCCCTCGAAGCCAGCCACTTTGCAGATGCATTCAGCCAGCTCGCGGATCGACAGGTCTTCACCCACCCCGACGTTGAACAGGCCTTCTGTCACGTTGTGCTCGAGCACGAAAAGCGTCGCTGCGGCGAGATCGTCGACGTGCAGAAACTCACGGCGCGGCGTGCCCGAGCCCCACACAGTCAGGGTCGCGGAGCCGTTCACCTTTGCTTCGTGCGCCTTCCTCAGCAGAGCCGGAAAAACATGGCTGCTGTTCAGGTCGTAGTTGTCGTTGGGACCGTACAGATTGGTCGGCATCAACGAGACGTACTGCGTGTTGTATTCACGGTTGTACGCCTCGCACAATTTGAGACCGGCGATCTTTGCAATCGCGTAAGCGTCGTTGGTCGGCTCGAGCGGCGAGGTCAACAGATACTCTTCGCGGATCGGCTGCGGACATTGCTTTGGATAAATGCACGACGAACCGAAAAACACCAGCCGCTCCACCTGCGCGCGATACGCGGCATGGATCACGTTGGTTTCGATCACCAGGTTGTCATAGATGAACTCACCCGGCCGCGACGCATTGGCAAGGATGCCGCCCACCCGCGCGGCCGCGAGCAGCACCACGTCGATCTTTTCCCGCTCGAAGAAGCCGTTCACGGCAGCCTGATCCGTGAGGTCGAGCTCCGCCCTCGAACGCGTGACGAGGTTGTGGTAACCCTCGGCGTTTAGCCGCCGGACCAGCGCGGAGCCGACCATGCCACGGTGGCCCGCGACAAAGATGCGTGCTTGTTTGTTCATCGCCGTTACTCGTGGTGTTCCAGCGCGGTGAAACCGGCCAGCGTGACAAGCGCGTCACGTCTTGCAATCTGATAGTCCGCCCGCACCATTTCCTTGACGAGCGCGCTGAACGGCGTGGTTGGTTGCCAGCCGAGCTTCGCATGGGCTTTTGACGGATCGCCCAGCAGCGTCTCGACTTCGGCGGGCCGGAAGTAGCGCGGATCGACGCGCACGATCACATCCCCGGGCGACATCTTGATTTCGCGCCCTTCCACCTTCTCGACGATGCCGACTTCATCCACGCCGGTGCCTTCGAAACGCACCGTGACACCCAACTCAGCGGCGGCATGCTGAACAAACTCACGCACGCTGTACTGCACGCCGGTGGCGATGACGTAGTCCTCCGGCTGCTCCTGTTGCAGCATGCGCCATTGCATCTCCACGTAGTCGCGCGCATGACCCCAGTCGCGCAACGCCGACAGATTGCCGAGATACAAGGTCTTCTGCATGCCCACCGCAATGCGCGCCATAGCGCGCGTGATCTTGCGCGTCACGAAGGTCTCGCCGCGCACCGGCGATTCGTGGTTGAACAGAATTCCGTTGCAGGCATAGAGCCCATACGCCTCGCGGTAATTGACCGTGGTCCAGTACGCAAACAGCTTGGCGACCGCATACGGACTGCGCGGATAGAACGGCGTGGTCTCGGACTGCGGCACCTGCTGCACGAGGCCGTACAGCTCCGAGGTGGAGGCCTGGTAAAAGCGCGTCTTGTGCTGAAGGTCAAGAATCCGGATCGCTTCGAGAATCCGCAGGGCCCCAAGGCCGTCCGCATTAGCCGTGTATTCCGGCTCCTCGAACGAGACCGCCACGTGGCTCTGCGCCGCGAGGTTGTAGATCTCGTCGGGTTCCACGCGCTGGATCACGCGCAGGATGCTGGTCGAGTCCGTCAGGTCCGCGTGATGCAGAAAGAGTCGCTGATCCGGATCGTGCGGGTCGCGATAGAGATGATCGATCCGGTCCGTATTGAACAGGGATGTTCTGCGTTTGATGCCATGTACGTCGTAATCCTTGCTGAGCAGAAGCTCGGCAAGATACGACCCGTCCTGTCCAGTGATGCCGGTGATCAACGCGACCTTGCGTTTCATGGAGTTCTCCACCTAGTTAGCCTTTACGATGCCGGTGCCACAGTACGCTCGAGTGAGCGGCCCCGTTATGGAGCCGCCGCTGCGTCAGCCCTCAACCGGCGATACTGTCGTATCCGTAATAACCGCCTTGATAACCGGAACCGAGGAATGCCCCTTCCTGAGGCACATCGGTGAGCAATACACCTCTGAGCGATACACCGCCGTTGAACAGCCGCTTGGCTGTCTCGGCAATTTCATTCAGCGGATGGCGGCCGTGGCGCACCACCAGCAGCGTCGTGCCGGCGTACTTGCCGATCACCGTCGAATCGGTCACGGCGAGCACCGGCGGCGTGTCGACGATCACGATGTCGTAGTGCGATTTCAATTCCTCGAGCATCGTTTCGAAGCGCTTGCTCATCAGCAATTCGGACGGATGCGACGGCAGCGTGCCCTTGGCGAGCACGTCGAGCCCGGGCAGCACATCGCGCTGGATCATCGCCGTCAGATCGCCGCCGCTCAACACGTCCGAGAGGCCTGGTTGATGCCCGATACCGAAATGCGAGTGGACGTCGCCGCGCCGCATGTCGCCGTCGATAATCAGCACCCGCTTGTTCGCCGACGCCACCAGCGCCGCCAGATTCACCGACAGGAACGACTTGCCGGTGTCGGGCCGCGAACCCGTGATCATCACGACGTTGTTCTCCGCGTGATCGAGCGACAACTGCAACGAGGTCCGCAGATTGCGCACGCCTTCCACCGCGATGTCTTCCGGCGCCTGCTGCGCGAGCACATGAAGCCCACGACGCCGCAGCATGACGTTCTCCTGCAAACGCAGCTGAGTCTGGCTGCGCGGCACGATCGCGAACACCGGTACGCCGAGCACGGCTTCGAGTTCGTCCGGACGTTCCACGCCGCCGTACATCGCGCGCTTGAAGAAGGTCAGCATGATGCCGATCAGCAAGCCGCCGCCGAGCGAGATCAGGATTGCCAGCACGCGCTTCGGACGCACCGGCTCGTCAGGCGTTTCGGCGAAGTCCACCACCCGCACGTTGCCCACCTGGCCGGCTTTCGCCACCCGAAGTTGCTGCGCGCTATTCAACAGATTGGTATAGAGCTCCGTGTCGACGTGCACGTCGCGCAGCAGACGCAACGCGGTCTGCTCGGTATCCGGCATCACGGCCACGCTGCGGTTCATGCTGGCCGCTGCGCCCTGCAACGCCGCGATCTGTGCATCGAGCGCGGCTACCGCCGGGTGATTCGCCGTGAAACGCTGCGACATCTCCGCGCGTTGCTGCTGCAAATCGAGCAGCTTCGTCTTGTTGTCGACGACCTGCTGGAGCAGCAGGCGGCTTTCTTCACCGAGATCGACCGTGCCGTGCTGGTTGCGGAACTTGTTATAGCGTTGCTCGGCGTCGTCGAGTTCCTTGCGCAAGCCGGGGAGTTGCTGATCGAGGAAGGCCAGCATATGCTCCGCTTCGGTCGAACGGCTCTCCACATCCTGACGCACGAATTCACGCGCCATGCTGTTGACGATCGCCGCGGTCAGCGCGGGGTCGCCGCCTTCGAGGCTCGTGCGGATTACGCCGGACTGCAGCGTGGTCTCCGCGACCACGAGTGCCTTCTGCAAGCGATCCACGGTCCCCAGCGTCGAGGCGCGCTGCAGTTCGAAACGCGAGCCGGGAGCGCCGACCAGCTTATCGACGTGCAACGCGATCGGGCCGTCGGCGGTGTCGGTTTCCACGGTCTCGCCGACATGGCCGGAGAGAATCGCGATACCGTTCTTGTCGCGCAGCACGTACGAACCTCCCTCGCCCGCAATCAGCGTGAAGGTGGTGTCGTAGAGTTCCTTCGAGGTGTCGAAGCGCGACACGGCAATGCTCTCGTCACCCCATGCGTAGCCCGACAGGTTGATGAACGACGGCAACTTGAAGCCCCATTGCCCGTTCACCAACCCCGCGATCATCCCGCCGACGAGCGGCATGTAGCGCGGCGAAGCCGTAATGTCGAGGTGCAGGTTCTTGACCGTTTCCTCGGTGACGAGACGCGACTTCAGCAACTCGATCTCCGCCGCTGTCGAGGGCTTGGTGTCGAACATGCCAGTGAGCGGCGGCAAGGAATCCTTGCCGTTCGCGTTGGCGTTGGCCGTTTTGTCCTCGACGTGGAACAGCACATCCGCGCGATACGTCGGCGGCGCGAGAAACGCGTACGCGCACCCCAGCGCGAGCGCGATCAAGGTCACCATCGTGATCGTGCGCCAACCCCTCACGATCGTGCGCAGATAGTCCGACAGATGCAGCTCGTCCGGTCCGGACACGTCGGTGTAGCGGTTTTCGAAGTTGATTGCCATTTTGTTCACCCAACAAAGCCCGGCGGTTCAAGGTCACGTTGCACGGTTGTTATTTCGCAAGAACGGCACCCGTCACAGCCGCATTGATCGCCGGCAGCAGCAGGTTCAACACGCGGTTGAAGCGGACCAATCCGCCTTGACCGACGTACACGACGTCCTTCGGTTGGAGCTCGAACTGATTGGCAAGGATCATGGACACCGGCGAGGTCGCATCGAGGTGGTACACCTGCGGCGATTCGCTTGTCGAATTGCGGATCACGAACAACTGTCTGGCCGCCGCCGTGTTCGAGTCGAAGCTGCCGCTGTCGGAAATGGCCTGCGAAAGCGTCAGCGAACCGTTACGCATCGGCAGGACGGTCGCGGGCTTGTTGACCTCGCCCATCACATACACGCCGCTGTCTTCGCGCGAAGCCACCCGCACGATGTCGCCGGCCTGGAGGTAGATGTCCGACGGATTGCGGCCGCGTTTGATCAGGTCGTCCACGTTGAGTGGATACGTCACGCCGTTGCGGATCAGCTCGACGCGGCTGCGATCCGCATTCGGGCTGAAGCCGCCGCCCTGGTTGATCACGCTCGTCAACGACAACGGAATGTCGGTGACCGACTGCGCGCCAGGCGTGCGTACTTCTCCGTCGACGTAGACCTGCGCGTTCCGGAACGAGGCCACCCGCACCGTCACCTCAGGCTTCTGGTACACGTTGCTCAGACGCTTATGCAGGTCCCGCTGGATCGATGCGACGTCTTTGCCTGCCACATGCACCGTGCCCGCGTACGGGAACTGCACGTCGCCGTTTTCGTCGATCAGGAAACCGGGCGCGGCATCCGTCGTTTTCGCGTTTTGCGCGGGCTGGCCGAGCGCGGCGGCGAGTTCCGGGTGATCCCACACGACGATCTGCAGCACGTCGCCGGGGCCGACCTTGTAAGCCGTCGGTTTGCCGAACAGCGCGGTCGTCTCCGGCGGCAGTGTCGCGGACGTATGAACCGCGTTCATCTTGCGCAGCAGCGCGAGGTTGATATCGGTAATCGGTATCTGCTGTTGCTGCGATGCTTCCGTGCTGAAATCCCCACCCGTGTCCTGAACCGCGGCGGGCGTAATCATCTGTTGACCAGGTACGATCCCGCATCCGGAAAGCAGTGCTGTAGCTGTGAAAATCACGAGACTTCCCGTGCGTATACCAAGTGAGCTCATGGTGTTTCCTCCTTGTGCCAGGGAACTGTCCTCGGAGGAGGTAGCGCCCAGCGTGCTTGTTAACTGCTTAGTAAGCGTTTCGATGCACCAGTCCGGCGACAATCGTCGCGCCGATAATCCGCATATCGAGCGCAAACGACCAATGCCCCAAGTAATACAGGTCATGCTCGACGCGACGCTCCATCTTCTCGATGCGGTCGGTTTCGCCACGAAAGCCGTTGATCTGCGCCCAACCCGTAATCCCCGGCTTGATCCGATAGCGATTGATATAGCCGGCGACCACTTTCTGATAGAGGTCGTCGTGCTCGAGTGCATGGGGACGCGGTCCGACGACCGACATGTCGCCACGCAACACGTTGAAGAACTGCGGCAGTTCGTCAAGGCTCGTACGACGTAGAAATGCGCCGACTTTCGTGACGCGCTCATCGTTGCGCGTCGCCTGCTTGACCACGCCTTTTTGCTCGATATGCAGTCGCATCGAGCGGAATTTGTAGATCGTGAAGACGCGGCCGTCCGCGCCTTTACGCTTCTGCTTGAAGAGAACCGGGCCGCGCGACGAGAGCTTCACCGCGATCGCAATGGCGAGCAGGATGGGCGCCAGGCCGATCAGCGCCGCGGCGGCGAACAGGCGGTCGAAGATTTCCTTCTTCAGCATCGAACTGGCGGACAGCGGTGAGGCGACGAGGTTGATCGCCGGCACACCGAGCAGATCGATCACGCCGCTGCCATCGAACAATGCAATGCTGCGCACATCCGGCATGAAGCGAATATTCACCAGATCATCGCGAAACTCGCTGATCAGCTTGCAGATCAGGGGCTCTTCGGCAAGCGCCAACATGAGCCAAAGCTCATGCACGTCGTTGGTTCGAATGTAGTCGGCAAGCGCATCCACCGTATCGCAGACGGGCACCCGCGCGCAGGTAACGGCAGACACGTCAGGACGCGTGTTGTAGACGGCCGTGGCGCGGAAGCCTGTGCCGGGCGCCGAATCGATCCGGCGAATGATCGCGTCGCATTGCGAGCCGCTGCCGACAATGGCGACCTGATGCAGATTCAGGCCGGCACTGCGCGCGCGCGCCAGCACCGCATGCGTGATCAGCCGGTAAGCGATCAGCAGGCCACCCGCCACCGCGGTCCAGTACGAGAACCACAGCCGCGATACGAAGTCGATGCGATGCAGCGAATACATCAGCACGAGCGCACTGACCTGCACCATCAGCCATGCGAGCGACACCTGCCCGGCCAGCGCGAGCTTGGAACGGCCGCGCCAGGACTCATACACGCCGAACGCCGGAAAGATGGCCAGCGCAAAGGCAGCGGAAAACATCGCGAGCGCCCAATAGAACCCGGATTGAGCGAGGTAATCGAAGCGGATCTGCGACGCCACTGCCGCCCCGACGAGCACCAGCGCGACATCGAAAACTCGCGCGAGCAAATCCTGAAACTTGCGCATTTTGCTTACCTCGTCCTGGCCGTTCGTTCTTTTCCGCAGATGACCCCGTGCGCGCTGTTAGGAGCAGCGGCCGTAGTTGTCGTTGAACCTCACAATGTCGTCTTCCCCGAGATACGTGCCTGACTGGATTTCAATGATTTCGAGCGGCACTTTCCCGGGGTTCTCGAGCCGGTGCCGCGTGCCGAGCGGAATGTAGGTCGATTCGTTTTCGCTTAGCAGGAACTGCTCTTCACCCCGCGTGACGAGCGCCGTACCGCGCACGACGACCCAGTGCTCGGCCCGGTGGTGATGCAGTTGCAGCGAAAGCTTCGCGCCCGGCGTGACGACGATGCGCTTCACCTGGAAGCGTTCACCATGGTCGATGGAATCGTAAAAACCCCACGGGCGGCGCACCTTGCGATGCGAATCAGCCTCGGGGGCGTGCTGCGCCTTGATGCGCGACACCAGGCCCTTGACGTCCTGCACGTGTGAACGGTCGACCACCAGCACGGCGTCCGCCGTTTCGACGACCACCACATTGGTCGTCCCGACACAGGCGACGAGCCGGCCTTCGGAATGCGCATAGCTCGACACCGCGCCTTCGAACGTCACGCGGCCGCGCCCGGCATTGCCGTTGGCGTCCTTGTCCATCGCAGCCCAGACGGCGTCCCAGGAGCCGAGATCCGACCAGCCCGCATCGAGACGCACCACCACGCCGGACGGATTCGCGTCGGATCCTTGCGCTTGCGGGTCCGTGCCGTGGGCCGCGGCCGCATCGTCCGTGGCGCCCTCGCTCGTTGCGCCCATGTCGCTCACGTCAGTGAGCCGCTCCATCACCGCATAGTCGATCGAGTCAGCGGGCGAACTCAGGAAAGCGTCCAGCAGGGGACGAAAATACGCGCCTTCGGTGTGGCCGTTGACGAATGCGCGTTCGCAGGCCGCGTGCATCTCAGGCTGCAGGCGTTTGAGCGTATCGAGCCACGCACGCGCCCGCACGACAAAGATCCCGGCGTTCCACCAATACGTGCCCGCGGCGACGTACTGCGCGGCGATTTCCTCGGCCGGCTTCTCGACGAAGCCGTCGATCGCATGACCGCCATCAGGTAATTGCGCGCCGATGCGGATATAGCCGAAGCCCGTATCGGGGCGCGTGGGCGGCACGCCCAGCGTGGCGATCGAGCCCCGTGCCGCGTACCGGGCGGCACGTTCCAGCGCGCCTTGCAGCGCGGGCAGGTCCGCAATCGAATGGTCGGCCGGCATGACGATGAGAATCGCATCGTCGCCGTCCGCGCATGCGAGCGACGCCGCGAGCGTCAACGCCGGCGCCGTATCGCGCCGCGCAGGCTCGACGATCAAACGCGCGTTCACGCCGTTTTCAAGAAGCTGCTCGGTAATCACAAACCGGTGTTCTTCGCCGCACACGATGATCGGCGACACGTCTACGTTCCAGCCGGCGGGAAAGCCGTCCATACGCCGCGCAGTCGCCTGCAGCAGCGAGTCGGAGCCGACCACGTCGATCAGTTGCTTCGGATAGTTTTCACGCGACACCGGCCACAGCCGCGTGCCTGAGCCACCAGCAAGAATGACCGGGACGATGCGCGCGCAATGCGCGCCTTCACTCCCGGCACTTGCGCTGTCCGGGCTCGCCGACGCAGCGCTCACACCCCCCTTAGTCAACATATTCGCATTCCTTAAAGTTTTCTGAAGTAGACGAATGACTTACCCAGGCACCACGCGAAAATATCGCGTAGTAAGCGCGCTCAGCCGGTTCGCGACGCGTGCGTTATCCGCCGACCATGCGGCGGCTTTGAATCCGGAACTCAGTGGGGGAAATTCTCATCCGCTTGCGGAACACCTTCGCGAGACGGTCACCGTTACCCATGCCGGTGCGCCGCGCAATCTTGTCTACCGGCAATTCCGACTCGGTTAGCAGGCTGCAGGTCACCGCGAGGCGCTCATGCAACAGGAAACTCGAAGGCGTGATACCCATTTCCATCTTGAAGCGGCGCAGGAAGTTGCGCTCGCTCATCGCGGCGAACTGAGCCGCATCGGCAATCGAAATCGACTGCTGGCAATTCTCTTGCAGCCAGCGGGCCGCCGCGCGCACTTTGTCGCCCGGGCTCAAACCGCCGTCTTCGCCAAGCAGCGGCGCGAGGTTCGAGCACGAATCGGCGAGCAGGCGCTCGGCCACCGTACGGGCGGTCGCGCCGCCGAGATCGCGCTTGATCATGGCGAGGGCGCTTCGCATCGATTCAAGCCGGTCGCCCGCATCGCCGTTCTGCTCGGCCTGGCGCGACGGCGCCGGCTGCGACTGGTGGAAATCGCCACTTTCCTTGCTGTCCGGCACATACGCCGCTTCGAGCAGCGCGCGCCCTTCGGCGATCGGCCGGATCATGCCGGTATTGCGACGAACGCGTCGCAACCAGGCGATCAGGCGCTCGTCACTGGCTGCTGCGAACGCGCCTTTGCCACCGGCGACATACAACGCGTCGAAGCCGACGTAATGCCGCGCATCGAGTCCGTCGGTCCAGACCCGCAGTGCGGATGACGAGGTCACCATGCCACCATCGGCCGACAGGAAGGAAACGTCATACAACCAGCCGCCCGAGCCGGACGATGCCAGTTCGTTCGCAGCCTGGAACACCTCGGCAACCACGCCCGCGCCCTGCAGCGAGCAATCGTTGAACATCAGAATTGCGATGCGACGCATACCCTTGTTCGGTGCGTGCACCCAGCGCAGCATTGCTGACTCGAGACTCGCGCAGGTCATAGTCATCCTCTCAACAGAAACGGATCTACTTTTCAATCTCGAACGCCCACACAGAGGGATGCTCTGTGCAGTGCATCATAGTCATCCCCCATCAAGCATTTAGCCGCCATGACCGAAAGCGCAGACATGTTGGCGTTTCGCTATGGTGGCCAGCCAGTGATTTTCGGAACAATCCCGACACTACTGATTTTTCAACAAATTAAATGCTGATTCTGCATATGAATGAGTTTTCGATCCGTGAATCTTAATGCTAATTAATGCAATTTTTTGTGCGTTAGCACACATACGATCGCTACTCAAAACGCGCGAGTTACAATTTGATCCGCCCACCGTTCCGCAGATTTGAAGTGACTTCTTTCCGTCACGTCGCCAGAATGAGCGCAGCCGCCTTGCTTGCACCAGTCATTGCTCTTACCAGATGCCCAAGGCTCTTTCTTATGACGATATTTTCGGTCGGCAGAGGCATGTAAAGCAGCATCCAATATAAGCACTTTTTGAGAGACAAAATTATTTAATTCGTTGTTATTGGATCCGGGGAATATAAACATGACGATTAATGTTACAAACGTGAAACACGGCAATAAGACAACTTTAGCCCGCGTCGCAATAGACGGGCCAATGGCGCATTCTGTCGGATGAGAGGCGGTACGATTCCGCCATCGGATTGCGGAAATAGCCTATGCGGTTTCCGCAACAGCTTGCGACACGAAGTAGCCTAAGGCGGGTCTGACCTGGTCAACTAGCAGTCCGGCGACGCTTTATCATCGGAACATATACGTCGAACGACACGGGGAACACATGTCGAATGTACGCGAATATCGCGCGCTGCGACCGCTCGCCAGGGGCTGTGCCGCTCACGGGTTTGCGCTGCGCGTCGCTGCCTCGGCGGCGGCATTTTTCCTGCTATGCATGATGGCCTCATCGTGTAGTGCGGCGGGGGCTTCAGCCGGTCCCGACAGCGCAAGCAATGCCGATCTGAGCGTCGACGGCAGAAAGTGGCGACCCTGCGCGGCCGAATACGGCACCTGCCGGTTCAGCGGATCGCGCGACGTGCTGTACGGCACAGTCGAGCAACATGTCATAAAGACGTTCTTGAACAGCGCCGATTGCAATAACGGTGTGTTCGGCGATCCAGCGCCGGGGGTGGAGAAGCGCTGCGCGGTTGCGCTCACCGCGGTCGATCCGAGCACGGCGGCCAAGGCGGCTGCGGCAGCCTCCGCGAATAAAGACACCACACTGGAATCGGCAGCCACCGCGCCCACTGGACTGAAGGCGCCGCCGGGACAGGGCTTGCGCTGTGCCGCGCCCTCCTCACAGGTGCGCGCGGCAGCAAACGGCGATCTGCTGGAAGCGGACACGCCGAGCGACGGCACGCGCCTGTTCGCAGCGGATAAACCCTTCGCGCTCGTCTTCACGGCGCGTCCGACGCAAAACGACACGCTCAACTGGCAGATCCGCGACAGCTGGAATGCCGTGCGCGCCAGCGGCCGCTTCCCCATTGCGGCCGGCGCCACACTATCGACCCTCAGTTGCGCGTCGAGCATTGCCGGCTACTTCGCCGTCTCGGCTTCGCTGGAACGCGCACACGGCCAGCTCGAATCGCGCGGTACACGTCCTGCGGGCATCGCCACCTTCGGCGTGCTGCCCGACACCTCGGCTGCCTTACCCGCCGTACGCTTTCCCTACGAAGACCTGCATCGATTCGGCGGACAGGGCACCGCCTACCTTGCGCCCGGGCAACATTGCTGCGACGGCGACGGCTACCGGCCGGTCTATACGGCGCTCGGCCTTTCATGGGCGAACGACAACCGCAACTGGTATATGGAGGAGCCGAAAAACGCGGGCACGTTCGATCCCGCGAGCAAGCAGTTGCTCCCCTACTTCCGGCGCGGCGACATCATGCGCCTGATCCAGCTTGACGGCATTCCTCAGTGGGTAAGTCCGAACGGCAAAGAGACGCATAGCTACGCGCCGACCTCGCTCGCGCAAATGAAGGACTACATGGCAAAAGTCGGCGCCGAGTCCAACCGCACGCGGATAACCTACTTCCCCAAACAACGCGACAACTACTATCAGGTCACATGGGAACCTGACGCCGATGGTGGCCTGCCCTGGCGCGATTCCGACGCGAATTTCGTCGCGATGTACAAGGCCGTCTGGGAGGGTATTCATCAGACAGACCCGCACGCCGTGGTGATGGGTGTGACGTACGCCTCGGTGCAGGCCAATGTCGAGTGGATGCGCCGTCTCGGTCCGCTTGGAATCGGCCGATATATGGACGGCATGACCATTCACGGGTATTACGACATCGGCACGACACCGTCGCATCCCCCCGAGCGCGTTGCCGACCCAGGCAATCAGGGCACCGTGCCGGGCGCGCTGCCCGCCGCGATGCGCGCGCTGCGCCATGAGTTGCATCAGTACCTGAAGCCGGGCGCGCCGCTGTTCGTCACCGAAACCGGCATCAGCTACGACATCGGTCAGGCGTACGGCAAGAACTATCCGGGCGCAGACGTGCTGTATGCGCAAGCTGCGGTCGTGGCGCGCACGCATCTCATCCTGCTCGGCGAAGGCGCGGACATGACCTATGTGTTCTACCTGGCGGACATGCCGGACGCCGCGCGAGGCTACGGGATCTTCTTCGAACTCGATCATCCGGACGGCGCCTACGGCCCCGTTCGCATCAGCCCCAAACCTGCCGCGCTCGCGGTGGCGGCGATGACACGGATCATCGACGGAACGGATACGCTCGGGCCGCTCAAGGGTCTGCCAAAAGGCGTTTACGCGTACGCATTCCGCCGCCTCGGCGGCGGCAAGATCGTGACCGCACTATGGACGCATGACAACGACGCATGGAACGCCAAAACCGGCTTCAGCGCGAGCCAGAGCGCAGACTATCGTCTGCGGGTCGACGCGCCCGGCACGTCGGGCGAAGTAACGGTGTTCGACATGATGGGCAACCCATCGAACTTGCCGTATCGCGACGGCGTCGCGAGCCTCAAGCTCTCGCCAACGCCCCTCTATGTGGTCTCCGCCAACGTCGGCGTCTTCAAGGACGCAGTCATGACCCCGGAGGGTTACGTTCCTCGCTAGCGGTGCCGTGCATGTAGCGGCCGCGCCGGGGGCTGCGATAAGCACGGCTCACTGTCGCGATGCGCCGATACTTCGGCGTGTCGTGACAGAGCGGTCCGTTGCGTGCGCACGTAAGATCCAAGCGGGTGGCATCGTCACGACTGCAAGCGCCGTCAGGATCGCCCTCACGCTCAATCGCCGCACGCCCCGCAGGAGATGACATGCTGACCGAGATCGATTTCCTGGACGTGGTGCGTCTCACGCCACTGGTCGCGATCGATCTGATCGTCAGCGACGCTGAGGGTCGCGTGTTGATCGGCCATCGGCGCAATCGTCCTGCGCGCGGCACATGGTTCGTTCCTGGCGGGCGCATTCATAAAGACGAAACGCTCGACGCAGCGTTCGCACGCATTGCCGACGCCGAATTGGGCATTGCAAAGCTGGCGCGCTCGACCGCACGCTTCGAAGGCGTTTTCGAGCACCACTACCAGGACAACTTCGCCGCCGAGCCCGACGTGTCGACGCACTACATCGTGCTTGCCTATGCGCTGCAGTTCACCAGCACCGTCTCAGTCGGCCGGCTCGACCAGCACAGCGAATATCTCTGGCTCGCGCCTTCGGAACTGCTCGCGCGCGCCGATGTTCACGAGAACACCAAGGCTTATTTCCGCTGACGCCAAGGCTACCGTTGGGGCCAACAGCCCCGCTACCGGCATGGCCCATTGCCGGCGTGCAAAAGCGATGCCAACTGTGAGTTCGCCAACGTGGCGGACCACGCCGATACAGTATGATCGAGCTCACCGTCAGGGCTCGAATCAACATGCGATCATCGGCAGCCAGGCTCGTTCGCGATTCATTCATTGCTTTTCTAGCGCTACTTTTCTTGGCTTTCCTTCCCGGTTCGGCGCGCGCGGCGGATTGCGGCGCCGGTACGCTGGTCACCGTCGTCGCCCACCTCGATGACGATCTGCTCTTCGTGGACCCCGCTATCAGCGAACGGCTCGATGCCGGCTGGTGCATCACCACGGTGCATCTGATCGGCGGCGCCAATGGTGCGAATTTCGCTTACGTGCAGACCCGCGAGCGGGCCTCGCGGCTCGCTTATGCGCGGATGGCGGGGGTGCCTGACGAATGGATCGAAGCGAATATCCCGATTGCCGGCAAGCTCGTGCACCAGATGGTGCTGAAGGCGAAGCCGCAGGTTCGTCTGCTTGAACTCCGCCTGCCTGGCGGCGCCGTGCGCGGCGGCCGCGTACCGCTCGGCCTCCTGTGGGAACAGCACGCCACGCTCTCCACCTATCCGATGAACGCCGACGGTTCCGTGCGTGTGCAATACGATCGGGCCTCGCTGTCGGCCACGCTGAAAGTGATACTCGCCGAGGCGTCGCAGATCTACACGCTCAATCCGGACACGGTGCCGTTTCTCGAGCATCCCGATCACATCTATGCCGCGCGCATCACGCGCCACGTCGCCCAGACGCTGAGCAAAAGCGTGCCGATCGAATACCACATCACCTATCCAACCGGCGACTGGCCCGGCAACGTTCCGGCGGCTGAAGTTCAGCGCAAGCGCGACATCGTCGCCAGCTATTTTTCTGTCGACGGCAGCGAGTTTTCGCACGTATTCGGCGAGTTCCAGTGGGACGGCAATTGGGTCGCGCGCCGCTATGCGTTTGCCGACCGCAGCGATCGCCGCGTCGCGGATTTCCAGTCGCATCCCGTTCAGCTATTCAATGCGGCCGCGACCCGCTGCCTGACCTCCGCGGGTAGCGGCCAGGCGCCGACACTCGCCGCGTGCACGGGCTCATCCGCGCAACAATGGCGCTGGGATCCGCTGACCGTCTATCCCGGCAATACGCGCAATGCCGCGCTCGTCAGCGCCGCGACTTCGCAGTGCATCGCCGAACGCGACGGCTATCTGATCTCCGAGACCTGCGATCAATGGGACATGGCGCAGCGCTGGACACCGTGGGACTTCGGCCTCGTCTATACGCCGCTGCGGCACTGTCTCGGCGAAAACGACGGCAAGCTCACCATGCGCGGCTGCACGCTGCTCACCACACGCTACCGTTGGGCGACCACGCAACGCACCCAGGCGACCGATCTGCGGCTCGCGACCGCGATGGTTGGCGACATCGCCGGCACGGGCGAACAAGCCGCGGTCTATGTGCAGCGACAGCACGATGGGCCCGGATTCAACGTGTATGCGGCGTCGCTCGTGAAAGCGTCGCCCCCCGCCCTTTGGTACGCGAACACTGTCCCGTTCGATCCCCGCGCGACGGCGCCGAGTTGCGCGGATGACAAGTTGTGCTTCGACAGCGCGCGCTTTCTGCTAGGCGACTTCGACGGCGACGGCAAAGCGGACTTGATGGTCGTTACCGCGCGCCGCGGCGGCACGGCGTTCTGGTTGCTTCGCAGTACAGGCGATCGCTTCGAAGCCCCACGCCTCTGGCTCCAGACCGACAGCGCGTTCAGGCCTGAGCTGGCGCAGCAATATGTAGCGGCGGATTTCAGCGGAACGGGACGTGCCGGCGTGCTGATCGCACAGAAACGAACGGATAGCGGGCTCGACCTCTGGCTGGCGTCTTCCACGGGCTCAACCGGCTCGGCGCCGACGCTCATGGCACAGGCAAAAGCGCTACCGCGAAACGCAAATCTTCTGCCGGTCCAGGTTCCAGGATCACGCGCGTCACTCGTCGTGATGGAGGCTGCGGACGGCCGGCTCGCGCTTACGCAAATTGTCAACGACGGCACGCGCATGACCATCGGCGAACGCAGACTATTGCCGGCGAATTTCCTGCCCGATTTCGTCAAGGTGACGGTCGGGGCGGTGCACGGCAAAGCAAGCAATACGCTGGTCCTTTTGACACCGCATCTCGATGGAACAAATGAGGACGCGGTCATCGACATTGCCACGCTCGACACGGCGGACGCGAGGAGCGTGCCCGTCCAGGCAGCGACATTGCATGGCATGTCGTGGTCGGATGTCTTTCCGGTTTTCGTGCGCGACAAGCGCAATGCCGCGCTCGTGCTTTACCGGAGAACCGACGCGACGCTCGGCGATTTCTATTTCACCGGCGGCGCACCGGCGCTGACGCGCTATCCGGTCGGCGACGGTTTCGCCCTGGGCACAGCCCAGGATCTCGGTGAACTGCCGGGGCTCTTCTCGGAGACGGTGCGGATCGACCGATTGGCGCAGTAGCGCGAGCTGGTCGATCCGGCGCAGTTCAGGCCGACACTTGCAGCGAACGGACGAACTGCCGTGCGATCGTCATGTAGCGATCTGCCGTGTCATGCAACGTGTATCCCGCCAGTTGCCGGTTGGCACGCGGCATGTCGAGCGCCCCGAGCAATGCGCGGCCGTAGGCCTCAGGATCGGTCGTATCGACGAGATTGACGCTGGCAAATCCACTGGCAAAAGCGAACGATGGAATCCGGTTCGCCACGACGGGAATACCCGAGGCGAGCGCCTCCAGAAAGCCGATGCTCTGCGCTTCGAATCGAGAAGGCATGGCGAAGACACGCGAGGAGCGCAGGATCGCGGCGACATCCGAGCGCGGCCCGCACACGGTCACGCGGCTTTCCAACCCGAGTTGATGAACGAGCGACAGCACCGCCTTGTGATAGGCGATGTCTTCGACGACACCACACAGCAGCAGGCGTGCCTCGGGCTCGCTTTGCAGGACACGCTCGAACGCGCGGATCGTGTGCAACTGGCTCTTCGCTTCTATATAGCGGCCCAGCTGAACAATCTGCTTGGCAGGCACTGCGATATCCGGTGCCGACGTGCCGTTGTCCTCCGCGAACTGCGACGCGTCGACGCCATTCGGGATCACCACCATCGCCGGATGTTTGCCGATCTCTCTCAAGTAGTCGTCGATATTTTGCTGCGACACGCCGATGATCGCTCTCGCCCGCCGTGACAGCAGGCGCTCGGCCCGCTTGAGCGCGCCGTTCTCGAAGTCGTTGACGCCGGAGTGCATCACCCAGGCGATCGGCGTATGGACAGGCAGTAGACGCACATAAAGTGCGGCGAGCGTGGCGTGAGCCACGATGAAATCGGGACGGAACTGGCGCACCACCCGATACAGGTGCAGCAGTTTGCCCACCCTCCCGTATCGGATGCTCGGGAACAGGCAGGTGACGCCCGCGGCCTCAAGCTCCGCGCGAATACCGATGAAATCGTCCTGCTGCGGAAGCAGCGATGCAATACAAACGTCATGGCCGCCGCGCTGATGATGAATCGCAAGCCCCTTTACCAGCACCTCTGCCCCGGACAGTCGCGGTGCGTGAACCAACTGAAGAATTCTCACGATCTATCTCTCTGGATAACCGCCTTTTTTGCGCAGCGGATGGACATGCCGACCAGCAAGTACCGGCCCCAAAAAACATCGGCATTCCATCTCGTTCATCTGGCGCGCCCTTTTTGCAGGACGCGCCTCGTCTCCATAAAACAGCGACAGTTCCGCCGCGAAGTCACGGTCGCGAGGAAACCTTACACCGAAGGCCCAGCACTTTTCCGCCATCTCCAAGGTTCCATCGGCTATGGAATGAGCGCTAGCGCCCATTTCGCCGTGGTTTACGCCAATTCGTATAGTTAGGCATCCGTTACAACTTTATTCGACCCCCATTTTTGTTTGGCGGATAAAGACTGATTTAATCATATGTATTTTTTGATGAGATCAATGCAATTAGTACTGCATTATTGTTCATACGTAACGACTCGTTACTTCTTTTAAACATACTAATGCGTATTGTTGCGGTCGATTCGCCTCGTCAGAGGCTTTCTTGCTTACAGAACAGTAAAAAGTTCATTGAGCGGCGCCATCAACTCAGGCCCTGCGATATGAACCACGCTGTTCTCCAGACGTTAGTTGTTTTCGTCGCACCTTCCCCGGCCGTCCGATTCCGCCAAATCCGCCATGACGTGCGGCACGGATTCGTACGATATGAATTTTTCTTCGCTCCGTCTCCCAACGCGCTTTGCGCGAAGAGGCGAACGAACGTTCAGCTTACGCATTGGTTAGAGATTGATGAAATCGCAGCTACTCCTACTCTCGACACTTTCTTTGGCACTAGCAGCTTGCGGCGGCGGCGGCAGTGGTAACGCCAGCAGCACCAACGCGTCAACCCAGGCCAACGGCACTACCAGCCCGTCCAGTTCGTCCAGTTCGACTGCGGCGGGAAACAGCAGCACCGGCGGCACCGCCACGGTGAACGCCGCGGGCAACATCGTCGCGACACTAAGCTGTGCGTCGCCGGCCGTCTCGGCAGGCTCGGGCAGCGCCACCATTTCCGCCGACACACCCAGTGCCGACGGCACCCGCATCTTCGCTTCCGGCAGCACTTTCCAGCTCGCCTTCACCACCAACGTGCCGAACGCCGACACGTTGAACTGGGCCGTCACGGACACCCTCGGCCGGGTCGCGGCGAGCGGCAGCACTGCCGTGCCGAGCGGTTCGAAGACCATCACGTTGAATTGCACCTCAACGCTCGCCGGCTATTTCGCCGCGACGGGCACGCTCGCGCAGAACGGCGGTCAGTTGCCGCAAGCCGGCACGCGTCCGGTTGGCATCGCAACCTTCGGTGTGCTGCCGAACCTGTCCGGTGTCGTGCCTGCGGTCACCTACGCACGTCAGGAACAGCACCGCTTCGGTATGCAGGGCGCGAACGACAACGACCCGGTGCTCGCCGACCTCGGCATCTCGTCGACGATCGACGACCGCCAGCTCTCGACCATGGAACCGAACGGACCGAACACGTTCAATCCTTCGGCCAACAATCTCGATCCGTTCTACACGACCGGTAACGTGATGCGTCTGATCCGTCTCGACGGCATCCCCGCATGGGCGAGCAGCACCGGTGCGTTCCAGGACGACACGAGCGTGCCGACCAATCTTTCGTATTACCAGAACTACATGAGCCGCGTCGGCACCGAATCGAACGCGATTCGCGCAGCGTATTTCCCGACCCAGTCAGCGAACTACTATCAGGTGACGTGGGAGCCGAACCAGTTCTGGACCGACACGGACGCCAATTTCATCGCGCTGTATCAGTCCGTCTATCAGGGCATTCACTTGACTGATCCGCACGCGGTGGTGATGGGCCCGACCGATGCGTTCCCGAGCCTGACCACGACGCGTCTGAAGCGCCTCGCGCCGCTCGGCTTCGGTCAATACATCGACGCCGTCGCCACGCACGGCTACTACGACGCGGGTACCTCGCCGTCGCATCCGCCGGAGCGCTACGATGCCGATCCGTCCACGGCTTCAGGTTCGCTGCGCGGCCAGATGCGCGGTCTGCGCTCGGAAATGGCCACCGATTACCGTCCGGGCATTCACCTGTTCTCGACAGAAGCCGGCATCAGCTACGACCTCGGCACCTCGTACGGCCCGAACTACCCGACCGCGAACGTGTTGTACGCGCAAGCGGCGGTCGCGGCCCGCATGCACATCATCACGCTCGGCGAAGGCGCGGATCAGACCTACGTGTTCTACGGTGCGGACTATCCGGGCGAAGTCGGCTATGGCACGTTCTTCGATTTGAACGACGCGCAAGGCGCATTCGGCGCAACAAACATCAGTCCGAAGCCGGTCGCAATGGCGATCAGCGCGATGACGCATACGCTCGACGGCACGACCACGCTCGGACCGGTGAACGGCACGCCGACTGGCATCTACGCCTACGCATTCCAGCAGGTGGGCAACGGCGCCGTGATTACCGCGCTGTGGGCGCACAACAACAGCGTGTGGGACGCGAGCGTCGGCTTCAGCTCGAGCTATAGCGTGCCGTATAGCCTCACGGTGGATGCACCGGGCACGAGCGGCAGCGTGAAGGTCGTCGACATGATGGGTAATGCGTCGAGCGCGAACTACAGCAACGGTACGCTGACGCTCAACCTGACCGAATCGCCGGTATATGTGGTGTCGAACAACGCGTCGGTCGCCAAAGCCAACGCGACGGTTCCGGTGGGATACGTCGGCATGTAAGTCGCTTAGGACCCTAAGGTCGGGTACTAACAGTAGATGGCAAAACGTCAGCCGGCTTCAGGGCCGGCTGACGTTATTTTTTCAGGCATGAATGGCGGCAACGGGCCGCACATTCGCCGAGACTCAGCTCTCCCCCAACTGCCCCTCCATCCCGCTCAGTTCCTGCTCGCGCTCCTTCGACACCTTGCCGATCGGCGGACCCGCAAAGCTCTTGCGTACACCCGCGCCGTACCAGATCGTCAGTAACACCGCGAGCAATCCGACGATCACGTACACCACCTTCTGATTCGGCGGCTGCATACCGACATAGGCGAGCACGAGTGCGCCGAACACCGCCGCCACCGCGAACGGCTTCGACAGCATGCCTAACTGGAACGGCCCCTTTTCTTTCCACGTGCGACCCTCGGCAAAAATGCCGGCCGCAATCGGCATGGCGTACGAAATGAACAGGAACACTGCGCTACCCGCGCTTAGCACCGTGAAGGCATCGCCGTACAAGGTCACCACGATCGCCAGCACCGCCGAGGTCCAGATCGCAGCGCCGGGCGTGCGATGTGCCGCATTCACTTTGCGCAGCCACTTCGAGCCAGGCAAGCCGCCGTCGCGGGCAAACGCGAACATCATGCGCGAGGTCGACGTGACAGCGGCGAGACCGCATACGTAGTTGATGAAGAACATCAGCAATTCGATCAGAATGCGCAGCGGTCCGGGAATCGGCGCGAGAATCGCTTCGAAGAATCCAGTGCCCTGCTTCACCCCCGCGCCGATATCCGGCATCACCAGCACGAATGCGCACACCATCACGTAGCCGAAGGTAGTCGACCAGAACACGGAGCCGACAATGCCGCGCGGCACATTGCGCGCCGCCTGATGCGTTTCCTCCGAGGTGTGCGCGGAAGCGTCGAAGCCCGTGATCGTATAAGCGGTCAGCAGCAGACCGGATAGAAACGCCATGGCGATGGTCTGCTTGGGCCACGCGCCGCCATCGACACCCGTGAAGTTGGTGAAGGTATAGAGCCGCGACAGATCGATCTTGACCGGCGAATACACCAGCAGGGAAACCACCAGCATGATCGTCACCACAAAAATCAGATAGCCCGACAGGTCCGTGATCTTGCTCGTGATGCGAATGCCACGATGATTCAGAAACGCTTGCGAAGCGGTGATCACAGTCAGAAAGAGCGTCTGCTGCCACCAGCCGAGCGAGTCGGGATTCACGCCGAACATCGGTGCGATCAGCGTGCGAAAGAAGGGATCATAGGTACCGTAATTGATCGCGGCGACGACGAACACGAGACCGAGCAGATTCAGCCACGCGGTGAGCCAGCCCCACATTTTGCCGCCGAGAATCGAACTCCAGTGATAGAGGCCGCCCGCCGTCGGATACGACGACGCGATCTGCGCCATCGCCGCCGCCACGACCAACGCGAACAGCGAGCCGAGCGGCCAGCCGAGTCCGATCGATGCCCCGCCTGCCGCCGACAAGCCCATCTGGAACGACGTGATGCCGCCCGACAGAATGCAGATCAGCGAGAACGACACCGCGAAGTTCGAGAACGCCCCCATACGCCGGGACAGTTCCTGCGCGTAACCCATCTTGTGCAACAGCTTGACGTCGTTGTCGGCGGGGTCCGCCGACGGCACGGCCGTGTTGATGTCCATGACGCGATCCTTTGAACAGGGTTATGACGAAGCGGCTAAGCGATGCAGAGGCGTGACCGCGCGACGAAGGACCGGCTCACGCAGCCGTAAAGCAGTTATCCACGTACAGGTGGGCGCCGTTGACGAAACTGGCGTCGTCGCTGGCGAGAAAGAGCGCGGCGCGCGCGACTTCTTCAGGCGCGCACAGACGGCCCTGCTGCACCGACAGCGCCGCCTCGCTCGCATCGAAGCCATACCTGGCGAGCGCACTGATTTCGCGGCGTCCGTGCGGCGTATCGATGAAGCCGGGGCACACGGCATTGCAGCGAATGCCGCGGTCGCGATACTCGACGGCAATCGAACGCGCGAACATCGCGCACGCGCCTTTGGTCGTGCAGTACAGCACCTCGAGCGGCGTGGCCGCCACCGACGAAATCGACGCCGTGCACACGATCGAACCGCCGCCCGCGGCGAGCATGTGCGGCAACACCGCGCGCGTCATCATGAACATGCTCTTTACGTTGACGTTCATGAGCCAGTCGTAGTCTTCGTCGGTGGTATCGACGAACGGCTTCACGACGATGCTGCCGGCGTGGTTGAACAGCACGTCGATGCGCCCGAAGCGCGCCATGATGTTCGCCACGGCGGCGTCCACGGCTTCGCGCTTCGACACATCGGCGGCAAACAGTTCGGCTGTGCCGCCTGCCGCGCGAATGCGCGTCACGACTTCCTCGCCCACATCGGTATTGATATCGACCACGGCGACCTGCGCGCCTTCTTGCGCGAACAGCAGCGATGCCGCGCCGCCAGCGCCGGTTGCGCCGCCTGACACGATTGCGATCTTGCCTTCCAGCCTGCCTGCCGATCTGCTCATGCGTGACTCCCGTTCCAGTGTCTAATGCATTGCATTGCGTTGTGCACAAAGTAGGGGCAGCAAAAAGCGGCGACTATCCAAAATTGGCAAAAAGTAAAAATCCCGTAAAAATCAGACTTGCTGACAAATGCATTACATCCCGACCTGAATGCTTGCCGTATCTGGCAGTCGCCCGTGTTCGTGATCTTTGCGCACACGGGGCAGGACGCCGCGCGTGTGCCCTGGATGGGTCGCTCCAACACTGCGGCGTAAATTTTTTTTCGCATACACTGATCGGCACGAGGCTTTCGGGGAGCGCCAACAGAATCGGGAGAAGCTATGCAGCCGGTCAATCAGACAAGCAGCGCCGTTGAGATTCGCTGTTGCCGGAACATTGATGAGCAGGCGATGTTGCTCGACGCGTGGAACCAGAGCTATTGCCAGATTTCGCGCGGCGCCTTCGACGGCTCGGTGAGTTCGTTCGCCGCGGGTGGTGTGCGGGTATTGGTGGAACGCCTGAACCGCACGGTCTATCAACGCGGCCAGGTGGCGCTGTCCAAGTTGGCGGTGGGCATTCCTTTTCAACTCGAAGGACATGCGCTGCTGTGCGGGCAGACGAGTCATCGCGACGGCCTGCATGTGTTTTCCGGCGATGGCGGATTCGAGTTTTTATCGCCCGACAAGCATGTCGTGGTGAATCTGGAGATTGAGCCTGGCGCGATTGACGATGAACTGGTGCGCTCGCAACTCGATGGAATTACGCCGCTGCTAGGCGCGAAGCCTGGCGTATTGAATGTTGATCCTGCGAGATTGCAGGGCTTTCGCGAAGTACTCAAACAATTGCTCGACGCGGTGGCTGCGACGCCGGCTTTGCTCGATGACGTGGGCGTGGCAGCGTCGTTCGAGAAGTCGGTGATATTCGGTCTTGCTGAGGCGGTGCAGGGGATGCGGGATGCCGATCCGCACGGGAATGTCGAGGCGCGTACCGCACGGAATTGGCAACTCGTACGGAGCGTTCGTGAACTGGTGGAAGACTCGCCTGATTGCCCGCTGTCCGTGGCCGAGCTATGTGCGCGGTTTCGCGCGAGTCGGCGAACTCTTCAATATGCGTTTGAGAATACGCTTGGGGTCAATCCTTCAGCGTATATACGTGCCGTTCGGCTTGATCATGTGCGGCGTGAACTAAGAGCCGCTGCGTCCGTTACCGAAGTCGCTACGCGTTGGGGGTTCTGGCATTTTGGGAATTTCTCGAACGAGTATCGCGGGCAGTTTGAGGAATTGCCGAGTGAGACATGGCGGCGTAGTAGGAGTCGCGCAGGTTGAGGTTGGGTTTGTGGCCACACGGTGCTTTTTTAGCTGCCCCGCGGTGGTGCCTTCTTCCAACCTTTTACGTCACTTCGACGCAGGTCATGGATTTTATTTAAAATCCTAACTGACGGTTAGAAATGACGTATATGTGCTACGACGTTTCGCCGTCCGTAGTCAGCTCGTTAGCGTTGCAATCGTTCGTAATACACGAGCCTAAATAGCGGGGGCGAGTGATGCCATCGGAGATATCTATCAATTCACAGGGAGCAATCATCGGAGCGTGTACGATTATCGGTATGCTGCTAAGGCAATAAAAAAGGCGCGACCAATTCGCGCCTTCGTCGTTGCTGCAGCGTGGTGGCCGCTAGTGCTGGTCAGTGCTGCACGGCTGCCTGCTGGTCACCGCCGCTCGCAGCGGGTCTTGCCCGCACAGGCTTGAGCGTTGCAATCATATTCGGCTCTGCATCAGCCCAAGTTTCCCCTGCCATCTGCGCGGCTTCGGAAAGCAGTTTCGCCGCAACGCTGGCCGTGATGCGACTGTGAGGAATTCCCTTAGCGTCGAGTGCGATCACCTGGTACAGTTCGCGATCGCATTCAACCTCCCGCTCATACCCCTCGGCAGTTTCAACCAGCAGTTCCAATAGCGCCTTCTGGCTCTGACGCTCCTCCCTTGTCATAGAAGGACTCCTGCATATCGAGACCGCAAGAATGGCCAGTCTCCTGAGTTGATCCAACTGCCGGTTGCACAAATTGTGCGCTGATAGCGCTAGTTTTTCGTACTGGAGAGCGTCAACGGGAAGACGTGACGTGGGTTGGGTCTTTTTAGTGGCTTTGCTCATGGTGCGATTTCCGGTTCGTTCCTGAATCGCCCGACACTCACTAACAGATGGGTGAGCGGGCACGTGGCAAGGTTGACGGACCGGGTGATGCACCAAACCGGCGAGCCTCGCGGCTCCCTCACCACTGCCCGCCCATAGAAAAGGCGCACATAGGTGAGCACTACCCGCTTTCACGGGCAGTGCGGTGCATCACGACGGGCCGTCAAACCCGCGCCGTTTTGTCTAACGGCAGGAACAATGTAAACCACCTGTTTTTTGGGACGATCGCCCAAACAGGCTAAACGCGCGAATTATAACTAATCTTTACATTTGCCCCGCGAACGACAAATCAAGGAAAAACCAACGCCGTCGCAACGGACCAAAGGAGCGCTCAACCCGCAGGCAAACATTCAACCATGCGCCGCGAAGGCAAACCGAAAACCCACCCCAAAACCCCAAAATCAGCGCACACTATCATGCTGCTCCGTCGCGGAGCGATAAAGCCAACTGGGAGTCCATCATGGCAAAAGGTCAAATGCGCAGTAACCGCGAAGTAAAGAAACCGAAGCAGGCCAAGAAACCTACACCGGCCACGACGCCGTCGGGCGCGCCGCCGATCCGCGTGGCGCCGACCGTATCGGCAACACAGAAGAAACACTGAGCATGCACTAACCGCGCAGCAAGCCCGCCCCGCCAGGCGGGCATCAACCATCCGCAAAGCACTCCCTCGAAACATCCTCCAACGCGACATCTCGCGTCTTCGGCCCAAGCGTCCCGATGGCCAGCATGACGATCCGGTGAGAATACCGCTGCGCACAAGGGCCCGCGAAGAACTCGCGTTCAGCCGCACGCGCGCTCGTGCCTTCCTCGCAGACGGCGATAAACAAGCGCAACGTCACCTGATCGATTTGCCACATGATCAGGCGTGCCCTGGGTATTTGAAGTGGGAAAATGATGCCCGCGGAAAGTGGCGGCCGAGTCCATCCCAAGATATCCACGGCCGGCACGTCGGATTGCGTCGTCGATCGCGCGCTGAGTTGTGAAGGTTGATCGTGCGTCAAACTGCGCAGGTTAAAACGGTGCTGCGTCGCGAAGCTTGATCGCGTGCAGAATGACGTAGTTTGATGCGCTGCTGGTTCACGCCGCTTGACCCCACCGCCTTGCTCAGGATTTTCGATCTGGCTATGCTTGGGGTCACGCTGGCCTGCCACCTGCCCGCAGGCGAGAAGCGCAGCGCGCGCAACCAACCACGAAACAGAACAACCCATCAAGGCTTGCCCATGTCCACCACAAGTCTCTTCATCACCTCTGCCGGCGTCGGGCTCGCGATTGCCGCACCGGTCGGCCCGATGGGCATGCTATGCATTCGCCGCACGTTGACCGGCGGTCCGCGCGCGGGGCTCGCAATCGGCTTCGGCATTGCGACCGGCGATGCGGTTTACGGTCTGATCGCGGCACTCGGTCTTGTCGGCATTTCGCAGTTCATGCTCGCCTACGACCGGCCCTTGCATCTGCTCGCCGGCCTATTCCTGCTTTATCTCGGCGTGCGTACCTTGCTGCAAAAAGCGCCCGCCGACGCGGCCAACGGTAATGGCAACAGCGACGGCAAGCTCGCGCAGGTGGGTCGTGCCGGCGCACTGCGCGCGTATGCGAGTTCATTGCTGCTGACGCTGACCAATCCGCAAACCGTCATCATGTTCGCCGCGCTGTTCACGACGCTCGCACCGCGTGGGGCGTTTTCATCGAGCATCGCACTGACGACCGTAGGCGGCGTGTTTTGCGGTTCGATCGCGTGGTGGTGTTTTCTCGTGACCGTGGTGTCGCTCGCGCGTCATGCGATCGGCAGCAAGTTGCGTGTGGCGATCGACCGGATCGCCGGATTCACGCTGGCGGCGTTCGGTATCGTCGAGATTCGCCGCGCGCTTTGAATGAGGGTTAGGGGCGTCGCGCACGTGGTGCTCAAAGCGGTGCCTGCGAACTCACGTGCGACCTCGCAACGCCACGAACACCACACCGGCAATCGCCATCAAACCACCGCATAGCGTCGCGAGACCCGGGCGCTCGCCGGTCAGCACTGCGGATAACGCCGTCGCCACTGCAGGCGTCAGATACAGGAAATTGGCCGCGCGCGCCGCACCGAAGTAGCCCAGCGCGAAGGTCCACGTCGCATAGCCAAGCGCTGCGGGAAACACGCCGAGCACCAGCACCGCCTGCAACGTGCCGTGCGGTGCACTGCCAAGCGAACTCAAGGCGCCCGGCAGCCACGGCACCAGCAACACCGCCCCCGCCAGCAACGTGTAGGCAGTACAGGTCAGCGCCCCATAAACCGGAATCAGGCGTCGCTGCAGCACGAAGTAGCTCGCCGAACACAACGCCGCGCCGAGAATCAGCGTACTGCCCGCGCCGAGCGTCAGCCCGCCAGGCTGACCCCGTGCGATTACCGCGATGCCGGCGAGACTGACGAGGGAACCGAACCATCCCCACCGATTGAATCGCTCGCCGAGAAACGCGGCTGCCAGCAGTGCCGTGAAAATCGGCAGCGTATTGACGATGAAACTCGCCGCACCTGGCGCCACCGTTTTCTCGCCGGTATTGAGCAGCGCGTTGTAAAGCGCGATGCCGAGAAAACCGCACAATACGAAACGCAGGCCGTCGCGCCATGTCGGCAACGGCGGACGCCGATAGGCGAGCCACGCAATCACCAGCAGCGCGGCGGTGGCGAAACGCGCCGCCGCCAATTGCAAAGGCGGCAAACCCTGCAAGCCGATGCGAATGAATGGAAAGGCGGAGGCCCAGGACACGATAGTGAAGGCGACCGCGCCTGCCGCCAGCAGCGGCTGCCGCGCGGAACGCGGCGATGGGGATGAAGTGAGTGTGTTCATTGGCCGATGGTGCCGCGCGGCGAGCTGCTAAGCTAGCGCACAAATGAACATCGTGATGTGAATATGGCTCACAGCTCCTCACCAACGGCACGCACTTCGTCGGCGCGGCCGCCGCTCGCAAGCCTCGAAACCGTCTGCGCGGTCGCCCGCGAAGGCTCGTTTCTCGCCGCTGCCGAAGTCGCCGGATTGACGCACGGCGCGATCAGCCGGCGGGTCGCCGCGGTCGAAAACTGGCTCGGCATGACGTTGTTCGAACGCCATGCGCGCGGCGTGCGGCTCACGCCTGACGGGCAGCGCTTCGTGGGGCGTATCGAGCAGGCGTTCGGCATCATCGACAGCGCGGCGGATCAGTGGCGCTCGCCGCGCAGCCCGCAGTTGGTCAAGCTGAGCGTCGTGCCCGCTTTCGCCAAGCTGTGGTTTTTCGAGCGGCAGGCGGCATTCGAAAGCGCGGCCCCGGCGCTGCGCATCCAGCTCGATATCGACCATCGCAACGCGGACATCGCCGGCGGCGAAGCGGATCTGGCGATTCGCTACGGGCGCGGCAGTTGGCGTCAACTCGAGGTCAAGCCTTTCCTGCCGGAGACGCTCTATCCGGTTGCGCATCCCACGCTCGCCGCGCAACTGGCGAAGCAGCGGCACAAACGTGGCGATGCCGCGCTGCTCGATGTGCCCCTGTTGCATGACTCGGATGTCACCGGCTGGCGCGCGTGGTTCGACGCGCTGGCGATTCCGCTGAAACCGCGCGCGCAGGATCGGCGCTTCGAAGACTACACACTGGTGCTAGCCGCCGCCGAGGCGGGACTCGGCGTAGCGCTGGCGCGTGTGCCGTTCGCCGACGCGTATCTGCGGAAAACCGGTCTCGTGCGGGTGAGCCGCCACGAAGTCGCCTCGCCGCTGACTTACTACTTCGTGCATGCAAAGGGCGAAAACCGGCCCGAAGTGCTGGCGCTGATCGACCGGATGCAGGCGGCGCAGCAGGGCCCGTCGTAGCGCTTTATACGCAAGCTCGGCAGTTTTGCGACAATAGCGGCTTTCGCCGTGCCGCCGCGGGCCTGTCGCCGACATTCGCCGACGCTCGAAGGCAGGCGCGCGCCGGCCTCGCCGCCTAACCTGTCCAACCCACCCGACCATCAGCGGTCTGCTCAATGGCTCTTCCTCACATCGATCTGCTGTACTCCGTGTCCGGCCTGTTCGTCGGCTTTCTGGTCGGACTGACGGGCGTCGGCGGCGGCTCGCTGATGACGCCGATCCTGGTTCTGCTGTTCAACGTGCATCCGGCCACCGCGGTCGGCACCGATCTGCTGTACGCGGCCGCCACCAAGGCGACCGGCACGCTGGTGCACGGCCTGAAAGGCTCCGTCGACTGGCAGATCACCCTGCGCCTCGCGGCCGGCAGCGTACCGGCCGCAACGGTCACCTTGATCCTGCTGCATCGTTACGGGATGGACACGCCGGGCACGAGCCGGCTGATCCAGATCGTGCTCGGCGTCGCGCTGCTGGTGACCGCCGTGGCGCTGATCTTCCGCCCGCAACTCGCGGCGCTGGGCGCGCGCCGTCGGCGCGCCCCCAGCCAAGGCCGTACGCTCGCGCTCACCATGCTGACGGGCGCGGTGCTGGGCGTGCTGGTGTCGCTGACCTCGGTGGGAGCGGGCGCCATCGGCGTGACGGTGTTGTTGCTGCTGTATCCGTTGCTGCCGACCACGCGCATCGTCGGCTCCGATATCGCGCATGCGGTACCGCTCACGCTGCTGGCGGGCGCGGGTCATTGGCTGCTGGGTTCGATCGACTGGTCGATGCTGCTGTCGCTGCTGGTGGGATCATTGCCGGGCATCGCGATCGGCAGCTATCTGTCGTCGCGCGCGCCGGACGCGCTGCTGCGCAATGTGCTCGCCGCTACGCTCACGTTGGTCGGCGTGCGCCTCGTGCTGGCGTGAAGCAGTAGCCCTGAATATGCGGTCTTGATAGCCGGCCTGAAGCGCCTGCCTCAGATGCCTGCCTTAGGTGTCTGCCTTAGGTGTCCGCCTTAGGTGTCTGCCTTAGGTGTCTGCCTTAGGTGTCTGCCTTAGGTGTCTGCTTTAGGTGTCTGCTTTAGGTGCCTGCTTTAGGTGCCTGCTTTAGGTGCCTGCTTTAGGCAGGCTGCCTCAGATGCAGGCCTCAGTCGCCCGCCTCAGTATCTGGCAAAAACACCACCGCACCCAGACCACCTCTATTTGAAAAACCTGCAAGTCAGATCGTTCTCGAACTGCCTGACCCATTGGCCGTGACAGTCGTGATAGGACTGCGCCCAGCCGCCGCGCCGAACCGTGACGAGGCGCTCGTGCGCGGCATCGCCCGGATCCAGGCAGGCGCTGATGTCGAAATGCGCCGGCGCAAATCCGTGCCGCGCGCACACCAGTTCGAAAGCCGCCCGATCGCCGATCGGCAGATCGGTATAGCGCAAACGTGTGATTTCCATGGCGTTGGCTCCGGTTCCCTTCATCTCACAGTACGCCTCGCGACGCGTCAACTGTGTGTCACAGCGCACAGACCGGCCGTTGCGGTACCGGCGTTCAGCCCGGAACGGGTCTGAGCCATCATCACCGCTTCAAAAATCACTGCTACGAAAAATAAATCGAAAAAAAGGCTCCGGTTATTCGCCGGAGCCCTCGCACTGACATGCATCACGATGGCGCATAGCGATATCGAATCGCATGCACCTTCCGATACAGCATTCCGCGCCTGCCGGCGCCTCGTGCGCTTGCTGCAAACCGCTTATGCCAGACCGCTTATTGCGGCCTGCTCATTGCAGCCTTCTTACTGCTGAACCACGGTCAGCTTGTTCGACACCGACGTCACGCCGGCGACGCCCTTGGCCGCTTCGCCGGCAGCGTCGATCTGGCCTTGGTCAGGCACCGAGCCCGTCAGGGTCACCGCGCCGCCACGAGCACGCACGGCGATGTTCGAGACGTCGATGCCTTGCGCCTTGGCGAGCGCGCTGCGCACCTTGTGACCCAGCTGGCTATTGGCCTTCTTGCCGGCCTTGGCGCTTGCAGCCGGCGCTGCGGTCGTACCCGTCGCCGTTGCATCGCTTGCCTGAGCGTACACATTGCACGCCACCACCATTGCCACAACCGAGCCCAGCGTTTTCAGAAAACCGACCGATTTCATAGTTTCTCTTCTCCTTAGCTACACATTGGACCGCATGTACAAGCGGCTTCGTTACGACTACGGGCGGCCATGCTTTTCAGTCGCGACGAGGCGCGGCTTAGCGACGGCCGACTATGGCTGCAACACGGTGTGCGAGAGGCGAGAGAGGCCGGCCGCCGTTAGTCGCGTGCGATGACACGCATGCAATGCGGTACGAGAGCCGGCAAGCCGCGAAGTCCGCCAGCGCGCCCGGTTCTTGTCTGTCGTGCCGGGTCACGCCGCGCAAACGTCTGTTCGCGGCAGCGATCCACAATTTAATCTAGCCGCGCCAGAAGCGCAAAGGGTTTAGTCATACCTGGGGGTGCCTTCCGGTTGTCATGGGGCCATGGATCGTGTTTTTTATTCATGCGCCGTTCATATTTTGGTCCGGGCGTAGTTCATCGGCCGTTCATCGGCCGTTCATCGAGCGTTCATGCGCCATTCACGCACCGCTCACGAATTGTTACGGGTTTGACAGCACCCGCCCCGGCCGGACGCTGCGCCGCCGCGCGATTCTCAGGTACCATCGGCGCGACGTGCGCTGCCGCGCGGCGTGTGCGTCTTTCGCCACGGCCAGCCCGGCATGGCATGAGCGCCTCACCCCGGTTCGCGCGCCGCAGAGCGCCGCCACCCTGTTCACTTTCGACCGTAGCCATCACGTCACCTGATGAAGCCAGCCACCGGCCGCAAACGCCCTCCCCGTCTCGTCGCCCGTTTCGTGGCGATCTCCTGGCGCGATCTGGCGGTCTCGTTCGGACCGATCCTGCTGATCGCCGTCGCGGCGATCTGGGTCGCCGTGCGCCTGATCCAGCCCGCCCCGCCCAGTACGCTGACGATTAGCGCCGGCCCCGAAGGCAGCACCTTCTGGAACGCGGCGCAGAAGTACAAGGCGATTCTGGCGCGCAACCGTATCACCCTGAACGTGTTGTCCTCGGAAGGCTCGCTGCAGAATCTCAAGCGGCTTTCAGACCCGAAGTCGAATGTCGACGTCGCCTTCGTGCAGGACGGCGTCGCACCCGGGCCGGCAAGCGAGGGCCTGATGTCGCTCGGCAGCGTGGCCTATGTGCCGCTGGCGATCTTCTATCACGGGCCGACGGTCGCGCGGCTCTCCGAATTCAAGGGCTTGCGCCTCGCGGTCGGCGCCGAGGGCAGCGGCACGCGCGAACTGGCGCTCGCGCTGCTGAAGGCAAACGGCATCGTGCCGGGCGGCCCGACCAAACTGCTGCCGCTCTCGGGCGACGACGCCGCCCAGGCACTCGTCGCAGGCAAAGTCGACGCCGCTTTTCTGGCCGGCGATTCGGCGCAACCAGCGGTGATGGGTAAGCTCTATCGCACGCCGAATGTGCAGTTCTACGACTTCACCCAGGCCGATGCCTACACCCGCCGTTTTCCGTATCTGACACAGCTCGAAATGCCGATGGGCGCGTTCGACCTCGGCAAGAACCTGCCGTCCACGCCGATTCATATGGTGGCGCCGACCGCCGAACTGGTGGCGCGCGATTCGCTGCATCCCGCGCTTTCCGATCTGCTGATCGAAGCGGCACGCGAGGTCCACGGTAAGGCGAACGTCATGCAGCGCGCCGGCGAATTCCCCGCGCCGCTCGCGCACGATTTCCCGATCAGCGACGACGCTGCCCGCTACTACAAGTCAGGCAAGAGCTTCCTCTACCGGATCCTGCCGTTCTGGCTCGCAAGCCTCGCGGACCGGCTGCTGGTGGTCGTGGTGCCGCTGATCGTGCTGCTGATTCCGGCGCTGCGCCTCGTGCCGTCGCTGTACGCGTGGCGAGTGAAATCGCGCATCTACCGCTGGTACGGCGCGCTGATCGCGATCGAGCGAAGCGCGCTCAGCGAGCACTCGGCCGCCGAACGCGCGTCGCTGATCGAGCAGCTCGATGCGATTGAAGAATCGGTGAACGGTCTGAAAATGCCGCTCGCCTATGCGGATCAGTTCTACGTGCTGCGCGAGCATATCGGCTTCGTGCGCGAGCGGCTCACGCATAGCCGCGAGGCTCAGCGCGACGCAGCGGGCGAACCGGGCGGACCCGGCGACGAGCCCCCACCACCTGCTTCAGCGGGCGAGCCAGAAGCCGATGACGCAACGGAATCACCTGAAGCACGGGGAGCCGCCGAGGCCGACGAGCCTTCGGCCGGCCGCCACGCGTAGGGGCCCGTATCGACCCGACAAGTCGAATTCGACGTCCGCCGCTGGCGCGCGCCCAACTGGGCGCTGACATCGATCGCAACGGCAGCGCCCCAGGCGGGTTCGACGTCCCCATCTCGGCCGTCGCCGGCCCGAAAGCATATTCACCGGTGCAAGCAGCGGCTGCACCGCGTAAGATCATTACAATTCCGACGGTCCAGCAGACGACACCGTTCGGAAAGGGCAATCCGGGAGACATTTATGACTGTTGGCATCGACCCCAGGCAACCGCTGTGGTTTTACGATTTTGTCTCGCCGTTCACGTACCTGTTGCTCGAGCAACACGACAAATGGCCGGGCTTCGACTTCGCGTTCACGCCGGTTGTGCTGAACGATCTGTATAGCCACTGGGGCCAGCGGCCCGCTTATAGCGTGCCCGCCAAACGCACCTTCCTGTACCGCCACGCGCTGTTTCGCGCGGAGCAACTCGGCATTCCGTTCAAGATGCCGCCGGCCCATCCGTTCGACTCGATGAAGCCGCTCCTGCTCGCCACCGCGGCGAAGGGCGACATCAGCTTCGTCCGCGAGATTTTCCGTTTCATCTGGCGTGAAGGCCGCGATCCGTCGAGCGTTGCAGCATTCGCCGAACTGTGCGAGCGCGTCGGGATGCCGGACGGCCCGGAACTCATCAAAAGCGAGGAAGTGAAAGCGCAATTGCAGCGCAACACCGCGGATGCAATCGGTCTAGGCGTCTACGGCGTGCCGACTTTCCGTCTGAACGACCAATTGTTCTGGGGCGAAGACGCGTTGCCCATGGTGCTGTATTGCGCACGCACGCCGAACTGGCTCGAGTCGAAGGAAGTGAAGCGGGTTAGTTCGCTGCCTTCCGGCTTTGCGGACAACTGAGCGAAAGCAAGACGTAATATTCGTGAAAACAGGCACGCCGTGCTTGCATCTGCGCATGCCTTTTTCGACGTGATAGCGTCAAAAAGGCTGTCCTGATGCTGGCCATACCGTGCCTGCTATGCCGCCACACCGCAAACGGGCCTAAGGTTATAACCTTTGCGCCTCGCTCTCGCGGTCCGGCTCGCGGGCGGCTCCGTACGACGCTTCATCCGGACCCGACCTGCTTGCACCGCCTCGCCTAAACCATGGACGACTCCGCCGCCTCCCTCGATATCTGGCTCGTGCGCGTGCTGCGCACGCTGATCGTCGAGCGCAGCGTCACACAAACCGCACTGCGTCTGAACCAGACCCAGCCCGCCATCAGCACCGCGCTGCGCAAACTGCGTGAGACGCTGAACGATCCGATCCTCGTGCGCGGCAAGTCGGGCATGGTGCCGACCGAATACGGCGAATCGTTGCTCGCCTCGGCGCAACGTGTGCTACGCGAAGTCGATTTCGTTGCGACGCCGCACGGCGACTTCGATCCCGGCCGCTCGCGCCGCACCTTCCGCGTGGCCGCACCGGACTATCTGAACGATTTCTTCATGCCCACCGTGATCGCGGAGTTTCGCGAAGCGGCGCCGCATGCGCGTCTGGAGATCGATTCGCTGAGCCCGATGCTCGACCATTCGGCCGCGCTCGATGCGGGCGAACTCGACCTGGTGATCGGCAACTGGCCGAAGCCGGATCCGCGTTTCGAGCGCAGCGACCTGTTCTCCGATACCGTGGTGTGCCTGATGCGCGCCGACCATCCGCTCACGCGCACGCCGATGACGCGCGAGGCGTATCTCGCCGCGCCGCATCTCGCGCCGACGCCTTATAGCGGCGCGAGCGGCGGCGCCGTCGACATCGGCTTCGCGCGGGCCCGCGCCGAGCGGCGCATCGTAGCCACGCTGCCCTACTTCGGGCTCGTGCCGCAAACGCTGCTGCAATCGGATCTGATCTTCACAACCACGCGCCGTTTCGCGATGCACTATGCGAGCATCCTGCCGCTCGCCGTGGTCGAAGTGCCGATTCCGTTTCCACGCATCAAGTGCTATCAGCTATGGCATCCGCAGCCGGATCGGCCGAGCGATGTCGGCTGGCTGCGTACGTTGATGTCGCACGTGTCGGACGAGTTGGTCGCGCAGAAGGTGCGGCGCGCGAAACGGCCGGCGAAAAAAGAAACGTCAGCCGCGGCGGACTGACCGCTTTCCGCTTAGACGCTCGCGCAAAGCTTCTGTGCCACCGCCTGCGCCGCGGCCTCGCGCGTACGGATCTGCAGCAACTCGGCACATACCGCGACTGCAATTGCCGCAGGCGCCTTATCGACGATGCCGGTCACGCCGATCGGGCAGGTCATCTCCACCAGCCGATCCAGATCCACGCCGCGATCCAGCAATCGACGCTCGAATTTCACGCGCTTCGTCTTCGACCCGATCATGCCGAAGTAGGTGAAATCGCGCCGCCGCATGATGCGCGCGGCGAGCGAGAAATCGAGCGCGTGGTTATGCGTCATCACAAGAAAATACGCGCCGGGCGGCGCCGTGTCGACGATCGCATCGGGCGTATCGGTTGCTTCGATCTGCACGTTGGCCGGCGTTTCGTCGGGGAACAGTTCGTCGCGCTCATCGACCCACTGGACGACGCACGGCAGGCTGCCAAGCAGCGTGACGAGCGCGTGGCCGACGTGCCCCGCGCCGAACAGCACGATGTGCATCGGTGCCGGACGCGGCGCTTGCACGGCGCTGCGCCGGCCGATCTGAACGGATGAAAAGTCGTTCATGGCGATCAATCCAGTTGGTTTCGATATTTGCACGATGACGTTGCCTGAAGATTTCTAACGGTTGCTCGCGACTGCTGGCTGCACTGACGGCCCTCGCGGCTACAGACAGTTCCTCGCAATTTCACGCGTAACGCGGCGGCTACGCCAGCGTCACGCGCTCATGGCAACGCTTACTGCCGCGCCGCCGCAGTCGCCGCAGTCGCCGCCCGCACGGCGCCGACGGCCTTGAGGATTTCCTCGCTGGTCGCGGGCGCATTCAGCGGCGGATTGACCTTGTGGTTACCCACGGCCGACACCGCATCGCGCACGGCAAAGAACACCGAGAACGGCAGCAGCAGCGGCGGCTCGCCGGTCGCCTTCGAACGATGGATGCTGTCCTCCGCATTGCGGTTTTTGAACAGACGCACACGGAAATCGGGCGGCGTATCGTTGACGGTCGGAATCTTGTAGGTGGACGGAGCGTGCGTCATCAGCTTGCCGCCCGCGTTCCACCACAGCTCTTCAGTCGTGAGCCACCCCATGCCCTGAATGAACGCGCCCTCCACCTGGCCGACGTCGAGCGCCGGGTTCAGCGATGCGCCCACGTCATGCAAAGCGTCCGCGCGCAGCACGCGCATTTCGCCGGTCAGCGTATCGATCACCACTTCCGACACGGCCGCGCCGTACGAGTAGTAGTAGAACGGGCGGCCTTGCAGCTTCGATTGATCCCAGTAGAGCTTCGGCGTTGCGTAGAAACCGTCCGACCAGAGCTGGACACGCGCGACGTAGGCCTTCGCGATCACTTCTTCGAACGGCACGATCACCTCGCCGACCGCCACGCGGTCGTGCACGAAACGCACTTCCGAGGCAGTCACCTGCCCTGCGCCGAAACGCTCGGCGGCAAAGGCTGACAGGCGTTCACGCAACTGGCGCGCGGCATCTTGCGCAGCCTTGCCGTTCAGGTCCGAACCGGTCGACGCAGCGGTCGCCGACGTATTGGCGATCTTGCTGGTATCGGTCGCCGTGACGCGGATGCGGTTAAAGCCGATGCCCAGTTCATGCGCGACGACCTGCGCGACCTTCGTGTTCAAACCCTGGCCCATTTCGGTGCCGCCGTGGTTCACCAGTACCGAACCATCGGTGTAGATGTGCACCAGCGCGCCGGCCTGATTGAAGTGGGTCACGTTGAACGCGATACCGAACTTGACCGGCGTCAGCGCCAGACCCTTCTTCAGTACTTCGTTGTTCGCATTGAACTCGTTGATCGCCGCACGGCGCGCGCGGTATTCGCTGGTCGCCTCAAGTTCGTCAATCAGCTCGTGAATCACGTTGTCTTCGACCACCTGCCCATACGGCGTCTGGTTGCGCTCGGTCTTGCCGTACAGATTGCGACGGCGCACGTCGAGTGAATCTTCGCCCACCGAACGCGCGACGTTGTCCATGATGTACTCGATCGCGAACGCGCCTTGCGGACCGCCGAAGCCGCGGAACGCGGTATTCGACTGCGTGTTGGTCTTGCCGCAGAAGCCGTCGATCGTCACGTCGGACAACCAGTACGCGTTGTCGAAGTGGCACAGCGCGCGCGTCATCACCGGACCGGAGAGGTCGGCGGAGAAGCCGCAACGTGAGGTCATGTCGACCGTCACGCCGTCGATCACGCCCTTGTCGTCATAGCCCACTTCATACGTGTAGTGGAAGTCATGGCGCTTGCCGGTGACCATCATGTCGTCGTCGCGGTCCGGACGCAGCTTGACCGGGCACAGCAGCTTCCATGCAGCCAGCGCCGCGCAGCATGCGAACAGACCCGATTGCGATTCCTTGCCGCCGAAGCCACCGCCCATGCGGCGGCATTCGATCAGCACGTTGTGCGACGCCACGCCCAACGCGTGCGCGACCATGTGCTGCATTTCGGTCGGGTGCTGCGTCGAACAGTAGACGTGCATGCCGTCGTCGTCCTTCGGCACCGCGTACGAAATCTGGCCTTCCAGATAGAACTGTTCCTGGCCGCCGAGCAGCATCTCGCCGGCTTCACGATGTGCCGCACGGGCGATCTTCGTGCCGGCTTCGCCGCGCGCGAGTTTCATCGGCGGCAGGACGTGCTGGTTCGCGGCGCGGGCCTGTTGTGCGGTAAGGATCGCGGGTAACTCTTCATAGACGACTTCGGCACGGCGCGCAGCCAGACGCGCGATTTCATGCGAGGTCGCAACCACGATGAACATCGGCTGGCCGACATATTGCACGACACCGTCGGCGAGAATCGGATCGTCGCCGTGGATGATCGGACCCACGTCATTGACGCCGGGGATATCGCCTGCAGTGAAGATCGCGACCACGCCGGGCGTGGCACGCACTTTGTCGAGCGCCATCGAGACGATCTTCGCGTGCGCTTTCGGCGACAGGCCGAGCGCGGCGTGCAGCGTGCCAGCGAGCGTCGGGATGTCGTCGGTATAAGTGGCGCGGCCGCTCACGTGCAGATGCGCGGACTCGTGCGGACGCGAGATGTGGACCTGGGTAAAGTCGTCGAGATCCTGAAGGTCTTTCAGGAACGGTTCGGCATGCTGATTCATTCTAATGTTCTCCGTATCCTTGTGGCGTCTCAGGCGCTTGCGCCGACAGGTGCGCAAGCAGCGGCAACCGCACGAACATCCAGTGCGCTCTTCGGCAGCGGATTGTTCGGACGCGTTTCGAGCCAGAAGCGGTACAACGTGTTCTTCGCCGCTTCGAGGCGGTAGTTGCTGGTCGCACGCATGTCGCTAAGCGGCGCGTAGTCGTTGCCGAGCGCGAGCATCGCGGCCTGCGCGGTCGCTTCGTGCCATTCGGCGTCGCGCAGCACGGCTTCGGCATGCGTCGCGCGCTTCGAGGTGGCAGCCATGCCGCCGAACGCAATGCGCGGCTCGCGGATCACGTTGCCGTCGGCGATGAAGGAGAACGCGGCGCACACGGCCGAGATGTCCGAGTCGAAACGCTTCGACAGCTTATAGGTGCGGAACTGCAGGTTCTTGCGCGCGCCGGTGCGGGTCGGCACCTTGAGTCCGACGACGAACTCATGCTCCGCCATGTCCTTCTTCTGATACGCGAGGTACAGATCCTCGAGCGGCATTTCGCGTTCGATCTCGCCGCCGCGCACGATCACATGCGCGCCGAGTGCGATCAGGCCAGGCATCGAATCGCCGATCGGCGAGCCGTTGGCGATGTTGCCGCCGAGCGTGCCGGCATTGCGGATCGGCAGCGACGCGAAGCGTTGCCACATTTCGGTGAGTTCCGGATATTGCTTCGCGATTTCCGCATAAGCCTTTTCGACGGTCACGCCCGCGCCGATCTCGATCCAGTCGTCATTGGTTTCGAGCTTTTGCAGCTCGGCGATCTGGCCGACGTAGACAATGTTGCCCAAATCACGCATCAGCTTGGTGACCCACAGGCCGATGTCCGTGCTGCCGGCGAGGATGCGGGCAGCCGGTTCGGCTTCCTTGATTTTCGCGAGCGCGTCGACGGTGCGCGGCGCGGCGAACTGCTGGCCGGCGTGCTGATAGTGAAACGTGTCCTTGCGCTCGAGCGTAGCGAGCGTTTTCGACAACGCGTCGACATTGACCGGCGCTTTCGGCGCGGGGGCTTCGAACATGCGCACAGCGGCGTCGACGATCGGACGATAGCCGGTGCAGCGGCACAGATTGCCGGTCAGCGCGTTGCTGATCGCGTCGCGCGACGGCACGGTCTTGTTCGCGCAGCTATGTTCATGGCCGTGCTTTTCGTACAGCGACCACATCGACATCACGAAACCCGGCGTGCAGAAGCCGCACTGCGAACCGTGGCACTCGACCATCGCTTCCTGCACCGGATGCAGCGAGCCATCCGGCTGACGCAGGTCTTCGACGGTGAAAAGCGCTTTGCCGTCCAACGTCGGCACGAACTGGATGCAGGCGTTCACCGCCTTGAAATCGACGCCGCCCGCCTCGTTGCGCTCGCCGATCACGACCGTGCACGCGCCGCAGTCGCCTTCGGCGCAACCTTCCTTGGTGCCGGTGCAATGCGCGTCCTCGCGCAAATACTGCAGGACGGTGCGGGTGACAGGCGCATCCTTGATCTCGCGGATTGCGTTGCGGTGGTAGAAGCGAATCGGCTCAGTCATGTCTCGTTACTCTCAATGTTCTGTGTCCGTGGGACGTGCTGCGATGATGGTTCGAAAACTATCACCGTCAATAAATACAACCCATAGCAGGGATCGCATGCGGGACATATTCACAAAACGATATAGAGATAGGTTTGAGGGTCGGCCGGCTTATGTTGACGTGACTGTTTTGCCATATTTTCATAACAATTGCAGCTTTATAACCACTTCTGGTTACGGTCCATTGACTTGCTGCGCATGAAAAGACCGCTCGTGCTGGGTGAAAACGAACGACTAAATGACTCTGGCACCCTTTTTTAGTCGCCAAAATTATTAAGCAATCCCTGCAAGGGAATCGGTTCCATGGGAAAATCACGCCTTCCCGCCGTTTTCAAGTCTCGTTTTCCCCATGTCCACCGACTCAGCGACACCTCGCAGCGAATTTGCGACGACCATGCAGATCATTCCGGTCGTCTTTTTCACGTTTCTTTGCTACCTGACGATCGGCATTCCGCTCGCGGTGCTGCCTGGCTACGTCCACGACGACCTGGGTTACAGCGCGATCCTGGCCGGCGCGGCGATCAGCGTGCAGTACCTGGCGACGCTGGCATCGCGGCCGCTGGCCGGCCGTTCGGCCGACACATTGGGGCCGAAGCGGACGGTGACGATCGGCTTGCTGGGCTGTGGCGCGAGCGGGATTTTGTTGCTGCTGGCCGTGTTGTGCGGGCGCTGGCCGGTGTTGAGCCTGGGATTGCTGGTGTGCAGCCGTCTCGTGCTCGGTTTCGGCGAAAGCCTGTGCGGCACCGGCGCGATTTTGTGGGGCATTGGCCGGGTGGGTACGAGCAACAATGCGCGGGTGATTTCGTGGAACGGCATCGCGACTTACGGCGCGCTCGCGATTGGCGCGCCGCTCGGTGTGGCAATTGCGCACTCGGTTGGGTTCGCCGCGTTGGGCATTCTGGTGATTCTGCTGGCGGCGCTCGGCTTTTATCTGGCGCGGCCCATTGCGCCGGTGCCGATCGTGCATGGCGAGCGGATGTCGTACCGGAGCGTGTTCACGCGGGTGCTGCCGCATGGGATCGGGTTGGCGCTGGGGTCGGCCGGCTTTGGGTCGATTGCGACGTTCATCACGCTGTTTTATGCCGCGCGGCATTGGCCCAATGCGGCTTTGTCGTTGACTGTTTTCGGCACGCTGTTCATCGGCGCGCGCTTGCTGTTCGCCAACACGATCAAGGCCTACGGCGGGTTCCGGGTCGCGATTGCTTCGTTTTCGTTTGAATGCGCCGGGCTGTTGATGTTGTGGCTGGCGCCTGAGCCGCATATCGCTCTTGCTGGGGCGGCGTTGACCGGGTTTGGGTTTGCTTTGGTGTTCCCGGCTCTCGGTGTTGAGGCGGTTGGGCTTGTGCCGCCCGCTAGCCGTGGCGCGGCTTTGTCGGCCTATTCGGTGTTTCTCGATCTCTCGCTGGGGATTACCGGGCCGCTGGCCGGGTATATCGCTGGGGAGTTCGGCTATGCGCAAGTGTTTCTCTTTGCAGCGGTGGCTTCAGCGCTGGCAGTCGTGCTGTCGACCATGATGTATCTGCGCAATTCGCGGGCGCCGAATGCGCCTGCTGCTACTTGATTTTTTTTGCTCGCTCGGCGTGTTGTTCGTCTGTGGTTCTGGTTTGGGTGCCTTTTCTTGATCTTTGTGCCTTCGCGGCGCTTGTTCGTCTGTATGCCTAAGGGATTGGCCTTTCCTTGCTCTGGCTTTGGGGCCTTTCCTTGTTTTGTTAATGGCCTATTAGCGCCGCCCCGCACAGAGGCATTATGCAGGTAAACCCGTATTCCCTGCAACCCTTGCCAGGCAAGGGTTGCAGCGGTTAGCTCCGTTGCGGCGTCCATCCAAATACGTTCCGTGGGGAGTCAGTGGGGAATTTGCGGAAGTCTTGCGGGAATCTGCACGGCCCCTGTTTCCGAACCCTGCGCGAGCGTTCGAGCTGGTTGCTTACATTGATTGCCACGGGACTTTGCTCGCGCCACGCTGCCCGTGCCCCTGCGCTTCAGAACTGGGCAGTCAGTTGAAACCCGACCATCGCCCGTGCGGTCGGGAAGCCAGCCGGTTTGTAGATCGGCGTCCCCGTAAACAGGTCATACGAGACTCCCATATACCGCGATGGAATGCCGCCGCGAATCCCGACCACGGCACCCGCCAGTTGCGTGCCCGCCAGAAATGCCGTGTTAGGCCCGAACACGCGCCCATAGTCGATCCCCGCGTATAGCGTCTGCCCGGTCTGCCCGAGCGGCACCTGTAGCTCATTACGCCAGTACAAACCGCGTTCTGCCGCCAGCATTGTCTCGCCGTCGAAGCCGCGCACTGTGTAGCGACTGCCGATCGTCAGGTCGTCCAGATAGAACAGCGTGTCGTTCGTGAACTGCCCGTGTACGGTCGTCACATAGCGGAAGTTCTGTGTCGCAACGGCGAACGGCACCGACAGGTTCGCATCAAGCACAGCCATGTGGAACCGGTATGTGGGGCCGCCCGGGTTCGGGTCGGGCGTCGCGCCGAGCCCACCGATACCCTGACGGTAGGCGAGCGTCCCGTCAAACTGTGCAGCACCGAAGTAATGTCGGTCGGTCATGCCCAATTCCAGAAACGTGTTGTCACGCTGCTGCTGCGGTAAGTCCGTGTCGTCGATGAAACTGGCACCGAAGCGCTTCGATAGCTGCACGTAGCCACCAAGCACGTCGCTCTGGCTACGCGTGATAACACGTGCGAGTCGCAACGCAGCCGTCTGAGAGTTGCCGCTTGAAACAAACGTCTGGTTCACCCCCGCGATGTTCTGGTAGTACGTGTTGGTGTTGCCCGACAGTGTCGCGGTCCAGTAGCCCCAGGGGATTGAATACGAGCCACTGAACCCATGCGAGCCAAGTGACTTGTTGCCGAACGACAGATCCTGATTCGCGCCAGCCGTGAACACGTCGTTCAGGCCGAGTGCATTGTCGATGCCAAGGCTGACGTTACCATGCCATTTACCCGTCGACTCGGTGCCCGAGTTATCGACCGAAGCGACGAAGGTCCAAGGCTTCGCTCGCTTGACCGACAGCACCACATCGCTTTCGCCCGGTACATCGGTCGGGCGGATTTCCATGCTCACGTCCTGGCTGCTGACGCGCTTCATCTGCTCCAGACCCTGTTCAAGATCGCGCAGGTTCAGCAGATCGCCGCCGCGCGTCGGATAGGCAGTCTTCCATGTGCCCCACACCGAATTGTCGGCGAAAGTGATGTTACGCAAGACACCCGGCACAAGCGTAAGCGTGAGGCTTCCGCCCGTCAGGTCTTGCGGCTGCACGAGTACGCGCGTGGTGACGTAGCCGCGGCTCAGAATTGCCTGTTGCAGTCCCTTGGTGAGCACGTCGATACCTTGTTTCCCGACGCATTGGCCCCGGTAATGTTCGCCGCTTCCAGCGTCGCGCCGTTGCGGAATGTCCCCGGCAAGGTAAAGGTCACGTCGTGGCCTGCGGCGAACTGCAAATCTGGCGTGGGCGCGAAATCGCCCTGTACGGCTACCGCGACATCATTGGCCGCACTGTATGCGCCTCCTCCCGTGAGTGCCGCAGCACTGACGGACAGGTTATGTGTCGCGCCGATCTGGCCGTTCGTGTTCGTGACGGCGCCGGCGGTCGTGATCGCGACATTGCCATTCGAGCCGGTCAGGTTGCCGATCTGGCCGCCGGTGTTATCGACCGTACCGGCCTGCACCGTAACGTTCGCGCCGCTCACTTGGCCGTTCTGCGTGTTCACGAGTGCCGAGGTATCGACGGCCACATTGCCGTTACCCGTCATTACGCCGCCAGTGTTCACGGTCTGGTTGCCACCGTGGATGGTCGTGTCGCCTGTGCCGAGATTGCCGGCAAGCCCGTTCGTGTTATCGACGGACGCGGCCTGTATGCCGAGTGTGCTCGCGTCGCTCGCCGCACCCGTGCCGGACTGGATCTGTCCGTTTGTGTTCGTCAGCGTGCCGCCGCTATCGAGCGAGAGGGACGAGAGCGAGCGAACTGCGCCCTGCGTGTTGTTCACGTTGCCCGTGATGTTCGCCGCGATATTGCCCTGAGCGGCGAGCACGCCATTCGAGTTGTTCAGGCTGCCGGCCTGCGCGGCAAGCTGGCCTGCGGTGATGATCCTGCCACCGACGTTCGAGAAGGTGCCCGCGCCGTTGCCCGGTGCAATGGTCAGCCTGCCCGTTCCGGCATCGAGGATCGAACCACCGTCATTGATGAGCACACCAGGGGCAAGTGTCAGGTCGGTGCTGTTGGTCTGGAATGTGCCGCCGTTCGAGTTGTCGAACGTGCCGCTGATATTGAAGCCCATCGACGACAGGCCGTATTGCGTGATCGTGCCGCCGTGGTTGACGAGGTCCGTCGCGTTCAGCGCAAGCTGGTTCGCCTCAATGTCGCCGCCGCTGTTGTCGAGCGTGCTGCCGGTCGTCACCGTGAGGTTCGGCGCGACAATCGAGCCGCCGCTGTTGGTCAGTGATCCCGCCCGGACCGATGCGTTCATGCCCGCGCCGATCTGGCCGCCGTTGTTGTTCAGCGTGCCGCTGGCCACGCTCAGGTCGGTATTCGACAGCAGCTTGCCATTTGTGTTGTTCAGTGCGCCAATGGTTGTCGCCGTCAGTCCGTTCTGGCCGATGACAGAGCCCGCCGTATTGTTGAGCGTCCCGGCCTGAATCGCGGCCTGGCCGTTGGTGGTAATCGCGCCGCCAACGTTGGACACGGCACCCGCGCCATTACCCGTGTTGATTGTCAGTTTGCCTTTGCCGGCGTGCGTAATCGTGCCGCCGTCGTTGTCGAGCGTGGCCGGTGCAATGGTCAGGTCCGTGCTGTTGCTTTGCAGCGTGCCGTCTGCCGAATTGTCGAGTGTGCCCGTTACGTCGAGCGTCGTCGCGCCGGTTCCGGTCTGCGTGATGGTGCCCGCGTGGTTGACGAGGTTCGCCGCGTGCAGCGTGAACTGGTTGGCGCTGGCCGAGCCGTGGCTGTTGTCGAAGGTGGCCGCCGAGAGCGTGAGCGCACCGGCCGCGCCGAATTGACCCGCGTTCGTCAGTATCGTGCCGGCCGATGCGTTGACGTTGCCGTTCGCCGCCAGCGTGCCGCTGCTGAACAGCGTTTGCACAGCAGCCGCTATCAGGTTCTGAACGGCCGTGATTGAACCCGCGTTTGCGATCTGTCCGGCCTGCACGGTCACATTGCCGTTGCCCCCGATGGTGCCAGCCCCGGTGCCGCCCATTCCATTGTTCAGCAGGCCGGCCGCGGAGAGCGTCAGCCCGTCACCGTTCAGCGACGCAACACGTCCGGCAGTGTTATCAAACGAGCCCGCGCTCGCCGTCAGCGCGCCCGCCGCCTGCATCGTGCCGCCCGCGTTCGAGACTGCACCCGTGACGTTTACCGAGAGCGTGCCGGCCGATACGATCTGGCCGTTGCGGTTTGACAGCGCACCCGCTTTGACCGTCAGTGTGCCGTCCGACGACAGCGTGCCGTTGTCATTGGTCAGCGTACCCGCTGCATCGGCCGTGAGCGTGCCGCCTGCCGTGACCGTCGCGCCTGAAGTGTTCAGGTCGCCCGCTGTCGCGGTCGAGACGAGGTTGCCATTCGCTGAGGTGCTGCTACCGGCGAGATTGATGGATGCACCTTGCAGGTTCGCGTTACCACCCGCTGCATTGCGGCAGGTCGACGCAAGCGCGCCGCCTGTTGTTACCGACAGGTTGCCCGATTGCGCCAGGCTGCCGTCGCCGTTCACGCCCGCGCCGAGCGTACCCGTTGATGCGATACTGCCCGCACCAACGGTCATGTTCTGTTGAGCGGCAAGCAGGCCGCTATTCGTGAGCGCGCCCGACGTGGTCGCGCTGACGTTCCGCTGGGCGTAGGTCGTCCCGTTGTTGTCAATGCCGTCACGCGCGGACAGCGCGAGGTTCCCGCTCGCGCTGGTCTGTCCGGTGAGGACGAGCTTGCCCTGTGTGGTCAGCGTCAGATCGCCCGCCTGCGCGGCAAGCACGCCTTTGGTGGACACGCCAACGCCGTTTTCCGTGCCCACCAGAACGATCCGATTCGCATACATACCGCCGAGGCTGCTCACATCAATGGAGACGCCCGGCGCTGGACCGTTGCCCGCGATTGGCGTGGCGGTGAGCGTGTCGTGGTCGATGGCATTTGCGCCCGTCACGACGTTCAGGTTTTTCGCGTAGATCGCCGCGTTGGCCTGCACGGCTCGCGCGAGCAGGTCCACCTGGTCGACATCGGTCGTGTTCAGCCCCGCGCCCTGAATCGTGATACTCCCGCCCGTCACGTTGAAGCCCGAAAGGGAGCCGTCTGACGCGAAGTTCGGCGTGCCGGTCGTGAGGATTGCGCGCGACGTATTGATGAAGCCACCGCCGTTCACGCTGATACCCGACCCGTTCGCGATGACGACTTCCGCGCGTTGTCCCGCAACTTCGAGATGGCCGTTGATCTGGCTCGCCGCGCTGCTGTTGACCTGGTTGACGATGACCCGCGCCGACTGGCCGGGACCGAAATTCGGATTGCCGTTAATCATGCCGGCCTGCTGCGTCTGCACGATTGCCGGCGAGTTGTTCAGAATTGCGCCTTTCTGCTGCACGTCGAACTGGCCGTAGGTATTCATCGACACACCGGCGCCCGAAGGCCGGTTGATGTTCACCTGGTCGAGTCCGTTCTGTGTCTGTATGACTGAAGGCGCGTGTGCGCCACCCGGTACGATCTGTGCGCCTGACCACGACGGCAGCGCGCCGAGTAGCGCAAGTGCGGCGAACGCGATTTGCCGCAAGGTGAACAGCGCTGAATGACCTGCCGGGTTATCGCGGTTGCATGCCCTGGTCTCTCCGTTTTGTTTCCCTGTCCCCGTGGCAGTTTCCTCGACGGCTACAAGCATGTTTCTCAGTCGGCTGAATACCAGCCGGTAGTTGTTCCTGTTCATCTGGCCCGTTCGTTATGCTAATTTCTAGTGAGCGGTAAACTAGCGCCAGATGAAACGATCAGGGTCGGAGTTCTCACCACACTTGAGCCAGATACAACGCTTCACATCAAATCAGACTCGTCCTATCGATCGTCGAACGGATATGAAGCAGCGCAAAAAAAGCCCGCACTTGGCGGGCTTAAGAGTTATCAATTCAGGTGCACAAAGCGACCCGCAATCCAGAACAGCAAGGCATGCTTCCCGGTATCCTGGGCGCCTGTCGGGTCCGTCTAACGCGCGATGTCATCCGCTGACTCGTTGTGCGCCGCTCGAGCAAGAGCGGCACGTACATCAGACAGGGCTGCTTCGAACAGACCGAAAATCGAAACCTGTCCGACCAGGTCAAGTCCGGAGAACTGCTCGGCTACTTCTTCAAGGCTCAAAAGTCCCGCCAGAGCCTGCAGCTGGTCAACGCGGATAACAGCGGCGTCGAATGCGGCGTCATTTTGCTGCCGGTCTGGGTGCAGAAATTTAGCCATGACGCACCTCAGTTGCGCTGTTACAAGGCTCGATTAAGGCGCGTACTGGGGCGCGGCGCGTATTGATGGACTCGCGACAGGCGAATTGCGTCAGCCTGGAATGGGCGGGGATTGCATGCATGGTGCGGCTTCCTTTTGCGGGTTGCATGACCCGGCTCCGACGCCAATCGGGTGGCCGGGCACAAGGCAGGGTTGGCGTACCGGCGCAAAAGGAAACCGGCGAGCGCGAGCGCTCCCCCACCAAGGATCGGCTGCACCGGGCCGCTACAGGTCTGCGCCTTCCATGCCTTCAGCACCTGGATGACTTCGTCGCACATTGGCACATAGCGCGTGCGGTCGCCCTTGCTGGTTGCCTTGCGAACGCGGATACGCTCGTTGTCAAAATCGACGTCGGGCCATTGAAGTTGCATCTGTTCGCCGCGACGCAGGCCGGTGCCAAGCGCGACCAGCACCGCTGGCTTGACATGATCGACGTAGGCAGCATCGGGACCATAGACGACGTCACAGCGCGCATCTGAGTCGATCTGCGCATGACTCGTGCGCAGCCGCGCCTCACGTACATCGAGCGCCGCGCGCAACCGGATTTCCATGTCCGGGCGCAGCCACTGGTCGCGACCTTCGCCTTCGTCGAACAGCGCCTTGTTATCGTTCATCACCTGGGCGACCGGATTTGCGGTGATGAAGTCGAGCCTGATCGCGTGGGAGAATAGTCCGCGCAGCGCGGTCAGCTTGCGCCGGACCGACGCCGGGCACATGATGCGGTCCTCGCCGACCTCCTTTTCCAGTTCCGCATAGGCCCACTCCAGCACCTGCTGCACACTGATGCGGTTCATCGTGCCAGGAAAAGCCTTACCCAGCTTGCGCAGTTCGGTAATGGTCCTCGGCGCGGTCTTGATGGTTGCGCGCAGGCGCTTGCCGTAGTGGCCATCAATGAATCCGTCGATCGTCGGCACGACCTTCGCGGCGTGTTCGGTGCGGTGCGCGCGTTCGCGTTTACGTACGATCTCGCTTCAAGGAAAGGCACCAAAACCAGATCAAGGAAAGGCCACCGCCTTAGGCATACAGACGAACAAGCGCCGCCAAAGGCAAAACCCTCACTTCCCTTCCGACAACCCACGCTCTAGCGCCGCCACGCCAGCCGGCAACTCAACCTTAACCCCAAGATCCACCATCGTTCGCCCGAGCGCGTGCAAGGTTCTGAACAGGTTGTGCTCCCGGCACTGCTCGCCCATCTGCCCAATCCGAACGATCGGCAAACCAAACGAACCCGAGATTTCCACCTGGTGATGCCGCGAGATGTGGCCACAGATATCAGCAGGACTTAACCGCTCCGGCACGACGATGCCGACCACCGAGTTCAGGCGGCAAGGCGCCGGGGCATAGAGTTGCAAGCCCAGCGCGGTGATCCCCGCCTGAAGCGCCACCGAGCACTTCAAGTGCCGCGCAAAGCGCTTTTCGAGCGTCTCCGCACACACAAGCCGCAACGCCTCATGCAACGCGAGCACGCCCGACACCGGCGCCGTGTAGTGATAGCCCGCGTTGTGCCAGAAATTTTCCGCCAGCGATGCATCAAGACACCAATGCGCATTCGGCGCCGTGCGGCCCTTCACCCGCGCCCATGCCTCATCCGAAAACGCGATCAGCGAGACACCCGGGATTGAAGACAAGCCCTTCTGCCCACCCGTAATCACCGCGTCGATACCCCACGCGTCCATCTCCAGCGGCATCGTGCTCAGCGTACACACAGCATCGACAATAACCAGCGCACCGGCTGCTTTCGCGAGCGCCGCAATGTCCTTCAAATGATGGTTCCACACGGTATTGGACGTCTCGCCCTGCACCACCGTGACGATCTCCGGCCGCTCGCGACGAATCGCCTCGGCGACCTTTTCGAGGCTCGCCACCGTGCCGTCCTCGACGTCGAGCATCGCGACGTGCGCGCCGACGCGCCGTCCCATCTCCGCCATCCGCTCGCTGAAAAAACCGTTCCTGATGCTCAGCACCCGCGTGCCTTCCCACGCGAGGTTGGAGATCGCCATTTCCATCGCGGCCGAACCCGGACCGGCCACGCCCAGCACCCACTTCGAATTCGTCTGGAATACGTAGCGCGCCATGGTCTTCACCTGGCCGATCACCTTCACCATCGTGCCGCCCAGGTGATTGATCACGATCGTGTTGGCCTTGGCAACCGCCGCGGGAATCGGCACGGGGCCGGCGCCCATCATCAGCAACGGCTCTTCGGGAAGAATGGCGTCGAGCGATTCGACAACCGGACAGGGCACAGCGTAGGAAACGGGTACGGCAGATGTGGATGAAGTCGGCATGATCGGTACGTGAATGTCAGGGCGCAAAGGGACAAGCGGCCCCGCCAGCAATGACACTGGCGGGGCCGCTTGTCCGATCATTCACCGATCCGCGCAATTGCGCAAGGAGTTTGTCACTTCACCTTGGTCTTATCGAGCTTCTTGCCGGTTGCCGCGTTATACCGCTCGACATATTCCTCGATCAGCTTGCGCATCGCGCGGCCGATCTGCCGATAGTCCGACTCGTTCAGATTCGCCAGCGACACCCGTCCCGACGGATGCTGCGTACCGAAGCCGCGTCCCGGCAACAGCACCACGCGCGCCTCACGCGCGAGGCGGAACAACAGTTCGGACGGCTCGGTGTTCTTCAGCAGCCAGTCGACGAACTCGCGCCCAAACATGCGCTCGCCGAGAAACTCGATGTCGAGAATCGTGTAGTAATCGACCTGGTTCGGATCGTCGTCCTCAAACGAAATGCCGACCTCTTCATACAGTGCCTGCTTGCGCTTGCGGATCAGGCGCTTCAACGCGTTCTTGTACGCATCGGGCGTGTCCATCAGCGCGAACAACGAGAACAGCACCATCTGCACCTGCTGCGGCGTCGACAAACCCGCCGTGTGATTCAGCGCGACGGTGCGGCTGTCGGCGACCAGGCGATCGATGAACTTCAGCTTGTCCGGTTCGGTCGTGATCGACTCGTAGCGCTCGTGCAACTGCTTCTTCGCGTCCTTCGGCAATTCGGCAATCAGCCTGTCGAGCACGTTGTCGCGATGCGTCGCGATGGTGCCCAGACGCCAGCCAGTCGCGCCGAAATACTTCGAGTACGAGTACACGAGGATGGTGTTCTTCGGCGCGAGCGCGAACAGCGAGACGAAGTCATCGGCAAAGGTGCCGTACACGTCGTCGGTCAACAGAATCAGATCGGGACGTTCCTTGACGATGTCGGCGATGTATTGAAGGCTCTCGTCGTTGATCTTCACCGAAGGCGGGTTGCTCGGGTTCACGAGGAAGAACGCTTTCACCTTCGGATCGCGCAGCTTGTCGAGTTCTTTCTTCGAATACTGCCAGCCGCTTTCGACCGTGGCTTCGAGATTGACGACGTTCAGCTGATAGTCGTTGAGGCGCGGGATTTCGATGTACGGCGTGAAGATCGGCAAGCCGAGCGCAATCGTGTCACCCGGCTTGATCAGGTGATTCTCGCGCATCGTGTTGAAGATGTACGTCATCGCCGCCGTGCCGCCCTCCACGGCGAACACGTCGAACTCGCCGACAAACGGATGGTTGCCGATCATTTCCTTGCGCAGATACTGCCCGACAATCAGTTCGGACAACTTGAGCATCCGGTCCGGCACCGGATAGTTCGATGCGAGAATCCCCTCGCACATTTCATAGAGGAAGTCGCCCGCGGAGAGTCCGAGCTGGTCGCGCACATACGAGATCGCGCCGCGCAGAAAGTCGATACCGGGTACGCCCTTGTTTTCGCGCAGGAACAGATCGAAGCGCTCCGTGAGCCCTTCGCGGCGCGGGAAGCCGCCTACGCCTTCCGGCATGTAGGCGAACGAACGCTCCGATTCGCGCATTGCAAAGAGACCGAGTTGCCAGAAGCCGTGGCGCGGAATCGTCGCGAGGAAGTTCGGATTGCCGCGCCCGGCGTTGAGCATCGAAGCATTAGCGGCACGCTCTACCGCGCCGCCACCGGCGGCCTTGATCAGTTCGTCCTTGAGTTCGAACGGGCTGAGCGCCGCAAAGCCGGCTTGAGCCATGTCGCCTTGTTTCTTGCCGCTTTTCTCTTTTGCCATGATGCGTTCTCCAATGTGCAAGTGAATGACGCCGGCGTCGCGAGTGACACGTTCTGTTGCCGCCGGCGTCAGAGAAATCGATAAATACGTGAGCTAAACCAGGCTAAACCAGTCCGACCACGAGCGGTCCGAGCAGCGTCAATGCGACGTTCGCAATCGCATACGTGATTGCGAACGGCACGGTCGGCACGGCGCTTTCCGCCTTGTCGAGCACACCGCCGAATGCCGGGTTGGCACTGCGCGAGCCGGATAGCGCGCCGGCCAGAATCGCCGCGTTTTTGTAGCCGAGCACGTAGCGGCCAAACAGCATGGTCAGCAACAACGGGAACAACGTCACGAACACGCCGAGCAGGAAGATCGTCATGCCGCTCTGCTTGACCGTCACAACCGCCTGCAAGCCGGAATTCAGGCCGACCACCGCGACGAACGCCGCGAGACCGAAGTCCTTCAGCAACTGCGAAGCCGCCGCCGGCATCGCGCCGTACATCGGATGCTTGCCGCGCATCCAGCCGAACAGCAAACCGGCCAGCAGACAGCCGCCACCCGAACCGAGCGTGAGCGGAATACCGCCCACGTTGAGGACGATCAGGCCGATCAGCAGACCGAGTACAAGGCCGACGCCCATGTAGATGAAGTCGGTTTTGTTGCTGTACGGGAGTTCGTAGCCGGCTGCATCGACGGCGCGCTTGGTGTCTTTAGGCGAACCGTAGAAGGTGATGACGTCGCCGTGCTCGAGCTTGGTCTCGGGCAGGACCGGCAGCGGCTGGCCGGCACGCGAGACGCTCTGGAGATAGACGCCGTGGCGCATGTCGCGATCCACGACTTCGCGTGCAGCGGCGATCGTCGTGTGGTTCATGCCCTTGCGGGTGAACACGCCTTCGCGCGTCTGCATCACGACGCCAATGTCGTCGACGTTGGCGATCTCGTTGCCGTTCGCGCCGAATGCGACCACTGCCTCACGGCGCCCCACCACCAGCACTTCGTCGTTAAGTTGCAACGCCAGATCGGGCGTCGGATCGAGGTTCTTACCATCACGCTTGATCCGCTCGATCGTCAACATGTCCTGATGCTGTGTCTCGACTGCCTTGACCGTTTTGCCGGCGCTGACATCGATCTTGTACGCACGCCCCACCAGTTCGGGCAACGCACGAATTTGCCCCACGCCGAGTGAAGACGCACCTGAAGACAGTTCACGCTCCGCTTCGATCGACGCCTCTCGCAACCCTTGCCCCATGAACTTCGGCAGGATGTTCACGCAGACGATAATCGCGCCGAGCGAGCCGAACACGTAGGTCACCGCGTAGGCAATCGCCACGTCCGATTGCAGCGACTTGACCTGATCGGCGGGCAGACCGAGACGCGCGATTGCGTCGCCGGCCGTGCCGATAATCGCCGACTGCGTCAGCGCACCACCCGCGAGCCCTGCAGCAAGACCCTTGTTCAGATGGAACAGCTTCGCGCAAACCACCACGGTGATCAGCGCGGAGACGGCAAGAAACACCGCCATCGCGATCTCACGCAGCGTCTTGCGGTTCAGCGAGTTGAAGAAGCCCGGCCCGGAGTCGTAGCCGACCGCGTAAATGAATACGGCGAACATCACCGATTTCACGCCGTTGTCGATCGTCACGCCCGCCTGACTGATCACGACCGCGGCCAGCAATGAACCGCCTACGCCGCCTAACTGGAATTTGCCGAAGTTGATCTGCCCGATGAAGTAACCGACTGCAAGCGACAGAAACAGCGCGATCTCGGGTGATTTCTGAAAAATATGGTGTAGCCAGTCCATCGTGCCCTCGCTGGATAGTTTGCGATACTGAGTGCTGCGTGCTGCGTGCTGCGTGCTGCATGTGCATACGGACCTCACGGCATCCGCATGCGGTCGACTGCGCGCCACGCCGCGCGAAGCCCCTAGCCGTCTAGCCGAATTTCCCGGCGAGGCCGACCACGACCGGCCCCATCAACGGCAACAGAATGTTCGAGAGTGCATAGGTGATCGTGTAGCCGATCACAGGCGTCGAATTGCCGGTCACGCCAACCAGCGCGCTGATCGCCGGCGTGCTGCATTGCTGTCCGGCAATGGCGCCGAGCAGCATGGGTGCTTCGAGCTTGAGAAATACGCGGCCGATCCAGAGCGACAGCAAACCGGGCACGAGCACCATCAGGATGCCGGCGACCGGCAGCGCCAGACCGTATTCGCGCACCAGCTTGATGGCATCGGGTCCCGCCGACAGACCGACGGCGGCAATGAAGGTGGCAAGACCGAAGTCCTTGAGAATCTGCGCGGCAGCCGAAGGCAACGAACCGACTAACGGATGGCGCGAACGGATCCAGCCGAAGAACAGCCCCGACAGCAGGCAGCCGCCGCCCGTGCCGAGCGCGATCGATACACCGCCGATGCGTCCGCCGATATGGCCGATCGCCATGCCGACCAGCACACCCAGGCCGAGATAAACGAAGTCGGTTTTCTGTGTCGCAGGGAGCACGTAGCCCAGACGCCGCGCACCACGCTCGACGTCGGCCTTCGCGCCCACCAGCGTCAGCACGTCGCCGCGATTGAGCTCGGTGCCGGGCAGTGCGGGCACCGTGGTTTCGAGCCGCGTGACAGCCGCGATATAGACGCCGCGCCCTTCTTCCGGCTTTGCCCGTTCGCGCACCTGCGCGACCGTCAGACCGTGCGCCTCGCTGCGCGTGAGCACGACATCGAGCTTCTCCGCAATGAGTTGGCCGAAGCCGGCATCCGCCACTTCTTCGCCGAGGCTGGCAGCCGCGGCCACGATCGCTTCGCGCCGCCCGGCCACGAGGATCAGGTCGCCGGCGGCCAACGACAGTTGCGGCTCGACCGGCACGTTGGCTCCGTTGCGCCGGACCCCCTCGATGGTCAGGTTGAAGCCATGCGTCTGTTCGAATACATGGATCGTCCCACCGGCCGCCGTCGCGCCGACCCGGAACGCGCGGCCCACAAGCGCCGGCGCCGCGGCCCGCTGCCCCTCGCCGAAGGCACCGTCGCCGCCGAGCTTGCGCCACACGCGCTCGGCTTCTTCGCGCAAGTTGACGCGCAACAGCAGCGGCGCGAACTGGCTGGTAAACAGGACGATGGTAATCAGGCCAAACAGGTAGCTCACGCTGTACGCGGTCACGATGTTGGCCTGCAGACGCAGCGTCTCTGCGTCGCTGAAGCCAAGTTTGGCAATCGCCTCTGAAGCCGTGCCGATCACGGCCGACTCCGTCGCGGCGCCGGCCAGCAAGCCGGCCGCCGTGCCGGCGTCGAGCCGCATCACGAGGACCGCGATCATGATCAGCACCAGCACCGACACGATCTCGACCACCGACAGCAAGCCATAGCGCCAGCCCCGGCCAATGTTGGCAAAGAACTGCGGCCCGCCGGTGAAGCCCAGCGCGAAGATGAACAGCGCAAACGCGATGTTCTTCAGGTCGGGGGCAAGCCGCGCGCCGGTCTGACCCAATAACAAGGCCACGATTAACGTGCCACAAACGCCCCCGAGTTGAATTGGCCCCACACGAAACGAACCAATGAAATATCCGATTGCAAGGCTTGCGAACAGCGCGATCTCCGGTTGAGACCTCAGCAATTCACCGATCATGTTGGCTCGCCGATTTACGGTTTATTAGCAGAAAGCTGAAAAAATCTCTCTGGAATTTGAAGCGAATTCGATCCGGGCCGCCATGACTCAGAAATGAAGCATCCGGCATAAGCGGATTCCGGTGAATGGAAACTTTATGGCAATGGCATGACGCGACTTGGCGTCAGAAAAGACATGCTGCAATGCAGCGACGAAAAACGAAATACTTTTCAGCAAGCTCGACAGTCACACATTCCTCGCGAAGTTGTCTAACGCAGTGAAAAATGCCATACCCTACTAATGGCCAATTTTCAACACGATATGTTCATGCATTTTTGAGACTTCTTTTTTAAAAAATATTGTAGTTCGGCATCGCCGTCAATATGATTTTGAATTGCGGACGTTTTCACTACGCAAAAGATGATCTTTAGTAAAGGTCGAAATGGTTTTTGGATCGCGCATCGCAAGCGGCGGAAATTACCACAAAGCGCCGATATACTGACCTGCCCGCATGCTGCGCCGTGACTCGATATTCGCCACGGCGGCACGCTTTCTCTGGAGCCATTCATGCGCATGATCCTGTTCAGCAGCCGCCAATACGACAGCGACACGTTCGCCGAGGCCAACGGCACGCATCGCTATGAACTGCACTTCCAGGAATCGCACCTCGATGTCGAAACCGCGGTCCTGGCGCGGGGCTATGAAGTGGTCTGCCCGTTCGTCAACGACAACGTCGACGCCGCGGTGCTGGAGCGCCTCCATGCCGGCGGCACGCGCATGATCGCGCTGCGCTCGGCGGGCTTCAATCACGTCGACCTGGCTGCGGCCGAGCGCCTCGGCATGACAGTTGCCCGGGTGCCGGCCTACTCGCCGCACGCGGTTGCCGAACATGCGGTTGGCCTGATTCTGGCGCTGAACCGGCGTTTGCCGCGCGCGGTCGCGCGCACGCGTGAAGGCGATTTCTCGCTGCACGGGCTGCTCGGCTTCGACCTGCACGGCAAGACGGTGGGCGTGATCGGCACCGGCATGATCGGCCGCGTGTTCGGCCGCATCATGGCGGGCTTCGGCATGCAGGTGCTCGCCCATGATCCCGGCACACCGGCCGAGGATCTGCTCGCGCTCGGTGCGCGCTACGTGCCGCTCGACACGCTGCTGGCTGAAAGCGACGTCGTCAGCCTGCATTGTCCGTTGGTGTCCGGCACATACCATCTGATCGACGGGTCCGCGCTCGCGAAAATGAAGCGTGGCGCGATGCTGATCAATACCGGGCGCGGCGGCCTTGTCGAAAGCAATGCGCTGATCGGCGCGTTGAAGGACGGCCAGCTCGGCCATCTCGGGCTCGACGTGTACGAGGAAGAAGGCGGCCTCTTTTTCGAGGACCACTCGAACCTGCCGTTGCAGGACGACGTACTGGCACGTCTGTTGATGTTCCCGAACGTGATCGTCACCGCGCACCAGGCATTCTTCACGCGCGAGGCGATGAACGAGATCGCGCAGACCACGCTCGATAACGTCGCGGCATGGCAGGCCGGCACGCCGCGCAATGTCGTGCAGGCGCGCGGCTAGCCAGGCCTCCTCCCATTGCCCGTCCCGGCATTGATAGTGCGAGCGGGGAGTCGTCCTACACCCCGCCTCGCATCTGCTTCACCGGGGCGGACTGTCGCCGGCCACCGCATCCGCGCCGCCATCCACCGTGGTCGGGCGGATCGCCGTGCGGGCGTCGTCCGCTGCGCCGCACATCTCACGCAGCAAGGCCGCCTCGCGCTCGTGCACTTCCACCGGAAACCAGCGCGCGCCCGCATCGGCCAGATAGCGCGCGCGATGCTGTCCGTTGCGAAACGCCACCACGCCTTCGCGCTCGAGACCGAACCAGCCCAGCAGACCCGGTGCGCGACGCGCGGAGATCGTCACGTACGGCATCTGCGGGATGCGCGGGTTGTCCGGATCGAGAAACTCGCGAATGCCACGCACCTTGCCCGCATGCCATTCGGCAACCGGCTTCAGCACGTAATCGGTGTTGTCGCGATCCGCGCATTCCAGCAGCTTGCGCACGTCGACCATGACCACTTGATGGCGCGTACCGTCAGCCACGAAGACGCGTTTCAGGCGCACATGGTCGTACCATGGATGTTCATGCAGGGGCACGGTCCAGACCGTCTCGGCAGAGGCCGGCACGGCTGCGGGCGATGAATTGGACAAGGGCAAAGGCAGGCTCGATAAGCCAGCAAAAAAACGCCAGCGCGTTAAGAGAGCGCTAACGCTACGAGCCGATTGTGAAAGTTGCATGACAACCAACGCTATTAATCGCACTGCATGAGCACCCGGCCCGAGTGACCGGACGCAAACCTTTACGGACACAACGATGATAACCACGCAAAATTTAAATGAACACGTGCGCATCGAAGCCAATGAGGACACCGGCGTCGCCACTATCGTGCTCGAACGGCCCGCGCGGCGTAACGCCGTCGACCGCCCTACCGCGGATGCGCTCAGCGCCGCCTTCCGTCGCTTCGAAGCGGAGCCGGCATGGCGCGCGGCCGTGCTGTTCGGCGCGGGCGGCACTTTCTGCGCCGGCGCGGATCTCACCGCGCTCGCCGACGAGACCCGCCGCAATGAACTGCACGCCGACGGCAGCGGTGCTGGCCCGATGGGGCCGACGCGCATGAGCTTCAACAAACCGGTGATCGCCGCGATTGCCGGGTATGCGGTCGCGGGTGGCCTCGAACTGGCCGCGATGTGCGATCTGCGCGTCGTCGAAGAAGATGCCGTGCTTGGCGTGTTCTGCCGGCGCATCGGGATTCCGCTGATCGATGGCGGCACGATCCGTTTGCCGCGTCTGATCGGGCTGTCGCGGGCGCTCGACCTGATTCTGACCGGCCGCGCGGTGGACGCGCAGGAAGCGCTCGGCTTCGGTCTCGCCAACCGTGTCGTGCGCAAGGGCGAAGCCCGGTCGGCGGCGGAACGGTTGGCCGCTGAACTGGCGGCCTTTCCGCAGGCGGCGCTGCTGGCGGACCGCCGCTCCGCGTTGGAAAACAGCACGCTAGAGGATCTCGCTCTCGCGCTGCGGCGAGAAAGCGCCGGCGGCTATCAGGCGGTATTCGACGAGGGCGTTACAGGCGCCGCACGTTTCGCCGACGGCGCCGGCCGTCATGGCAATACTTTCAAGTCAGACGAAAGCGCGCCGTAAAACAATGCCATTCGGCTGGAACGGTGAACGGGAAGGCGGCACGGCAAAGCGGCGCTTCAAAGCACACTCCAAGGTAGCTTTCAGCGAAAAACAACAACCGGCGTGACGCTCAGCAAGGGTGTTTTGACTTAGGTAGAATCCCCTACTGCTTTCCCCTCGCATGGCGCATGCGTTCTCGCCCCGAAAAATGCGCGCCTGCCGCACGACGCTTCCCGTCGCGCCGATTCACGCTCCGTCACCATGCCTTTACCTCTGCTCGCCCTCGCCGTTGCCGCTTTTGGAATCGGTACCACTGAATTCGTGATCATGGGGCTGCTGCCCGATGTCGCGCGCGATCTGTCCGTGTCGATCCCGGCGGCCGGCATGCTGGTGTCGGCTTATGCGCTCGGCGTCACCATCGGCGCGCCGATCGTCGCGATCGCCGTGGCCAACATGCCGCGCAAGAAGGCGTTGATGAGCCTGATCGGCGTGTTTATCGTCGGCAATCTGCTGTGCGCGATCGCGCCAGGCTACGCGGTGCTGATGGCCGCGCGCATCGTCACGGCGTTTTGCCATGGTGCGTTCTTCGGCATCGGTTCGGTGGTCGCGGCCGGTCTGGTCGCGCCGAACCGCCGCGCGCAGGCGATTGCGCTGATGTTCACCGGCTTGACGCTCGCCAACGTGCTCGGCGTGCCGCTCGGCACCGCGCTCGGTCAGGCGGTGGGCTGGCGCGCCACCTTCTGGGCGGTCACGGGCATCGGCATCCTCGCTGCGCTCGCGCTCGCGGTATGCCTGCCGGCGAAGATTGAAATGCAGAAGGCGAGCCTCGTGCGCGAGTTCAGCGTGCTGAAGAACCCGCAAGTGCTGATGGTGCTCGGCATCAGCGTGCTCGCGTCGGCCAGCCTGTTTTCCACCTTCACCTATATCACGCCGATTCTCGAAGACGTGAGCGGTTTCACGCCGCACGCGGTCACGTTCGTGCTGTTGCTGTTCGGCCTCGGCTTGACGGTGGGCAGCACGCTCGGCGGCAAGCTCGCGGACTGGCGGCTGATGCCCTCGCTGGTTGCGTTTCTGCTGGCGATCGTCGTGATCCTGACCATTTTCGCCGGCACGATGCACGCTGAGATCCCGGCCATGATCACGATCTTCGTGTGGGGCATTCTGGCCTTCGCGATCGTGCCGCCGCTGCAAATGTTGATCGTCGACCGCGCGAGCCATGCGCCGAATCTGGCCTCGACCCTGAATCAAGGCGCGTTCAACCTCGGCAATGCAACGGGTGCGTGGCTCGGCGGCATGGCGATCGGCGCAGGCGCGCCACTCACCACGCTGCCGTGGGTCGGCGTGGCGATTTCGATCGGTGCGCTAGCGCTGACGCTGTGGTCGGTGTCGATCGACCGGCGCGCGCAACGGATGGCGGTGGCGGGGTAGACCCTTTCCGCGCTTATGCCCGTTGGTTGAAGCTGCGACGGAATGGTCGATCGCTTGGGGTGAGACCGTAGTAGCATCTCGCCCGATGAAAGTCATTCTCACGCGCGATTTCCTCGCTCTCATTCTCAGCGTCGCCGTGGTCGGACTCGGCAGCGGCGCCACGCTTCCGCTCACCGCCCTCGCGCTCACGCAAGCTGGCTACGGTACCGACGTGGTCGGCCTGCTGACCGCCGCGCAAGCGGGCGGCGGCCTTATCGTCGTGCCGGTGGCAGCCTGGATTGCGGCGCGCTTCGGCGGCCGCCAGGTGATCGTCGGCGCGGTGCTGGTGGTTGCGCTGGCAACCGCGCTGATGCAACTCACCTCGAACCTGTGGCTATGGGCGGTGCTGCGCGTGATGTGCGGCGCGGCGCTGATGCTGCTCTTCACCATCGGCGAAGCATGGGTCAACCAACTCGCCGACGACGCCACGCGCGGCCGCGTCGTCGCGATCTACGCAACCAACTTCACGCTGTTCCAGATGGCCGGCCCGGTGCTGGTGAGCCAGATCGACGACTTCATACACTGGCGTTTCCTGATCTGCGGCGCGATCTTCCTGCTGGCTTTGCCGGCGCTCGCCAGCATCCGCAAGACACCGCAAGCGTCGGAGGATGAACACGCCGCTCACGGCAGCTGGCGCCATGTGTTGCCGCAGATGCCCGCACTCGTGATCGGCACGGGGTTTTTCGCGTTGTTCGACACGATCGCGCTGTCGCTGCTGCCGCTCTTCGCGATGTCGCATGGCATCACGAGCGAAGTGGCCGTGCTGTTCGCGTCAGCCCTTCTGCTCGGCGATACGACGATGCAGTTTCCGATCGGCTGGCTCGCCGACCGGCTTGGCCGCGAACGCGTGCATATCGGCTGCGGTTTGATCGTCGTGGTGTTGCTGCCGTTCCTGCCTTGGGCGATTACGTCGCCGTGGCTGTGCTGGCCACTGTTGTATGTGCTCGGCGCGGCGGCTGGGGCGATCTATACGCTGTCGCTGGTCGCCTGCGGCGAGCGGTTTCGCGGCGTCGCGCTGGTGTCGGCGAGTTCGCTGGTGGGGGCGTCGTGGAGCGCGGCCAGTTTCGGTGGGCCGTTGGTGGCTGGGGCGTTGATGAAGGGAGTAGGCAACGATGCGATGGTGGGGGTGCTGCTCGCCGGGGCAGTGGCATTTCTGGCGGCGGTTGGATGGGAGCGGCGACGGAGCCTTGCGCGGGGAATGGTTAGATAGGCGGTGAACAGCGGCACCCCTGCCCCCGTTGAGGGGGAACTCAACGCTCAGTCATTTTGGGAAATTTCTCACAACAAAATCGTGGCAGAGTCAGGCACACTCATCCATACGCATTCCTATATAAATTAAGAAAGTATGAGAGATGTCTTAGTTTCAGCTGGAGATTCTGAAGCGCTGCGACCCATTCGTCTTGCTTCGCAGGGAACCAGAGAAGTATCGGTCGCAGACGGTGATGCAGACGATCGGGTCGGCCACGCAAGCTCGGAATCGTACCAAGCCGTAGCCACGCTGCTGCGGGCCGCTTTGATGGAGTGCACGCCGCCCAAGCTGACCAGGGCGATTCTGGCGCATCCCTGCTTTACCCACGCCTGCAATGTCGCCCACGAAGATCTGCATGCATTCGTTTCCAAAGACCCTGCCCAGCGAGGCTCATGGCATGCCACGCTAGCAGGATCCACGTCATACAAAGCGACGCTGCATTACCGCCTCGCCCACGCGTTGCTGACTATCAACAGTCTCGACACCTTCTCACGCCAGGAATGGGAAGCCTACGCCTCGCTCATCTGTAATCGCGGCAAGCTTCTGTCCGGTGCAGAAATTCATCCCCGCAGCGAAATCGGCCGGCGATTCATTCTTGACCACGGCTGGGGAGTAGTCATCGGCGAGACCAGCGTGATCGGCGACGATTGCTACATGCTTGGCGGCGTCACGTTAGGGGCAGCGGGTATCGCCGGCAATTCGTCCGTGAAGCGCCATCCCACGCTGGGTGATCGCGTACAGATCGGCGCATTCGCGCGCATTTTCGGCAACATTCATGTCGGAAACGATGTCTTCATCGGCACCCATTGCTGTGTCACGCACAGCATTGCGTCAGGTTCAATAGTAACGCTTCGGTCAGAGACACAAGTCGTTCGTGATGGGGCGGCCCCACACGCGCCAGACCGAACATTCTAAGGCGAGGTTACTCACTCCATGCTTTCATTCCCAAGGTCGACCGAAAAACTCTATTATTCGGACACCTTCTTATATCAGACTGATTCGCTCGTTTCAAAGGTCGGCAACAACTATGTTGAACTGGCTGCCACCGTCGCCTATCCCGAAGGTGGCGGCCAGGAGGCCGACATGGGCACATTGACGTTATCTGACGGCAGGGCAATTCGGTTCATTCACGCGCGGAAGATGTACGGGCAACGAGCGAACATCGCCGGCTTCCCTGATATTCAAACAGGCGGGGTCGTCGAACACGTGATTCATCCCGACGACGTTCAGCATCTCGCGAGCCTGCGTACGGGCGACGCCGTGCAGATTGGCATCGACCGCATCCGCAGAGCACAGTTGTCCTTGAGCCACACGGCGTCGCACCTGCTGTATCTGGGCGTCGGACAAATTCGATCCGACGCGCTCGCGTGGACACTCGGTTGCCATATTCGCCCCGATGGAGCGCGTTTCGATTTCGGGGTTAGCCGGCGCTTTACATCCGAGGAAGTGCAAGCCATCGAGCAGATCGCCAATGATTTCGTCACCCGCGGCAGCACGGTTCTGACTTACGCACACCCCGATCATATCGACGCGCGATATTGGGCATGCGAAGGCAACGTCATCCCGTGCGGCGGCACGCACATCGGTGACACGGCTCCGATCGGACGCATAGCCGTTCGCCGCAAGAGCATGGGCACGGGCAAAGAACGCCTGTCGTGTCAATTCGACGAAGCACGCTTCAATGTCGCGTCGTTCCACGCAGGCTCGTGTGGCATTGCTTCAGGCGGAGAGCCGTCATGAAACGCGTTCTCGCCACGCCACATCCGGCCTCGATCGGACTCGGCAAACTGCCCGGCACAACCTACCTTTTGACGCTCTGCCAGGCTATGAACCTGACAGCCGCCGTGGTGTCCGTCACGATTGCCGCGCTAGTCGGCGGCAAGCTCGCGCCGAACCACGCGTGGGCCACGGTGCCATACGGCTGCCAGTTTGCAGCGGTCGCGCTCGCCACGTATCCCGCCGCGACCTTCATGCGTCGTTACGGGCGGAAAAATGGCTTTCTGCTCGGCGCAATCTGTCTCATAGCGGCCGGCTGCGTTGGCTACGACGCCGTTAGGCACGCCAGCTTTGCGCAACTGGTCGTCGCACACGCGTTGCTTGGAGTCTATGTAGCGTTCGCGAACTTCTACCGCTTTGCCGCCGTTGACGGACTCGCACCCGAGATGCGGCCCAAAGGCGTCTCGCTTGTCGTGGCCGGCGGGATCATCGCCGCAATCAGCGGCCCGTTTCTGTCGATCGGTCTGCGCGATGTCAGCGGTTTTGCGACCTTCTCCTTGTGCTACGCATCCTTTGTTTTGCTCGGACTAGCCACCATCGCGCTCATCGCGCTCTGGCGCCCGGCTGCGGCGGCGGCCACTGGCGTGCAGCCGGTCGAGGCGGGCTCCGTCATGAGTCTTGCACCCATCATCGTCGCAATCGTCGCGTCGGCGCTCAGCTACTTCATCATGAATATGCTGATGGTTCAAGCGTCGCTGCTGATGGAGTCAATGTGCGTGTCATTTGACATGAGTTCCCTGGCGATCCAGGGACACGTCATCGCCATGTTCGCGCCATCCTTCGTGACCGGCACGATTCTGATCCGCGCAGGCCACCGCAATACGCTGCTCGCTGGTTATGCGTTGCTGGCCGGCTCAGCGGTGTTGGGTATTTGGGGTTCGGGTCTGAGCGCGGTCGTCGCCGGCCTGATCATGCTCGGCGTGGGCTGGAATTTCGGCTACGTCGGCGGTGGTGCGCTGTTGGCCTATACGCTAACCGAGCATAATCGCCACCGCATGCAGGGCATTAACGACTCCATTATCGCAATCTTCGCAACGGCGGGTGCGTTTTCCCCGGCCCCGCTGCAGGCCTGGATCGGTTGGCAGAACACCAACCTGCTCTGCCTGGCGCTGTGCCTGGCCGCAGCCTGTCTGACATGGATCTGCATGCGAGAGACCCGGTCGACTGTGGGCGAGGCGCTTCGAACATGACGCTGAAGCTGGTTGACAGACTTCGGCCGGCCTGCATCCCCGTCGACACGCAAGCTGGCCCCGCCACACCGCTTCGCGAAGTGCGCCCCGGTTTGCTCGTCAAGTTCGAATGCGACAACCCGGGCGGCAGCCACAAAGTGCGGGCGGCCCGCTTTATCGTTCGGCATGCGATCGCCAACGGCAACATTGTTCCTGGCCAGACCACGGTGATCGAAAAGACCGGAGGCAACTTCGGCTTTGGACTCGCGATCGCATGTCACACGCACGGCGTCGGTGTCGAACTTGCGGTCGGGTTGGGATTCAGCGCCGTCAAACGCCGCTGCCTCGAACTATTCGGCGTTCGTCTCATTGGCCTCGAGATGCTCGAACGAGGCGCTACGCCGCGCGAGGTCGTGGAATGGCATCTACTCCACGCGGAAGAGCGTGAGCGAAGCTACTTCTACACCGATCAGTTTCGCAATGCTGCAAACGTCGCCGCGCATGAATTTGAAACCGGACCCGAGATTACCGCGCAACTCAAGGCATGGCCTCAAGTGAAGAAGTTGACCTTTGTGGCATGTGCGGGAACCGGGGCGAGTCTGGTCGGCATCACCAAAGCGCTTCAGTCGGCAGGGTATGCGGTCGCGGTCGTGCTGGTGGAACCGCAAGGATGCGACTCGCGCAACGGCATCTTTACCGATCACAAGCTCGAAGGAATGGCGGTAGGCGTCACACCGCCGTTTCTCGACTGGAGTCTGATTGACGACATCCGGACCGTGTCATTTGAAGAAGTGGTGGAGACGCGCAAAGTCTTCGCACGGACATCGGGCTTTCTCGCGGGCAATACTGCTGCCGCATGCCTTTACGTGGCGAACGCACTGGCGCGCGGCGCTACAGACGATCACAAAATTCTGTCGATTCTCTACGACCACGGCCTTTGGTACGTTCGCTAGCTTATAGGCCAGCTTCCCGAATGAGCAAGGCGCATCAAAGGAAAAGGCCGGCGTCGTTGAACTGCGCCCCAAAAGTCGGATCTCTGCCCAACTTGTTGCAGTTCACGTTCGCCGGCCTTCCGCCTAAGCTCGCAGTTTTAGCGCTGCGCCGGCAGAATCTCCCCGACACATGTGCCGAAGCCCACGCGGTACCCATCACCCTGGCACCAGCCAGCCAGCGTCAGTTCGTCGCCGTCTTCGATAAACCCACGTGTGCCGCCTTCCTTCAATTCCAACGGATTCTTGCCGTTCCATGTGGACTCGAGCAGGCTGCCGCACGAGTCTGCCGTCGGGCCGCTGATCGTCCCAGAACCCATCAGATCCCCAACTCGCGTATTGCAGCCCGATACCGTGTGATGCGCGAGCTGTTGCGCCATCGTCCAGTACATGTGCTTGAAGTTGGTCCGCGAGATGGTGGTGGCCTGCTTGGCTTTTTGCGGCCGCAGCGTCACTTCCAACGAAATATCGAACGCGTGCTTGCCTTCGTGGCGCAAGTACGCCAACGGTTGCGGCTCCTGCGCCGGCTGCTCTACGCGGAACGGTTCGAGCGCCTCGAGCGTCACGATCCACGGCGAGATTGTGGTCGCGAATGTCTTCGCGTTGAACGGACCGAGCGGTACGTATTCCCATTGCTGAATATCGCGCGCACTCCAGTCGTTTAACAGCACCATGCCGAAGATGTGCGCCTCGGCATCGGCACAGGCAATCGGCTCGCCCAGTGCATTGCCGCCACCGATCACGAAACCCGTCTCAAGTTCGATATCCAGCTTGCGGCATGCGCCGAACACCGGACGTTCCTGATCCGGCAGTTTCAACTGACCGTTGGGCCGGCGCACCGGCGTCCCGCTCACCACCACCGACGATGCGCGGCCGTTGTAACCGATCGGCATCTCCGACCAATTCGGCAACAGCGCATTCTTCGGATCGCGGAACATCGAGCCGACGTTCGTTGCATGCTCCTTCGACGAATAGAAATCGGTGTAACCCGGGATTTGCACGGGCAGATGCAGTTGCGCATCGGACTGACGCACCAGTGCTTTCGAACGCAAGGCGGCGTCGTCGCGCAAGGTCGCGGTGTCACGCGTCAGCAGATTGCTCAGCTGGATGCGCACGCTGCGCCATGCATCGCGGCCGAGCGAGATGAAATCGTTGAGGGTGTCCTGCTCAAACGCCCGGTCCTTCGCCGCAATCAATGGGTCGGCCGCGGCGATCGGGAGTTTGAGCAAGTCGGCAGACTTGAGGACACTCAGATCGACGATCTCGTCGCCAATCGCTACGCCCACGCGCCGCGCGCCGTTGGTCTTATCGCTGAAAATACCGAACGGCAGATTCTGGATCGAAAAATCGTTGGTCGAGTCGTTCGCCGACTCGACCCAGCTCTTGCGCGACGGATCGAGCGTCGCCTGAAGATCGCTCAAAGCGTTCATCGTTGCTCCGGGTTGAAGTGTTTCTTAAGACCTTGCCAGCACTCGTAGTAATGCGCCTGCAGTTGCGCCGTTTCGAGCGCGAAACGGGTCGGCTTGATCAGCGTGCGCGTTTCGAACATGAAGGCCATCGTGTCGCCGACTTTCTTCGGCGTGGTCGTATCGCTATGTGACGCTTTCTCGAAGGTGTCCGCGTCCGGCCCATGGCCCGACATGCAGTTATGCAGACTCGCGCCGCCCGGCACGAAGCCCTCGGCCTTCGCGTCATACACGCCGTGCACGAGGCCCATGAATTCGCTCGCGACATTGCGATGGAACCAGGGTGGACGGAACGTATCTTCGGCCGCGAGCCAGCGCGGCGGGAAAATCACGAAGTCGATCGTGTCGACGCCCGGCGTATCGCTTTGCGATTGCAACACCAGGAAAATCGACGGGTCCGGATGGTCGAAGCTGATCGATCCAATCGTGTTGAAGCGGCGCAGATCGTATTTGTACGGCGCGTAATTGCCGTGCCACGCGACCACGTCGAGCGGCGAATGACCGATATCCGCGCGCCACAGGTTGCCGTTCATTTTGGCGACGAGTTCGAAGTCGCCTTCGCGGTCTTCATACGCGGCATGCGGCGTGAGGAAATCGCGCGGATTGGCAAGGCCGTTCGAGCCGATCGGGCCGAGATCCGGCAGACGCAGCAGCGCGCCGAAGTTCTCGCAGATATAACCGCGCGCGGTGCCGTCCGGCAGGCTTACCGCGAAGCGCACGCCGCGCGGGATCACGGCGATCTCGAACGGCTCGACATCGAGTTGGCCCATTTCGGTGGCGATATGCAGGCGGCCTTCCTGCGGCACGATCAGCAATTCACCATCTGCGCTGTAGAAGAAGCGGTCCTTCATCGAACGATTCGCTGCGTACAGGTGGATCGCGCAGCCGTTCATCGCTTCGGCCGACCCGTTGCCCGCCATCGTCACCCAGCCGTCCACGAAGTCGGTCGGCTCGACGGGCGTCGGCAATGCATCCCAGCGCAACTGGTTGGGCGGCGTCGGCGGCACCTCGGCGAAGTTGGCGACGAGCCGGTCCGACGGTAGCTGCGTGAATGGCTTGTGAACTGCCGCCGGACGAATCCGGTACAGCCACGAACGGCGGTTATGTCCACGCGGCGCAGTGAATGCGGTGCCCGACAGTTGTTCGGCGTACAAGCCATAAGCCGCGCGTTGCGGCGAATTGCGGCCTTCGGGCAGCGCGCCCGGCAAGGCCTCCGTGGCGAATTCGTTGGCGAAGCCCGACTGATAGCCCGGCTCGATTTCGAGCCGCGAGCTAGCGGTATTCGGTGTGCGGGTTGGGGTATCCATGCAAGGTTCTCCGTTAATACTTGATCTGTCGGCGTGAGCTATCTATCTCAGGCCGTCCGCGGCTCGGATGGGCTGCCGCGTTGACGTGTCGCCGCCGCTAGCGCGATCACCAGCAGCGCGGAGCACAGCACCGGCACTGCGGCCGCATGAAACAGCGATTCGTTCGACCAGTTCAGCGCGATCAGCTGTCCACCGACCAGCGGCCCGATCACCGAACCGATGCGTCCAATACCCAGGCTCCAGCCGATGCCGGTGGAGCGCACCGTGGTCGGATAAAAATGGCCGGCCAGCGCGTTGACCGCCGGCTGTCCGCCGACCACGCAGAAGCCGCCCGCGAACACGACAAGCAACAGCCACGGCAGCGCATGCGCCACCGTACCGATGGTGCCGACCGCCAGCGCCGCGCCCGCGAAACACACGAACAGCACGCGCACAAAACCAAACCGCTCGATGAACCAGCCGAGCAACAAGGTGCCGACCACGCCGCCGGTTTGCAGCACCGTGCCGACGATCACCGCCGTGCCCGGCGAATAACCGGCATCGCGCATCACAGTGGGCAGCCAGTTCGACAGGAAGTAAAGATCGATCAGGTTCATGAAGCTGATCGACCACAGAATCAGCGTCACAGGGCCACGGCCCGCACGGAACAGTTCAGCGACCGGTGCGCCGCCGTTGCCCTTCTCACGCACGACAACACGCGTGTTCGCATCGATCGGCAGCGTCGGATCGAACTTTGCGAGCCAGCGCAACGCGCGATCGCTGCGTCCTTTGAGAACGAGGAATTGCAGCGACTCCGGCAACGCCGCCAGCATCGCGAACGCGAGCAGCAAAGGCATCGCGCCGCCCACCCAGAAAACCGCGCGCCAGCCGTACGCCGGAATCAGCGCGGCACTGATGAAACCACCTAAAGCCGCGCCCAGCGTGAAGCCGCATGACACCAGCATCATGCGCTTGACGCGATGCGCGGGAGTGGAGAACTCGCCCACCAGCGCCATCGCGTTCGGCATGATGCAGCCGAGCCCGAGGCCGGTGATGAAGCGCAGCGTGATCAATGCGGGGATCGTCGCGACGAAGGGCGTGGCCAGCATCGACAACGCGAAGAAAAACGTCGCGCCGATCAATACCGGACGCCGCCCAATGCGATCAGCCAGCACCGACAAACTCAACGCGCCCAGCAACATGCCAAACAGACTGGCGCTGAACACGGGCCCGAGCGCCGCCTTCGAGACATGCCATTCACCGATCACGCTCGGCGCGACGTAGCCCATCGCTTGCGCGTCGAAGCCGTCGATCATGAGGCACAGCCCGCATAGCACGAGCAGCATCAACTGAAATGCGGGGTGATGCGTTTCGCCGAGCACGCGCTCGACTTCGATCACATTGGCGGCGGCCGCGGCCGGTTTGGCACTCATTGGGGCGTCCCCTCTTCCTGACTGGATTGTTCGGTCGCGGCGCGGGTTCAGCCGGCGATCAGGAAACGCGCCTTTTCCCGCGAAGGAAACATAGACGCAACCGCCATCGCAGCCGCGCTGCAATTTACGTATAGTAAAACCAATTACGAATAGTGAAATTAACGTATACCCTGAAAACTAGTCGCGAAAACCCTGGCAGCCCGTGGCGACAAGCGTTCGGCCGATAACGTTATGAGCATTTTGTTCAAGTGCGCGTGGCGCGGACTGCTACCATCAGTGGATGACGCAACCGAGTCGCGTTGCCGAGCGCCGAGTGCGCACCTACCGACATCCATTCGCCTACATGATTCCGCCGACCATCCCCAACCTGATTGCCCGCGCCGCCGATCACCCGTTTCTCGGCGAACATCTGGTGATGGGAACAGGCGTGCATAGCGAGATCGCGCTGGCGCAGTTTGGCGGCGTCGAGCTCGCCAGCGCCTATGAGCCGATCTTCGATATCAGCGTGCATGCGTTGGCGCAGTCGTTGTCGTCGGGCGCCGAAGGCGTGGATCGGTTCGGCGATGAGCTCGGGTTTCAGGCGGTCACGCAGCGCCTCGACGGCGCGCCCTTTGATGCCTTCGATCCGTTCGACCGTATCGCCGACGATCAGGAACTGGTCGCGCTAGACCGCATGTCGCGCGCGCTGCACGCGATCAATTTCTTCGGTGCGCAGCGTCACGGACTACTGTTTCTGCGCGTGCACGAGCGCCTGCTCAAGAGCGTCAAGTACGACCACGGCCGGCATTTCTCGAGCGTGCTGGTGTCGTTCGGATTGAATCCATCGCGAGTGGTCATCGAGTTGCCGGCGGCAGCGGTCGCGCATAAGACATTCCTCGGCTATCTGACCAAGAGTTATCAGCGCTACGGCTTCAAGGTGGCGGGGAATCTTTCGAACGCGGGGCAGATTCTGTCGGTATCCGAAACGGCGCGGCTCGACTTCATCAAGATGGATGCGGCGATCGCGTTGCGCGATGCGATGGTAAAGCCGCTAGTCGGCTATGCGAGCCGGCTGCGGATTCCGCTGATCTTCAATCGGGTGGTGGATGAGCCGCAGTTCGACGCGTTGCAACAGTACGATGTGCGCTTCGTGCAAGGGCCGTTGTTCAACGCGCATTATCATGATCGTGCGGTGTGATTAAGAGTTAGCTTGGGTTTGGTTTGGCCGCCAAGCGCTTTAAGCGGTATCCCCCAGGCGGCGCGCCAGCGCCTTCAGGCGGGGGGCCACGTTTTCCCGAAACACATCCTCCCCCATCGACGACGCCGGCCCGCTGCAACTCAGCACCAGCCAACGACCTTCGCGTGGCTCGCGAAACGGCACCGCGACTGCGTTCACGTCATCGTGCCACGCGCGGAACGAATAGCAGCAGCGCTCCCGCGCGAAGGCTTCGATTTCCTTTTCGGCGTCTGCCAGCAACGCAGCGCCCTCTTTGCCCGCGGCCTTCTTAAGCTCGGCCAGCAATGCGGCGCGCACGTCCAACGGCTGCACCGCCAGATACGCGCGCCCCATCGAACTCGTCAGCATCGACAGTTTTGAGCCGGAGGCGAGTCCGAGGGTCAGCGCGGTTTCGCTGCGGATCGTCTCCAGATAAATCATGTCGAGGCCGTCACGGCATCCGAGCGACACCGCCGCGCCTACTTCGCGGGCGAAGGTGCGCATATGCGGACGCGCGAGTTCGAGCGTGTCGGTGCCCGAGAGCAGCGCGAAACCTAGCGACAGCACGCCGGCGTCGAGCGCATATTTACCCAGGGTTTCGTCGAGCCGCAGATAGCCGAGCACAGTCAGCGTGTAAGCCAGACGGTTGACGGTCGCCTTCGGCAAACCCGTGCGTTCGACGAAATCGCGATTGCCGAGCATCGTTTCGCCCGGCTTGAACGCGCGCAGCAAGTCCAGCCCACGTGCGAGGGCAACGACAAATTTGCGCTCGTCGAGCGGGTCGGAGAGAGTAGATATGGGCGTCATGGGGTGGTACACTCGGACGTGGTTTGCAAAACATTGTTTCGCATAGCGGAACTTAAGTCAAGCTCAAACGAGTTTTAGCCAAGCAAGGAATCAGGAGATACGTCATGGCAGAGGCCGCGCAGTTTCACTGGGAAGACCCGCTGCTGCTGGATCAGCAGCTCACCGAAGACGAACGCATGGTGCGCGACGCCGCCGCCGCTTACTCGCAGGACAAGCTGCAGCCGCGCGTACTCGAAGCGTTCCGTCACGAGAAGACCGACATCGAGGTCTTCCGCGAGATGGGCGAACTCGGCCTGCTCGGCCCGACGATTCCCGAGCAATACGGCGGCCCCGGTCTGAACTACGTGGCGTATGGTCTGATCGCGCGTGAAGTGGAGCGCGTCGACTCCGGCTACCGGTCGATGATGTCGGTGCAGTCGTCGCTCGTCATGGTGCCCATCTACGAATTCGGCTCGGAAGCGCAAAAGCAGAAGTACCTGCCGAAGCTCGCCACCGGCGAATGGATCGGCTGCTTCGGCCTGACCGAACCGAACCACGGCTCCGATCCGGGCAGCATGGTCACGCGGGCGAAAAAGGTCGATGGCGGTTATTCGCTGTCGGGCTCGAAGATGTGGATCACCAATTCGCCGATCGCCGACGTGTTCGTCGTGTGGGCGAAGCTCGAAGAGAACGGCAAGGATTCGATCCGCGGCTTCATTCTCGAGAAGGGATGGAAAGGGCTGTCGGCGCCGACCATCCATAGCAAGGTGGGTCTGCGCGCGTCGATCACCGGCGAAATCGTGCTCGACGAAGTGTTCGTGCCGGAAGAGAACCGCTTCCCCGAAGTCAGCGGCTTGCGCGGTCCCTTCACGTGCCTGAACTCGGCGCGCTACGGTATTGCCTGGGGCGCGCTCGGCGCGGCTGAAGCATGCTGGCACACCGCGCGTCAATACGTGCTGGATCGCAAGCAGTTCGGCCGGCCGCTCGCCGCGAACCAGTTGATCCAGAAAAAGCTCGCCGACATGCAAACCGAAATCACACTCGGCCTGCAAGGCGTGCTGCGCCTCGGCCGGATGAAGGACGAAGGCACTGCCGCCGTCGAGATCACGTCAATCATGAAGCGCAATTCGTGCGGCAAGGCGCTGGACATTGCACGGCTCGCGCGTGACATGCTCGGCGGTAACGGTATCTCGGACGAGTTCGGCATCGCGCGGCATCTGGTCAATCTGGAAGTCGTGAACACGTATGAGGGTACGCACGACATTCACGCGCTGATTCTCGGGCGCGCCCAAACAGGCATTCAGGCGTTTTTCTGATGCGCTGATTGTCTTGATGGCGGCGTTTCGTCTTGGCCGCCGGATGGAAAAAGTGGGACAGCAGGAAAGGAAAAGGCCGGTTCTTTTGAACCGGCCTTTTTTCGTTGCGGCGCCGCGTTGAAGCTAACGGCGCGCTTCATGACACATCAGCCGCTTACTTGTTCGGCTGCGGCGTCAAACGCAGGTACGGGCGGAGCGCCTTGTAGCCCTTCGGGAATTTCTGCTTGATGACTTCTTCGTCCTTCAACGACGGCACGATCACCACGTCTTCGCCCTGCTTCCAGTTGCCCGGCGTGGCTACCGAGTGGTTGTCGGTGAGTTGCAGCGAGTCGATCACGCGCAACACTTCATCAAAGTTACGCCCGGTGCTGGCCGGGTATGTAATGATCAAACGCACCTTCTTCTTCGGATCGATCACGAACAGCGACCTGACCGTGAAGGTTTCATTGGCGTTCGGGTGGATCATGTCGTACAGCTCAGAGACCTTGCGATCCCCGTCGGCGAGAATCGGAAAGCCGACATTGGCAGCTTGCGTCTCGTTGATGTCCTTGATCCATTCCTTGTGCGACTCGGCGCTATCGACCGACAACGCGATCGTCTTCACGTTGCGTTTTTCGAATTCGCCAGCCAGCTTCGCCGTCAAACCCAGTTCCGTCGTGCAGACCGGCGTGAAATCGGCAGGGTGCGAGAACAGCACGCCCCAACTATCGCCCAGCCATTCGTAGAACTTGATGCGGCCGACACTCGACTCCTGTTCGAAATCCGGTGCGATATCGCCAAGACGTAGACTCATAGTGCATGCTCCTAGGTTGTATTCGGACATTCTGCGCGAGCATTCGCCCGCGACGGCAAGCAAAAATACAGCATAAGGGAGTGACGGTACACAACGAACCAACATCGCGTCACTACGTTATGCGTTTTTGTAATTTTCACCAATTTAGTGGAAACTTTGCGGGACAGATCAACTCCATCTTAGGCGAACTTTGCCGCACGGTGCCGCAAACGTGGAGTTTTAAGGCTCTGCTTCAACCGGGAACGGTTCGTGCATTCGTTTTCATAAATCGAGCACTGCGCTCGCCAGCGGCCGTTTCTTTGGTTACGATTCACGCGTGGCGTGAGACGAAGGGGAGCTGTCAATGTCGGAAATCAACAAGGAGAGATTGATGTCGGATATCAAAACCGTCCTCGCGGACGCTGAAGATTTGCTGAAACAGGCCGCGAGCGCCACGGGCGAGCGCGCTTCGGAACTGCGTGAAACGGCGCTTACGCGCCTCAAGCAGGCTAAGGAAAAGGCGGCTGACGTGCAGGTCGTGGTGGTCGAGAAAGGCAAGAAGGCCGCACGGGCCACCGACGATTACGTGCATGAGCATCCGTGGGCATCCATCGGCATCGCCGCGGGCGCCGGTGTACTGCTGGGGCTGTTGATCAACCGCAAGTAACACTGCTGACACTGGTGACGCTGCCGGGGCGCATCGCTTCCGGCACACCAGCGAATCAAGTTGACCGGCGCACGTCTGGCCGGTCCGCTTCTCTTGGCGCGCTCCTTTTCGGGCGCCGGTTAGGCCTTCACGCGCAACGCCCAAAGCCATGACGATCGAAACACAATCGCAGCACGGCGAACATAGTCCGTTGCGCCGTATCATCGGATCCGTGTTTGCCATTTTGCAAACGCGGCTTGAACTGGTCGGCATCGAACTCGCCGAAGAAAAAGATCGTCTGCTCGGTGTGCTGTTCCTCGGCCTCGCCGCCATGATGCTCGCGACGATGGCCTTGATCGCATTGACGGCGCTGATCGCCATCGCGTTCTGGGACACCTACCGATGGCAGGCGCTCGCTGGCATCACAGCGGTTTATGCCATTGCGGGAATAGCCTGTGCACTGAAAGCGCGCAGCGGTTTGCGCAATGCCCCAATGGTGTTCGAGGCCACGCTTGCTGAGTTCGAAAAAGACCGCGACGTGTTCCGCAAACCGTGATACGGCAGGCGTAACGGGCCCATGGGCGTGCCTCAACCGCCCTGCGCCTTTGCAATACGTCGCAGACACCTCGAACGATTTGCAGCACTGTTTCACCGCCCCACTTCCACTGCCGCAGACACGCCATGAGCCAAACCCACTCCGATACCGCATTCCGCAACAAACGCTACCAGGCCAAAGATCTGAGTGCGCCGCATCTGCGAGCGCTGCGCAAGGAATTGCTGCTGGTGCGCGCGGACGTCGAACGCATGGAACTTGCTCAGGCGACCATCGAATTGCGGCAGGCCGTCACGCACTTCAGCTGGCTCAAATTCATTCTGCCAGGCTTCGGTGGCATGCGCGTGGGCCGCGGATCGAAAGCGAGCTTCCTTAACGCAGGGAGCATCGGTGCGCTTCTGAAACAATATCCGCTCATCAGTTCGATCGCTTCGCTTCTGTTGGCCAAACCACTGCGCGCGACTATTGCAGCGGGTGCAAAACCCGTGCTCAAATGGGGCAGCCTTGCGCTTGCGGGCTGGGAAGCGTATCGAATCTGGCAGCAGATGAAGCGCGATTCCGCCACGTCTGCCGTCGACAAGGAAAGGGCTGTTGATAGCGGGTACTGAAGCACGGCACAAGAACGTCTTTTACACGTCATTGCGTTTTGATTCCCTGGTCGGCTCAAGTCGGCTCGTTCGCTTGTAGCATTCCCTAGCTCGTATTCCAGCACTCGCCGCTAGCCGGCGCTGTGCCGTTTGCACCGTTTCTATTGCCTCGCAACCCTGTCGCGTCCAGCGTGAAAGTGCCGCAAGCATCGTCGCGCATAGGGCCGATTTCAGTTGGCACTGCTTCTACCGAATAGCCACCATTTGCGTCGTCTGCCGGCAGCACTTGCAACCGGTAGATCGGCGTGCCAAATTGCGGCGCCTGATCCAGACCCGGCGGAAGTGTCGCGGTGCCATCGCTCGCCGCTCCCTCGACAAATTGCGCTGCCCGAAAAAGGGCGGACGCCGCGTCGATCCTATGTGTTCGCGCGACATGGCTCCGGTATGAGGGCACGGCAAACACGACCAGCGTGGCAGCTATCGCCAGCGCGATCATCAACTCCAGTAGCGTAAATGCGGATGTATGCCGCCTCCTCATGAACCTCCCGTCAAAATGGGCGTGCGGCGACGCGACGCCAATGGCGCTCGATTTGCTCACCTGCGATCACGAGTTCCATCTGCAACCACACCTGCGACTCTTTGGTCCGGCCGAAGCCACGTGAAGTCAACAAATAGGCTCGGGCATCGGCGCGAGTGCCCAGACGCCACGCTTCGATCAAACATTGCGGCGCACGCAGCGACCCGGGCCATTGCGCGACAGGCGCAACGGCGCCGGCTTCAAAAGCGGCTTCGTGCTTCCATTGCGTCGGCTCGCCGGGTGAGAGCGACGCCACGGGCTGCGGTTCGAAAGCTGCCGCAGCGGCCGCGCTCCGGGCGCATAAGGTCAGCGCCGAATCCGCAGCATGAAATGCCTGCAAATAGTCGCGCACGTTGCTGGCGCCGCGCGCCGCTGCAAGCGATGTTTCGAACCAGGCTGCGGAGGTGGTCAACATCATCGCGGAAATCAGCAGGACGATCGGCAGGACAGTACCGCGATTGCGAACGCATGATCTACGACCGGCACGGACAAGACGTGTCAAATGTTTCGACGACGCGCGGTGCGCTGGATTGCAAGGTCCTCTTGTCACAGGGAATCCTCTGCGTGATTGCGTATCGCTACCCGCCGCCAGAAAGCCTGCCGCGCCCGCATGTCGGCACCAAGCGCGCTCACGCCATCGCAATCGACATAGCGCAAACGCCGTCCCTGCGGAGCGCCGCGGACGAGCACGCAGAGATCGACGGCGACGATCTTGGCCCATTGACCGGTCGTCACCGCCGACGCGTCGATTGCGGTCAGCCCGCCGGCCAGCCAGTACTTGAGCCGCACGCGCTCGACGCCTTCGACCAGCGGCTGCGCGGACCCCGCCTTGCCATTGCCTTCACAGTAAAGTTCCGGCTCGCCCGTCGACCCGCTGACCCTGGCGAAGTACCGGTTGACCACCAACACGCCCTGCCCGTCGAGTGCCGCATTGTTGTTCGTTACAGCCTGACCGAGGCAGTCGGTCGATTGACCGGTCGTTGATGGCCACGTCGAAACGTTGTCCCCAGCATAACGAACCACGATGCCGTCCGAGCGGCTCGGCAACGCCTCGCAGACAACGCTGTCGTCCGCACCAGTCGGGCGCCCCCCCGAACAGCCGAAAAAGGGTGGCGGACTATTGAACCTCACGACGTCCGCGGGCACGAAGCCGGCCATTTGAAGCTGCTGGCCCATCAGCGTAAGCGCGGTCAAGCCGGCTTCGCGAATCCGCATCGCATCGCCCGCGCGCTCGAACACGTCACGCTGAGTTGTATAGAGCGAAACCGCGCCGGCGGTCACCACCAGTCCCAGCGCAATGGCGATCACAAACTCGACGAGCGTATGGCCACGCGCGATATATATACGTTGCGTCATTTCGCAAACGCCAGCGCAACGCATGAGGCGCCGGTGGGAACATCCGCACCACCGCACGATTCGGGCGTGTCGATAACATCGCCGGCGCGCGGCGTGTTACGCAGGGCCGTCCACGTGACACGTGCTGCAGACACACCGCTGCTTTCCGCTACCGACGCTTCGCCGTGCGGCAACAGAGCAGTTGCGCGCGCGCTCAATTGTCTGATCGCAGAATCGCCGGCCGAGGGCTCGCGCATCGCTTCGGCGACGGAATCGGCGATCCATGCCGCGTGCTCGCGCATTGCCATCGCACGGGCTTCGCGCGCAGTCCACAATTGACCGGCGATCAACCCGAGCGCCGTCACTGCCATCAGGGCAACGGCCAGCATCACTTCGATCAGCGAACTGCCTCTGTGCTTTCTTAAGCGCCTTGCTGGGCAACAGCGTGCGCACGGGTTCGACGGATATCGGCTCATGATGCCGCTCCACACGCGCCCTCGATAATCCGCACGCGCCCGCCCGCCGCGATGCGGATGCAGCGCCGCCACTTGTCGCCCTGAGTCGCTTTCGACGGCACGCGCGGCGCGATATCAAAGCTGCGAAAGGTGCCGATCAACTGGCCCGCCGGCGGCGTAAACGTGAGATTTGTCTGCGTCCCGGTGATGCTGACCGCTGCCAGCAAAGGATGTGCTCGCAGCAGCGAGAGCGTGCCACCCCGTTCGGCCAATACGGCCCAGCCGCACGACCAGTCGGTGACGCCGTTGCCGCAAGCTTGCCCTGCAGCAAGGCAATGTCGCGCCGCGTCGATTCTGCACACTGTGACGCGAGCACCGCGGCGCAATGCTTCGCTGCGCGCATAGGCGAGCGTTGCGGCAAGCGCTTTCGCGCGTGCGTCGACCTGGTCCCGCAGGTGCCATGCAACGAACGACGGCGTCGCCATCACCGCAATTACCGCCAGCAGTGCGACAACGGCCAGTGTTTCGACAAGCGTAAAGCCGCGGCGCGGCCTCAAACAAACTGCATCCCATTTCATCTGCATCCCTGATCGTTTCAAAGAATGCAGCCAATCTAGCGATTCGCAAACGGGTCAACAATCGGCCGAATGGCCAGGTGGCACTCAGACGCTATCCCGCGCAAAAATGCACGCGTGACGAACCATAACGGGAGCGGAGATGCAGATGCGTGAACCTACGCAGTGGAAAACAGAACTTGGAACGCAGCTTCAGGCGCGACAGCAATCAGCGCTTGCGGGACGGCTTGGGAGGAGAAGAGGCGCGGCGAAATTCTTCGATCACGTCCTCGAATTCGGAGACGTCTTCGAAGCGCCGGTAGACAGAGGCGAAACGAACATAAGCAATGGTATCGAGCGCACGCAACTCGTTCATCACGAGTTCGCCGAGGCGCTCACTGCGCACCTCACGCTCGCCGCTGCCGAGCAGTTGATACTCGATGCGGGCGACTGCCGCGTCGATCGCGTCCGCTGCCACCGGGCGCTTGCGCAGCGCCAGTTGCATGCTTGCGACGATCTTGCGGCGATCGAATTCCGTGCGGCTGCCATCCTTCTTGACGACCGACGGCAACGCCAGCTCGACCCGCTCATACGTCGTGAAACGTTTGTCGCAGGCCGGGCAGCGGCGGCGCCGGCGAATCGTCGCGCCGTCTTCGGACACGCGGGAGTCTACAACTTGCGTATCGGCGTGACGGCAGAAGGGGCAGTGCATGTCGGCTTAGCCGTAAACCGGGAAGCGCTGAGTCAACTCGGCAACTTGCGCACGTACACGTTCGATCGTAGCCGCGTCTTCCGGGTTGTCCAGCACGTCGGCGATCAGGTTACCCACCTGCTCCGCTTCCTTGACGCCAAAGCCACGCGTAGTCATGGCCGGCGAGCCGAGACGCACACCGCTCGTGACGAACGGCTTTTCCGGGTCGTTCGGAATCGCGTTCTTGTTGACCGTGATGTGCGCCGCGCCAAGCGCAGCTTCCGCTGCCTTGCCGGTGATCTTCTTCGCACGCAGGTCGACCAGCATCACGTGGCTTTCGGTGCGGCCCGAGACGATGCGCAGACCACGCTTGACCAGCGTTTCAGCCAGCACGCGCGCGTTCTCGACGACTTGCTGCTGATACGCCTTGAACTCCGGCGACAGTGCTTCCTTGAACGCGACGGCCTTACCGGCGATCACGTGCATCAGCGGACCACCCTGAATGCCCGGGAAGATGGCCGAGTTGATCTGCTTTTCGAACTCAGCCTTCATCAGGATCACGCCGCCGCGCGGGCCACGCAAGCTCTTGTGCGTGGTGGTGGTGACGAAATCTGCGTGCGGCACCGGGTTCGGATAAACGCCCGCGGCGATCAGGCCGGCGTAGTGCGCCATGTCGACCATGAAGTACGCGCCCACCGACTTCGCAATCTTCGACATCCGTTCGAAGTCGATGCGCAGCGAGAACGCCGACGCGCCAGCCACGATCAGCTTCGGCTTGTGTTCTTGTGCGAGCTTCTCAGCCGCGTCGTAGTCGATGTCTTCGGCTTCGTTCAGGCCGTAGCTAACCACGTTGAACCACTTGCCCGACATATTGACCGGCGAACCGTGCGTCAAGTGACCACCGTGCGCGAGGCTCATGCCCATGATCGTGTCGCCCGGCTTGAGCATGGCGAAGAACACGCCCTGGTTCGCCTGCGAGCCGGAGTTCGGCTGCACGTTGGCGGCTTCGGCGCCGAACAGTTGCTTGACGCGGTCGATCGCCAGCTGTTCGGCGACGTCGACGTATTCGCAGCCGCCGTAATAGCGCTTGCCCGGATACCCTTCGGCGTACTTGTTGGTGAGTTGCGAGCCTTGCGCAGCCATCACGGCCGGGCTCGTGTAGTTTTCCGACGCGATCAGTTCGATGTGCTCTTCCTGACGGCGGTTTTCCTGCTCGATGACCTTCCAGAGTTCAGGATCGACGTTGGCGATGGTACTTTGGGCTCTGTCAAACATACGGATTCCGTTGAGTGTGTTCAGGTTGACCGGATCGTGCGCCGAATCTTGCGTAGAGGGTACGCAGCGCTGCTGGCGACTGGGCCAGCCCTGACGTGGCGGATAGAGAGTCGCCGCACACGCGAGGCAGGACAGCCACCGCCAGCGCAGATCAATGCGCGCGGATCACGGCTGCCCAGGCGAACGGCAAAACGGCACCCTGCGCTTCACGGTGGGTTGTTCCACCTTGAACCCGATTGCTTGAACCGGTTCTATCGCCAGTCACGCAGGGATGAGCGCGTTAGTTTATTGGAAGAGGATCGAATAGGCAACCGGCTTCCTGGCGGGCCGGCGGGCGCTCGCGAAGCCGATTGCGGCGGCGCCGCGAGCAGCGCGCAAACGTCTGATCAAAGCGGACCCGGAATCCGTTCTGCGTGCCTGCCCAAGCCATTGGTACGGCTGGTTCATCCTTGCCGCAGCGCCGCATTGGAAGTAGGCTTGGGACCTTTCTCTTTTACTAGCCAGGGAACTGCAATGATCGTGTTCGTAACCGGAGCGTCCGCGGGGTTCGGCGCCGCTATCGCTCGCGCTTTCGTCAAGGGCGGCCATCGTGTCGTCGCCACCGCGCGCCGCAAGGACCGCCTGCAGGCACTCGCCGACGAACTCGGCGACGCCCTTCTGCCGTATGAGCTCGACGTGCGCGACCGCGCCGCCGTCGAGGCTGTGCCGGCCTCGCTGCCCGCCGATTTCGCCGCGCTCGACGTGCTCGTCAATAACGCGGGCCTCGCGCTCGGCGTCGAGCCGGCGCAAAAGGCAAGCCTCGACGAGTGGAACACCATGATCGAGACCAACTGCACGGGCCTCGTGCAAGTCACGCATGCACTCCTGCCCGGCATGCTGGAACGCAATCGCGGGCACATTTTCAATCTGGGTTCGGCGGCCGGCAGTTGGCCATACGCCGGCGGTAACGTGTACGGCGCAACCAAGGCGTTCGTGCACCAGTTCAGTCTGAATCTGCGAGCCGATCTGACCGGCACAGCATTGCGCGTGACCAACGTCGAGCCGGGCCTGTGCGGCGGCACCGAGTTCTCGAACGTGCGTTTCCGCGGGAACGACGAAAAAGCGGCCAAAATGTACGAGAACGTACAACCGCTGACACCTGAAGATATCGCCGACTCGATCTACTGGATCGCCACCCGGCCTGCCCACGTCAACATCAACACGATCGAGCTGATGCCGGTGGCCCAATCGTTCTCTGCTTTGTCGGTACATCGCGGGTGAAATTCCGGCTGAGGCCCGCCGGGCGGGGCGCACATCTTGAAACAGACCTCGGGGTGTGCGTTCCGGTAAAATGCGCCGCATGAATATGTCGACCAGCCAGCCCGGCACGGAAATCGGCTTCACGTGGCCGATCCGCGTGTACTACGAAGATACCGACGCCGGCGGCATCGTGTTTTACGCGAATTACCTGAAATTTTTTGAACGGGCGCGCACCGAATGGCTGCGCGCGTGCGGCGTCGACCAGAACCGGCTCGCCGACGAAGCGGACGCAATCTTCATCGTGCGCAGCACCGCAGTCGATTATCGGGCGCCAGCCCGGCTCGACGATGTCGTCAATGTGGTAAGCCGAATCGAGCGTCTTGGCCGCGCATCCGTCGATTTTGCGCAGGAAGCGTGGCGTGACGGCACGCTGCTTGCTACCGGCTCCATCCGGGTCGGTTGCGTCGACCGCATTGCGCTGCGGCCGGCCGCGATTCCTCCACCGGTTCTCGCTGCTTTGCGGCGCGGGCCGAGCGTGAACCGCGGCGGCATGTCAACGGACAACGACTGAACCCCGTTGTTACGGGGCCAGTGAACTCATATCGATCAAGCAACACAAAGCATGGTTCGGCTTGCAATATCGCCGATGCTTCCATTTTGCCCACGGCAAGTTTCAAGTGACCTTGCAGCCGGACGCCCCCTTCCGGGACGTTAAAACGAACCTTTATGAACACTACACAAGATCTGTCGATCGTTTCTCTCGTACTCAATGCGAGCCTGCTGGCGCAGGCCGTCATGGCGCTGCTGCTTCTGCTGTCGCTACTGTCGTGGACTTTTATCTTCCGCAAGTGGTTTGCGATCCGCCGCGCACGCGCGCAAACTGAGCGCTTCGAACGCGATTTCTGGTCGGGCGGCGACCTGCAGGCCCTCTATCAGAGCGCCGCGAACAACCGCCACACGATCGGCGCACTGGAACGGATTTTCGAGTCCGGCATGCGCGAATTCCTGAAGGGTAAGGAAAAGCGCCTGAACGATTCAGGTGCGATTCTCGACGGCGCACGTCGTGCCATGCGCGCCGCGTTCCAGCGTGAAATGGACGTGCTCGAGGCAAATCTGGCGTTTCTCGCGTCGGTTGGCTCGGTCAGCCCGTATATCGGTCTGTTCGGCACGGTGTGGGGGATCATGAACGCGTTCCGCGGCCTCGCCAACGTGCAGCAGGCTACGCTTGCGAACGTCGCGCCGGGCATTGCCGAAGCGCTGACTGCCACGGCAATCGGCCTGTTCGCCGCGATTCCGGCCGTGGTCGCCTACAACCGCTACGCGCACGACATCGACCGTCTGGCGATCCGCTTCGAGACCTTCATCGAAGAGTTCTCGAACATTTTGCAGCGTCAGGCACAGTAAGGAGTCCACGATGGCAGGCTCTTCCTCCAGCATGCGCGGTTCCCGTCAGCGCCGCGCGATGGCCGACATCAACGTCGTGCCGTACATCGACGTGATGCTCGTGCTGCTCGTGATCTTCATGGTGACCGCGCCGCTCGTCGCCCCGTCGATCGTCAATCTGCCGACCGTCGGCGGCGCCGCGCCTCAGCAGCAAACGCCGCCCGTGATCGTAAACATCCGCGCGGACGGCAATATGAACGTCAAATACAAGGACGATTCCGGCGCGCAGCAGCAGGAAGACATGACCAAGGCCGATCTGCACGGCTTTATCGCCGACCGCGCGCAATCACATCCAGACCAGCCCGTCGTGATCGCCGCCGATAAAACCGTGAAGTACGAAGTCGTGATGAACGTGATGTCCGAATTGAAAGCTCAGGGCGTCAAGCGCGTTGGATTGCTCGTCAAATCACAATGATCCGCAAGAACTCCGAATACCCGCTTCAACCACCGCGTGAACGCGGCACCTGGCGAGCCTTTGCGTTCGCCCTGGTGATGCACGCGCTGCTGGGGTTCTTCCTGTATCACGGCATTCAATGGCAAAACAGCACGCCCGAAGGCGCGGAAGCCGAACTCTGGACCGAAGTGCCGGACACGGCGATTCCTCGTGCCGTTCCGCCGCCTCCCGTGCCAGTGGCCCCTGCCCCGCCGGTGCGGGACGAGCAGGCCGATATCGCGCTGCAGGAAAAGAAGCGTCAGCAACAGGAAGCGGCTCGCGAAGCGCAACTGGCTGAACAGCAACGTCAGCAAAAGCTGCAAGCGCAGCAGGAAGCCGAGGCGAAGCGTCAGCAGCAACTGGCCGCAGATCAGGCTGCGCAGCTCGCCGCGCAGAAAACCGCAGCGGCCAAGCAAAAACAGCTGCAACAACAGCAACAGCAGCAGGCCGAGAAGCTGAAGCAACAGCAACTGGCCGAGCAGCAAAAGCAGCAGCAACTTAAAGAGCAGCAGCAGGAACAGCAGAAACAGGCTGAGGCCGAGGCGCAGAAGAAGGCCGATGCGCAAAAGGCAGCGAAAGCCAAGGCTCAAGCCGATGCTGCTGCGCAAGCCAAAAAGCTCGACACGGAGCGTCGCGCGCGCCTCGCGCAGATGATGCAAGGTTCGGCCGGCGGCACGAGTTCCAGCAGCGATGGACTTGGCAAGAGCGGCACGGGTAGCGGCTCGGGTGGCACGGCGGCATCGGCGGGTTACGCGGACAAGGTGCGCCGTGTGGTTCGCCCGAACATCTCGTGGGGCGGCGAAACGGAAGGTCTGGAGACCGTCATCTCCGTACGCTGCTCGCCGACGGGCACGCTGCTGGATGCGCAGATCTCGCGCAGCAGCGGCAATTCGGCGTGGGATGACGCGGCACTGCGGGCCGTCCAGCGTTCCAATCCGATGCCTCAGGATATCGACGGAAAGACGCCGACCAGCTTCAAGATTACGTTGCGCCCGGCAGGTTGATTGCAACAATTTGACAGTCCGTTGACAGCAGACGCAGCGCCCCGCCCAGCGCGGCCGACCCGGGAACGAATTAGATATTCGCGGGTCTCTCTGCTGTCATGAAGTGTTAGTAAAACCGTTTTTGGGGAAACCATTCAGCATGAGTTTGATGACCAAGCTAGGCCTGCGGACACTTGTAGCGTCGTGCCTGATCGCCGTCGGCGGCGCCGCCAACGCACAACTCAACGTCCTCGTAACGGGCGTCGGGTCCACACAGTTTCCGATCGCAACGGCGAATTTCGCCAATGAAGCGAACTCGCCGCAGCAGGTCAGCACGATCGTGCGCCAGGATCTGCAACGCAGCGGAAAATTCACGAATATCGACGCGGGCAGCACGCCGGTCTCTGAAACAGATTCCGTCGACCTCGGCAGCTGGAAAGCCAAGGGCGCCAACGCGTTCGTGTCCGGCAGCGTGAACCGTTTGCCGAACGGCCAGTACGAAGTGCGCTTCAAGCTGTACGACACCGTCAAGGGCGAAAGCCTCGGCGGTCTCGTGCTGGTGAGCCCGGAAAGCGGGCTGCGCATGAGCGCGCACAAGGTCGCGGACTACATCTACGCGAAGCTGATGGGCGGCCGCGGCGTGTTCGCCACGCGCCTTTCGTACGTCATCAAGACGGGCGGCCGTTATCAATTGCAGATTTCCGATTCGGACGGCCAGGACGCGCACATCGCGCTGTCGAGCCCCGAGCCGATCATCTCGCCGGCATGGTCGCCTGACGGCACCAAGGTCGCTTACGTTTCGTTCGAAAAGAAGAAGCCGATCGTCTACATCCACGATTTGCCTACGGGCCGTCGCGTGGTCGTATCGGACCAGAAGGGTAACAACAGTGCGCCGGCTTGGTCGCCGGATGGCCGCACGCTGGCCGTCGCGCTCTCGCGCACCGGCAACACGCAGATTTTCGCCGTCAATGCGGACGGCAGCGGCCTGCGCCGCCTCACGCAAGGCAGTTCGATCGACACTGAACCGTGCTTCTCTCCTGACGGCCAGTCGATCTATTTCACCAGCGACCGTGGCGGCCAACCGCAGATCTACAAGATGTCGGCCCAGGGCGAGAACGCCGGCGCCGCGCAACGCGTGACCTTCACGGGCAGCTACAACACCAGCCCGCGCGTGAGTCCGGATGGCAAGCAGCTCGCCTATATCTCGCGCGTCGGCGGCGGGTTCAAGCTCTATATCCAAGACCTGCAAGGCAATACGGCCACGGGCCTGACGGACACCACACACGACGAATCGCCGAGCTTCGCGGCGAACGGTCAGTACATTCTTTACGCCACACAGGTGAACGGCCGTGGCGTGTTGGCGGCAGTATCGACCGACGGTCGCACTCGGCAGGTCCTGTCCGTTCAGGGTGGTAGCGTACGCGAGCCATCCTGGGGCCCGTTTATGCAGTAACGTTCATGCAACAACACAAGGAGAGTAACAAAATGATGTCAAAACTTCGTTTCGCATTTGCCGTACTGATGGTCGGTGCGCTGGCCGCATGTCACTCGGGCGTCAAGCTCGACGAAAACGCTAACAAGGGTGGTGCAGTTTCGACGCAACCGAATCCGACCGATGTCGCTCAGGTCAACGTCGATCCGCTGAACGATCCGAACAGCCCGCTCGCCAAGCGCAGCATCTACTTCGACTTCGACAGCTACTCGGTCAAGGACGATTACCAATCGCTGCTGCAACAACACGCGCAATACCTGAAGAGCCATCCGCAACGCCACGTCCTGATCCAGGGCAACACCGACGAACGCGGCACCAGCGAGTACAACCTGGCACTCGGCCAGAAGCGTGCTGAAGCTGTGCGCCGTTCGTTGTCGCTGATGGGCGTGACGGACTCGCAAATGGAAGCCGTGAGCCTCGGCAAGGAAAAGCCGCAAGCTGACGGTCATGACGAATCGTCGTGGGCACAAAACCGCCGCGCCGACCTCGTGTACCAACAGTAAGTAACGGGTGATGAGCCGAATGACGCATCGTTTCTCCTGGCTGCGGTTTGCCGCAGCGGCCTGCGTCGCAGGCACGGCCTTCGCGGCTGTGCCCGCGCATGCGGGCATCTTCGACGACGATCAGGCCCGTCAGGCCATTCTCGATCTGCGCTCGAAGACCGATAGCCTGTCGAGCCAACTGTCGGCCGCACAGCGCACGATCCTCGATCAGTCCAACCGCCTCGATCAGCTGAATCAGCAGGTCGCGACGTTGCGTGGGCAGAACGAAGACATGGGCAACCAACTCACCACGCTGCAAAAACAGCAGAAGGACTACTACACCGATCTGGACACGCGGCTGAAGAAATTCGAGCCGCAGCAACAGACGGTGGACGGCGTCCAGGGCGAGGTGCAGCCGGGTGAAACCGATTCGTTCAATGCGGCTTCACAGCAGTTCCGCAACGGCGACTTCAAGAATGCGGCTGCGTCGTTCCGCAGCTTCATCTCCAAGTTCCCGAACAGCCCTTACCAGCCGACCGCGCAGTACTGGCTCGGCAATGCGCTGTATGCGCTGCGTGACTACAAGGGTTCGACGGCGACCTGGCAAGGTGTGGTGAAGAACTACCCGCAGCATCCGCGCGCACCGGAAGCGCTGCTCGCGATTGCGAACAATCAGCTCGAGCAAGGTCAGAAGGCTGCAGCCAAAAAGACGCTGGAGCAGATCGTCGCGCAGTACAGCGGCTCGGACGTCGCGCAATCGGCTCAGAGCAAGCTGTCGCAGATCAAGTAGTCGTACAGCGTTTAGCAGTTGATGTAACGCGCAGTGGCTGCGCAGTCCCCAAATCAATGGCCACGCGCGCCTCTCGCTGAAAAGCCCGGGGTAGATACCTCGGGCTTTTCACTATCTGAAGTGCGGATCGCTCGACTAACCACCATGGGTTGACAGCCCATAGAGGCTATCGCTATAATCTCGCTTCTCTTTTGGGTCGTTAGCTCAGCTGGTAGAGCAGCGGACTTTTAATCCGTTGGTCACAGGTTCGAATCCCGTACGGCCTACCAAAAGATTCAAGGGCTTGCACGCGTCAGCGTCGCAAGCCCTTTTCTTTTTCTGGCCCGCGCGCCGCCCTCTCCGCTCGATCCCCCAAATAGTTCGACACCCCACAGACCGCCCGCGTCTTGCGCAAGCATTATCGCTTCACGGCGCCGGAAGAGCGCCGCAAAAAAGACCATAAAACAGGGCTGCCTGGACAAACGACTCCGCCGCCCAACCCGCCCAGGGGGGCGCCCATGAACACTGCAAAAGTAATCTGGGTAGTAGGTTTGGCAATCTCGATCGAAACGGCGCACGCTCAGGAAGTATTCCTGGAGGGCGGGACGCTTGGTGTCGGCATTGGCGCGGCGCTGAACGTCACGTCCTGGTTCGGCTTGCACGCGGACTTCAACGCGATCAACTTGTCGCATGACTTCACGGTGGGGGGAAATCGTTATGCCGACGGCGTGCGTCTTCGCCAGGGAGGTCTCTACGGCGATCTGTTCCCGTGGTCGAACAGCGGCTTTCGCGTCACCGCCGGCCTTCGCTTCACGGACGATGAGGTCAGCGGCAATTCCGTTCCCACGAACGGCACCTACACATTCAAAGGCCAGACCACACCGGCCTTTCCAGGCGAGTATGCGACCGCCACGGTCAAGTACCCGACCGTGATGCCTTATCTGGGGGTGGGCTATGGTTTGCAACCCACAGCCAAAGGATTTGGCCTCGTGGTCGATCTCGGCGTCGCTTATGGCGTACCGCGCTCGTCCTATACGTTGTCACCGGCCCTGGCTCAGGCTGCGGGTCCCGCCATGAGCCAGGAGATTATCGCGACCGGCTTGCAGCAACTGAGGGACAAGGCCTCGCCCTACCGATGGTATCCGACGCTGCAAATTGGCCTTTCGTACCACTTCTGATCAGTTGGCCTCAATCTTTCGCTTTGGCGCAAAAGATTCTGACAGCGCAAATCATAACGACCCACGCGACCATGAGGTCTGTCTTACATCACGCTTCTTCGATACGGAACGGATACAACGGACTCCGAACATTGATATTTATTGAGACGTAAAGACGTGCAATGATCGCCGCCGATTCTGCGAATCACGCTGCAACGCTGCGTGAGCAGACGCTCGGACAACACCGCAGATCCCTGCGCTTTCATTCCGTCAATATGACCAATTTTCTGTTCGACCTTGTCTCGAACCTTGCTTTGCTGGCTATCGTGCTGAGCGCGTGTCATCTGTGCAACCGGCTCGTACCCGGTGCCGCGCTCAATGGCGCGCACATTTTCGTTGCGCTGGCTTCGGCCGCGTTGCTGCTCGATGCCGCGCTGACCTTTCTCGTGTTCGCCGATGCGCAGAGCCGCTATGGCAAGTTCAGCACGTCGAGCGCATTCTTCGAGCGCGCCAGCGCGTACGTGCTGGCAGCCATTGCCGCATTCGCGTGGCAGTACGCCGCACGTTGCGCCCGCCCCGCCAAAACTAACAACCACGCGCTGGTCATCCGCACGTCCCCGTATTCCGAATCACATCTGCCGATGTAACTCCACGCGGCCCACTTTCTCCTCGTCACGCAATCCGCATCATCATCAGGAACGGACCTTGCGTATGGGCGCGCCGTCGCCTATAACTTCCGATGACCGAGGGTTACCGTTCGCGCCCGCCACCGGGCATTTGCCGCTGTATTGCACTACCGCCGTTCAATCAGTCGAAGGCAACTTAACCAACGAGGAACATCTTGGATCTCGAAACCGTACGCGTGTTCATCATGACCCGAGGCATCGACCTCGGCACCAAGGTACTCGGTGCGATCGTGTTGTGGGTCGTTGGCCGCTGGGTCATTGGCCTGATCACCGGCTTGCTTCGCAAACTGCTTTCGAAAAACGGCCGGGTCGATCCAACGCTCGCGCATTACCTCGGTTCGATTCTCGGCGCGCTGCTGAACCTGCTGCTGATTCTCGCGATCCTGCAAGTGTTCGGCGTCCAGACTACCTCGTTCGCCGCATTGCTCGCCGGCCTCGGTCTTGCGATTGGCACTGCGTGGGGTGGATTGCTCGCCCACTTCGCGGCAGGCATCTTCATGCAGGTACTGCGGCCGTTCAAGGTGGGTGATTTCGTCATGGCGGGCGGCGTCACGGGCACGGTCTCGGAACTGGGGCTGTTCGGCACAACCATCGTGACGCCCGACAATGTGACGACCATCGTCGGCAACAACAAGATCTTTTCGGACACGATCTCGAACTACAGCGCATTGCCGGTGCGGCGCGTCGAGCTGACCGCGAAGATTGCGAACGGCGTCGATCCTACGGATGCGATGAACCGGCTGAAGGCGGCCGTTACGCAGATTCCGAACGTGGCCGAAAGTCCCGCACCGGATATCGAAGTGCTGAGCTTCACGCCGGAAGGACCGTTGCTGTGCGTGCGGCCCTACACGCACACCGACCATTACTGGCAGGTCTACTTCGATACCAACCGCGCGATCATTCAGACCTTCAAGGATGCAGGCTATCCGACACCGGAAACCCCGCTTGCGCCGCGTATCGTCAGTTGAGCGCGACCGGGGCTCAGGTCTCTGGACTGAGGTTGACGTTCGCTAAGGCGAAGCGTTTTTTCGGTGCCTCAGCGGTCCGGCTCATCGGCTTATCGGCTCATCGGAATCAGGACCGCAAAACGAAAACGGCGTCGCGAGATTCGCGACGCCGTTTTCTCATCTTCCTTCGGACTACGTGAAGCGTTAGCGGCTACCCGATTTGGCCGCGGCGTTCTTGCGCGTCATTTTCCATAGCGCACCAAGCACAACCGGCACCACGGCCGCGCCGATACCCACCAGCACGATCAAGTTCAGATACTGCCGGATGAACGGAATGTTGCCGAAGAAGTAACCGAGGAACACCAGCAGCAACACCCAGAACAGCGCACCGAGAACGTTGAACAACTGGAACCGGCTAACCGTCATCTCCGATGCACCGGCAACGAACGGGGCAAAGGTCCGTACCACCGGAATGAAACGCGCCAGCACGATGGTCTTGCCGCCATGCTTTTCATAAAAGTTATGAGTTTTCTGCAGCGCGGTGCGGTCAAGGAAGCGCTCAAGAAAAGGGATGTGTGAATTGAACACCCGAGGCCCGATGGACCGCCCGACCATGTAGTTCACCGTGTTGCCAATGACCGCTGCGACGAGCAGCAGCACGATCAGCAAACCGAGGTTCATTTCACCGGTCGCGCAAAAGGCACCGCCGATGAACAGCAGCGAATCGCCAGGCAGGAACGGCAGAACGACCAGCCCGGTTTCGCAGAACACAATCAGAAAGAGCACCGCGTAGACCCAGGCGCCGTACTCGTGAATAAAGACGCCCAGAAACTTGTCGATGTGCAAGACAAGGTTGGCGAACTGTAGCAGCGTGTCCAAAAAGCGTCCTTTATTGAGCGAATGTGAGCGTGGCGGGAGCGGCCGCGTCAGCAGCTTTGCGGGCGATGGGCAGCGAGCGCGTGCTCGCCGCCGGAAATTGACCGCGTCATGATACCGAAAGTGCCCGGTTGCGATTAAAAATCTGCTCGCGCCGAATCGCTATAATTTCGCCATGTCAGAATTCTCCGAAACACCTGCCGGCACCGTCGACGCGGCCGCAGTTTCCGCCGCCACGCCCGTCCCACGCCCGTTGCGGGCGATCCAGCCCCTGCCCGATCAGTTGATCAGCCAGATTGCCGCCGGCGAAGTGGTCGAGCGGCCGGCCTCGGTGGTCAAGGAATTGCTGGAAAATGCGCTCGACGCTGGCGCGCAGACGCTGCGCATCCTCCTCGACGAGGGCGGCGTCAAACGCATCTCGATCACCGACGACGGCTGTGGCATCCCCGAAAACGAACTCGCGCTCGCACTGATGCGTCACGCGACCAGCAAGATCCGCTCGCTCGCCGAACTGGAGGCGGTCGCCACGCTGGGGTTTCGCGGCGAAGCGCTGGCGTCGATTGCGTCGGTCGCGCAGATGAGCATCACGAGCCGCACTGCTGACGCGCCGCACGCCGTGCGCGTCGACGCGCAAACGGGTGTGCTGAGTCCCGCCGCCGGCACCCAAGGCACCACGATCGAAGTCCGCGAGCTGTACTTCAATACGCCCGCGCGCCGCAAATTCCTGAAAAGCGAGCAGACCGAACTTGGCCATTGCCTCGAACAGATTCGCCGCGCTGCGCTGGCGCGGCCGGATGTGGCGATTTCGGTGCTGCATAACGGTAAGGCGGTTGAACACTGGAACGCCAGCGAGCCGCCCGCGCGGGTCGCGAAGATTCTTGGCGAAACCTTCGCGACGGCTCATTTGCCGCTCGACGAATCCGCCGGACCGCTCGCCGTCTACGGGTGCGCCGGCCTGCCGACCGCGAGCCGCGGGCGCGCCGATCAACAGTATTTCTTCGTCAATGGCCGGTTCGTGCGCGACAAGCTGCTCACGCACGCCGTGCGCGCCGCCTACGAAGACGTGCTGCACGGCGACCGCTATCCGTCCTACGTGCTGTTTCTCGATCTGCCGCCAGAAGCGGTCGATGTGAACGTGCATCCGTCCAAAATCGAAGTGCGGTTTCGCGATTCCCGGTCGATTCACCAGTTCGTGTTCCATGCCGTGCAACGTGCGTTGGCGCGGCACGCGGGCGCCTCGCCGGAAACAACCGCCGGTGGGCATGCGGCGCATCTGGAAGCGTCGACGGGCGGGCCGGCATCGTTCGGCGCTACGCCGCCAGGCGGTGCGGGCGCTGGAAGCGGTGGCGGCTTCGGCACCGGCGCAGGCAGCTTTGGCGGTGGCACGGCCAGCGGATTCGGATCCTCGCAGCCCGGCAATACCTGGATGCGTCAGGCGCGCATGACGCAGGGCACGCTGCCGGTTGCGCAACCGCTGGCGTTCTATGACGCGCTTTTCGGCCGTAAAGACACGAACACCGGCACAGCGGAAGGCGCGACGTTGTTCGAAGCGCGCGACTCGGCTGCAGAAGCGCCGTCCCCGTACAACACCTCGGGGTCATACGCATCGCCCGCGTTCAATGCCTCAGACGAGCAACCGCTCGGCTTCGCGCTCGGCCAGATTCACGGCATCTATGTGCTCGCGCAGAACGCGCACGGACTCGTGATTGTCGACATGCACGCCGCGCACGAACGCATCCTGTACGAGCAGTTCAAGAACGCCTTGGCCGATCGCACGATTGCTGTGCAGCCGCTGCTGATCCCGCAAACGATGCAGGCCGATCCAATCGAAATTGGCACGGTCGAGGAAGAGCGCGACACGCTGGACGCACTCGGTTTCGATCTCGCCGTGCTGTCGCCGACCACGCTCGCGATCCGCGCCGTGCCTGCGTTGCTGAAAGACGCCGATCTGCAGGCGCTGGCACGCGCGGTCCTCTCCGACCTGCACGCGTTCGGCGGTTCACGCGTGTTGACCGAGCGTCAGCACGAACTGCTAGGCACGCTCGCGTGCCATCACGCGGTGCGCGCGAACCGGCGTCTGACGCTCGATGAAATGAATGCGCTGCTGCGCCAGATGGAGGCGACCGAGCGCGCCGACCAATGCAACCACGGGCGTCCGACGTGGTACCAGTTGACGCTGTCCGATCTCGATCGGCTGTTCATGCGTGGGCAATGACGGTGCGCCTGATTACGCTGATTCGGCGCGCGCCGTCTTGCCTATGACTTCACGCACTCCCGCGCCGATCCCGTGCCTGCTCGGCCCGACCGCATCCGGCAAAACCGCCGCCGCGCTGGCGCTGGCCGCACGGCGGCCGGTGGAAATCATCAGTGTCGATTCGGCGCTGGTCTATCGCGAGATGGATATCGGCACCGCCAAACCGACGCCGGAAGAACGCGCGGTGGCGCCGCATCATCTGATCGACATTGTCGATCCGGCGGACGCGTATTCGGCGGCGGAATTTCGCAGCGACGCGTTGCGCCTGATCGGCGAGATCAGCGCGCGCGGGCGGCTGCCGTTATTGGTCGGCGGGACCATGCTGTACTACAAGGCGCTCACTCAGGGGCTAAACGACCTGCCCGCCGCCGATGCCGACGTACGCGCGACGCTCGATGCCGACGCTGCACGCGACGGCTGGCCGGCGCTGCATGCGCGGCTTGCCGCTGTCGACCCCGTTACGGCTGCGCGCCTGGCACCGAACGATTCGCAGCGAATTCAGCGGGCGCTCGAAGTTTTTACGCTGACTGGGCAAGCGATGTCTGCTTTGCTGGCCGCGCCCGCCCGAACGGATGACGCCGCTTTGGCGTGGCGCTTCGTGCCGATTGCGCTCGAACCCTCTGAGAGGAGCGTGCTGCATGCGCGCATCGAAAATCGCTTCGACGCCATGCTGGCCAACGGCTTTATCGACGAAGTGGTGAAATTACGCGAACGCGGGGATTTGTCGCCCGAGATGCCGTCCATGCGCTGCGTGGGATACCGGCAGGTCTGGGAATATCTCGACGGGGCCGTCGACTATTCGACCATGCGGGACAAGGGGGTCTTTGCGACCCGGCAATTGTGCAAGCGGCAGCTCACTTGGCTGCGCAGCATGACAGAGCGGGTTGTTGTTGATTGCTGCGATCCCAACGCAACTGCGCAGGTCGTCAGCTTGATTGAAGCGGTGATTTGAGGTTTTCACCCACGCGACGCCTTCTTTCTGTACGCCGCGCAGGCAAACCAGCTTTGAATCAAGCTGGCTGGTTAGACGACTACCGTCTGAGCTTCACCGGCCGCACTTTCGCGAATCACGCCGATCTTCCAGACCTGCTCGCCAGCCGCCGACAAAAGCCCGATCGCCGCATCGGCATCAGCAGCAGACACAACCACCGCCATCCCGATCCCGCAGTTGAACACGCGGTGCATTTCAGCATCCGCCACGCCGCCGTGCTTCTGCAGCCACGAGAACAGCGGCGGCAGCGGCCAGCCGCGGTGATCCAGCTCAGCCGTCAGACCTTCACGCAGAACGCGCGGAATATTCTCGACCAGCCCGCCGCCGGTGATGTGCGCCATACCCTTAACCGCGATCTGCTGCATCAAGGCCAGCAAAGGCTTCACATAAATATGCGTAGGCGCCATCAACGCGTCGGCCAACGAACGGCCATCAAAATCCGCATTCAGATCAGGCTGTGCACGCTCAATGATCTTGCGCACCAGCGAAAAACCGTTCGAATGGATGCCGCTGGAAGCCAAACCCAGCACCACGTCACCCGGGGCGATCGTGCTGCCGTCGATAATCTTGCTCTTTTCCACCGCACCGACCGCAAAACCGGCCAGATCGTATTCTCCGTCCGGATACATGCCGGGCATTTCAGCCGTCTCGCCGCCGATCAACGCGCAGCCGGACAGTTCGCAGCCATGCGCGATACCCTTCACGACCGTCGCCGCCGTAGCGACGTCCAGCTTGCCGCAAGCGAAATAGTCGAGGAAGAACAGCGGCTCGGCACCCTGCACCAGAATATCGTTCACGCTCATCGCCACCAGATCCTGGCCGACGGTGTCGTGTTTGTTCAGTTGAAACGCTAGGCGAAGCTTGGTGCCGACACCGTCGGTGCCCGAAACCAGCACCGGCTCCTTGTACTTCTTCGGCACTTCAAACAGCGCGCCGAACCCGCCGATGCCGCCCAGCACGCCGTCGCGCATCGTCTTTTTGGCAAAGGGCTTGATCGCGTCAACAAGGGCGTCGCCCGCGTCGATGTCCACGCCGGCGTCGCGATACGACAACCCTTGGGTGTCAGGGGCGGATTTCGGTTGATTCATGGGGAAGGGCAAGAAGGTCGGTAAAATGCGATTTTACCCGATGCCGACCAGAGTTGGCGCTTCAGCGCTTACTCGGGTCCCATACAGAGTTGCCGGCCGTCTGGCTGGAATTTGAATCATCCTTACTCATCCGGTCGCGACGACACCAGGGAAACAACTTTGCAACAGAACTCCTCGATCCTGACGCCTGTGCAGCGCCGCGCCTTTATCTGGCTGGCGATCGCGCTGGGCGTCGGCATTCTGCTTTGGCTCCTGAGTCCGGTCCTCACGCCGTTCCTGCTCGGCGCCATTCTCGCGTACATTCTGCAACCGGGCGTCGCGTGGATGGTGCGCCGGCGTGTGCCGCGCGCCCTCGCCGCCTTGCTGATGATGCTGTTCTTCTCGTTGCTGGTGACGCTGCTCGTGCTGCTGGTGCTGGCCGTCATCCAGAAAGAAGGTCCGCAGTTACGGCAGCAGGTGCCGGTTTTCTTCGCGCATGTCAGCGCCTGGCTGCAACCCAAGCTCGCCATGCTGGGCCTCGCCGATTCGCTCGATTTCGCCAGCATCCGCGATCTCGTGATGGGGCAACTGGAAGGCAGCGCGCAGACCGTCGCGCTGTATGCCTGGACCTACATTCGCACCAGCGGCAACGTGATGATGACGGTGGTCGGCAACGTCGTGCTGGTGCCGCTCGTGCTGTTTTATCTGCTGTATGACTGGAACCGCATGCTCGCGCGTATGCAGATCGTGGTGCCGCGCCGCTGGCTCGACAAGACGCTGCAACTCGCGCGCGACATGGACCAGATGCTGTCGCAATACCTGCGCGGCCAATTGCTCGTGATGGCGGTGCTCGCGGTCTACTATGCGATTGCGCTGACCGTCGCGGGCTTCGAGATCGCGCTGCCGGTGGGTATTTTCACGGGCCTCGCTGTGTTCATCCCGTACATCGGTTTTGCAACCGGACTCGTACTGGCGCTGCTCGCGGCACTGCTACAGTTCGGCGACTGGTACGGCTTCGGCGCGGTCGCGCTGATTTACGGTGTCGGCCAGATCGTGGAGAGCTTTTATCTCACGCCGCGCCTCGTCGGCGAACGGATCGGCCTGCACCCGCTCGCGGTAATCTTCGCGTTGCTCGCGTTCGGCCAGCTGTTCGGCTTTTTCGGCGTGTTGCTGGCGCTGCCGGTCAGCGCCATTCTGTCAGTAGCGATGCGCGAGTTGCGTCAAAGCTATCTGGCGAGCACGCTTTACAACAACTGAGTCACTGACTGTTCATTGACGTTTTAGGGCCCGAGATTCGGGCCATTTGCGGCCTGAGCCTCATTTTCGGCATTAACCTACTGTGCTTCGTCAACTGACGCTCGATCTCGGCACCCCGCCGCCATCGACATTCGACAATTTCTTCGCCGGCGCCAACGCCGAGCTGGTCACGCGGCTGCGCGAGCTCGACAACGCGCTCGCGGCCGGGCCAGTGGCCGACCGCACCTTCTACCTCTGGGGCGAAGCCGGCAGCGGCCGCACGCATCTGCTGCAGGCGCTGGTCCACGAAGCGCCGCCGGGCCATGCGCGCTTTGCCGGCCCGCAGAGCAGCCTCGCCGCCTTCACGTTCGACCCGCGCGTCGCGCTGTATGCGATCGACGATTGCGACAGCCTGTCCGCCGCGCAGCAGATTGCCGTGTTCAACCTGTTCAACGAAGTGCGCGCGCATCCCACCAGCGCGCTCGTCGCCGCGGGCAATGCGCCGCCGATCGGCATGACGGTACGCGAAGATCTGCGCACGCGCCTCGGCTGGGGCCTTGTGTTTCACCTCGCGCCGCTGCCGGACGAAGGCAAGGCCGCGGTGCTGAAACACGCGGCGCGCGAGCGCGGCATCATGCTTGCCGACGACGTCCCCGCCTACCTGCTGACACATTTTCGCCGCGACATGCCGAGCCTGATGGCGTTGCTCGACGCGCTCGACCGCTTCTCGCTCGAACAGAAACGCGCGGTCACGCTGCCGCTTCTACGCACCATGCTGGCCTCGCCTGAAGCCGATGACCGGCGAACGGCGCCCGGCTCATCCGCCTCATCCGCATCCCCCGCCGCCGCTTCAAGTAAAATAGGCCCCCATGGCTAACCTCGCACTCTTCGACCTCGACCACACGCTCATTCCCACCGACAGCGACCACGAATGGGGCCGCTTCATGGTGAAACAAGGTATGGTCGACGCGGAAAACTTCGCCCGTGAAAACGACCGCTTTTTCGCCGACTACAAAGCCGGCAAGCTCGACATTCACGCTTATCTGATCGCCATGCTCACGCCGCTCGCGAAATACACGCGCGCTCAGCTTGCCGACCTTCACGCGCAGTACATGCATGAAGTCATCAAGCCGGCGATCTTTCCGGTCGCGCTGGAGCTGGTCAGGGAGCACCGTGAAGCCGGCGATCTCTGCTGCGTGGTCACCGCGACCAACGAATTCATTACCCGCCCGATCGCTCAGGCGTTCGGCGTCGATGCGCTGATCGCCTGCGAAGCGGAAACTGTCGACGGCCAGCCGCATTCGCCGTACACCGGCCGCCCCACCGGCACGCCGAGCTACAAGGAAGGCAAGATCGTCCGTACCGAGGCGTGGCTGGCTTCGCTCGGCAAGACCTGGAGCGACTTCGAGCACAGTTATTTCTACAGCGACTCGCACAACGACATCCCGCTGCTCGAAAAGGTCACCGATCCGATCGCGACCAATCCCGACGACACATTGCGCGCCCATGCGCAGGCCAAAGGCTGGCGCATCCTCGAACTCTTTCAACCCTCGTGATCAAAAAACTTATCCGCAAGCTATTCGGCCAGGACTCGGCGCCCGCTGACGACACCCCGCCCGCCGAAGCCGAAGCAGACGAAGCCGGCGAGGCACCGGCACGCAACGCGTCCAGCGCCAGCAAAGCGCGCCGCAAACCCGCACGCCCAGCCGTCAAAGCCGTGCGGGACCCCGACGTGCCGGTCATCATTCCGCACGACGCGCATGGCATCGATCAGTCGCTGATCTCGAGGAACGCAATTCGCGTCACCGAGGGCCTGCAAGAGGCAGGGCATCGCGCGTTTATCGTCGGCGGTGCGGTGCGCGATCTCTTGCTCGGCATCAAGCCGAAGGACTTCGACGTCGCAACCGACGCCACGCCCGAACAGGTGCAAAAGCTGTTCCGCCGCGCCCGCATCATCGGCCGCCGGTTTCAGATCGTGCACGTGCAGTTCGGCCAGGAAATCATCGAAACCTCGACGTTCCGCGCGCTGGTCGATCCGCCCGCAGCCGACGCAGCGCCGCCGCGCCGCCTGAAGCGCGACGAGCTCGACCGCCGCACGCATGCGGTGGATGCCAGCGGCCGCGTACTGCGCGACAACGTCTGGGGCGAGCAGCACGAAGACGCCACACGCCGCGACTTCACGATCAACGCGATGTACTACGATCCGGCCACGCAAACCGTGCTGGACTATCACAACGGCATGGCCGACATGCGCGCGCGTCTGTTGCGCATGATCGGCGACCCGGCCACGCGTTATCGCGAGGATCCGGTGCGCATGCTGCGTGTGGTGCGTTTTGCCGCCAAGCTCGAGTTCGAGATCGAAGACACGACCCGCGCGCCGATCGCCAACATGGCCGATCTGATCAACAACGTGCCGGCCGCGCGTCTGTTCGACGAGATGCTCAAGCTAATGCTGTCGGGCCACGCGCTCGCCTGTTTGAAACGTCTGCGCCAGGAGGGCCTGCATCACGGGCTGCTGCCGCTGCTCGATGTGGTGCTGGAGCAGCCGATCGGCGAGAAATTCATCACGCTCGCGCTGACCAATACGGACAGCCGCGTGCGTGCCGGCAAGCCGGTTTCACCGGGCTTCCTGTTTGCCACGCTGCTGTGGCACGACGTCCAGACGCGCTCGCAACAATTTGAAGCGAACGGTGAATATGCGGTGCCGGCGCTGCATCGCGCGATGGACGAAGTCCTCGACATGCAAACCGAGAAGCTCGCGATCCACAAGCGCTTTTCGTCGGATATGCGCGAGATCTGGGGCCTGCAGCTGCGCCTCGAGAAACGCTCGGGAAGAAGCGCGCTGAAGCTGCTGGAACACCAAAGATTTAGAGCGGGGTATGATTTCCTCCTGTTACGCTGCGAATCGGGCGAACTCGATGAGTCGGTCGGTGCGTGGTGGACGGAGTTCATCGAAGGAGACGTCGCTGCGCGTGAGACATTGCTCACGCAAGGCGGGAAGGACCGAAGCCCCAGAAAACGACGGCGGCGCAGCAGTGGCGCCAGAACCCGCAAACCGGGCGAAGGAATGGAGGGCGGTTCGCCAGAACGCGCAGCCAACGACGCGGGCCATGACGGCTCGCACGAAGACTGACGCAGCGTTGGCTGTTACCGTCGAACGATAGTCGCAGGAAGTTATGCCATGACGGTTGCTTATCTCGGCCTCGGCGCGAATCTCGGGGACGCGCGCCAGACCCTGAAAGACGCGGTGGTGTGCCTGGCACAACAGCACACCATCACCGTGCTCGCCAAGTCGAGCCTGTATCGCACCGCCCCGATCGACGCGGGCGGCGATGATTATTTCAACTGCGTCGTGAAGGTCGATACGACGCTCCCCGTGCGGCATCTGCTCGCGCTGTGCCACAAGATCGAGCACCAGTTCGGCCGAGAGCGGCCGTTTCGCAACGCCCCGCGCACGCTTGATCTTGACATCCTGCTGTTCGGCGATCAATCGATCGACGAAGCCGATCTGATCGTGCCGCATCCGCGTTTGATCGAACGCGCGTTTGCACTTGTGCCGCTCGTCGAGATCGACGCAGCGCTGATCATCCCGCAACACGGCCGGGCCGAGGCGCTGCTTGACGGCGTGAGCGATCAACGTATCGAGCGGGTGAAGGGACCCTGCCAGTGCCCCATGCTCAATGCATTGAATGCCGGTGCTGCCGCCGCTGCGGACAAGGGCCGTTGCGAATGAATTCGCCGCCGCTCACTGTCACCGCACCCCAACTACGGCCCCCTTTCGGCTATCTCGCGATCGAAGGGCCGATCGGCGTCGGCAAGACCTCGCTCGCACGGCGGCTCGCACAGCGCTGGTCGATGCACGAGCTGTTCGAACGGCCACAGGACAATCCCTTTCTCGAACGCTTTTATCGCGACACCGCGCGTTATGCGCTGCCTACGCAATTGCATTTCGCCTTGCAACGCGCGCAGCAAGCCCAGGACGTGGCGGCCGCGCATGTGGCAGGCACACCGCTTATTGCCGATTTCATGACGCAGAAGAACGACATCTTCGCGCGTCTGACGCTGCAGGAAGACGAGTGGCAACTTTATCGCGCCCTCGCCGCGCGACTCGACGTGAGCGCGCCGGCACCGGATTTCGTGGTCTATCTGCAAGCCAGTCCTGAAGTGCTGTTCGCGCGCATCCAGAAGCGGGCTGTGCCAATGGAGCTGCAGATTTCCGATGCGTATCTGCACGCACTCTGCGACGCCTACAACGAGTTTTTCTATCACTACGACCGCACGCCCGTGCTGACGGTCAACGCTGAACATCTGAATCCGCTCGACTCGGACGCGGACCTTGCGCTACTCGCCGAACGCATCGAAACCATGCGCGGCCGCAAGGAATTCTTTGTCAAAGGCACGTCGCTTTAAGCGGCGCGCCCCCTCCTTTTTCCAACGGATTTCCCCATGACCTATTTGCAGGAAGCGAGCCGGAACGCCATCACCGTGCCGAAACTGCAGGCAATGCGCGACGCCGGCGAAAAGATCGCCATGCTGACCTGTTACGACGCGAGCTTCGCCGCGCTGCTGGATCGCTCGGGCGTCGACGTGCTGCTGATCGGCGATTCGCTCGGCAACGTGCTGCAAGGCCAGACGACCACCCTGCCGGTGACGCTCACCGACATCGCGTATCACACGGCGAGCGTCGCGCGGGCGCGGCCCTCTGCGCTGGTGGTGGCCGACCTGCCGTTCGGCACGTACGGCACGCCGGAAGACGCCTTCAGGAGCTCGGTGGAACTGATGCGCGCCGGCGCGCAGATGGTGAAGCTCGAGGGCGGTGAATGGCTCGCGGACACAGTGCGCTTTCTGGTCGAACGGTCGATTCCGGTGTGCGCGCACGTCGGTCTGACGCCGCAATCGGTGCATGCGTTTGGCGGCTTCAAGGTGCAGGGCAAGACCGACGCCGGCGCGAGCCAGGTACTGCGCGATTCGCTCGCCGTGCAGAACGCGGGCGCCCAGTTGATCGTGATAGAAGCGATTCCGACGCTGCTCGGCAGTGAAGTTACAAAGCAATTGCGAATTCCGACAATCGGCATCGGGGCGGGCCTGGACTGCTCGGGTCAGGTATTAGTGCTGCACGACATGCTAGGGATTTTCCCCGGCAAGCGGCCGCGCTTTGTGAAGGATTTCATGCAGGGGCAGCCGAACATCCAGGCCGCAGTTGAAGCATATGTGCGTGCCGTGAAGGACGGCTCGTTCCCTGGGCCGGAGCACACGTTCTGAACAAGCGGTCTGATCGCGGACCAGGTCGAGGGGGCGCAGTTGCGCCTGCCTGGGACTAGGCTGATATCGTCCTTAGCCCAGCACGTGCGCCTGTACCGCGCCTCGCAGCGCATTGCAAACCAGAAGCGCTTCGGCATCCTGCACATCGAATCGGGTCAACACGCGCTCGGCAGCGTGAAGGTTGGCGTCCTCAAGAAGCACGCCCCGCATGATCCCGGGCAGTACGCCTGACTTTAATGGCGGCGTCCACCACCGTCCCCCCAACTTCACAAACACGTTCGACCGGCCGCCTTCGGTCAACTCGCCGCGCTCGTTAAAGAACACCGTGTCGAAAGCACCCTTCGCTTCCGCTTCGCGCCAGCCGCGGTCATATTCGGCGCGGTGCGTGGTTTTGTGCCGCAGCAGCGGATCATTGGCATCCGTCGCGGGGAACTCGTGGTCCGGCCCGAGCAGCACGCCGACGGTCGAGTCGGGCAGCGGCGTCAGCACTGCCGCTGTTATATGTGCCGCGCCATTTTTGCTCAACGCGAGGCGCACACGGTGCGGGGTTTGCGCAGGCAACGCCGCACATTTCTCTGCAATTTGTGCGCGAATTTTACCTTCATCGTCGAGTTTGAAACCCAGCGTCGCGGCGCTCGCCGAGAGTCGTGCGAGATGGCGCGACAGATGGCGCACGCCTTCTTCCCGCGTCGCATACATCGTTTCGAAGAGCTCGAAACCCGGCTCCGCGCCGGTCAAGAAGCTGGCCTTCAATTGGCACTCCGCATATTCGTCGGCGGCGACGCTGTCGAGCACGATGCCCGCGCCGACGCCCATCTTGCCTTGCAGCTCACCTGGCTGCGCGGTCGGGCTTAAGGTCAATGTGCGGATCGCGACGGACAGGCAGAAGTCGCCGCAGGCGGTGTTGCTTGCAGCCGCTGAGAGGGTATCGGCAGCGGTGGCTGTGCGGGCAGTGGCCTCGGCGGTGGCGGCAACTGTGACGCCAGCAGCACTGATAGCAGGGGTGGCATCGTCTGAGGCGCCAGGAGCACCAGCGACATCGACAGCAATCGCAGGAGCGTCGAGCCAACCGATCGCGCCGGTATAGAGGCCACGCGGCGTGCTTTCCAGTTCCTCAATCAATTGCATGGTGCGATGCTTCGGCGCACCGGTGATCGAGCCGCATGGAAACAGTGCGCGCATGATCCCGGCGAAAGACGTGCCGGCGCGCAGCGTCGAATGCACGGTCGATGTCATCTGCCAGACCGACGCATACGGTTCGACCGAAAACAGCGCCGGCACATTGACCGAGCCCGTCTGCGCCACGCGCGACAGATCGTTGCGCAACAGGTCGACGATCATCACGTTCTCGGCGCGATTCTTCGGGTCGTTTGCAAGGAACTCGGCGGCATGACGATCGGCCACGGGATCGGCTGATCGCGGCGCCGTGCCTTTCATCGGCCGGGCGCGCAACCTGGCGCCTTCCTTCTCGATGAACAACTCCGGCGAGCACGAGAGCACCCACTCGTCGCCCGGCAACGCGATCAGCGCACCGTACGGCACCGGCTGACGGGCCCGCAGCCGCCGATAAAGCGCGCTCGGCGAGCCGAATACATCGAAACCAAGCCGATATGTGTAGTTAACCTGATAAGAGTCGCCCGCGCGCAGAGCGGCATGGATCGCGTCGATCGCTTCGTTGAATTGCTTTGGATCGACGCTCGCGCGCACGTTCGCCGTGCCCGCCACAGACGCCTCGCCCGCGCCACCGTCGCGTTCCACGAGCCACGCATCTACGTCGTCGCGCGACAGCTTCTCGCAACGTTCGAACAATAAAAAACGCAGCGTGGCATCGCCACGCTGCGTTTCTTTCAATGCCCGGTGAGAAAGGCCGCCATCGAGAAGATGCCGGCCAAACTCATAGTCGGCGAGCACGACGGCATGCAAACCACGCCGTGTGTCCGCGGCCACGGCCTCGCACACGACTTCAAGTTGCGCGGCGTCCGCGCAAACCCGTTCATGGACAAAACCCGTGTACAGACGACTCGAACGGCGCGCCGCCGTCGCGTCGCAATCGTCGAGCAACGCGAAAACTGCGTCGCGCTCATCTGCCGTCATGCTTACCGCCAAATCAAACTGCTATTAATCGAAGAAGCTCTTCACCCGATCGAACCAGCTCTTGCTCTGCGGGCTATGCCGCGCGCCGCCTTCCACGAGTGCCTTCTCGAATTGCTGAAGCAACTCGCGCTGCGGCTCGGTGAGCTTGACCGGTGTTTCGACTTGCACGTGCACGTACAGATCGCCGGCAATGCTCGAACGCAGCCCCTTGATACCCTTGCCACGCAGACGGAAAGTCTTGCCCGACTGTGTGCCTTCCGGCACCGTGAAGCTCGCGCGGCCCGCGAGGGTCGGCACTTCGATTTCGCCGCCGAGTGCCGCCGTGGTGAACGGAATCGGCATCTGGCAATGCAGGTCGTCGCCGTCCCGTTCGAACACCGAGTGTTGCTTGATATGAATCTCGACGTACAGATCGCCCGACGGACCGCCGTTGATACCCGGCTCACCGTTGCCGGCTGAGCGGATGCGCATGCCGTCGTCGATACCTGCCGGGATCTTCACTTCCAGCGTCTTGGTTTCCTTCACCTTGCCCGCGCCGTGGCAGTGGCCGCACGGGTCAGGGATATAGGTGCCGGTGCCGTGGCACTTCGGGCAAGTTTGCTGAATGCTGAAGAAGCCCTGCGACATGCGCACCGAGCCCGAGCCGCTACAGGTCGGGCAGGTTTCCGGCTTGGTGCCGGGCTTGGCACCCGAGCCGTGACAGATTTCGCACGACACCCAGCTCGGCACGCGAATCTGCGTGTCGTAGCCATGTGCGGCCTGTTCCAGCGTGATTTCCATGCTGTAGCGCAGATCGGCGCCGCGATACACCTGCGGGCCCGCGCGGCCGCCACCGCCGCGTGCAGCGCCGCCGGCCGCCTGGCCGAAGATGTCGCCAAAAATATCGCCGAACGCATCGGCAAAACCGCCGAAACCTTGCGCACCGGCTCCGCCCATGTTCGGATCGACGCCCGCGTGGCCGTACTGATCGTACGCAGCACGCTTTTGCGAGTCCGACAGCATTTCATAGGCTTCCTTCACCTCTTTGAAATGCTCTTCCGCATCCTTGTTGCCCGGATTGCGGTCGGGGTGGTGCTTCATCGCAAGCTTGCGATACGCCTTCTTGATTTCGTCGTCGCTCGCGTTCTTTGCGACGCCCAGAACCTCGTAGTAATCCCGTTTCGCCATATCGGTTCAACGCCACTCGCGCAATGGGGCGCGGTGGCTCCTCTTGAATGCTGGAGTCTTGCGACTCGTCCGGCCGCTGTTTGCACCGCTTTTAAGCGGCTCAAACAACGCCCTCCATAAAACAAATGTGCCCGGAGAGCCCCAAAAGGCTCGCCAGGCGCGATAACCGCTCTTGCACGTTCATGCCACCCGAATGGGCGCATACCGTTGTGCAGCCGGGCCGCACACATCGCTGTGTGCGGCTTTACGGTCGAAATGCGACCTGGCTTTAGTCTTTCTTCACTTCCTTGAACTCGGCGTCGACCACGTCGTCCTGCTGCTGTTGGCTCGCACCACCTGCCGATGCGCCCGCACCTGCCGCGCCCGCTGCCGCAGCTTCAGCACCTTGTGCAGCCTGCATGTCGGCGTACATCTTCTCGCCCATCTTCTGCGAGGCGGTCGCCACCACTTCGATCTTGGCTTCGATCGCGGCCTTGTCGCTCGAACCGCTCTTCAGCGTTTCTTCGAGGTCCTTCAGCGCGGTTTCGATCGCTTCCTTCTCAGCGGCTTCCAGCTTATCGCCGTATTCGGTGAGCGCCTTCTTCGTGCTGTGGACCAGCGCGTCGCCCTGGTTGCGGGCATCGGCCAGTTCACGCAGCTTGTGATCTTCTTCCGCGTTCGCTTCGGCGTCCTTCACCATCTTTTCGATTTCAGCTTCGGACAGACCCGAGTTCGCCTTGATCGTGATGCGGTTTTCCTTGCCGGTCGCCTTGTCTTTCGCGCCGACGTGCAAAATGCCGTTCGCGTCGATGTCGAAGCTCACTTCGATCTGAGGCGTGCCGCGCGGTGCCGGCGGAATGCCTTCGAGGTTGAACTCGCCCAGCAGCTTGTTGCCCGCTGCCATTTCGCGTTCGCCCTGGAACACCTTGATCGTCACGGCGCCCTGATTGTCATCAGCCGTCGAGTAGACCTGTGCGTGCTTGGTCGGGATCGTGGTGTTCTTGTTGATCATCTTCGTCATCACGCCGCCGAGCGTTTCGATGCCGAGCGACAACGGGGTCACGTCGAGCAGCAGAACGTCCTTGCGGTCACCCGACAGAACCTGGCCTTGAATCGCGGCGCCAACGGCCACGGCTTCGTCCGGGTTCACGTCACGGCGCGGATCCTTGCCGAAGAATTCCTTAACCTTTTCCTGGACCTTCGGCATACGGGTCATACCGCCGACCAGAATCACGTCGTCGATTTCGCCGACCTTCACGCCTGCGTCCTTGATCGCCGTGCGGCACGGTTCGATCGTGCGTTCGATCAGCTCTTCAACCAGCGCTTCCAGCTTCGCACGCGTAATTTTCAGGTTCAAGTGCTTCGGACCCGACGCGTCGGCCGTGATGTACGGCAGGTTGATTTCGGTTTGCTGGCTCGACGACAGTTCGATCTTCGCCTTTTCAGCCGATTCCTTCAGGCGTTGCAGCGCGAGCACGTCTTTCGACAGATCGACGCCCTGTTCCTTCTTGAACTCGCCGATGATGTAATCGATGATGCGCTGGTCGAAGTCTTCACCGCCGAGGAACGTGTCGCCGTTCGTGGACAGCACTTCGAACTGCATTTCACCGTCAACGTCTGCGATTTCGATGATCGACACGTCGAACGTACCGCCGCCCAGGTCATACACCGCGATCTTGCGGTCGCCCTTTTCGGCCTTGTCCAGACCGAATGCCAAAGCGGCTGCGGTCGGTTCGTTGATGATTCGCTTCACTTCCAGACCGGCGATGCGGCCTGCGTCTTTGGTAGCCTGACGCTGGCTGTCGTTGAAGTACGCGGGAACCGTAATCACAGCTTCCGTGACCGGCTCACCGAGGTAGTCTTCAGCGGTCTTCTTCATCTTGCGCAGCACTTCTGCCGAGATTTGCGGCGGTGCCAGCTTCTGATCGCGCACATCGACCCATGCGTCGCCGTTGTCGGCCTTCATGATCTTGTACGGCATCAGGCCGATGTCTTTCTGCACTTCTTTTTCTTCGAAGCGGCGGCCGATCAGGCGCTTAACGGCGTACAGCGTGTTACGCGGGTTCGTGACCGACTGACGCTTAGCCGGCGCGCCGACGAGAATTTCGCCGTCTTCCATGTAAGCGATGATCGACGGCGTGGTGCGCGCACCTTCCGAGTTCTCGATCACTTTGACCGAATTGCCTTCCATGATCGCCACGCACGAGTTGGTCGTGCCGAGGTCGATGCCAATGATTTTGCCCATTTTTACTAATCTCCTGACTTTGATCGCTGCGGGAATCGCCGTTTTTGCCCATCTGGCGGTACGGCGATCCGCTCTCAATTCCTACCTGCACTGAACATAAGTGCGTCCGCATCGTTTTCAAGACCTCTTTTACGATGCGGTCTTTAATTTTTTTCAATCAGCCGAACTTTTGCCGCTTTTTTCACCATTTGTCGCGCTGCCGACCGTCTTGGCCGCCCGGAACTTTTCCCGCGCGACCGCGACCGCCGCCTCGAACTGCCCAAGGCCGTGCCAGCCGGTTGCCCGGCCGAGCCGCTTGCCTCGGTAAAAGAAGCACCAGGTGGGCACGCCGTGAAGCGTGAAACGCCGGCCCAGTTCATGATGCTCGTAGACGTTCCAGCGAAACCATCTGAGCCCAAGCGCACGAATCGCGTCCGGCTGCGCCAGCATGGCCTTCTTGGCGATCTCGCAGTTAAAGCAGTCGAGACCCTAGAAAAACACCACAGCCAGCTCATCACCGGCTTCGGCCAGCCCGGCGTCAAATGACTCGGCGCTGAGTTCCTGCATGCCCAAAACGGCGAACGCAGTGGCGTCGACCGGAATGTTGGCCATGACGGTGCCTGTCAGGCGGAAAGGCTGATAGTCGGCTTATGACGCGGCTTGTGATACTTACTTCGGCGCCGCGACGGTCACGAGGGCCGGACGCAGCACGCGGTCGGCGATCACAAAGCCTTTTTGCAGCACAGCAACGACGGTGTTCGGTTCCTGATCGGCCGGCACCATCGAAATAGCCTGGTGACGGTGCGGGTCGAACTTCTCGCCGACCGGGTTCAGGGCGACGACGCGGCCCTTCTCCAGCGCGCCGGAGAGCTGGCGCAGCGTGAGTTCGACGCCTTCGCGGACCTTTTGCAGATCGTCGGACGAATGGGCAACCGCTGCTTCGAGGCTGTCGACCACCGGCAGCAAATGCTCAGCGAAGCTTTCGATCGCGAACTTGTGGGCCTTGGCGACATCTTCCTGGGCGCGGCGGCGCACGTTCTCAGTCTCAGCCTTCGCCCGCAGGAAGCTTTCCTGCAGCTCGGCGATCTTTGCTTCTGCTTCGGCCAATGCGGCTTCCGCGCCGGATACCAGCGCTTCAGGCGCAGCGTTTGCAGCCGCGTCCTGTTGGGATGCTGCGGCCTCGGCGGCCTGGCGCGCGGTTTCGTCGGCGGGCGTGGGATTCTGGCTCGTCGGGTTCTCTTGCGTGTTTTCCATGTCGCTGAAAGTCGTTAAAAAGTTAAAGCTAACGGTGGCGGCAACGCGTCAAAGCTGGCGCAATTTGTGCGTTGCAAAATTGCCACAGACAACTTGGTGCACAACTCGGTGCGTTAACGCGTATCGAAACGGCAGATGGGGCCGGAAAGACCCATTTCAAGCGCATCTCCCGGAACTTTTCGCACCGCGGACGTGCGGCAGAAATGCCCGGTTACAACCGTTATTGCGTCGCAATCAGATTGAGATTGAGTGCGCCCGACAAGTGGCCTATGCTCCAATAAAGCGTCGAAAAAGACACGTTAACCCTAATCTAACGTAAGCCTTACCGACATTTTTCAATTCCACCTGATTCGCCTGTTTCCGTCCTGAATCTTCCCAAGGGGAGTACCGTGAAACTGACCTTTGCAATATCGGTGGTCGCATTGGTACTGATCGCGGGCACCACGACCATCTGCATGTCCGGGGCCGTCAACGATCACACCACCGAGTACGGCGGTGTGCACGCGACGATGGAACAGTTGTTCAATCCCCACCTGAAAGTTTGTCGATAATGCGCCGGTCGCGCTTGGTCGGCCTGCCGTGTAAAGCGGCGGCCGGTTCGCGGTATGTCTTGCGCCGCTCCTGCTCGACCTGCCGCTTCACTTTGCTCTCTTCGGTTTCCGCATAAAGCGTCTGCGCGACGCTGGCTGGGCCACGCACGTCGCACACACCCAGCACTTCCACCTGCCACACAATCCGCTCGATCTCGATCTCCACCAGGTCGCCGACGCGCACATCTTTGGCCGGCTTGACGCTGGCGCCGCCGATGCGCACATGGGCTTTCTCGACCGCATCCGCCGCGAGTGAGCGGGTCTTGAAGAAGCGCGCCGCCCAAAGCCATTTGTCTATGCGCAGCTTCGCGCCCGGTTCAGTTGAAATCCTGTAGTTCATGAGCCTGCTTAAGCCCCGCTCGTGTGTGGCACCGGCACCGCTTGCACGGGCCAGCCCTGCAGATTCTGCGCGACGATTTCGCCTAGCGCGGCGATCCACGGTTGCGAGGCGTTCACGCAGGGAATTCGATGAAACTCCTTGCCACCCGCCAGCAGGAACTCGTCGCGTACTTCCATGCCAATTTCTTCAATCGTTTCAAGGCAGTCGGCGGTAAAGCCCGGACAGAACACGTCGGCCCGCCGCACACCCGCCGAGCCCAATTCCTTCAGCGTGGGGGCAGTGTACGGCTGCAACCATTCGGCCTTGCCGAAGCGCGACTGAAACGTGATGCGGCATTCCACCTGCGTCAATCCCAGTGCCTGCGTCAACAACGCGCCGGTCTGTTGGCATTGCTCGTGGTACGGATCACCGAGATCCATTGTGCGCTTGGGCACGCCGTGAAAACTCAGCACCAGCTTGTCGCCTGCCGCGAAGTCCGGCCGGCCGTGGTGATGCCAGTAGTGATGCACTTGAGCAGCGAGCGCGGCGATATACGCCGGATGATCGGCGTACTGGCGCACCGTGCGGATTTCCGGCTGGTTGCGCATGCGCTTGAGAGCCGAAAAAACGTCGTCGAAAGCCGTGGCCGTGGTCGACGACGAGTATTGCGGGTACATGGGCATCAGCAGCACGCGCTCGGCGCCCGCCAGCTTCAGCTGGTTCAGCATGGCCGGAATGCCGGGCGTGCCGTAGCGCATGGCGTAGTCGACCAGCACCGTGTAGTCGTTCAATTGCAGCAGATGGCGCAAACCCTCCACCTGCTTCTCCGTGAAGACACGCAGCGGCGAGCCTTCCGGCATCCATACGGCCGCGTATTTCTTCGCAGACGCACGGCTGCGGAACGGCAAAATCAACAACTGCAGGATCACCTGCCAGAGCAGCGCCGGAATTTCGACCACGCGAGGATCGGACAGGAACTGCGCAAGATAGCGACGGACCGCACGCGGCGTCGGCGCGTCGGGCGTGCCGAGATTGATCAGCAGCACGGCGACACGGTGTGACGTGGCGTTCTGTGAAGGCCGCTCGAGGTCGAAGCGCATAGGCAACAGAGATAACCGCTTTAGGCGGAGAGTCGGTTCAGGTGGAATTCATTATAGCGGCGCGGTCTATTGCGAGGTCCGCCAGGGACCCCTGGCCATTCGGCCAATTGGCAAGCCGCGCGCCGTCGCGCATCATTTGCAGCATGAAGTGCCGCAGCCGGCAGTGACCGGTAGTGACTACTGGTTACTGTTGACTAAGCGTGAGGGAAAGCAGCCGCGCGGTGATGTCGACAATCGGAATCACGCGGTTGTAGGCCATGCGGGTCGGCCCGATCACGCCGAGCGTGCCGACGATCTTGCCGTTCACCTCATAAGGCGCGGTCACCACGCTCATTTCCTCGATCGGCACGAGATTCGACTCTCCGCCGATGAAAATCTGCACGCCCGCGGCGTGACTCGACACGTCGAGCAACTGAAGGAGACTGGTCTTTTGGTCGAACACATCGAACAGCTTGCGCAAGCGCGCCATGTCCGACGAAAGGTCGGCGACTTCGAGCAGGTTGCGCTCGCCGGAAATCAGCACGGTCTCGCCGGTGTCGGATTCATCCGTGCTGGCCGTGACCGCGGCATGCATCAGCGTGGTCATGTCGCCGCGCAATTCGTCGATTTCTTCGCGCAGGCGGCGGCGCACGTCGTCGAACGAGAGGCCCGCGAAGTGCGCGTTGATGTAATTGGAGGCTTCCACCAGCTGCGACGGCGAAAAGTCGCGCTGGGTTGCCATGATGCGGTTCTGTACGTCGCCTTCGGGCGTCACGATAATCAGCAGGATGCGCTTGTCGGACAGGCGCATGAATTCGATCTGCTTGAACACGTGGCTGCGGCGCGGCGTGAGCACCACACCGGCGAACTGCGACAGATTGGACAGCACACTGGCCGCCGCGGCGACGACTTTCTGCGGTTCGCCTGCCTGCAGCGTAGTCTTGACGATACGCATTACCGCTTCTTCGTCCGCGGCGGATTCCACCGTCAACATGGTATCGACGAACAGCCGGTAGCCACGCGGCGTCGGAATGCGGCCCGCTGAAGTATGCGGACTGATCACAAGCCCCAGGTCCTCGAGATCGGACATCACGTTGCGGATCGTCGCCGGACTCAGTTCGAGGCCGGAATAGCGTGACAACGTGCGCGAGCCGACCGGCTGACCTTCGGCGATGTAGCGCTCGATCAGCGTTTTGAGGAGGGTTTGTGCGCGGGGATCTAGCATGACGGAAAATTTTAGCTTAATGAAGCGACTACAGCGAGCGCTAACGGCGCCAACTCCTGACTATCGCGCCGCCGGTTGGCGGGGCGGCGCCTGGTATTCTGTGCGGCGCCTTGACTGGCGCTGTGTTCAGCATCATTGTCAGCGCGCCGCCGAGGTTCGAACCCCGCGGCTCGCCAGCCACCATTCCGGCGGGTCCGCTAGCGGCAAGCCGCCGGACCACAACCGGCGCGCATGTCATCAAGGTTTCACCATTCTAACGATAATCGCCCAATGCGCTGGCAGCCCGCTCGCGCAGGCCCGCTACCGGGTCTGTCTACGGTTCTTTTCAGGCCCTACCTATGGTGTAATGCCGGCATGCAAGTGACTAGCCAGTTCAAGACCGTCGCGCTCGTCGGGCGCAACAATACCCCGGGCATCGGCGAGCCGCTGACCGCGCTCGCCTCGTGCATCGCGAGGCGCGGCTTCGAGGTCGTGTTCGAAGCCGACACCGCCGCCGAGATCGGCATCACCGACTATCCGGCGCTGCGTCCCGCCGAGATCGGCGCGCGTGCCGACGTTGCCGTGGTGCTTGGCGGCGACGGCACGATGCTAGGCATTGGCCGCCAGCTTGCGCCTTACCGCACGCCGCTGATCGGCATCAACCACGGGCGGCTCGGCTTCATTACCGACATTCCGATCTCCGACATGCGCGAGATCGTGCCGCAAATGCTCTCCGGCAACTTCGAGCGCGAAGAGCGCATGCTGCTTGAAGCGCGCATCATGCGCGGCGGCAACCCGATCTATCACGCGCTTGCCTTCAACGACGTGGTGGTCAACCGTAGCGGTTTCTCCGGGATGGCGGAACTGCATGTCTCGGTGGACGGGCGCTTCATGTACAACCAGCGCTCGGACGGCCTGATCGTCGCCACGCCTACGGGTTCGACCGCCTACGCGCTGTCCTCGCAGGGGCCGATCCTGCATCCGCAATTACAAGGCATCGTGCTGGTGCCGATCGCGCCGCATGCGTTGTCGAACCGGCCAATCGTGCTGCCGGACGACTCGAAGGTGAGCATCCAGATCGTCTCGGGCCGCGAAGTAAACGTCAATTTCGACATGCAGTCGTTCACCTCGCTGGAATTAGGCGACACGATCGAAGTGCGGCGCTCGCGCCATACGGTACCGATGTTGCACCCGGTCGGCTACAGCCACTTCGCCACGCTGCGCAAGAAGCTGCACTGGAACGAATACCCGTCGCACGAAGAAGATACCAAGCCCTGAGCGGCCGGACCGCCGGAACCCTGGAACGCCGGCCTTCCGAAGGCCGGCCCCCGGAAGGCCGGCCCCCGGAACGCGAACGCCACCGCTGCCGAACCCTGAATATCAAGCTCATCAGACGACCTCCATGCTTCGCCACCTCTCGATACGCGACTTCGTCATCGTCGCCGCGCTCGATCTCGAATTCGACAGCGGCTTTACCGTTTTCTCAGGCGAAACAGGCGCCGGCAAGTCGATCCTGATCGACGCGCTGGCCCTCGCGCTCGGCGCCCGTGCCGATGCGAGCGTGGTGCGCACCGGCGAGAGCCGCGCCGACATTACGGCGGAGTTCGAGACGCATGCGCAAGTCGAGCAATGGCTCGACGAGCAAGCGCTCGGCACGACCGCCGACGACGGCCACCACGGCGGCACCGTGATGCTGCGTCGCGTGCTGGATGTGAACGGCCGCTCGCGTGCGTTCATCAACGGCACGGCGGCCACGCTCGCGCAGTTGCGCGAAGTCGGCGAGATGCTGGTGGATATTCACGGGCAGCATGCGCACCAGTTGCTAATGCGCCCGGACGCACAACGCGAACTGTTCGACACCCATGCCGGCCTCACGGAAACCGCGGCAACCGTCACGCGCGCATGGCGATCGTGGCGCGAAAAGGTTCAGGCCGTCGAACATGCGCAAACGCGCGACCGCGAACTACAGCTGGAGCGCGAGCGCCTCGCCTGGCAGCTCACCGAACTGGATAAACTTTCGCCGCAACCGGGCGAATGGGAAGAAGTCAACACCGAGCACCGGCGCCTGTCGCATTCAGCCAATCTGATCGACGGCGTTCAAGGGGCGCTCAGCGCGCTGTCCGAATCGGACGAGGCAATGATCACGCATCTCGCCTCGATCGTGTCGAAGGTACGCGACCTGGCCGAGATCGACCCGGCGCTGAACGACGTGCTCGCGGCGCTGGAGCCGGCCGAAATCCAGTTGCAGGAAGCGGCCTATTCGCTCAGTCACTACGCTCAGAAGCTCGATCTCGATCCGGACCGGCTCGCCCAGGTCGAAAAGCGTCTCGACGCGCTGCACTCTGCCGCGCGCAAATTCCGCTTGCAACCCGAGACACTGCCGGAAGAACACGAAGCGCGCCGCGCCCAACTTGCCGCGCTCGACGCCGCCGCCGATCTCGACAGCCTCCACGCGGCCGAAAGCAAAGCTAAAGAAGCCTTCCTTAGTGAAGCGAAAAAACTATCGAAGGCGCGCGCCAAGGCCGGAAAGGCTCTGGGCTCTGCTGTCACCACTGGCATGCAGGAACTGTCGATGAAAGGCGGCAGCTTCGAAGTGGCGCTGGTGCAATTGCCGGAAGGCGGCGCGCATGGGCTCGAGCAGGTCGAGTTCCGCGTCGCCGGTCATGCCGGCGTGCCACTGCGGCCGCTCGCGAAGGTTGCCTCAGGTGGCGAACTGGCGCGGATCAGTCTCGCCCTGGCTGTCATCGCGAGCGCCGCGAGTCCGACACCAACCCTGATCTTCGACGAAGTGGATACGGGGATCGGCGGCGGCGTCGCTGAAGTGGTTGGACGGCTGCTGCATCAACTGGGACAGGCGCGTCAGGTGCTGTGCGTCACGCACTTGCCGCAAGTCGCCGCGCGTGGCGACCATCATTTCCAGGTGGCCAAGGCGGGCAACGGCAAGGGCGGCACGGTTAGCAGCGTGACTTCGCTGGACCGCGCAAGCCGTGTCGAGGAAGTCGCGCGGATGCTAGGCGGACTGGAGATCACCGCGACTACGCGCAAGCATGCGAAGGAAATGCTGGCAGCTTAGGAACTCGGGTTGGACATCATCGCGGCATTCTGCGAATCCAAGGCAACGCCCACGGGCAGCGCGTGAGGAATTGCGGACCCGCGACTCAAGCGTCGGCACGAGGTGCAAATCCGCCACCGGCCGCCCGAGCGGCGCACGCTGAGCCGTGACGCGTGCCGCCGCTACGGGCAGTGCCAAGCGAACTCAGTGAACCGCGGCGCGCCGGGCAGCGCGACGCACCGGTAGCTGGCCCTTGGCGTCTGGCACCTCACCCCCTTCAGCCTCAGCCAAACACCCGCTTCCACAGCCCCAGCACCGCCTCACGCTCAGTCACCACCAGCGCCGGATCGACCCGCGCCTTCTCCATCCCATCCAGCCGCAGCTTGTGCTGCAACTTCCGGTAGGTCCGATAAGCCGCGCCGACCGTCTCCGCTTCCGCCTCACTCATCAGGCCGAAGCGCGACACTTCACGCAGCAGCGCGATGTTGCCGGTATTACGGATCAGTTCAGGATCGCTCGCCGCATGCAGCAACACCCAGTACTGCACGGTGAATTCGATATCGACCATGCCGCCGCGATCGTGCTTCAGGTCGAACAACGCCGTATGGTTCGGATGCCCCGCCTCGACGCGCTCGCGCATCTCGACGATTTCCTTCGCGAGCGGCCCGGCTTCGCGCGGCGTGGTCAGCACCTGCTCGCGGATCTGCTCGAATTTCGCGCCGATTTCGGCGTCGCCTGCGCAGTAGCGCGCCCGGCTCAACGCTTGATGCTCCCACACCCAGGCTGTATTGGCGGCATCGCCTTCGCGCAGTTGATAACGGCGGAACGCATCCAGATCGGTGACAAGCAGGCCCGACTCGCCGTTCGGCCGCAGCCGTAAGTCGACATCGAACAAGGTGCCCGCGCCGGTCGCCGTCGTCAGCCAGGTGATGAGACGGCGGGTGTAGGTGGCGTAGACGTCGGCGGCGGCATCGTCCGGATCGTCGTAGAGGAAGATGACGTCGAGGTCGGACGCGTAACCGAGCTCCTTGCCGCCCAGCTTGCCGTACGCGATCACCGCAAACTTCGGCATCTCGCGGTGACGTTTGGCCAACTGCTTCCAGACGGCTTCGAGCGTGACGTCGAGCACGGCGTCGGCGAGTTCGGACAGACGGTCGCTCACATGCTCGACACTCAGCCTGCCGGCCAGATCGATCAACAGGATGCGGAACACCTCGGCCTGGTGCGCATGACGCAGCAGGTCCATCTGTTGCTCGACGCCATCCGCTGCGGCCAGCCGCAAGCGCAGCGTGCGCTTGAATTCAGGCCAGTCGAACGGACTGTCCATCGCCTCGTCATCGAGAAGTTCGTCAAGCAACTGCGGATGGCGGATCAGATAGCCGGCGGCCCAGCGCGAACCACCCAGCACCGAGAGCACCCGATGCAGCGCCTGCGGATATTCAGTCAGCAGCGCAAGGTACGCGCCGCGCCGGCTCACGGCTTCGAGCAGGTCGAAGAAACGCGCCACCGTATCGCCGCGCCGTTCGGGCGGCTCCAACGTACGCGCGGCTTCCAGCGCACGCTGCGCGACGATGTCGAAGCGCTGCCGGCTACGCTCGGCGAGCCCTGCATAACGCGACGACTGCCACACCCCGCGCAAGCGCGCCAGCAGTTCGCCCGGCTCGGGCACACCCAGCTCGATCAGGCGCGTCGCAAGCGCTTCGTCAGCGCTGTCGTCGGCGAGCGCGCTGCTCCAGACCCATGCCGCCGCGCCGTCTTCCGGTGCGCCGCAGCCGTCGCGTCCGCTCACCTTGTCGGCGAAAATCTGGTCAAACTGCTGTTCGACGAATTCGCGGTGCGCGTCGAGCTTGAGCATCAGCGCGGCATAGTCGTCGCAACCCATGGCGTGCGCGAGCGCCACACGTTCCTCGGGATCGACCGGCATCGCGTGGGTTTGCGCGTCGTTGCGGTATTGCAGGCGGTGTTCGAGCTCGCGCAGGAAGCGGTACGCCTGTGAAAGCTTCACGCAGACCGAGGTATCGATCAGCCCGTGCGTGGCCGCGTGCCGCAAGACGGCGAGCGTCGGACGCACCCGGAAGCCGGCATCCTGGCCGCCCCGTATCAGCTGAAATACCTGAGCGCTGAATTCGATTTCGCGGATGCCGCCGCGGCCCAGCTTGATGTCGTCGGCCTTGTCGGGCCGCATCGAGGCGCGCCGCTGCGCTTCCTGGCGAATTTGCAAATGCAGCGCGCGAATCGCGCTGATCACGCCAAAGTCGAGATAACGTCGATAGACAAACGGCGTGACGATCGCGTCGAGCTGCTTCTGCAACCGCCGCGCCGCCTCGCTCGCGCCTTCGGATACGAGCCGGCCCTTGATCCACGCATAGCGCTCCCACTCGCGGCCCTGCACGTAGAAATACTCTTCGAGCATGCCGAGGCTGCACACGAGCGGTCCCGAATCGCCGTTTGGCCGCAAGCGCATATCGACCCGGAACACATAACCGTCGGCAGTCACCTCGGCTAGTGCGCCAATCAGGCGCTTACCGAGGCGCGTAAAAAAATCCTGTGTCGCGATCGGCGAACGCTGACCGCCCGCGGTCTCACCGTCTTCTTCATAGATGAAGATCAGGTCGATATCCGACGACACGTTCAGCTCACGCCCGCCCAGCTTGCCCATTCCGACCACGCCGAGCGCGAGCCGCTCGCCCTGCGGTCCGCGCGGCTCGCCGTAAAGCGTTTCGAGCTCGGCGGACACGACCGCGAGAGCACGCTGGATCGTCGTCTCCGCCAGATCGGTCATCGCGCCGGTGACTTCGGCGATATCCGCCTCGCCCGCCAGGTCGCGCTCCATCACGGCGCAAAATACCTCGGTGCGCAACTGGCGCAAGGCCCGTTTGAGTGCATCCTCGCTTAACGGGCCGCCGCCCGCGCCGGCTGCCTCGGCGCACAGCACGTCAAAGCGCGCGTCGATCCGTTCGCGTGTGAGGGGTGCGGACGCGAGCGCCGCCACATGCGCCACGATTTGCGGACGGGCCGCAGCGGCGCGCGCCGCGTAATGTGAATAGCTGGAACTCAGGAGAGTGGCGTCGGTCATCAAGGGTCTGGCTCGCTCGTTGCTTTATCAGCGTTGTTCAGTTCGCTGCAACACACGGTCCATGCGGGGTCCGGCGGCCTCGCGCAGGTCGCGAGACGGCATGCAGAAAGGGTTTGCCGGAGGTCCGCCGACGCTTTCCCGTGTGTTACATTTCGTCGTTAATTCGCAAAACTACCATACGCCCACCCGCCGCAGCATGTCCGAGCGAAACGAATCCGCCGACCCGCACGAAACCAGGCAGGTCCGGCCCGCGAGCGGAAGCGCCCATGTGGTGCTGCATCGGACGTCCCATGTGGTGATGGCGCTCGCACTCGCCTTCTACTTCATCGCGGCGGGTCTGCTTCTCGGTTTGCGTTACGTGCTGCTGCCGCACATCGACTCGTTCCGGCCGCGCATCGAAGCCACCGTCTCCGACAAGCTGCACACGCAGTTCACCATCGGTAAGCTGGCGCCGCATTGGAGCGGCTTTCAGCCGGGCCTCGATGCTACCGATATCGTCATCCGCGACCCAGAAGGCAAAGCGGCGCTGACCATTCCGCACGCCACCGCCACGCTCTCGTGGAAGTCGCTCTGGCAATTCCATCCCGCGCTTTCCAGCCTGATCGTCGATCAGCCCGACGTGCTGGTGTCGCGCAGCGGCGACGGCGTGATCTCGGTGGCCGGCGTGCCGGTGCCGACCCGCCACAGCGGCAATGACACCCTGTCCACGTGGTTGTTGCGCCAACAGGCGATCGTGGTGCGCGGCGGCGTGCTGCGCTGGCGCGATGCCCAGCATGACGCGCCGGAACTCGCCTTGCGCGACATCCGGATCGCAATTCTCAACGAGGGCTACGATCACCGGCTCGCGTTGCAAGCGCCCGCCGACGGCCATGTCCTGGACGGGCCGATCGACTTCCGCACACATTTCAAACACGCCCGGCTCTCCGCGATCGGCAAGCCGATCAACTGGGCCGGCCAGGTTTATATGTCGACAGGTCCGGTCAATCTGCCGACCCTTGCGCGCTACATCAATTTCCCGATCGAGATGTTCGCCGGCCGCATCGACAATGCGATCTGGGCCGACTTCGCCGATGGCCATATGAAGTCGGCGAGCGGACAACTAGCCGGCACGGACGTCTCGATGCGGGTCCGCCCGACCCAGCCCAAGCTGGTCGTGCCGATCGCCAATTTCTCGTGGCATGTCGAAGTCGACCAGGGCGACTACACGCTGCAACTGAACGACTTGCACGCCGAGCTCGGCCAGCCGCCGCTCGACGACGGCACCCCCCTCACCCGCACCCTCGCGCTATCCACGCTGAACGGCCGCTACCGGACCGCCTCGCTGCAGCATGGGCAACTCGTCAGCGTCAGTGGCGACCGCGTCGACCTGGGCATCCTCGCCGAATTCAGCCGCGCGCTGCCATTACCGCGCCCCCTGCTGAACAATCTGGTGCGCTTCAATCCACGCGGCATGGTGTCGAACTATGTGATCGAAGTCGAACGCGGTAAACCCGAGTCGGGCGAAGCGGGCAGCGACCACCGTCCAAGCGGCGCCGAGCCGATCGAGCGCTACCGTTTCAAGGGCGACCTGCAAGGCATCAGCTTCGCCGCGCAGGAACCGCCGCCGGGGCTCACCCCGCTGAATCACCCGCGCGCGGGGATTCCCGGCATCGAAAACCTGTGGGGCAGCGTCGATGCCGACGAAAACCACGGCACGGCGACACTCAACACCTCCAACGTCGCGATTACGCTGCCGGGGGTGTTCGACGACCCGCGCCTGAAACTCGACCATCTGCATGGCCGGGCAGACTGGACCATCACACCGAAGGCGCCGGGCGAAAATCACCCGGCCTTCGCCGTCAAGCTGGCCGACTTCGGCATCTCGAACGCGGACGCTGACGCCACCGCCACCGCCGATTACAGCAACCCAGGCCATGGGCGTGGCTCGCTCGATCTGAAGGCCGATTTCCAGCGGGCGCAGGTCACGCGCATCGTCCGCTATCTGCCGACCAGCATCAGCGAAAAGCTGCGCATCTATCTGGGCCATGGGCTGCAAGCCGGCATATCGCACGGCGCGACGATCGAAATACGCGGCGATCTGACCAAATTCCCGTACTCCCGCGCCCCGGAGGCCGGGATCTTCCATATCGTCGCGCCGTTCAAGGGCGGCAAGTTCGATCCGTCGCCGTACCCGCCGCGCAAGATGAAGAACGGCACACCGAACGTGTGGCCGCCGCTGGACGGCATTGACGGCGTGTTCGAACTCAAGCAGAACGTCCTGCGCTTCGATATCGACCGCGCCCATTACAAGCAGGTCGCGCTGACCCGTGTAAACGGCAAGATCGACGATCTCGGCACCAGGGCGTCCGACCTGATCATCGATGGCAACGGCCGTGGTCCGCTTGCCGACATGCTCGACTACGTCAACGAAAGCTCGCTCGGCATCATGGCCAAACATGAGACCGAGAAAGTGCGCGCCGAAGGGCCGGCGTCGCTGGCGCTCAAGCTGACCGTGCCGCGCACGCCGAAGCCGCATATCGGCGTGGAAGGCGCGGTGGGCTTCCAGAACAATCGATTGACGGTCGATAACGTGCCGCCGTTGTCGCAACTGAACGGCAAGGTGCGCTTTACTGAACATACGGCGCAGCTCGACCGGCTCTCGGGCCAGTTCCTCGGCGGCGACGTGCACGCGAACGGTGGCCTGAAGCAGGACGGCACGTATGCACTTGATCTCGGCGGCCACATCGCCGTCGATGCCGCGCGCGGCCTGAATCTGCATGGCCCGGCCGCACAGGTGCTGACGCGCATGAGCGGCAGCGCGCCCTACGCGCTCAACCTGCGCGGCGCCAAGGGGCGGTTGCCGGAGGTTACGGCGAACTCCGATCTGACCGGCCTCGCGCTCGACTTCCCCGCGCCGTTCGACAAACCGGTCGGCACGCCAATGCCGCTGCACTTCGCGGTCAGCCCGTCGACCGACGCGAGCGAAGCCGGTCTGGAACGCGCCGACCTCACCTTCGGCCCGATCGCCGCCACCTATCTGCTGCGTTACCAGCCAAAAACGCCACCGACGGTCGTGAGCGGCGCGATCGGCGTCAACAAACCCGCCGACTTGCCGTCCGGTGGCGTGATCGCCGCCGTCGACGTCGAGGCGTTCGACGCCGACGCCTGGCGCGCGCTCGTCGCACAGATGCGCAGCAAGGAAGCGCCAACACCCCTGCCCGCCGCCGCAGCAGCGCCGGCTGCGCCAAATCCGACCCTCGCGCAATTCCTGCCGAGCCGCTTCGCGCTGCACATCGGCACGCTGACGCTGCTCAAACGGCACTGGGACAGCGTGATCGTCGGCGCGTCGCATGCGGACGGTAAATGGCAGGCCAACATTGCGTCGAACCAGGTGTCGGGTCACGTTTCCTGGCTGCCGGGCGCCAATAAGGAATCACCGGGTACGCTACAGGCGCGCTTCGCCCGTGTGGTGATTCCCTCCGCCACCGACAAAGACCTGCTCGGCCAGGCCATGTCGGCGCCGGCACAGAACATGCCGTCGATCGATCTGGTGGTCAATGAGTTGATCGTGCGCGATCGCAACATAGGCCGGCTCGAAGTCGACGCACACAACTTCGACGAAGAGGGTGTACCAGTCTGGCAACTCGACAAGCTCGACATCACCAACCCCGCCGCCACGCTGACCGCCACCGCGAACTGGCGCACCTCGACGGGCCTCGGCAACACCGCCGACGAAACAACGCCGCGCCGTACCGTGTTCGATTTCAAACTCGACATCAAGGATGCGGGCGCGCTGCTGGAGCGCTTCGGCCAGCCGCACACGCTCAAGGCCGGTAGCGGCACGCTGTCGGGCAAGGTCGTGTGGCGCGGCGGCCCGACCACCATCGACTACCCGACGCTCAACGGCAATCTGGCCGTCGATCTGCGTCACGGGCAGATTCTCAAGGTCGACCCGGGCGTCGCGAAACTGCTCGGCGTGCTCAGCCTGCAAAGCCTCGCGCGCTTCGCCACGCTCAACTTCCGCGACGTGATCGGCGAAGGGCTGCCGTTCGAGCGCGTCACCGGCACGGGCCAGATCAACAATGGCATTGGCCGCACCGAAAACTTTGAGATGGTGACGGCGCCGGCCCGCGCTGAGATGAAGGGCTCGGTGGACCTTGCGCAGGAAACCCAGGATCTGCACGTGCAGATCGTGCCGACCGTCAGCGCCGGCGCCGCCGTGATCGCCGCGACCGTGATCAATCCGCTGCTCGGGCTTGGCGCGCTGGTGGCCGATCTGGCGTTCAGCAAATCGGTCTCCACGGCGTTTGCGCGCGAATACGCGATTACCGGTCCGTGGTCGAAACCGCACATCGAGCGGGTGAAGAGCGATCGCGGTAAGATGGACGCTCCGGCTTCGACCGTGGAAGCGCACTAAGCCCGATCCGATCCTTTGTTTGATCAGAAGAGCGCCGTGCCGCGCCGCAGGCCCAAGCCAGCCTTGAACGACGTATGCGGCGCCAGCGGTTCGCGCCGCCGCCTTGCCGGGAGTTTTTCGAAACGCTCATGAGCGAAACACACGTCTCTCCATCTTCGTCCACCGCCTCGCCTGTTGCGGCGTCCAGCGGGTCTTCCGAAAGCACCTTCCGCGTTGCCGCGCTGCAAATGGTGAGCACGCCGGATCGCGAGCGCAATCTCGCCGAAGCGGAACACCTGATCGCCGAAGCCGCCGCCGACGGCGCGCAACTCGTCCTGCTGCCCGAGTACTTCTGCTTTATGGGCTTCAAGGACACGGACAAGCTCGCCGTGCGCGAGCCCTACCAGGACGGCCCGATCCAGCGCTTTCTCGCCGACGCCGCGCGCCGCCATAAGGTGTGGGTAATCGGCGGCACCTTGCCGTTGATGTCGCAGGAACCGGCGCGCGTGCTGAACACCACGCTGGTATTCGACCCGCAAGGCAACGAGGCCGCGCGCTACGACAAGATCCACCTGTTCAACTTCGAAAAGGGCGCGGAATCGTTCGACGAGGCACGCACCATCTGCCCCGGCGGCGAGGTCCGAACCTTTGAAGCGCCGTTCGGCCGGGTCGGCTTATCGGTCTGCTACGATCTGCGCTTTCCCGAGCTGTACCGGCGCATGGGCGACTGCGCGCTGATCGTGGTGCCGTCGGCGTTCACTTACACCACCGGCCGCGCGCATTGGGAAATGCTGCTGCGCGCCCGGGCGGTCGAAAACCAGTGCTACGTGCTGGCCGCCGCGCAAGGCGGCAAACATGAAAACGGCCGCCGGACATGGGGCCACAGCGTGCTGATCGACCCGTGGGGCGAAATCGTCGCGGTGCGCGACGAAGGCGCCGGCGTGGTGGCCGGCAACCTCGAGCGTGCGCGCATCGACGAAGTGCGGCAGAGTCTGCCCGCCTGGCGTCACCGCGTGCTGAGTTGCTGATGTGTTACCTGACATTGAAAGTGCGGCGCTTGTCACTCATATATCAACTCATAGAGTGATAGAAGCGCTAACCGAATCCTTCGTATCGAGCAGAACATACTTCGCATGAACATCATCGAACCCGGTATCCGTAATCTCGCCACCGCCAAGGACATCCTCCTGACGCCCTACGGTCTCGACGAATCCCTGCTCACCCGCACGCTCGCCGACATCTTCACGCACAAGATCGATTACGCCGACCTGTACTTCCAGTACACGCGCAGCGAAGCGTGGAGTCTCGAGGAAGGCATCGTGAAGTCGGGCAGCTTCAGCATCGACCAGGGTGTCGGCGTGCGCGCCGTGTCGGGCGATCGCACGGCTTTCGCGTATTCGGACGATCTGTCGCCCGAAGCGATCCGTCAGGCGGCGCTCGCCACCCGTTCGATTGCCAAGGCGGGCGGCGGCAAGCAGAAGATCAAGGCGGCCTCGTCGCTGACCGGCATTGCCGGGCGCGATCTGTACCTGCCGTCCGATCCGCTGCACTCCCTCGACGCAACCGCCAAGGTCAAGCTGCTCGAGCGCATCGAACAGATGGCGCGCGGTCGTGACCCGCGCATTCAGCAAGTGATGGCAGGCCTCGCCGGTGAATACGACGTGGTGCTGGTCGCGCGCAGCGACGGCGGCTTTGCGGCCGATATCCGTCCGCTCGTGCGCGTGTCGGTCACGGTGATCGCCGAGCAGAACGGTCGCCGCGAAATCGGCAGCGGCGGCGGCGGTGGCCGCTTCGACTACGGATATTTCACTGACGAAGTGCTGTCGGGTTACGTCGACGACGCCGTGCATGCGGCGCTGGTGAACCTCGACGCCCGCCCGGCTCCGGCCGGCGCGATGTCCGTCGTGCTCGGGCCGGGCTGGCCGGGCGTACTGCTGCACGAAGCGATCGGCCACGGCCTCGAAGGCGACTTCAACCGCAAGGGATCGTCGGCATTCGCGGGTCAAATCGGCGAGCGGGTTGCGGCGAAGGGCGTGACGGTGGTCGACGACGGCACGCTGCCGAATCGCCGCGGCTCGCTGAATATCGACGACGAAGGCAATCCGACCCAGTGCACGACGCTGATCGAGGACGGCATCCTGAAGGGCTACATCCAGGACACGCTGAACGCGCGCCTGATGAAAATGCCGGTCACGGGTAACGCGCGCCGCGAATCGTACGCCGCGCTGCCGATGCCGCGCATGACCAACACGTACATGCTCAACGGCGACAAGGACCCGCAGGAAATCATCGCGTCCGTGAAGAACGGTTTGTACGCGGTGAATTTCGGCGGCGGCCAGGTCGACATCACGAACGGCAAGTTCGTGTTCTCGGCCTCCGAGGCGTACATGATCGAAAACGGCAAGGTCACCTACCCGGTCAAGGGCGCCACGCTGATCGGCAGCGGCCCGGAATCCCTCAAGTACGTCAGCATGATCGGCAACGACATGAAGCTCGATTCGGGCGTCGGCGTATGCGGCAAGGAAGGCCAGAGCGTGCCGGTCGGCGTCGGTCAGCCGACGCTGCGCATCGACCGGATGACGGTCGGCGGCACGGCCTGATTTTGGCGTAGGCGCATACTTCGTGCATACAATGTGCGAAGTATGCGGATTTACCGCATTTTTGCACCCCGCGGCTTGCCAGCCGAGCTTGCACGGGTTATAAAGTCACTCACCCTTTTTGACCAGCGACCTATTTCGCCATGTCCGCCAAGTTTTACTTTTACTTTTTTTGGCATCTCAGACCGCTGGCGGATCGAGAGGGGTGTTAGTGCACGCAAGACACCCAGAATTCACGAAAACCGCCAGCTAGCCTGGCGGTTTTTTTTCGCCTCACGCCTTTGAAACTTTTGCCGTTGAAACCTTTTTGATTGTTGTCCGCCCTGGCATCGCTGCCTGATCGCTGTCTGATCCCAGCCTTCGTTGCCCGCGCGAACACGCTACGACCCGATTCAGGAGAACAAGCATGCCCCCGCACAACACCGACGATGTCCGCATCCGCGAATTGAAAGAACTCACGCCGCCCGCTCACCTGATCCGCGAATTCGCTTGCGACGAAACGGTGTCCGACGTGATCTACAACTCGCGCAACGCGATGCATCGCATCCTGCACGGCATGGAAGACCGTCTGATCGTCATCATCGGACCGTGCTCGATTCACGATACGAAGGCGGCGCTGGAATACGCTGGACGTCTCGTCGAACAGCGCAAGCGCTTCGCCGGCGAACTCGAAATCGTGATGCGCGTGTATTTCGAAAAGCCGCGTACGACGGTGGGCTGGAAGGGTCTCATCAACGACCCGCACATGGACAACAGCTTCAAGATCAATGACGGCCTGCGCACGGCGCGCGAGTTGCTGCTGCGTATCAATGAACTCGGCCTGCCGGCCGGCACCGAATACCTCGACATGATCAGCCCGCAGTACATCGCCGATCTGATCTCGTGGGGTGCCATCGGCGCGCGTACGACCGAATCGCAGGTGCATCGCGAACTGGCTTCGGGACTGTCGTGCCCGGTCGGCTTCAAGAACGGCACGGACGGCAACGTCAAGATCGCCGTCGACGCAATCAAGGCCGCGTCGCAGCCGCACCATTTCCTGTCCGTCACCAAGGGCGGCCACTCGGCGATCGTCTCGACCGCCGGCAATGAGGACTGCCACATCATCCTGCGCGGCGGCAAGACGCCGAACTACGATGCGGACAGCGTCAATGCGGCATGTGCCGACATCGGCAAGGCGGGTCTCGCGGCGCGTCTGATGATCGACGCGAGCCACGCGAACAGCTCGAAGAAGCACGAGAACCAGATTCCGGTGTGCGCGGACATCGGGCGCCAGATTGCTTCGGGTGACGAACGGATTGTCGGCGTGATGGTGGAATCGCATCTGATCGCGGGCCGCCAGGATCTGCAGGAAGGCTGCGCGCTGACGTACGGCCAGAGCATCACCGATGCCTGCATCGGCTGGGATGAAAGCGTTGCTGTGCTGGAAGGTCTTGCCGAAGCGGTCAAGCAACGGCGTGTGGCGCGCGGCAGCGGCAATTAAAAAGTCTCTGCGCACCTTCGTGCGATTGCTGTAGTTGACTCAACGAAAACCCGGCTCATCCAGCCGGGTTTTTTGTTAGTTGTTAGCCAAACGGACGAATGGTGTTCGACGAGCCGCCTCTGTACCGTAACAACTCGTTGCCGGGTCGGATACGACTTGACCAGGCTGAGTGTTGCGTATAAGATTTTGTACACGAAAGGCGGCTATGGAGCAGGAAAAAGAAATTCGCTGGATGGGCTCCAGCTATCACGATTTACTCGCCTTTCCCGAAGAGCCACGTCGCCGGGCCGGGTTTCAGCTTGGCAAGATTCAGGCAGGACTGGACCCTGATGACTGGAAGCCGTTTGATTCAATCGGCGCTGGAACACGCGAGATTCGCATCAGGGAAGCTGACGGTATTTACCGCGTGATGTATGTCACCAAATTCGTGGAGGCGTTGTATGTGCTGCATTGCTTCCAGAAGAAGACGCAGAAGCTAGGGCCGCAGGATAGAAAGATTGCCGAGACGCGGTACCGCGCCATTATTAATGATAGGAAAACTTAACAAATGACGATCGACACGAAAATCCGTCACGTAACAAAACCCGGCGCAAATCTGTTTCTCGAACTCGGCTTCTCCGCCGAAGAAGCGAAGCGCTTGCACGCCGCGTCGCAAAAACAGATCAACGACACGCGGCTGCTCAAGGAGCAGTTGATGACCGAGTTGTCCAGCTGGATCGAACAACATCATCTGAAGCAGGCCGAGGTGGCTGAGATTCTGATGGTGTCGCGTCCGCGCGTGTCAGACGTGGTCAACAAGAAGACCACCAAGTTCACTATCGATACCCTGGTTGAAATGATGAGCCGGATCGGCAAACCGGTCACCCTGGCTGTTGGGTGAGGCGCACGGCACGTCATCGCGTGCTTTCACACGTAGCTCGCCATGCGCCCTCGCTTCACTGCACCACGCCCGAACCGAACACTTCGGTGTGAATCCGCGCCGCATCCACACCGAGCGAGGCCAACACCTCGCATTGCGCGCGCATGAACGGCGCCGGCCCGCAGATGTAGTAATCCGCTTCGGGAACGATCACCTTGTCGGCGATTTTCGCGAGGTCGAGGCGACCTTCGAAATCATAGTCGACCCCAGCGCGATCGCACGCTTCAAGGGCTTCGTAGAACACCGCACGCGCGATGTTGGGATGAGCTGCGACCGTATCGTTAAGCCACTGCCGGAACGCATGCACGCGGCCATTCCGGCAGGCATGCACGAAAGTCACGCTGCGCTCACTCTGCTCGGCGAGTAATGTGGACAGCATCGAGGTCATCGGGGTCACGCCCACACCGCCGCTCATCAGCACCACGGGCGTCGTCTTCTTGCGCTCCAGCGTGAAATCACCCATTGGCGCGCTGACATGTACTACCGCGCCCACTTCCACACCGTCGTGCAGGAGGTTCGATACATGGCCGGGCGCCGTATCTTCGCGGCCGGCCTCGCGCTTCACCGAAATGCGCAGCCAGCTACCGTTCGGTGCATCCGACAAGCTGTACTGCCGCGGCTGATCGACGCCGAGTTCATCCACGAAACGCTTCACGCTCAGATATTGGCCGGGTTCGAAGCCGCAGGCTGGCGAGCCGTCGGCGGGCGTCAAATAGAACGAGGTGATTTCATCGCTCTCCACTTCCTTGCGTGCAACCTTGAACGGCCGGTAGCCGCTCCACGCCGCACCTTCGTAGAGCTTTGCCTCCGCGCCGACGAAGATATCCGCGAGCTGCCCATAAGCGACCTCCCATGCGCCGAGCGTTTCCTGATCGACTGCGTCACCGAGCACATCAACGATTGCGCCCAGCAGGTGGCGCCCCACGATCGGATACTGTTCCGGCCGGATATTCAGACTCACGTGCTTATGAGCAATTCGTGAGACGGTCGGGCCCAGCGCGCCGAGGTTATCGATATTGGCAGCATACGCATACACTGCATTCGCCAGCGTTTCCGGCTGATTGCCGCTCTTCTGGTGAGTCTGGTTGAACACGTTCTTCAACTCGGGATGATGCGCGAACATGCGCTTGTAGAAGTGTTTGGTGATGGTCGAACCGTGTACGGCGAGCACGGGAACGGTGGCTTTGACGCGGGCGATCTGGTCGGCGGTGAGAGCGGTCATAACGATTCCTCCTTAAAGATGCATTTAAAATACATCTTCAAGGAGGCGTTTTGCCCCGGACAGATTGTCACAGCTCTTAAAGGGACCGAAGCGCGGTATTAGCCGGCGCTACGATCGTGCTGCCATAGCACGTCGCTGCCGCCGTCCGCGCGATTGAGCACGCGCGCCAGCACGAACAGCAGGTCGGACAACCGGTTCACATACTGGCGCGGCGCCTCATTGACCGCCTCGCTTTCACCCAGGGCGACGATCGACCGTTCGGCGCGTCGGCACACCGTGCGGCATACGTGCGCAAGCGCGGCTGCGCGTGAGCCGCCGGGCAGAATGAACTCCTTCAATGGCGGCAGGGTCGTGTTGTAGTCGGCCAGCCAGTCGTCGAGTTGGCCGAGATGCTTGTCGGTAATCATCGTATGGCCGGGAATGCAGAGCTCACCGCCGAGATCGAACAGGTCGTGCTGAATCGCGACCAGCGCCGCCCGCACGTTGTCGGGCAGCGTTTCGCACAGCAACACGCCGAGATTGGAATTGAGTTCATCGACGTCGCCGATTGCGGCAATGCGCGCGCTGTCTTTGCGCACGCGGCGGCCGTCGCCGAGACCGGTGGTGCCGTCGTCGCCCGTGCGGGTGGCGATCTTGCTCAAGCGGTTGCCCATGATGTCTCCCATGCATTCTTTCAGTGACGATGCGTCAGCGCGGCGCCGTTGAATCCATCCGGCGAATCCGGTGGGTAAGCCACCACCAGGTTGGCCACCGCGTTTATCCATATTGCGCGCATCGTGAGGTCGCCGCCATTATAGGAGCGGCAGGCGGGCCCGACGCCGGCCCGCAGGCGATCGGCGTAAAATGAAGCACATGCTGTAGAACAGCTCCGCCCCAATATCAGGAGACATGCGTGAATCATCCCGTGCCGCCGGCCCCGCTGCGCCGGCCGTTTCCCGCCGAGTTGCTGACTGCCCTCAAAGCCGCTTTCGGCGAACGCGTGTCCACGGCAGAAGCCGTGCGTGCTCACCATGGCCGCGACGAGTCACCGTTCGATCCCCAGCTACCCGATGCCGTCGTGTTCGCGCGCAATACGGAAGACGTGCAAACCATCGTCAGGCTGTGCGGCCAATACAACGTACCGATCATTCCCTACGGCAACGGTTCGTCGCTCGAAGGGCATCTGCTGGCGGTGCAAGGCGGCGTATCGATTGACCTGTCGGAAATGAACCGCGTGTTGTCGATCAACGCCGAAGACCTGACGGTCACGGTCGAACCCGGCATCTCGCGCAAGCAGTTGAACGAAGCGCTGCGCGACACCGGCCTGTTTTTCCCGATCGACCCGGGTGCTGACGCGAGTATCGGCGGCATGTCGGCTACGCGGGCCTCGGGCACCAATGCCGTGCGCTACGGCACGATGCGCGAAAACGTCCTCGGGCTGACGGTAGTTCTCGCCGACGGCCGCGTGATCAAAACCGGCACGCGCGCGCGCAAGTCGTCGGCGGGTTACGACCTCACGCGTCTGTTCGTCGGCTCGGAAGGCACGCTCGGCGTGATTACCGAAATCACTGTTCGGCTGTATCCGCAGCCGGAGGCGGTCTCGGCTGCGGTCTGCACGTTTCCGTCGATGGGCGATGCGGTGCGCGCGGTCATCGAAACGATTCAGATGGGCGTGCCGATTGCGCGCGTCGAGTTCGTCGACTCGCTCGCGATCCGCTCGATCAATCGCCATTCGAATCTCACGTTGCGCGAGGCGCCCACGCTCTTCTTCGAATTCCATGGCACCGAAGCCGGTGTGAAAGAGCAAGCCGAACTGGTGCAGGAGATCGCCGCACAGAATGCCGGCGAAGGCTTCGAATGGGCGACCCGGCCGGAAGACCGCAGCCGCCTGTGGAACGCGCGCCACAACGCCTATTTCGCGATGCTGCAACTGAAGCCCGGCTGCCGCGCCGTCACGACCGATGTCTGCGTGCCGATCTCGCGCCTCGCGGAATGCGTCGTGGAAACCGAGCAGGATCTGAACGCGTCGCCGCTGCCCTGCCCGATCGTCGGGCATGTCGGCGACGGCAACTTCCACGTCGCGATCCTGATCGACCCGAACAAGCCGGAAGAGCTCGTCGAAGCTGAGCGCCTGAACCATCGCATCGTGCAGCGCGCGCTGCGCATGGACGGCACCTGCACGGGCGAGCACGGCGTCGGTCTGCACAAGATGAATTTCCTGCTCGAAGAACACGGTGAAGTCGCCGTCGACACGATGCGCTCCATCAAGCACGCGCTCGATCCGCATAATCTGATGAACCCGGGCAAGATCTTTTCCTGGGCAGCTTGAGGCGTCATCGACACTCAACTCAGCTCAGTTCAGTGTCCGGAGCGGCAGCGGCAGCGGCAGCGGCAGCGGCGGCAGCAGCAACGCCTGCTGCCGCACAACCGGGCTAGAACGGGCACGCAGGGTGAAAGACATCAGGAGACAAGTCATATGAACGCACCCGTCGAACTGACGGCCGAAGTGCTCGCCCAGCGCCAGCGCGAAGTCGTGCAAGCGCTGATGGCGGTGCTGCCGACCCACTGTCTGCTGTATCGCGAAGAAGACACCGTCGCCTACGAGTGCGACGGCCTCGCCGCCTATCGGCGTCTGCCGCTCGCGGTCGCATTGCCCGAGACGGAATCGCAGGTCCAGCGCATCGTGCAAATCTGTCACCGGCTCGACGTGCCGATCGTGCCGCGCGGCGCGGGCACCGGTTTATCCGGCGGCGCGATGCCGATTCGTCACGGCGTGGTGGTGTCGCTCGCGCGCTTCAGGAAGATCGTCGAAGTCGACTCGTACGCCCGGACCGCCACGGTGCAACCGGGTGTGCGCAATCTGTCGATTTCCGAAGCCGCCGCGCCCTACGGCCTTTATTACGCACCCGATCCCTCGTCACAGATCGCCTGCACGATCGGCGGCAACGTCTCCGAGAATTCAGGCGGCGTGCACTGTCTCAAATACGGCCTCACCGTGCACAACGTGCTGCGTGTGCGCGCCGTGACGATGGAAGGCGAAATCGTCGAATTCGGTTCGCTCGCGCCCGACGCGCCGGGGCTCGATCTGCTCGCGGTGCTGATCGGCAGCGAAGGCATGTTCGCGATCGTCACCGAAGTCACCGTCAAGCTGATCCCGAAGCCGCAAATGGCGCAAGTCATCATGGCTAGTTTCGACGACGTCGTGAAAGGCGGTAATGCAGTCGCCGGCATCATTGCAGCGGGCATCATTCCGGCCGGCTTGGAGATGATGGACAAACCGGCTACGCGCGCCGTTGAAGAGTTCGTCAATGCTGGCTACGACCTCGACGCAGCGGCGATCCTGCTGTGCGAATCGGACGGCACGTCTGAAGAAGTGGCCGACGAAATCGTGCGCATGACCGCGGTGCTGCGAGAACAGGGCGCAACCCGCATCCAGATTTCACGCTCGGAAAATGAACGGTTGCGCTTTTGGTCCGGGCGCAAGAATGCGTTTCCGGCGGCAGGCCGCATTTCGCCTGACTACTACTGTATGGACGGCACCGTGCCGCGCCGCAGTATCGGGCCGCTGCTGGCGCGCATCGAAGTGATGGAGAAGAAATACGGCCTGCGCTGCATCAACGTGTTCCACGCCGGCGACGGCAATATGCACCCGCTGATCCTGTTTAACGGCAACGATCAGGACGAGTGGCATCGGGCCGAAGCCTTCGGTTGTGACATTCTCGAAACGTGCGTCGAACTGGGCGGCACGGTGACCGGCGAGCACGGCGTGGGCATCGAGAAAATCAATTCGATGTGCGTGCAGTTTTCGCCCGAAGAGCGCGACGCATTCCATGCGGTCAAACGCGCCTTCGACGCGCCGGGCTTGCTCAATCCCGACAAGGGCATTCCCACCCGCGCGCGCTGCGCCGAGTACGGCAAGATGCATGTGCGCGGCGGCTTGCTGCCGCATCCGGACCTGCCGCGGTTTTAAGGCGTCTGCGGGCTTGCCCGCGCGACTAGGAATCTATGACGCTGTCGGCGGCGCGCTGCCGACAGCGAACCACAGGCCGCGTCACACCCGTCCACATCACGGGATGCGCCATCGTCACTCGTGCGGCGCCAGTTGCCCTTGGCCGTTCCCCCACTACTCCACCGTCGCACGGCCCGCGCCACCTATTCTCCTCTGCCCTTCGCAGTTCCTTCAGCCGCCCTCTCCGCTCGCTATCTCCCTCCGACGCACCGCGCATAGCCCGCGCCCGCGCTTCTTCCCGGCTCCCACCCTGATTACCCGATGCGGGTCCGCTCCGGGTTGCCAGCGAGCCGCCGCCCGGTACAATCAGTCGAAACACAACGAAGCAGGACACCATGGAAGAGGACGACATCGTCGCCGTTTGGTCTGAACGCGTGCGTTCAGCCAGCGCCGAAGGGCGCACATTGCGCATCCGTGGCGGCGGCACCAAAGACTGGTACGGCCAGACGCTGGAAGGTGACATCCTCGACACGCGCGCTTACCGCGGCATCATCGCTTACGATCCGGCCGAACTGGTCATCACGGCGCGCGCGGGCACGCCCCTGCTGGAGATCGAGGCCGCGCTCGCCGAACACGATCAGATGCTCGCCTTCGAACCGCCGCATTTCGGGCCGCAGGCCACCTTCGGCGGCTGCGTCGCGGCGGGCATCGCCGGTCCACGCCGCCCTTCCGCCGGTGCGGCGCGCGACTTCGTGCTCGGCGCCGTCGTCATGAACGGCCAGGGCCAGAAGTTGCATTTCGGCGGCCAGGTGGTGAAAAACGTCGCCGGTTATGACGTCTCCCGTTTGATGGCAGGCTCGCTCGGCACCCTTGGGCTGATCCTCGAGTTGTCAGTCAAAGTGCTGCCGCTGCCGCAGGCCGAAGCCACGCTCAAATTCGATATGAACGGCACAGACGCGGTCCGCAAGCTCAACGAATGGGGCGGCCGGCCGCTGCCGATCACGGCGAGCGCATGGCGTCACGGCACGTTGGCCGTGCGGATGGCCGGCGCGGAAGCCGCGGTCAAGGCGGCACGCACGGCGCTTGGCGGCGAAGTCGTCGACGCCGTCGAGGCGGAGCGTTTCTGGGCCGGCCTGCGTGAACAGACGGACTCGTTCTTTGCGGCCATCCCGCCAAAGGCCGCGCTGTGGCGCCTCGCGCTGCCGTCGATCACCGAGCCGCTGCAATTACCTGGCGCGCAACTGATGGAATGGGGCGGCAGCCAGCGCTGGTGGATCACTGATACCGACGCGCAAACCGTGCGTATCAGCGCCAAACAGGCCGGCGGCCATGCCACCATCTTCCGGACCGGCCACGGCTACGATCGCAGCGCCGGGGTATTCACGCCACTGCCCGCACCGCTGATGAAAATCCATCGCGGCCTGAAAACCGCCTTCGACCCAGCCCGCATTTTCAATCGCGGCCGTCTCTACCCCGACTTCTGAGCGACGGGATGCAAACCAACCTCGCGGACTTCATTCGCAACACGCCCGATGGCGACGAAGCCGACGCCATCCTACGCAATTGCGTGCATTGCGGTTTCTGCACGGCGACCTGCCCGACCTATCAGATACTCGGCGACGAACTCGACGGCCCACGCGGACGCATCTATCTGATCAAGCAGATGGTGGAAGGCGCGGCGGTCACGCGCAGCACCCAAGTCCATCTGGACCGCTGCCTCACCTGCCGCAACTGCGAGACGACCTGCCCATCCGGCGTGCAATACGGCAGGCTGGTCGAGATCGGCCGCAAGATCACCGAGGAAAAAGTCACGCGTCCGTTCGGTCAGCGGATGGTGCGCCGGCTGCTCGCGAGTTTCGTGCCGAACAGCGCGCTGTTCACGCCGACCATGCGCCTCGGTCAGCACATCCGCCCGCTCCTGCCCAAAAAACTGCGCGACAAGGTACCCGCGCGGCAGCGTCCGCTCGAATGGCCGACCGCGAAACATCCGCGCAAGATGCTGATGCTCGTGGGCTGCGTGCAACCATCGATGATGCCGAACGTCAACGTCGCCACCGCGCGGGTGCTCGACGCGCTCGGCGTGGAAACCTTGGTCGCGCCCGAAGCAGGTTGTTGTGGCGCGATCCGTCTGCACCTGGGCTACAACGACGAAGCGCTCGACGACCTGCGCGCCAACATCGACGCGTGGTGGCCCTATGTCGAGCAAGGCGTGGAAGCGATCGTGATGAACGCGTCCGGCTGCGGCGCGACAGTCAAGGAGTACGCACATCTGCTGCGCAACGATCCCGCGTATGCGGAGAAGGCGCGCCGCGTGACCGAACTGACACGCGACGTCGCGGAGATCCTGCCGGAGTTCGAAGAGGCGCTCGTCGCCGTGACGCGCCGCCGCGCGATCCATACGGTGGCGTTCCATCCGCCGTGCACGTTGCAGCACGGTCAGCAGGTGCGCGGCAAGGTCGAACATCTGCTGGCAGCGCTCGGCGTGGAAGTGCGCCTGCCCGCCGACAATCATCTCTGCTGCGGCTCGGCCGGCACTTATTCGCTGACGCAGCCCAAGCTCTCGTACGCATTGCGCGATCAGAAGCTCGAGCGGCTGCAGGCGCAGGAGCCGCAGGTGATCCTGTCGGCGAACGTCGGCTGCATTGCGCATCTGCAAAGCGGCACATCCACGCCGGTCGCGCATTGGATCGAACTGGTGGAGCACATGATGTCCGCTTGAGGCGATCGATTTTGACGAGAAGCGCGGCAGATGGCTTGCGGTACATCGCCGCAAGCGCCTTCGCCCATCCTGCGGCGGCATGAAGCGGCGGCGTCCGTATAATTCGACCATTGCCTTTCGCTGGACTTCCGGTTCCGTTCCATGCCCGATCTGATTCACAACCTCGAAGCGGTGCAGCAGCGCATCGCCCTTGCCGCGCAGCTGGCCGCACGCGACCCGCGTTCGATCACCCTGCTCGCGGTCTCGAAGACATTTCCCGCCGAAGACGTGCGCGCCGCCCACGCAGCCGGTCAACGCGCGTTCGGTGAGAACTATGTGCAGGAAGCCATCACCAAAATCGAAGCACTGGCCGATCTGCGGGCAGCGCTCGAATGGCATTTCATCGGACCATTGCAATCGAACAAGACGCGGCCGGTTGCCGAGAATTTCGACTGGGTACATTCGGTCGACCGCCTGAAGATCGCGCAGCGGCTGTCGGAGCAACGCCCGGACAACCTGCCACCGTTGAACGTGTGCCTGCAGGTCAACGTTAGCGGCGAAGCGTCGAAAAGCGGCGTGAGCATTCCCGAGGCCGTGGAAGTCGCGCAGGAGATTGCCGCGCTGCCGAAGCTGAATCTGCGCGGTCTGATGGCGATTCCGGAGCCGGGCGGCAGCATCGAAGAACAGCGTGTGCCGCATCGGCAACTACGCGAACTGTTCGAGCGCCTGCGCAACGACGGCCTCGAACTCGATACGCTCTCCATGGGCATGTCGAGCGACCTCGAAGCCGCCGTGCTGGAAGGCGCGACGATCGTGCGCGTCGGCACCGCGATCTTCGGCGCGCGAGATTACTCCAACTAACCGTTCGGCCTTTCGTGGGCCCCGCGGGACATCTTTCGGAACATCATGAAAATTGCTTTTATTGGCGGTGGCAACATGGCGGCCGCGTTGATCGGCGGTCTCATCAAGCGCGGCGTCGCGCCCGCTGACCTGTACGCGATCGACCCCAACGAAGACGCGCGCAAGCGCAATGAGCAGCAATTCGGCATCAAGACCGGCGCCGCTGCGGACGCCGAGCTCGCGTCATACGACGCCGTCGTGCTGGCGGTGAAGCCGCAGATTCTGAAGAGCGTCGCCGAGGCACTGGCGCCGCATCTGCAGGCCGCGCAACTGGCAATCAGCATCGTCGCGGGCATTCGCATGGATGACATGTCGCGCTGGCTGAACGGCCATGCGCGCATCGTGCGCGTGATGCCGAATACGCCGGCGCTAATCGGCATGGGCGTAACCGGCCTCGTCGCGACCGGCAGCGTCGACGAAACCGGCCGCGCGCTCGCGTCGCAGGTGCTGGGCGCAGTCGGCGAAACAGTCTGGTTCGACGACGAAGCGAAGATCGACGCCGTCACTGCGATCTCGGGCAGTGGTCCCGCTTACGTGTTTTATTTCATCGAGGCGTTGCAGGAAGCCGCGCGCCAACTCGGCATGGATGAAGCGCAAGGCCGCGCGCTGGCGGTCGCGACCTTCACCGGCGCGGCACAATTGGCCGCGAACTCGGACGAGCCGCCGAGCCTGTTGCGCGAACGTGTGACGTCGAAGGGCGGCACCACAGCGGCCGCGCTGGCGTCGTTCGAGGCAAGCGGGATCAAGGATGCGATCGTGCGCGGCGCGCTCGCTGCCGATGCGCGCGCCAAGGAAATGGGCGACGAGTTCGGCAAGCTGTAAGCGCGGTTAGCGGTTGGTTTGCGATCGGGTTAGCGGCGGGTTGGCGGTCGGGTTGGCGGTCGGGTTGGCGCGGAAGATTAAAACGAAGCAGCCGCGTAATGCGCGGCAATGCCGACAAACAACGCGCCGCCCAACCAGTTGTTATGACGGAACGCCGCGAAGCACGCCATCCGCTCGCGATTGCGGATCAGCGTGTAGTGATAGATCGCGCAGCCCACCGCCGCCGCCCATCCCAGCCAATACAACACGCCGAAGCCGAGCATCACGCCGATGCCAACGTAAATTCCCAGCGTCACCGCATAGCAAAGCATGATCGCCGCCACGTCGAAGCGGCCGAATGTCAGCGCCGAGGTGCGGATGCCGATCTTGATGTCGTCGTCGCGATCGACCATCGCGTATTCGGTATCGTACGCAACCGACCAGAACACGTTAGCCAGCAGCATGACCCAGGCGAGCATCGGCACGTGGTCCTGAATCGCGGCGAACGCCATTGGAATGCCGAAGCCAAACGCAATGCCAAGGTACGCTTGCGGAATCGCAAAGAAGCGCTTCGTGAACGGATACGAACCGGCGACGAACAGCGCTGCCACCGACAACTCTTTCGTCAACGTATTCAGCGGCAGGATCAGTAGAAACGCCAGCAGCGACAAACCGGCCGCCAGCGCCACTGCCTCCCATGCCTTGATCTTGCCCGACGTGATCGGACGGTTTTCCGTGCGCTTCACGTAGCGATCGAAGTCGCGATCCGCGTAGTCGTTGATCGCGCAACCCGCCGAGCGCATCAGCACCGTACCCACCGTGAAGATCACCAGCAGCGGCCACGAAGGATGGCCGTCGGACGCAATCCACAAAGCGTTGAGCGTCGGCCACAGCAGCAGCAGGCTGCCGATCGGCTTGTCCATACGGACGAGGCGCAGATACAGAGGAAGTCGGGCGAACATGGGCGGATTCGGTGAAGTGCAGACGGTGCTGCTATTTTACGGGATGTGGGTGGCCGGCACTCGACGGCCGGGCGGGGCTCAAAAAGCTTAGCTCGCAAACCGAGGCAGACGCCGAAGCCGAAGTTGATGCTGATGCTGATGCCGTATCTGGGTCCGAGTCCGAGTCCGAGTCCGAGTCCGAATCCAAGTCCAAGTCCAAGTCCGGGTCCGGGTCCGGGTCCAAGTCCGGGTCCAAGTCCGGGTCCGGGTCCGGGTCCGGGTCCGGGTCCGGGTCCGGGTCCGAGTCCGAGATCAAAGCCCACGTTAGCGTGCAAAACCGGCGCCGCAAAAACAAAACCTCCCGCGAGGGGAGGCTTTGTGTGTGTTTCAGTTCACCGCAAGTGCCGATGCGCTACGTTGAACCCAGGCGAAACGCCCAGAACGCCAAGGCATTTAAGCCAGCATTGAGCGCAGCATCCACGCAGTCTTTTCGTGCGTTTGCATGCGTTGCGTCAGCAGGTCGGCGGTCGGCTCGTCGTTGGCGGCTTCCGTCGACGGGAAAATCGCGCGTGCGGTACGCACCACGGCTTCCTGACCTTCCACCAGTTGGCGGATCATCTCTTCCGCAGCCGGCACGCCGTCCGCTTCCGGAATCGACGACAGCTTCGCGAATTCCTTGTAGCTGCCCGGCGCATGCACGCCCAGCGCGCGAATACGTTCAGCGATCGAATCGACCGCGAGCGACAACTCGTTGTACTGCGTTTCGAACATCAGATGCAGCGTGTTGAACATCGGACCCGTCACGTTCCAGTGGAAATTGTGGGTCTTCAGGTACAGCGTGTAGGTGTCGGCGAGCAGTCGCGACAACCCTTCTGCAATCTTCTTGCGATCCTTGTCGCTGATCCCGATATTGACGTGCTGTACGGCTTCTTTCTTGGCCATGATGACTCCTTTAAAGAGTGATACGAACCGGTCGGTAAAGTGACCGTGTGCGGATAGCAAATCCGGCACATCGAGCGCCCGCCAGTTTATCTTAGAACGCAGCTGCGTTCGTGTGACGCGTGGTCACTTGCCGCACCCACGGTCTCGTGCTCAATCAGCCGCCGAGCGTGTGCTGGAGGGCTTGCGCGACGATCACGGCCAATCCGCTAGTGACGATCGCGAATCCCACTAACTTGCGCAGCATCAAAGCTTGCCGCTGTTGCGCGCCGCGTTCGGCCGACGAGCCGCCAATGGTGGACATCATCATCTGGATCATGATCGTGCTTCCTCGATTCGTATCATTACCGGCGGGGCGCCGATGCGCCCCGTCCTGCTGCATCAATTCACTTCAACTGCTCACTTCTTGCTACCTTCAGCGAGGTCGGCCATCGCGGCGATCACACCTTCCGCATAGGCCGGATCGGCACGGCGGAAATGCTCGATCTGACGCGCGACGATCTCCTGCGGCACACCGTTGATATGGCGTGCGATGTTGCCGAACAGACGCTGGCGTTGCGCCGCGTCGAAGAGCGCAAACAGCATACCCGGCTGCGTGTAGTAGTCGTCGTCCAGGCGATGGTCGTAACGATCGACCGTACCCGCTGCGAGCGGCGGTTCCGACGCGTTGCCGTCCTGCGCGAAGTCACCGAAGCGATTCGGCTCGTAGTTCACGTTGCCGCCGAGGTTGCCGTCCGTGCGCATCGCGCCGTCGCGATGGAACGAATACGGGCAGGCCGCACGCGCTGCATTCACCGGAATCTGATGGTGATTGACACCGAGACGGTAGCGCTGCGTGTCGCCATACGAGAACAAACGGCCCTGCAACAGACGGTCCGGCGAGAAGCCGATCCCCGGCACCACGTTGGCCGGCGTGAACGCTGCCTGCTCTACGTCCGCAAAGTAGTTCGCCGCGTTACGGTTCAACTCGATCGTGCCGACGTCGATCAACGGGTAGTCCTTCTGCGACCACACCTTCGTGATGTCGAACGGATTGAAGCGATAGTTCGCGGCTTCCGCTTCCGGCATCACCTGAATGGCAAAACGCCATTTCGGGAAGTTGCCTGCTTCAATGCTCGTGAGCAGATCGCGTTGCGCGCTTTCACGGTTCTGTGCCACCACTTGCGCCGCTTCGGCATCGGTAAAGTTCTCAATGCCCTGCAGCGACTTGAAGTGGAACTTCACCCAGAAGCGCTCGTTGTTCGCGTTGATGAACGAATACGTGTGCGAGCCGAAGCCGTGCATCTTGCGGTAGTTCTGCGGAATGCCGCGATCGCTCATCAGGATGGTGACCTGATGCAACGACTCCGGATGCCGCGACCAGAAATCCCATGCCGCGATATTGCTGCGCATGTTGGTGTACGGGTCGCGCTTTTGCGTGTGGATGAAGTCCGGGAACTTCAGCGGATCGCGGATGAAGAATACCGGCGTGTTGTTGCCGACCACGTCCCAGTTGCCTTCTTCCGTGTAGAACTTGATCGAGAAGCCGCGCACGTCGCGTTCCGCGTCGGCGGCGCCGCGTTCGCCCGCCACCGTCGAAAAGCGCATGAAGACCGGAGTGTCCTTGCCGACCTGGGCGAACACCTTCGCCTTCGTGTAACGCGAGATGTCGTGCGTGACCTGCAGCGTGCCGAATGCGCCCGAACCCTTGGCGTGAACGCGACGTTCCGGAATCACTTCGCGATCGAAATGAGCGAGTTTTTCGAGCAGCCAGACGTCTTGCAGGACGACCGGACCGCGCGCACCGGCGGTCATCGAATTCTGGTTGTCGGCGATAGGTGCGCCGGCTGCGGTGGTGAGCTTATGTTCGGACATGCGTGACTCCTGAATGGCTTTTATCGGAAACAGAATGTGGGGAGAGGTGCGGCGCGCTGAGGCCTACGGCTCATGCGGACAAGGCCCGATCGACCAGCAAGGACAGCGCAACCGTGCGCAGGCTGCTCACCGAGGCGGCGAAGCTACCGGTGGTCACGCGGGCGGATGGGGCAGCGGCGGGTTGGACTTGCTGCGAGTTCGATTGCGTCATGATTTCCTCCGGGTCTGATCGGATCGGGCGATCCATGGAGGAAACTATAACAATCCTATCGAGTTTTCGTGTTTGATTAATTTTATCTATTCGATAGGGACTGCGACTATCGGCACCTTGGGCGGTCGCCGGACCGGCAGCCGCGAGTACGCGGCCGGCCGGCTTAAGCGCGGAGCGCGCTCTTAATTGACAGCGACCGGCAGATCGAGCTTTTTGACGCCCGCCAGATCGCAGGAGTTGATGGCGTCGCAGATGGCCTCGATGGCGGGCATCCGCGTGAAACTCTTGCGCCAGGCGAGCACGACGCGGCGATCCGGCACCGGCTCGTCAAATGCGACGTAACTGAGCAAGCCCGCGTCGATACCGCCAGCGTGCGGCTTGACTTCATGCACCGACATGCGCGGCAGCACGGTAATGCCGACGCCGCTCGCCACCATATGCCGAATCGTTTCCAGCGACGAACCTTCGAAGGTTTTCTGGATGCCGTCCGCATTCTGCGAGAAACGCATCAGTTCTGGGCAAACGCCCAGCACGTGGTCGCGGAAGCAATGGCCGCTGCCGAGCAACAGCATGGTTTCCTGCTTGAGATCCTCGGCATCGATCTTCGCGCGGTTTTCCCACGCGTGACCGGACGGCAGTGCGACAACAAACGGTTCGTCATAGAGCGGGCGTTGCATCAGGCCCGTTTCCGGGAATGGCAGCGCCATGATGGCGACGTCGATTTCGCCCTGCTTGAGCAGTTCGATCAGCTTGACCGTGTAATTTTCCTGCAGCATCAGCGGCATCTGCGGGACGCGCTTGATCATCTGCTTGACGAGCGTAGGCAGCAGATACGGCCCGATCGTATAGATGACGCCGAGGCGCAGCGGTCCGACCAGCGGGTCTTTGCCCTGTTTCGCGATCTCTTTGATGGCGAGCGTCTGTTCGAGGACGCGCTGGGCTTGCGTGACGATCTGTTCGCCGATCGGCGTGACACTGACTTCGCTGGTGCCGCGCTCGAAAATCTGCACGTTGAGCTCGTCTTCGAGCTTTTTGATGGCCACCGACAGGGTCGGCTGGCTGACGAAACACGCTTCGGCGGCCCGGCCGAAGTGCCGCTCGCGGGCGACCGCGACGATGTATTTCAATTCGGTGAGCGTCATTGGGGGACCAATCAGTGCGATGAGTTCGATAGGTTCTAGTTATACACCTATAGGGTCGGTTCGCCAACCTTTTGGTCCTCCTGGCGGCAGGCGCCCCGCGACCAATGGCGCATCCTAGGCCTTCAAATACTGCTCGCGGGCACCAAGCCACCGGGCCAGATGCTGCATCACCACCTCGGGATACTTCTGGAGTAAAGCCGCGGCGGCCTCTCTGGCCGGCTCGATGAGCCACTGATCATTCTCGAGATCGGCAAACCTCAACATGGCCGCACCCGACTGCCGGGCACCAAGGAACTCCCCCGGACCACGAATCTCAAGGTCGCGCCGGGCGATTTCGAACCCGTCAGTCGTCTCCCGCATGGTCTGCAAGCGCGCCCGCGCCGTCATCGACAGCGGCCCGGTATACAGCAACACGCAAACCGAAGCCGCACTTCCGCGCCCCACCCGCCCGCGCAACTGGTGCAACTGCGCGAGGCCGAACCGCTCGGCATGCTCGATCACCATCAGCGACGCATTCGGCACATCGACACCCACCTCGATCACCGTCGTCGCCACCAGCAACTGCACCTCGTTGCGCGTGAACGCATCCATCACAGCAGCCTTCTCCGCCGGCGCGAGACGTCCGTGGACCAGACCGACATTCAACTCGGGCAACGCGGCCACCAGCGTTTCGTAGGTTTCCACCGCCGTCTGCAGCTGCAAGGTCTCGCTTTCTTCGATCAGCGGACACACCCAATACACCTGCCGCCCAGTCAGCGCGGCCTCACGGACTCGGCCGATTACCTCTGCACGCCGCGCGTCGGAGACCAGCTTGGTCAGAATCGGCGTGCGCCCAGGCGGCAGTTCGTCGATGGTCGAGACGTCGAGGTCGGCGTAATAGGTCATCGCCAGCGTGCGTGGAATCGGCGTCGCAGACATCATCAATTGATGCGGCTGGAAATCGCTCGCGCCGTCGGCGGCGTTCTGCGCCTTGGCGCGCAAGGCGAGACGCTGCGCCACGCCGAAGCGATGCTGCTCATCAACGATCACCAGCCCCAGCCGCGCGAACTCGACCGCGTCCTGGATGATCGCGTGCGTACCGATCACGAGTTGCGCCGTGCCGAGCGCCGCCGCTTCGATCGCGGCGCGCTTTTCCTTGGTCTTCAGACTGCCGGCGAGCCACGCGACGCTCACGCCCAGCGGCTCCAGCCAGCCGCGCAATTTGCGCGCGTGCTGTTCGGCGAGGATTTCGGTCGGCGCCATCAGCGCCGCCTGGTAGCCGGCGTCGATCGCTTGTGCCGCAGCCAGCGCGGCCACGATCGTCTTGCCACTGCCGACATCGCCCTGCAGCAGCCGCTGCATCGGATGAGGCTGCGTCAGATCGAGCGCGATCTCGCCGCCCACGCGCTCCTGCGCCGCCGTCAGCGAAAACGGCAACGCCTTCAGCAAGCGCGCCACCAGCGCCGATTCATCGCCCAGCTTCCGGCGTGGCATAGCCGGCGCCGCGCGCGTGCGGCGCTCTTCATGTGCGCGCTTCAACGACATTTGCTGCGCCAGCAATTCTTCGAACTTGATACGCACCCACGCGGGATGCGTGCCGTCGATTAACGCGGTTTCATCGGATTGCACGCCCGGATGATGCAGCGTGCGCACTGCGTCCATCAGCGTCGGCACGCCGAGCGGCTGCATATAAGTTTGCGCGATCGGCCCGGGCAGCAACTCCGGCAACGACGTGCGCGACAGCGCGTTATCGATCGACTTGCGCAGATACGCCTGCGTCACGCCCGCGGTGCTCGGATACACCGGCGTCAGCACCTGCGGCAGCGGCGTGTCTTCGTCGACTACGCGTACCGCCGGATGCACCATCTCCATGCCGAAGAAACCGCCACGCACGTCACCGCGCACTCGCAAGCGCGCGCCGATCGCCATCTGCTTGACCTGCGAGCCGTAGAAATTCAGAAAGCGCAGCACGAGCTCGTCGCCGGCGTCGTCGCGCAGTTTCACCAGCAACTGCCGGCGCGGGCGATAGGCGATCTCGTTGTCGAACACCACGCCTTCCGTTTGCGCGATGCCGCCCGGCAGCAGATGCCCGATCGGCGTCAGCGAAGTCTCGTCTTCGTAGCGCATCGGCAGATGCAGGACCAGATCGATGTCGCGCGTGAGGCCGAGTTTGGCGAGCTTGTCGGCGGGTTTGGCTGCGGCTTTGGCGGCGGCCTTGGCAGCAGGCTTCCCGGTGGCTTTGCCCGCGGGTTTGCCGGCGGGCTTGTCACCGAATGGGTCAACAATTTCACCTTCACGCGCGGCGTTGTCGCTCTCCAGCGCGACACCCGCGCCGAGGTCGTTCACGTCCGCCGCCGCTGCTTTGCCCCGCGAGACGCGGCGCTTCGGCTCGGCGCTCACTTCATCGGTAGCGGAGGGCAATCGGCGTTCGGACAAAGGCATGGGTTGCTTCGCAAGTACAATATCGGCTGTCAAAGGTGTCGCCGCGATACAGCGCGCGGGCTCGCGGGCCGCTCTGGCGTCCCGCAATCATAGCCGCCCGGCTCCGGCTTCGGCTCAATTCAGTCCCAATTCGCTCCCAGTCGTCCGCATGTTTACGCTTTCCGATTTCGATTTCGATCTGCCACCCGAGCTGATCGCACAAGTCGCGCTGCCCGAGCGCAGCGCCAGCCGTCTGCTCGAAGTGGCCAACCCGGCCGGCTCAGCCGACGCCGCACGCCTGATCGATCGCCGTTTTGCCGAGTTGCCCGAGTGCATCGCGGCCGGCGATCTGCTGGTCTTCAACGATACCAAAGTCCTGAAGGCGCGCTTCCTCGGCCAGAAGGCCAGTGGCGGCAAGGTCGAAGTGCTGGTAGAGCGTCTGACCGGCGAACGCACGGCGCTCGCGCAGATCCGGGCGAGCAAGAGCCCGCAGCCCGGCACCACGATCCGTCTCGCCGACGCTTTCGACGTGACGATCGGCGAACGCGTCGAGCCGTTCTATACGCTGCATTTCCCGGACGACTGTCTGACGCTGATCGAGCAATTCGGCCGCCTGCCGCTGCCGCCTTACATCGAGCACGATCCCGATGCAACGGATGAAACCCGCTACCAGACGGTGTTCGCGCAAAACCCGGGCGCCGTGGCTGCGCCCACCGCCGGCCTGCACTTCGACGAAGCGCTGCTCGCGCGGCTCGACGCCCGCGGCGTGGAGCGCGCAACGCTGACGCTGCACGTCGGCGCGGGCACCTTCCAGCCGGTGCGGGTGGAGAATCTGGCCGAGCATAAGATGCACAGCGAGTGGTATCACCTGCCGCAATCGCTCGCCGAGAAGATCGCGGCGACCCGTGCACGCGGCAACCGCGTGATCGCGGTAGGCACGACGTCGATGCGCGCGCTGGAAGCCGCCGCGCGTGATGCTGAAGCGGTCGGCCGCCCGCTCGGCGCGGCCAGCACGGAAACCGACATCTTCATCACGCCGGGCTACAAATTCCGCGTGGTCGACCGGCTGGTGACCAATTTCCATTTGCCGAAGTCGACGTTGCTGATGCTGGTGTCGGCGTTCGCCGGTGTCGAGACGATTCGCGAGGCGTACCGGCATGCGATCGAACAGCGTTATCGCTTCTTTAGTTACGGCGATGCGATGCTCCTTACGCGCCGCGACGCCTGATACGTTCCAGGTCGTGCGGCGATGTACCGCCGGATAGCGTTGCGCGCTAGCAGCGGGCGCGGTAGTCTGCCGCTCCTCGCTGCGTTGATGTAGCGGCAGTTGCTGCTGCCCTCCTGCCCCGGCGTGCAGCGGCAGATTCATGCTGCATCTTGAGTTTTCTTTACCCAGCCGCCGTGGCCTACCCGGCGGCATTCATCATTTGCGCCGGACTGTTTTCCGGTAGCACAGGAGTCCCCATGACCGACGGTCATACCCACGATACAAGCGGTACCTGCAACACCTGCGCGAGCAGCCCCGAGCGTCCTGAAAACGGCCTCAAATTCGAACTGCTCGGCACCGACGGTCAAGCCCGGCGCGGTCGCGTCACGCTGAATCACGGCGTGGTCGAAACGCCGATCTTCATGCCGGTCGGTACGTACGGCACGGTGAAGGCGGTCCAGCCGCGCGAGCTCGAAGAAATGCACGCGCAGATCATCCTCGGCAACACCTTCCACCTGTGGCTGCGCCCGGGCCTGGAAACGATCGAGGCGCACGGCGGACTGCACAGCTTCATGGGCTGGAAGAAGCCGATTCTGACGGACTCCGGCGGTTTTCAGGTGTTTTCGCTTGGCGATCTGCGCAAGATCACCGAAGATGGCGTCACGTTCGCATCGCCGATCAACGGCGACAAGCTCTTCCTGTCGCCGGAAGTGTCGATGCAGATCCAGAAGGTGCTGAACTCGGACATCGTCATGCAGTTCGACGAGTGCACGCCGTACGCGACCAATAACGTGCCGACCTCGCATCAGGAAGCCGCCGATTCGATGCGCATGTCGATGCGCTGGGCCAAACGCTCGATCGACGAATTCAACCGCCTCGGCAACCCGAACGCCCTCTTCGGCATCGTCCAGGGCGGCATGTTCGAAGACCTGCGTGACGAGTCGCTGGCGGGTCTCGCGGAGATGGATTTCCACGGTCTCGCAATCGGCGGACTCTCAGTCGGTGAGCCGAAAGAAGACATGATGCGCGTGCTGAACCATATCGGCCCGAAGCTGCCGGCCGACAAACCGCACTACCTGATGGGCGTCGGCACGCCGGAAGACCTGGTGGCAGGTGTGGCCGCCGGCGTCGACATGTTCGACTGCGTGATGCCGACCCGTAACGCGCGCAACGGCTGGCTTTTCACCCGTTTCGGCGACATCAAGATCCGCAACGCCGCACACAAGAACTCGCTGCGCCCGCTCGACGAGCAATGCGGTTGCTACACCTGCCGAAATTTCACCCGCGGCTACCTGCACCATCTGCATCGTGTAGGGGAAATCCTCGGTGCGCAGTTGAACACGATTCACAATCTGCACTACTACCTCGAGTTGATGCAGGAAATGCGCGACGCGATCGATGCAAAGCTGTTCGAGCCTTTCCGCAAGCGCTTCCACGAGAACCGCGCGCGCGGCATCGATTAGCCGGCAATCGGGAATCAGCTGACGAATTGGCCGGAGGAATCCATCGGCTTGGCGCGGAAAACCTTACAATTAACTTTCGCGTGCAGTGAAAAAGGCTTTAAACGGTTGATCGGAAAGCCGATTCGCCGCGCCGACCCCTGTCAGGCCGGTGGTAGAATAACCGGCTGATTTTTTTGATTGTTTCGATTTATAACGGAGAGACCAACGTGTCGTTCATTACAGATGCCTTCGCCCAAGGCACAGCAACAGGTGGCATTGAATCGAACCTGATGAGCTTCCTGCCGCTGATCCTCATGTTCGGCGTGCTGTACTTCATCATGATTCGCCCGCAAATGAAGCGCCAGAAAGAACATCGCAACATGCTCTCCGCGATGGCGAAGGGCGACGAAGTGGTCACGAACGGCGGCATCGTCGGCAAGGTGACCAAGGTGGGTGAAGCTTACGTCGGCGTCGAAATCTCGGAAGGCACGGAAATCACCGTGCAAAAAGCGTCGGTCACGACGATTCTCCCGAAGGGCACGATCAAGTCGCTGTAAGGCCTGCTCTCTCGCGTCCGGCGCGGCCTCGCCGGCGGTTCTCGCAGAACAACGCTGAACTGCCCGCGCTCATCGCCGGACGCATCGCTTCCAAGCCAACCTTCCCGTTGGACCACTCATGAATCGTTACCCCCTCTGGAAATATGCCGTGATGCTGGTGGCTCTGGTCATCGGCCTCGTGTACACGCTGCCCAATCTGTTCGGCGAAGCGCCGGCGGTGCAGGTGTCGAGCGGCAAGGCAACGGTCAAGCTCGACTCGACCACGCTGTCGGCAGTCGAAGCGGCGCTTGCTGCCAATCAGATCAAGCCTGACGACGTCACGTTCGACAACTCGTCGACCAACGCGAACATCCGCGTGCGTCTGCCGGACACCGACACGCAGTTGCGCGTGAAGGACCTGCTGCAGAAGTCGCTGAACAGCGACCCGACCGATCCGCAGTTCATCGTTGCGCTGAACCTGCAAAGCGCGTCGCCGCATTGGCTGACCGCACTGCATGCACTGCCGATGTACCTCGGTCTCGATCTGCGCGGCGGCGTGCACTTCCTGCTGCAGGTCGACATGGCCGGCGCGCTCAACAAGAAGCTCGACTCCGACGCTTCGGATGCACGCACCATGCTGCGTGACAACAACATCCGCGACGGCGGCGTGAACCGCGTCAACCAGACGGTGGTGATCAATTTCGCCGACCAGGCCACGGCGGACGCGGCATCCAAGCAACTGGGCCGCGGCATCAGCGAACTCCAGTGGGCTTCGCAAGCGAACCCGGACGGCGGTGTGCAACTGGTCGGCACGTTCACGCCGGCGGTGCAGAAAGCCGTGCAGGACGCCGCGCTCAAGCAGAACATCACCACACTGCATAACCGCGTGAACGAACTCGGCGTGGCCGAGCCGGTGATCCAGCAGCAAGGCTCGGACCGTATCGTCGTCGAACTGCCGGGTGTGCAGGACACGGCGAAGGCAAAGGACATCATCGGCCGCACGGCAACGCTCGAAGCGCGCCTCGCCGACCCGGTGAACACGCATCCGAACCCGTCCGATCCGGTCCCGCCGGGTGACGAGCTGTTCACGCAAGGCAACCAGACGCCGGTGCTGCTGCGCAAGCAGATCATCTTCACGGGTGACCGCATCATCGACGCGTCGGCCGGCTTCGACGAACATCAGCGTCCGTCGGTCAACATCCGCCTCGACTCGGCGGGTGGCCGCGCGGTGCGCAGCGTCTCGCGCGACAACATCGGCAAACCGATGGCGATGGTGCTGTTCGAAAAGGGCAAGGGCGAAGTGCTGACGGTGGCGACCATCCAGTCGGAACTGGGCGACCGCTTCCAGATCACCGGCCAGGCCACGCCGCAAGGCGCCGCCGACCTCGCGCTGCTGTTGCGCGCCGGTTCGCTCGCCGCGCCGATGGACATCATCGAAGAACGCACGATCGGCCCGAGCCTCGGCGCGGACAACATCAAGAAGGGCTTCCACTCGGTGGTGTGGGGCTTCGTGGCAATCGCCGTCTTCATGATCGCGTACTACATGCTGTTCGGCGTGATCTCGATGATCGGCTTGTCGGTCAACCTGCTGCTGCTGATCGCCGTGCTGTCCATGTTGCAGGCCACGCTCACCTTGCCGGGTATCGCCGCTATCGCGCTCGCGCTCGGTATGGCGATCGACGCGAACGTGCTTATCAACGAGCGTATCCGGGAAGAACTGCGCCACGGCGCGCCGCCGCAACTGGCGATCCAGAACGGCTACGCGCATGCATGGGCGACGATTCTCGACTCCAACGTCACCACGCTGATCGCCGGCCTCGCGCTGCTCGCCTTCGGCTCCGGCCCGGTGCGCGGCTTCGCGATGGTCCACTGTATCGGCATCTTGACGTCGATGTTCTCGGCAGTGTTCTTCTCGCGCGGTATCGTCAACTTCTGGTACGGCGGCAAGAAGAAGCTCAAATCGTTGGCCATCGGTCAGGTGTGGCGTCCGCAACCGCAAGGTATCGACGGCGCCGCCGCCTACCTCGGTAACGAAGATGCTGCGACCGATACAGCACGAGCCGTCGCCGCGGTAAGCGCCAAGCCCAAGGCCAAAGCTGCGGCGCAGGCGCGTGCCAAGCCGACCGTGCGGCGCCGCGACGCGTCCAATACGCCGCAGAAACCGGGTTCATCCCGCTGAGCCCCGGAGAACTAGACCATGGAATTTTTCCGTTTTCGCAAAGACATTCCGTTCATGCAGCGTGCGTTGATCTTCAACGCAATCTCGCTGTTGACGTTCCTTGCCGCTGTGTTCTTCCTGCTACATCGTGGGCTGCATCTGTCGGTTGAATTCACTGGCGGTACTGTCATCGAAGTGCAGTACCCGGGTGCGGCACCGCTCGAACCGGTGCGCGGCACGCTCAACAAGCTCGGCTACCCCGACGCGCAAGTGCAGAACTTCGGCACCTCGCGTGACGTGCTGATCCGTCTGCCGCTCAAGCAGGGCTACACGTCGGCGCAACAGAGCGACCAGGTGATGGGCGCGCTGAAGGGCCAGGATCCGCAGGTGCAGTTGCAGCGTGTCGAGTTCGTCGGCCCGCAGGTCGGCAAGGAACTCGCTACCGACGGCCTGCTTGCGCTGGCCTGTGTGGTGGTCGGCATCGTGATCTACCTGTCGTTCCGCTTCGAATGGAAGTACGCGGTGGCCGGTGTCATCGCGAACTTGCACGACGTGATCATCATTCTCGGCTTCTTCGCGTTCTTCCAGTGGGAGTTCTCGCTGTCGGTACTGGCCGCGGTGCTCGCGGTGCTCGGCTACTCGGTGAACGAATCCGTCGTTATCTTCGACCGGATTCGTGAAACCTTCCGCCGCGAACGCAAGATGACCGTGATCGAGGTGATCAACCACGCGATCACCAGCACGATGTCGCGCACGATCATCACCCACGGCTGCACGCAGATGATGGTGTTGTCGATGTTCCTGTTCGGCGGCCCCACGCTGCACTACTTCGCCCTGGCGCTGACGGTCGGTATTCTGTTCGGTATCTACTCGTCGGTGTTCGTCGCCGCGGCGCTCGCCATGTGGTTCGGCGTGAAGCGCGAAGATCTGATAAAAGACAAGAAGGAACGCGTCGATCCGGACGATCCAAACGCAGGCGCGCAAGTCTGATTCTGCTGCGGGCAGACATCCGACCCAATCGCAATAAAGAAAGGCCGGTTCTCTCGAACCGGCCTTTTGCGTTTACCGCCTTTGCCGCGCTGCGCTAGCCCGTTTTGCTGTCCCGTTGCGCCGGGACAACCGGCGAGGCTTTATCTAAACCCCAGCTTGCGTCGCGCCGCCATCAGCGCCACCAGGCTGACGACCGCGGCAAAAATCATGTAGTAACTCGGCGCGGCCTTTGAACCCGTGAAGCTGATCAGCCACGCGATGATGAACGGTCCGAAGCCGCCGAAGATCGTCACAGCGATGTTATAGGCCAGCGACATGCCGGTCGTACGCGTCTGCACCGGAAACATCTCGGAGAGCAAACCCGGCAGCGCCGCGAAGTAGCCTGTCATCAGAAAGCCGAACACGATCTGCAGCACGATCAGCGTGCCGAAGGTCGGATGCGCGACCAGATACACGAAGGCCGGATTGATCAGGATGAGAAGCAGCAGCGCCGAGATCAACATGATCGTGGTACGCCCGTGACGGTCCGACAGATGGCCGACCAGCGGCGAGAACACCATCTGGATCACGCCGGTCAGCGCAATCGCCGCGAATGCGACCGAAGGCGCCAGCCCCAACTGCTTCACGCCGTACGTCGGCATGAACAGCACCAGATAGGTCGACACTGTACCGAGCACCACCACGCCGATCGCAATCACGAGGCGCAACTTCTGGCTGGCGAAGGTATCGCGCAGCGGCGTCGTGGTGGTTTCCGCCGCGAGGAATTCAGGCGTTTCGTCGAGCTTGGTGCGGATGTACCAGGCAACCGGCCCAATCAGCAGACCGAAGAAGAACGGCACGCGCCAACCCCACGAGGCCATCTGCTCCGGCGACAGCTTGCCGGTCAGCAGCACGCCGAAGCCGGCGGCGAGCAGCGTAGTGAGCCCCTGACTCGCGACCTGCCAGCTCGCGAAGAAACCGCGCCGCCCCGGCACGTGTTCCGCAAGAAAAGCCGTGGCGCTGCCGAACTCGCCGCCCGCCGAAAAACCTTGCATCAGACGCGCCGCCACGAGAATCACGGGCGCGGCAACACCGATGCTCTGATACGTCGGCAGAACCGCGATGATCAGCGTGCCGCACATCATCAGCAGGATCGACAGCGTGAGCGCCGCCTTGCGTCCGGAGCGGTCGGCGTAAGCACCGATCACGATTGCGCCGAGCGGCCGCATGAAGAACGACACGCCGAAGGTGCCGAGCGTCAGCAGCAACGAGACCGTGTCGTTACCTGCGGGGAAAAACAGCTTGGCGATGATGACCGCGAAAAAACCGTATACCACCAGATCGAACCATTCCAGCGCGTTGCCGATCGAGGCGGCGACCACCGCGCGCCACGAATTCTGCCGGCTCCCCGCCAAGCCTGCCGCTGTCGTTGCATTCATGCAGATCTCCAATGCGCGCGAAATATTATTTACGTAGGTTTTACGCTGGACATTGCCCGAACTGGATGCGCGCACAACCAATACGGTGCCAGCGCTCTATGTACATGAAAAATTAAAACGACGCGAGCGGCAAATAGCCAGCGGCCACTGTACAAGGCTTTCGGCGTTTCAAGCAGGCAATAAAAAACCGCTTCATCGCAAAAGCGAACGAAGCGGTTTTTTTGTTGCGACGCAACGGCCGCGCCATGAGCGGCATTGAATAGGAACACGCAAAAAGCTCGTTAAAGCGCTTACTGCTTGATGCCTTCAGCCTGAATATGCAGCTTGGTATCCATGCTGAAGCCATACTTGGCGCCGAAATCCATACCGTAATCGTTACGGTTGAAATGAGCGCTCGCTTCCACGCCGCACACTTCGCGCTTGAGCACCGGGTGCTGCATGCACTTGAAGGATTCGATCGTCAGATTCAGCGGCTTGGTCACGCCACGGATCGTCAGGCTGCCGACCACTTCGACCGGCTTGTCGCCGTCGAACTTGATATCGGTGCCTTTGTACGTCACCGCCGGATACTTCGTGACGTCAAAGAACGTGTCCGTCTTCAGATGTTCGTCGAGCTTGGTGTTGCCGGTTTCGACCGAAGCCGGGTCGACGGTGACGTCCACCGTGCCGGTTTTCGCCGCGCGGTCGAGCGTGACCGTGCCGGAGCTCTTGGCGAACTTGCCGCGCCACACCGACAGGCCACCGAAGTGATCCGCTTCGAAGCTCGGATACGTGTGCGTCGGGTCGAGCTGATAGGTGTCAGCGGCAGCAAATGCGCCGAGCGAGAAAGAAGAGGCCAATGCGCCGACGGCAATCAACAGGGATGTTTTCAATTCAGGCTCCTTATGTTTCTGGAATTCTTGAAGGATAGCGGCTGCGCCCAAAGAGCGCAGCGAGCGTCACTTGCGTGCTGCGACGATATGAAATTTGATCACCACGTCATCGGCGACCACCGAGGTGTCTTTCCATTCGCCGGTGCCAATGTCGAATTGCGAGCGCTTGATCGGCAGCGAACCATCGAACGTTTGCGTCGCGCCCTGCTGGGTAACCGTGACCGGCACCACGACGGTCTGCGATTTACCCTTGATGGTCAGCTTGCCGGTGACCTTGAACTGATTGCCGCCGGCCGGCGCAATCGCGCTCGACACGAAGGTTGCAGTCGGATAGGTCTTCGCGTCGAACCAGTCCTTGCCGCGCACCTGATCGTTATAGCTTTCGTCGCCGAGATCGTAACTGCCGACGTCGATACTGAACTGCGCGCTGCCGTCGGCCGGTTTTGCCGGATCGAACTTCACTTGCGCGGTGAATTTACCGAATTTGCCTTCCACCGGCACGTTCATCTGCTTCGACGTTGCCGTCACCGAACTCTTGGCGACGTCGACCTGCGCGAGCGCACTGCCGGCCGCGGTCAGCGAGGCTGCCGCGAACGCGGCGAGCATGTAGCGATAAAACGAAACTTTCATGGTTATCCTTATTTGATGAAAGGGAGCATGCGCGACAGCAGGCCGTCGCGGTCCAGCCATTGATGCTTGAGCGCTGCCGCGATATGCAGCGCGACCAGCACGAGCAATGTGTAATTCAGCGCGATATGCACGTTCTTCAGCAACTCCTTGAGATGCGGGTCCGGTGCGATCAGGCGCGGCAGCGGAATCAGGCCGAGGTACACCACCGGCACATTGGCCGCCGAGCTATACAGATAGCCGGAGGCGGGAATCACGATCATCAGCACGTAGAGCAGCAGATGCGTGAGATGCGCGGCGCCGCGCTGCCAGGCCGGCATGCGACGCGGCATCGGCGGGGCCGCGTGGGTGGCGCGCCACAGAATGCGCAGCACGGCGAGCGCGAACACCGTCACGCCGATCCATTTGTGCCACGAGAAATAGCGCAGCTTGGTGGGCGTGAAGCCGGGGATATCGGTCATCACCCAGCCAAGCGCGAAGCCGCATACGATCAGCAACGCGATCAGCCAGTGAAAAGCGATGGCAGTCCGCGTGTACGACTCCCGGCCACCGAAAGAAGGATTGAGTGCCATGACAGATCAACGCAAGCTAAGAGAGGTTAACGGCGCAGCCGGCCCTGCTATTCCACGCTGCCAATGCATGCTGCATCGTGCGACTCGATAGAAAGCATGGTGGCTGCGGCACACGCCAAGGCCGCCATGCTACCGCAAGCGGAAAAAGCTGGCTTAGGCCGCCACGCCGAAAGTTTTCCTACGTGCAGAACCGTATTGAACAATTGGGGACGGAGACTGTCAGAATCGTGCAGTTTTGTGTAAGACTAGTCCTGATGCCGACGCAGCCTGACTCACGCCGCATCGGGTGCATTGGCCGTCGCCAGCGGCGAAGCGCGTTTGGTACTATTGCTCCACGCTTTTCTCCAGCCCTGCCCTAATACTGGCATCGCACGCCTTTCTTCACGTGGTTAGCCCTTCTGCCGTATGGACCATGACAACCTGATCGCGTGCCATGAATGCGATACGCTGTTCCACAAGCCCCGGCTTGTCGGGCAGCAGGTCGCGCGTTGTACGCGCTGCGGCGCGACGCTCTATCGCGGCGTCTCCCGCAAGCTCGACAGTATCTGTGCGATGACACTGGCCGCGCTGATCACCTTCATCATCGCCCAGGCCTTCCCGATCGTCGAACTCGAAACCAACGGCATCACCTCGCAAACCACGCTGTTCGGCGCGCTCGTCGCCTTATGGGGCGAGGACATGCAGATCGTCGCGGTCATGGTGTTCTGCTCGACCATCCTGTTCCCGCTGACCGAACTGGTCGCGTTGCTGTACGTGCTGATCCCGCTGCGCGCCGGCTACGTGCCGGCCGCCTTCAACCACGTGTTGCGCGCCATTCAATTCGTTCGGCCGTGGGGCATGATCGAAGTGTTCATGCTCGGCGTACTGATCACCATCGTGAAGATGGTGAGTCTCGCGCGCGTGATTCCCGAGGCGGCGTTATTCGCGTTCGGCGTGCTGACGCTGATGATCGCGGTGGTCCTCACGTTCGATCCCCGCGTGCTGTGGGACCTCGCCGACGAAATGGGCAACCGCAGCAAGCGGCCGCTGCCGCGCACCTCTGCGGACAGCGCAGCCGCTGCCGTCGGTTCGCTTGACGGGCCGCCCGCGCCGCCTGAGGTACAAGGTACGAGTCAATCTGCATTGCCGCCGGGCGTGCCGCCGGCGCCGCACCAGGGATGAGCGCACGATGAAATACGTGACCGCCAAACGCGCGGGCCTGGTCGCTTGCCACGCGTGCGGACGCGTCGAGCCGCGTATCCGCTCTGTCACGCCGCAGCACTGCGGACGCTGCGGCGCGCGCCTCCACTCGCGCCACCCCGACAGCCTGATGCGGACGTGGGCGCTGCTGATTGCCGCGGCCTTGCTGTATATTCCCGCGAATTTGCTGCCGGTGATGCACACGTCGTCGCTGCTTGGTTCGGAAGACGACACCATCATGAGCGGCGTCGTGTATTTCTGGACCTCGGGCGACTGGCCGTTGGCCGTGATCGTGTTCATCGCCAGCATCATGGTGCCGATGCTCAAGCTCAGTGTGCTGGTGCTGCTCACCGCCACCGCGCAGCGCCGCTCGCGCTGGCGGCCGGATCAGCGCACCACGCTGTACCGGATGGTCGAAAAGATCGGGCGCTGGTCGATGCTCGACGTGTTCGTCGTCACGCTGACCGTCGCGCTGGTCCGTTTCAAGTCGCTTGCCGTGATCACGGCCGGACCGGGCGCGATCGCCTTCGGCTCGGTGGTGATCTTGACGATGATGGCATCCATGCAATTCGATCCACGGCTCATCTGGGACAACGTGGAAGGCAGTACTCAAAAACCTCAGGACCTCGACCATGACTAGCCCGCAAGGACCGACGCCCGCCTCCGATGCGCCGCGCAACGATTCGAACGGACCCAAGCTTCCCCCCGAACTACCCGATCCCGAGATCGAGCCGCGTAGCCGTTGGCTGCCGTCGCTCGTCTGGGTGATTCCATTGATCGCCGCACTGATCGGCCTCGCGCTCGTGATCAAGTCGGTGACCGAAAAAGGCCCGACCATCACGATCACGTTCGTCAGCGCCGAAGGCCTCGAGCCCGGCAAGACCAAGGTCAAGTACAAGGACGTCGACGTCGGCTCGGTGAAGACCATCACGCTGTCGAAGGATCTGTCGCACGTGCTGGTTCAGGTGCAACTCACCAAGGAAGGCGAAGACTTCGCGGTCAAGGATTCGCGCTTCTGGGTGGTGCGCCCTCGCGTCGGCGCGAGCGGCGTGTCCGGACTGACCACCCTGCTCTCGGGTGCGTACATCGGCGCGGACGCCGGCCATTCACCGGACACCGAGAAAAACTTCGTCGGCCTCGAAACGCCACCGCCTATTACGGGCGACCAGAAGGGCCATCAGTTCATTCTGCACGGCGACTCACTCGGCTCGATCGACATCGGTTCGCCGATTTTCTACCGGCGCGTACAGGTCGGCCAGGTGGTTGGCTTCTCGCTCGACAAGGACGGCACCGGCGTGACGATGCAGGTCTTCGTGTCGGCGCCGTTCGACCAGTACGTCGGCACCAATTCGCGCTGGTGGCATGCGAGCGGCGTCGATTTGCGGCTCGACTCGAGCGGCTTCAAGCTGAATACGCAGTCGCTTGCGACGGTGATCGTCGGCGGCCTGTCGTTCCAGTCGCCGCCGGGCCAGGGCGTGGGCGCGCAGGCGCCGAACAACATGACGTTCCGCCTCGGCTCGGATGAACAGGACGCGATGCGCGAACCGGACGGCGTGCCGCTGCGTGTGGTCATGAACTTCAATCAGTCGCTGCGTGGTCTGTCGATCGGTGCGACGGTCGATTTCCGCGGCATCGTGCTCGGTCAAGTGACCAATATCGGCATCGACTACGATCCGAAAACGCGCAGCTTCACCATGCCGGTGACGATGAACCTGTACCCCGACCGCCTCGGCAAGCGCTTCCGCGAGACGGCACCGGCAGCGGGCAGCATCGCGGGCCAAACCATGCTGCAACAGCTCGTCAAGCATGGTCTGCGCGGCCAGTTGCGCACCGGCAATCTGATCACGAGCCAGTTGTACGTGGCGCTCGATATCTTCCCGAAAGCGCCGCCGGCCACGGTTGACGTGACGGGCGATCCGCTCGAATTGCCGACCATTCCGAACACGCTCGACGAACTGCAACTGCAAGTCGCCGACATTGCGAAGAAGCTCGACAAGGTGCCGTTCGACGAGATCGGTTCGAACCTGAACAGCGCGCTGAAGAATGCTGACCAGCTGTTCACGCGACTCGACAAGGAAGTCGTGCCGGAGGCGCGTGACACCCTGGCGGCGGCGAAACAGACTTTCGGTTCGGCCCAGGCGACGTTGCAGCAGGACTCGCCGTTGCAATCGGATGTTCATCAGGCGTTGCAGGAACTGACGCGCACGTTGCAGTCGTTGAATGCGCTGTCGGATTATCTGGAGCGTCATCCGGAATCGCTGTTGCGCGGTAAAACAGGAGATAAACCATGATGTTTGCCCGGCTCCCCCGCCCGCCGCGCGGGTTCTTGCGCGGCGCTGCTTACGTTGGCGCTCTGGCCGGATTGCTGGCGATGGCGGCGTGTTCGTCGCCGTCGAGCCGGTTTTATACGCTCGGCTCCGATAGCGCCGGCTCCGCTGCTACTGGCTCTGCGGCTCCGGTCAGTGCACGTACTGCAGCCGCGCCTGCGTGGCTGATTGAAGTCGCGCCGATCGATGTGCCGCCGCAAGTGGCGAAGAATCAGCTTGTGGTGCAGACGGGACCGACGCAGGTTCAGGTGCTCGAACAGGAGCGTTGGGCTTCGTTGCCGGGCGATGAGATTCGTCGTGCTTTGTCGACCAGTCTTACGCAGCAGCTGGGCACGATCGATGTGTATGGCACCGCGTATCCGGATACGACAGCGGTGTATCGCGTCAGCATGAATGTGCAGCGGTTCGAGTCATGGCCGGGGTCGCATGCGTTGATCGATGCGGTTTGGAGTGTTAGGGCTGTACGTGGTACTGCTGTGATGACCTGTCGGAGTGTGGTGAGTGAGCCGGTTAGCGGCGGCTATGACGCGCTTGTTAATGGGCATCGGGCGGCGTTGCAGCAGATCGCTTTGCAGGTTGCTGCTGCTGTGCAGGGGATGGCTGCTGCTGCTTCTAAGGGTGGCTCCGCCGGTAAGGGGGTTGGTTTTGTTGTGCCGGTGTGTCCTTCTGCTGTTGTAGCTGCTGGCGCAGGTAGTTGATGAAGGGGTTTTTGCCTGCGGGCGCCAGGGGGTGCTGGGTCGCTTCGCGCGGGTGGTGTTTTGGTGGTGGGCTTTTCGGTGGTGGGCTCGCGGTGTTGGCCTTTCCTTGAATTGTTAGTGGTCTATTAGCGTTGCCCCTGTGCGGGGCGGCACTTACTTTCTTTGCCGCCGCAAAGAAAGATAAGCAAAGAAAGCGGCTAACACCGCTGGTGCTAAGCGGGAACCGTGGTCTGCAAAGCGTAGTGGCTCCGTGGAATCCGTGCTCGTGCACCCTCTGACGCTTGTGACAAAGCTGTCATCAGCTCCCACTCCGCACTACGTGCGTCGCGGACGGGTCTGCCAGGGAAACCAAGGGCTTCGGTCGCCGTCTACGGGTGCCTCGGCGGCGCGCCGAATGAAGCTCAAGCGAGAAACGCAGCAGTCGGTTTTGAGAGGTGCTCTTCGGCGCTCCAAATGAAACTCGAGTGTGAAACCGTCGCGATCGGTTTTATGAAGTGCTCCTCGGCGCGCGCAGCGCCGCCGGAAGTATGACGCCCTTGTCACGAGCGTATGCAGGTGCACGAACACAGATTCCAGATGCGCCACTACCATTTGCAGCCCAGTTAGCAGGATCGGTTTGAGCCGCTTTCTTTGCTTATCTTTCTTTGCGGCGGCCCCTCCATGTCAGGCTAGTTGTCGCCTCACCCGAACCGATTGATGTAAAGATGGGGGGCGGACAGCGAATGGGAAATGAAACGCTATTCAGCGGAAACCCGGGAATGGGCAATCCAGCAGATGATGCCGCCGTTCAATCGTGCGGTCATCGAGTTGTCAGGAGCGACGGGCATCACGACGGTGACGCTACGGACCTGGCGGCAAAGTGCAAGACAGACAGGGAAATTCATGCCGGGCAATGGCAAAACCAGCGATCGATGGTCAAGCGCCGACAAGTTCAGGG
>NZ_JABBGJ010000140.1 GCF_012927345.1 Paraburkholderia polaris
AATCGGGTTGCACCACCCGCTTGAGCGTCTTGCCCTTATGCCCCGGCTGCGCGCCAGGCTTTGCCCCGCTCGTGCCGCGCAACGACTTCGGCTTGCGCCCGGGCCCATCGCTTGAGGGCGGCTTGCTGGAGTTACGACTGTTCTTCTCGAGTTTCGCTTCGAGCGCGTTCAGACGCTTCACGAGATCAACGATGAGCGCGTCCTTCTGTTCGTGTGTGAGGTCTTTGAAATCAGGCATCTTCGTCATGTCCTTCACTATGCACAGCCTGGCTGCAGTTTACAAGCGCTGAATAGTTACCCTGCCGCAAAGAAAAGTAGGCAAAAGAAAGCGGCTCAAACCAATCCTGCTAAGCGGGCACCCTTGGCTGGACGGGGTAGTGGCTCCGTAGAGTCTGTGCTCGCGCCCCCGCATGCTCTAGTGACAAAGGCGTCATACTTCCGGCGGCGCTGCGCGCGCCGAAGAGTACTTCATAAAACCAACCGCTGCGTTTGGGCTCTTGCGTTTCGGCTCTTGCGTTTGGGCTCTTGCGTTTCGGCTCTTGCGTTTCGGCTCTTGCGTTTTGCCAGCACCGTGACTCGTCGTCGCATCGTCACTGCGGCCGGCTTGGGTTTTGCGTGGCATAAATGCTCCTTGAACTACATGTTATGCCTCGAACACAAAATTTATGACAGGCCCGCCACCGCCGCCGCGAGTGGCACTGCCACTGCAAGTGCGACACACCGCCATTTCATTCGAAGGGGGTTGCCCGTGAAGTGCAGCGGCGCCTCGCCGAGGCGAAGCCGATGGCGCCCACAGATCTGAACCGAAGCCCCTGGTTTCCCATGCATACCCGTCCGCGACGCACGCAGTGCGGAGTGGGAGCTGATGACGGCTTTGTCACTAACGCTCGAAAGTGCAAGGCCCCGGATTCCACGGAGCCACTACCACTTGCAAGCCACGGCGCCCACTTAGCATGAGCGGTTTGAGCCGCTTTCTTTGCTTATCTTTCTTTGCGGCCCTCCATGTCAGGCTAGTTGTCGCCTCACCCGAACCGATTGATGTAAAGATGGGGGGCGGACAGCGAATGGGAAATGAAACGCTATTCAGCGGAAACCCGGGAATGGGCAATCCAGCAGATGATGCCGCCGTTCAATCGTGCGGTCATCGAGTTGTCAGGAGCGACGGGCATCACGACGGTGACGCTACGGACCTGGCGGCAAAGTGCAAGACAGACAGGGAAATTCATGCCGGGCAATGGCAAAACCAGCGATCGATG
>NZ_JABBGJ010000141.1 GCF_012927345.1 Paraburkholderia polaris
GACCGATATTGCCAAGGTGGTCTGCGATCACTGTGGCGGCGAGGTCCGAACCGATGCCGCGCCGTTGGAGAGTGCGTGGATCGTCGTCATTCACGGCGACGACCGGCTCCCGGACGCGTTCGGTGGTATCTGGCGCGAAGACGACCCAAAGGCGCTGTTCGAGCAGGAAACCGTCGTCGCGCTTGGCCCGGCAGCGATCCCGACGGGCGTGAGCACATGCAGCACGTTTGCGACGGATGGGTATCGCGATGCGAGGGCGGGGCTGCCTGCAAGTCCGCCCACACATCCGGGCACAACGGCGTTAGCGGGCGAGTATCTGATCGGCTACCGCACCGGCATGGAGACGGGAACGGCGGCAGCGCCGGCGCCGGTCGAAGTGGCGCGGCAGGACGTCGCGGTACAGGAAGCGCTGCGCGAGCTCGTGCTGGCTGTGGAGTAGGCGCCGCTGGGCATACGCGGCATCAAGAAATGGGGAACCCTCGCCTCGGTGGCGCCGTTTTTTCAAGAACAGGACGAGAGAGCAGCAAAAGCGACCGCAAGGTCGGCTCCGTCGCCCTGATCAGTTCACCTGAAACCCGCCCGCCACGCGTCCCAAAAGGGGCCGCTCGGCGGGTTTTTTTCGTGCGGTATCGTGGGCTTTTCCGAGGAAAATGTAACCCAACGTAACTGTTACGAACAGGTGCCGAGTTAAGTGTTGAGCTCCGCCGCGTTCAGAAGGCAAGCTTCCGGTCTCGGCCAAAAACGGTCATTGCACTGCCTGCCCGAAATTGACGACAATCTAACAGTCTAAACTTTGCGACAATTGGCACTGCTTGAATCGGAGCGGTCGTGATCAAGTGCGGAGGCGAAAATGGGTAAACCTTCGAGAACAGCGCTATTCTCTGCATCCCGCATGTGGGACTGGCCAACAGTCGCGGCATTATTGGTTGCAGCCCCCGAACTTGTTGCGGCGAGCGACCCGCAGGGGCACACCGCCCTGCATCGGGCATGCGCGGTCAAGCCTGGCAGTAGTCCACAATTGGTCGAACCGAACGGCGTCAAAACCATCACAACCTTGCTGGAAGCGGGTGCGGATCTCGAACAGGCCGTGCCAATGGATGAGGACGAAGGGGATTTTCGAGCTACGCCGCTATGGTATGCGGTCGCCCGTGGAGAAAACCTTCCTTTGGTCGAGTTTCTTTTGCAGCGTGGCGCCAACGCCAGCTATTCGCTTTGGGCGGCAGTCTGGCGCGACGA
>NZ_JABBGJ010000142.1 GCF_012927345.1 Paraburkholderia polaris
TTCCCTCACGGTACTGGTTCACTATCGGTCGATCACGAGTATTTAGCCTTGGAGGATGGTCCCCCCATCTTCAGACAGGATTTCACGTGTCCCGCCCTACTTGTCGTACACCCAGTTCTTCCTCGCTGTTTTCGTCTACAGGGCTATCACCTGCTATGGCGGCACTTTCCAGAGCCTTCGACTAACAATGAAGATAAAGAGTACAGGCTGGTCCCATTTCGCTCGCCACTACTCTGGGAATCTCGGTTGATTTCTTTTCCTGCGGTTACTTAGATGTTTCAGTTCACCGCGTTCGCTTCACGTGACCTATGTATTCAGTCACGGATACCTCAAAAGAGGTGGGTTTCCCCATTCGGACATCGACGGATCAAAGCTCGTTTGCCAGCTCCCCGTCGCTTTTCGCAGGCTACCGCGTCCTTCATCGCCTGTGATCGCCAAGGCATCCACCACATGCACTTGTTCGCTTGACCCTATAACGGGTGTGTCTCGTGTCGCATCCACTGGGAATGCAACGCTCCTCACATCGCTACAGGTTGAGTATTCGTGTTGCGCCGTATTCCAAGGCAATCTTTCGATCACCTTTTCATACATTGATACAATCACAACCCTGATTCACCTACTCACACACCCATCTCTAAGTATGCTTTCGTGAATCTCTTTACTACTTCTTCCTGATTGTTAAAGAACGACAGCCGATATCGCAGTTGCTATAACCGCGTATCACTCTGACTGGCTCAATCGCCAATGCCTGTTTCACTACACCGCAAACATTTTTCAATGTTCGCCGCAGTAAAACCGGCATTGAAGATTGGTGGAGGATGACGGGATCGAACCGACGACCCCCTGCTTGCAAAGCAGGTGCTCTCCCAGCTGAGCTAATCCCCCAGTCACACACAGATATTGCTATCCGTATTGATGCCCCAGGGGTTTCAGTCATTAGCGCAGCCACCGCAGAAACAGTGGTGGGTCTGGATGGATTCGAACCATCGACCCCCGCCTTATCAAGACGGTGCTCTAACCAACTGAGCTACAGACCCCTGAGTCTGTCTTGTTCACAGCCGATAAGCGTGAGCGCTCAACGCATTGACACGTTAGCTCGAGAAAGGAGGTGATCCAGCCGCACCTTCCGATACGGCTACCTTGTTACGACTTCACCCCAGTCATGAATCCTACCGTGGTGACCGTCCTCCTTGCGGTTAGACTAGCCACTTCTGGTAAAACCCACTCCCATGGTGT
>NZ_JABBGJ010000143.1 GCF_012927345.1 Paraburkholderia polaris
TGGGTCGCGTGCTGCCGATCGTAGTCGTGCAAGGCCGAGGTAAGTATGCGCATTGCGTGACGCGGCGCGCGGCCAATTTGATCCGCTCAGACAGGCGTTCCGACCGTTCGTTGCTGGCCCGAACGAGCCAATCATGCGTTAAAAAACCGGTCATCCAACTGCGACATGGGGCCATAACACGTTAGCACACCAGACTACCGTTCGATGTCGATGAGTATCCCCTCGCATCGCCCGCCAAAACACAGGCTGCAACTGGCGGAACTCCGTTCGGCCTCCAAGGGGTCTATGCTTGATTAGCGCATTCGCACAATATGACCAAGGAGGAGTGTCATGAAACCCGCGCTATGTGTCGCCGTCGTCAGTATGCTGTTCGGGGTCCAACTGGCGCACGCCGCCTGCCCCACCGACGCCGTCTTCCTCGTTCTCGGTGATCAGATTCGCGGTTACTCCTTGCGCGCCAACGGAGCGACCGAGCCCTGCCAGGTGCTGCAAGGGCCGCTCACCACCCTCATGACCGCTGGCGCGACGGTGATCGACAAGAAGGACTCCTTTCACGTCGCACAGTTTCTTACCAGCAGCACGGTCGACATCTTTCCGCGAAAGGCCGAGGGCAATGAGGCGCCCAGTCGGTCGTTCATGTTGACGATAACAAATGACCTGCTCAGCATCGCGGTGGATTCCCACCTCAACGATTTCGTCCTGACCGTTCGCCCCTCGGAGGCGGGGGTGCTGGTCGCTCCCGCCAACAGCTCCGGGCCTGTAAACAATGCCGTTCACATCACCGATCCGAATATCGTCCAGTACGTGAGCATTGCGATTGACAGCGAAGACAATCTGCTGATTGCGGGTTATGACATACGGGGGGCGGCGATCATCGACACGTTTGGCACGCGTCGGAGCATTACCTCGCCGCCGCTTTTGCGCAGCCTCACGGGTAGCAAAACCGGCCTGCTGCCGGGGGCCGGACTTTTTGCAAGGAACAACATGACGATCGCTGTCGATCCGCGTACGGACGAGTTATTCGTCTACAACCAGACCGCGGACGTGACGCAGATCCAGGTGAGCGTTTTCGCCGCCAAGGCGAACGGCGACGTGCCGCCGGTACGGACAATCAGCGGTCCAGCCACGGGAATCACTGGCTCTGGCTTGCCGGGAAACAAGATCGCCATCTCCTCGGACGGGCGGCTCCTTGATGCCGAGCCGAACCTGCGCATTCTCGC
>NZ_JABBGJ010000144.1 GCF_012927345.1 Paraburkholderia polaris
CCAGCAAGCTTCGCAGCAAACCCGTCGAGCTTGCTGGGGCTGTGGCGTTCGGGATAGGCGGGCAGTACGGTGCCGGCCCGTATGTAGCGTCTGACCGTGTTTCTGGACACGCCCAGCCGTTTGGCAATCTCGCGCAACGACACATGATCGCGAAAGTGCCAGCGTCGGATGATGCTCAATATAGCCACGTCGATCACTCCGTTCCCCCGCCCGTTGCCGAGCAGGTCAGTGTTCTACGTGGGTCAATATTCGATGCAAATTACTACGCAGGGTGGGTCAGGATTCCGTGCAAATCAACAGTTCTGCCGTTCGGCGAGCCATTGAACGACGTCCCGGCCCAAAAGGGGTTGATTCGCTGACATGGGTGAAGCTCCATAGTGACGAGAACGGGGGTTCGAGTGAGTGAGTGAGTGAGATTGCATCTCCAATCTCGACCGGCGTCAGCAGAGCAGGCAGTTAAAGTCGGAGTGGTGCCCCAATTTCCATTCCGTGGGTATCAGAAAGCTCAGGCGCGACAAAGTTTGCGCTAGCGTCCTCGCGAAGGGCTCTGCAATTGCTACAGGTTGAACGAGAACGATGCCCGGATATTTCAAGAAGGCTTTGTCACGTTATTGAGGCGGTCGCGTAGAATTCTTGAGATGAAAAATTCCAGATCGCTCTATCACGGGCATCGCTTTCCTGCGGTGGTCATCAGCTGTGCCGTTCGGTGGTACTTTCGGTTTCAGTTGAGTTTGCGTGATATTGAAGAGTTGCTGTTCGAGCGCGGCATCGAGGTGAGTTATGAAACCGTGCGCCGCTGGTGCGATAAATTCGGTTCCGGGTTCGCACATCGGGTAAAGGCTGTCCGGCGAAAACCGGGCAGTACATGGCATCTCGATGAGTTGTTCGTGACGTTGCGCGGTGAACCTTATGTGCTGTGGCGAGCGGTCGACGAGCACGGCGCCGAACTCGATATCCTGCTGCAGAAGCGGCGCGACATGGCCGCAGCCGAACGATTCTTCGAACGCGTACTTCGTTCGTGCCCGGTGCCGCGCAAAATCGTCACCGATCAGCTGCGCAGCTATCCGGCCGCGAAGTCCAGGATCCCCGCGCTGGCAAATGTCAAACACGTGTTCGTCAAGGCTGCCGCCCGCGTGAACAATCGGGCCGAGAATAGCCATCAACCTACGCGCGAACGCGAGCGGCGCTTGCGCGGGTTTCGCGACCCAAA
>NZ_JABBGJ010000145.1 GCF_012927345.1 Paraburkholderia polaris
ACGCGCGGCCTCGATCTTGACTTCAAATTTAGACCTCAGCGAATGGGGCGATGCGTTCCCCGACAACCGGGTTCTTGGCGCCGCCACGCTCGACCGGCTACGCCACGGTGCCTATCGCGTCGTCATCGAGGGCGAGAGCTTCCGCAAGCCCAAACCGATGCCTGAAAACGGCGAAAATGCGGTTGCCAAATCCGGCAAAAAACCGCATTCTTGAACCCCTTCGAAATCGCGTTTCGGGGCCACTCTGAGTGGCCTCATTATGCCGATCATCCCCGGCTTGATTACGCCGATCCGTGACAAACGCTGGCTAGAGCGTCTGTTCGATGCGCTGCAGAATGATCAGATGCCGTGCATCGAGCGTCTCGGTGAGCGTTGGAGGGAAGTGCGTGTAACGCCCGCGATGCCTCCGCATGGGCTCAATCGGCACGGTTAAGCGCAACGCGACGGCAGGCGGCATTTTTACAATGAACAGAAGTCAGTACAGGATTGACATCATGGAAGCGTACAACCCGGAGCGCGGGCCCGAGCCTGAATCATGGCTTGAACTCGACGAACAGGAGCGGATTCTTCTCATTGAAACCTGGCATCGCGTCGCCCGGATCAAGCTTCCCAACCTCACGGCACATGCCGCGCTACATGTGATCGTCGAAAACCAGATTGCCCTGGACCTTGAGCCCGTGGTCCGGGCAATGGATCGCCTCGGGAAACAGGGACTCACGCGACACGATGCTATCCACGCGATCGGCTCAGTTGTGGCAGAGAACCTGTTTGGCATTTTGAAGGCGGATCAGAACGACGATGCTGCTGCTTCGCAGGCGCGTTACTACGCGGCAGTGGAGCGATTGACTGCAGTGAGTTGGCGCAGAGGTGAGCAGTAATGCGGCCGCCACCGAAACTTCAACCCTGGTGTGATGCGCGGCAGCGTTTCAGGTTGGGCCATATTCATATCCAGATGGCTCGCGAACTGGGATTGAATCCCCGAAAATTCGGATCACTGGCTAACGACCAGCAGGAGCCGTGGAAGCGGCTCCTCGCCGAATTTATCGCGCACTGTTATAGCAAGCGCTTTGGTCGTTCGACCCCCGAAAAGGTGCAATCGCTGGAAGAAGTCGTGAAGCGTGCGGAACAGAGACGCAGCGAGCGGCGGGAGAGACAAGCCAACAAAGCGGTTCTGCCAGCAGGGCCTCAACGTACCGATAGCGGATCAAG
>NZ_JABBGJ010000146.1 GCF_012927345.1 Paraburkholderia polaris
CTGCCGCGTGCGATGTAATCCGCGGGAAGCGCAGGCAGCGCGCGTTCGATGAAGTTTTTTTTATCGCCGCTGCCTGATCCCATCCTGAGTCGCTGGGCCATCAGAAACCCATATGCGGCAATACTCAGCGTGGCGTGGTGGTGAAAGCCCCGCCAGCCGCGACCTTCGTAGTGACCCAGTCCGAATTCCTGCTTCAGATCCTGATAGTCGCGCTCGATGCGCCAGCGCATCTTGGTTACCGATACAAGCTGTTCAAGTGTTGCCTCTCCGGGGGCGGTACTGAGAAAGTACTTGAGCGGCTCTTTATCTCCCTCGGGCCATTCGATGAGTAGCCACTCTTCCTCGCGCTGGGTAGTGCGCCAATAGTCCTGATGAGCGGGACGAACCCGCACGGCGGCAAAGCGCGAGGAGAGTGCCGCGTTGCTGCCTTCCCGCCAGGTGACGGTCTGCCAGGTGTTCGCAGGTAATTGCATGGCCAGCGCCTTGACCGCTTGCGGTTCGTGGCCGGGTGCGCGACGCAGCAGTGTCGGTGGGTTGCCACGCCCATTCCACGGCTTGGGCGGCAGCGGCGCCGTACCTGGTGCCCATACTGAGGTGCCCGGACGGATCCCCACGGCGTATAACAAACCCAGCTCGCTTATCCCTTCCCGAAAGGCCGTCCGCACGACTGGCACGTTCCCGATCGTCAATCCATTCCTTGGGAACATACAGTTGCCAGGCGATAGGCAGGCTGCCGCGTTGCGTCGCGATCGATAAACTCACTGCAACCTGACAGTTGTCCTGTTTTCCGAGCTGGCCACAGTACTGGCGTGCAACCCCCACCGAATGGCGGCCCTTCTTCGGAAAACCGGTGTCGTCAATAATCCAGTAGTAGCCGGCCTCTTCAGCGGCATGCGCGCCTAGCGCGGGCATCACCCATTCGCGCACCCGCTGCATGATCGCCTTGTCGGACCACTCGGCCTTGGCAACAAAGTGGTGGAGCGACTGATGCTTCGCACTGGCATGAAGCGGATCGATATGCGCGGCCATTGGTTCGACGCTCTTGCGTGACAGTGGCATCACCAGACCGGAACAGTAGCCTTTAAGGCCAGCGTGGCGATTAGCGTGCCCTAACTCCTGTGCCAGATGGTCGAGATACGCGTCAAATTCATCGAGATCGTCTGTCATTGCAATACCCCGTAGTCGCTATTACTTCATACTACCAGG
>NZ_JABBGJ010000147.1 GCF_012927345.1 Paraburkholderia polaris
TATGCCCCGGCTGCGCGCCAGGCTTTGCCCCGCTCGTGCCGCGCAACGACTTCGGCTTGCGCCCGGGCCCATCGCTTGAGGGCGGCTTGCTGGAGTTACGACTGTTCTTCTCGAGTTTCGCTTCGAGCGCGTTCAGACGCTTCACGAGATCAACGATGAGCGCGTCCTTCTGTTCGTGTGTGAGGTCTTTGAAATCAGGCATCTTCGTCATGTCCTTCACTATGCACAGCCTGGCTGCAGTTTACAAGCGCTGAATAGTTACGCCGCCGCAAAGAAAGTAAGCAAAGAAAGCGGCTCAAGCCAATCCTGCTAAGCGGGTCTCCTGGCTTGGAGGCGGTAGTGGCGCATCTGGAATCCGTGTCCTCGCGCATTCGGCGTGAGTGACAAAGGCGTCATACTTCCGGCGGCGCTGCGCGCGCCGAAGAGTACTTCATAAAACCACACACTACGTTTCAGCTCTCGCGTTTGGGCTCTTGCGTTCGAGGTCTCACGTTTCGGTTCTTGCATTTTGTCGGCACCGTGACTCGTCGTCGCGCCGCCACTGCGGCCGCCAGTAGGAGTGCCACTGCCACTGCCACTGCCACTGCCACTGCCACTACCACTGCCACTGCCACTGCCACTGCCACTACCACTACCACTGCCACTGCCACTGCCACTGCAACACACCGCCATTTCATTCGAAGTGGGGGTTGCCGGTGAAGTACGGCGGCGCCTCGCCGAGGCGAAGCCGACGGCCCGCACAGATCTGAACCGAAGCCCGTGGTTTCCCTGGCAGACCCGTCCGCGACGCACGTAGTGCGGAGTGGGAGCTGATGACGGCTTTCTCACTAACGCTCGAAGGTGCAAGGGCCCGGATTCCACGGAGCCACTACCGCTTCCAAGCCACGGTGCCCACTTAGTATGAGCGGTTTGAGCCGCTTTCTTTGCTTACTTTCTTTGCGGCGGCGTAACTATTCAGCGCTTGTAAACTGCAGCCAGGCTGTGCATAGTGAAGGACATGACGAAGATGCCTGATTTCAAAGACCTCACACACGAACAGAAGGACGCGCTCATCGTTGATCTCGTGAAGCGTCTGAACGCGCTCGAAGCGAAACTCGAGAAGAACAGTCGTAACTCCAGCAAGCCGCCCTCAAGCGATGGGCCCGGGCGCAAGCCGAAGTCGTTGCGCGGCACGAGCGGGGCAAAGCCTGGCGCGCAGCCGG
>NZ_JABBGJ010000148.1 GCF_012927345.1 Paraburkholderia polaris
TCGAGCGACTGAAAGCGGGTGTAAGAGCGAAGGTGGAACATCCGTTTCGGGTGCTGAAGTGTCAGTTTGGCTATCTGAAGGCGCGGTATCGAGGATTGGCGAAGAACACGGCTCAGATCGAAACGCAGTTCGCGCTGGCTAATCTGTGGATGGCGCGCAAGATGCTGTGAAGCGCAACGAAGGCCGAAGGCGTGCGGTAAAGGCGAGGCGCGGACCGCCAGGATGCGACCGGTAGCGCTCCACCGCAGTCGCAGGTGACGATGTGATCTTCGCTCCATTGTGCGAGCTGGAAATCCAAAACAGAAACGGGTTGTTCAGACCTTCCTAAGCAAAGAAAGCGGCTCAAACCGCTAATGCTAAGTGGGCGCCCTTGCTTGCAGAAGGTAGTGGCTCCGTAGAGTCCGTGTTCGTGCACCTGCATGCGCTGGTGACAAGGGAGTCATACTTCCGGCGGCGCTGCGCGCGCCGAAGAGCCACTCACAAAACCAGTCTCCGCGTTCGCACTTCTTGTTTGTCTTCGTGGCCTGCATGCAGTTTCTACTGTGCACTCTGTTCCCCTCGTCTTCTCCATCTCCACCGTCTCTACCATCTCGTCTGTGGATCGTGACGCGAGATCGTTCGATAGCGCTTCTCGCTTGCAGAAAATCGCAATCACTGTTATTGGCCGTAAATTAACTCGGATAACTAAGTATTTTTCTGGTGCCATGGACAAGGGCTGCTCCGGTGCCGCTCAACTTTTTGAAAATAATTGCGCAAGGGGGATTGACGACCTGCCGGTCGATCTCCATAATCTCGTTTCTCTGCTGCTGATGCAGCGACGCAGAACGAAGCGGTACCGGGTGGTTGCGAGGTGGGCGGTTGATGCCTGCAGCGCGCGGTGCGGTTTGGGTGGTGAATGCGTAATCGATCTTTAAAAATTAACAGCCGATAAGTGTGGGCGCTTGATGCGCGACGCGCAGTGGACTCTTCGGGGTCTGCTGGAAGCGAAAGTATCAAGTCTCACACTAGTATTAAAGGAAGGTTTTCCTGCTGGGGTGGAAACACGCTGGCAGGATGATCATTCGTCAGTACGTTGAGTGAGCGACCGGTTCGTAACAGAACCGAAAAACAGTAACAGGTTTGAACTGAAGAGTTTGATCCTGGCTCAGATTGAACGCTGGCGGCATGCCTTACACATGCAAGTCGA
>NZ_JABBGJ010000149.1 GCF_012927345.1 Paraburkholderia polaris
TTACTCGAGAATCTTAGCAACCACACCTGCGCCGACCGTACGGCCGCCTTCGCGGATTGCGAAGCGCAGACCTTCTTCCATCGCGATCGGGTTGATCAACTTCACCGTGATCGACACGTTGTCGCCCGGCATGACCATTTCCTTGTCCTTCGGCAACTCGATCGAGCCCGTCACGTCCGTCGTACGGAAGTAGAACTGCGGACGATAGTTGTTGAAGAACGGCGTGTGACGACCACCTTCGTCCTTGCTCAGCACGTACACTTCAGCCGTGAAGTGCGTGTGCGGGTTGATCGAACCCGGCTTCGCCAGAACCTGGCCACGCTCCACGTCTTCACGCTTCGTGCCGCGCAGCAGGATACCAACGTTGTCGCCTGCCTGACCCTGGTCGAGCAGCTTGCGGAACATTTCCACGCCCGTGCACGTCGTCTTCACCGTCGGCTTGATACCGACGATTTCGATTTCTTCGCCGACCTTCACCACGCCGCGCTCAACGCGACCTGTCACCACCGTGCCGCGACCCGAGATCGAGAACACGTCTTCCACCGGCATCAGGAACGCACCGTCAACTGCGCGCTCCGGCGTCGGGATGTACGTGTCCAGCGCGTCGGCCAGGTTCATGATCGCCACTTCGCCCAGCTCGCCCGTGTCGCCTTCCAGCGCCAGCTTGGCCGAACCCTTGATGATCGGCGTGTCGTCGCCCGGGAAGTCGTACTTCGACAGAAGTTCGCGAACTTCCATCTCGACGAGTTCCAGCAGCTCAGCGTCGTCCACCATGTCGCACTTGTTCAGGAACACGATGATGTACGGAACGCCAACCTGACGCGCCAGCAGGATGTGCTCACGCGTTTGCGGCATCGGGCCGTCTGCAGCCGAACACACCAGGATCGCGCCATCCATCTGCGCTGCGCCCGTGATCATATTCTTCACATAGTCAGCGTGGCCCGGGCAGTCGACGTGTGCGTAGTGGCGGTTAGCCGTTTCGTACTCGACGTGTGCCGTGTTGATCGTGATACCACGTGCCTTTTCTTCCGGCGCCGCGTCAATCTGGTCGTATGCCTTTGCTTCGCCGCCAAACTTCTTGGTCAGCACCGTCGTGATCGCTGCCGTCAGCGTGGTCTTGCCGTGGTCAACGTGACCGATCGTGCCGACGTTCACGTGCGGCTTGGTCCG
>NZ_JABBGJ010000015.1 GCF_012927345.1 Paraburkholderia polaris
CCCCATGCCACGTTGATCGGTGCAGCCATGAAGCGCGACAGGCGGCGATACGAGTTGATGTACGGCGCGAAGATCGGCATCAGTGCAGGCGTGTATTTCTGCAGACCCGCGATATAGCCGGTGAACATCGATGTCGGTTTGCCGTCGGGACCCGTGAACAGGTTGTGCCCGGTTTCTTCGTCCACGAGGCTCTGGTGCATGTGCATTGCCGAGCCCGGTTCGCCTTCCATCGGCTTGGCCATGAAAGTCGCGTACATCTTGTGACGCAGCGCGGCTTCACGCACCGTGCGCTTGAACAGGAACACGCTGTCGGCGAGCTTCAGCGGATCGCCGTGCATGAAGTTGATTTCCATCTGCGCGGCGCCGACTTCGTGAATCAGCGTGTCGACTTCCAGTTCCTGCACTTCGCAGTATTCATAGATGTCTTCGAATAGCGGATCGAATTCGTTGACCGCTTCGATCGAATACGCCTGGCGTCCGGTCTCCGGACGGCCCGTACGGCCGATCGGCGGTTGCAGCGGCAGATCCGGGTCCTTGTTCATGTCGACCAGATAGAACTCGAGCTCGGGCGCGATGACCGGCTTCCAGCCTTTGGCCTTATAGAGTTCAAGCACGCGGCGCAACACGCGGCGCGGCGAGATCGCGACGGGCGTGCCGTCGAAGTGAACGCAATCGTGGATCACCTGGGCGGTCGGATCGATGGCCCACGGAATCATGCGGATGGTGCTGGCATCAGGAACGCACACCATGTCCGGGTCGGTGACGCCGGTGAGCGTGCCGTCTTCCGGATAGTCTCCTGTGACGGTCTGGATCATCACCGCCTGCGGCAAGCGCATGGACTCGCCGGATTCGAACTTGCTGCGCGGAATGATCTTGCCGCGTGCGATCCCGGCCATATCCGGAATGATCGCTTCGATTTCGGTGACGCGGTTCTTTTTCAGGAATTCGTCGATCTCGTTCATGGCTCTCTATCCGTCCCCCCATCGACGCTACGCACAACGTCCTCTGTGCGCGCGGCTCTTGCAACATGCCGTTCCAGGTACCGCAGATCCTCCAGATGCAAGGGACCTATGGCGAACGACGGATGGAGCGTAGCATCGCGCATTTATTGAATAAAAATAGTTTTCCTACCTTATGGATAGTTTTTTTAGATGCAAATTTATCTCGCTCCTCTTCGCCTATTAATGTGTGTTCACAATCTGCTCCGGCGTTCGAGTAACGAAACATTGAAAGTGATCAGCAAGGAATGCAAGTCCGAAAATGGATAGGAAAAACAGATGCAATGGAGAGCAAATTTGTTCTTTCCGCTCCCTTTTTGTTGATCGACAGTACGGTGTCAGAACAGTAGCTGTCGCGATCATTGATACAGGAGATGGGCGGGTATACCTCCCCATCGCCAGACCGGAGTTATTCCTTGAGTCATTCTTCAGCAGATATCCACAACCATATGGACTGGCGGCGACTGGCCGCAGAAATTCTCCCGCGAGCGCAGGCACACATTGACGGTCGCTTCACGGACGCTCAAGACGGCGAGACCTTTCAGGCGATCAATCCGGCGACCGAGGCAGTGATTGCCAACGTTGCATCCTGTGGCATTGCAGATGTCAACGACGCCGTTCGTGCTGCCCGTGTTGCATTCGATGCAGGGCATTGGTCGCGTTGTCCGCCGACGGAACGCAAGCGCGTCCTGTGCCGGTTAGGTGCGTTGATTGCGTCCCACGGCGCAGAGCTCGCTTTGCTTGACTCGCTCAACATGGGCAAACGCGTGGCCGACGCCTTCGACATCGACGTGCCGGCCGCGAGCAGCCTGTTCTGCTGGTATGGCGAGGCGATAGACAAACTGAACGGCGAAGTCGCGTCGACCGATCCGGGCAATCTCGCAGTTGTCACGCGCGAACCACTCGGCGTGGTCGGCGCAGTCGTGCCGTGGAATTTCCCGCTCGATATGGTGGCCTGGAAAATTGCACCTGCACTCGCGGCCGGCAATAGCATCGTGCTGAAGCCCGCGGAGCAATCGCCGTTGTCTGCGTTGCGTCTTGCAGAACTCGCGCTCGAGGCTGGACTGCCGCCAGGCGTGCTAAACGTCGTACCCGGGTTCGGAGAGACGGCAGGACGCGCGCTCGGATTGCATCCGGACGTCGACGTCCTGGCATTTACGGGATCAACGGCCGTCGGCAAGAAATTTCTCGAATACGCCGCGCATTCGAACATGAAACAGGTCTGGCTCGAATGCGGCGGCAAGAGTCCGAATCTGGTTTTCGAAGACGCGGACGATCTCGATCTTGCGGCCCGCAAAGCGTGCTTCGGCATCTTCTTCAACCAGGGCGAAGTGTGCTCGGCTAATTCACGACTGCTGGTGCATCGCTCGATCCATGATGAATTTGTCGATCGCCTGATCGCCCATTCGCGCGACTTCATGCCGGGTGATCCGCTTGATCCTGCCAGCGGCATGGGCGCCATCGTCGACCGTGCGCAATTTGACCGGGTAAGAGGATGGATCGAGCGAGGGCGCACGAGCTCGACGCTGGCAACCGGCGGCGGGACACGGCTTGTTGACGGCAAAGGCTATTTCATCGAGCCGACCATCTTTGTCGATGTGAACGCGCGCGATCCGATTGCGCGAGAGGAGATCTTTGGGCCGGTCCTGTCGGTTCTGAAATTCGACACGGAAGACGAGGCGATCGAGCTCGCCAACGATTCGATTTATGGACTCGCCGCATCGGTCTGGACGGGCGGCCTGTCACGCGCACATCGCGTGGCGTCACGCTTGCGTGCCGGCACGGTTTCCGTCAATACCGTCGACGCACTCAGCGCGCAAACCCCATTTGGAGGTTTCCGCCAATCGGGGTTTGGCCGTGATCTGTCGTTGCATGCACTCGACAAATACACGGGCCTAAAAACGACGTGGATCAGCTACTGATCCGACATGGTCAGGCGGCTGGAACAACGCCGCAAAGAGGCTAAGAGCGTGTTTGCGCTGCGGCCGACCCGCCGCATCGGACACGCGAGGCGAAATTCGTCTGTCACACAACTGGAACCTTGAACATGAATGCTCCTCACTTCCCGCACCGCGCCACTCGCGATTACCAACAAAGCGATGCAGCCCATCACCTGCATGCCTTCGTTGATCAGAAAGCCCTGAACAACGAAGGAGCGCGCGTGATGGTGCGGGGCGAAGGCGTCTATCTCTGGGACAACGACGGAAACCGTTACATCGACGGCATGTCTGGCCTCTGGTGCACCAACGTCGGTTACGGCCGTCAGGAACTGATCGATGCAGCGTCACGGCAAATGAAGGAACTGTCGTACTACAACATGTTCTTTCACACCACGCATCCCGCAGTGATTGAATTGTCGGAACGACTGTTCTCGCTGCTGGGCGATCGTTTTAGTCATGTCGTGTACACGAACTCTGGCTCTGAGGCGAATGAAGTGCTCATTCGCACGGTCCGGCGATACTGGGACATCCAGGGCAAGCCCGGCAAGAAGGTCTTGATCGGGCGAATCAATGGCTACCACGGGTCGACCGTCGGCAGTGCGTCCTTGGGTGGCATGGCCTTCATGCATGAGATGGGCGACCTTCCGATTCCGAATGTGACGCACGTCGACGAACCCTACTGGTATGCGAACGGTGGCGATCTGAGTCCCGAAGCATTCGGCAAGCAGGCCGCGTTGTCGCTCGAAAAGAAGATTCTCGAACTGGGCGCGGACCGGGTCGGTGCCTTCATCGCCGAGCCATTTCAGGGGGCGGGCGGCATGATCTTTCCGCCGGACGGCTACTGGCAGGAGATTCAACGCATTTGCCGTCAGTACGACGTGCTGTTGTGCGCGGACGAAGTGATTGGCGGTTTCGGACGGACCGGAGAGTGGTTCGCGCATCGACACTTCGGATTCGAGCCGGATCTGATCTGTATTGCGAAGGGTCTGACGTCTGGCTATGTGCCGATGGGCGGTCTGGTGATGAGCCGGCAGGTCGGCGAGGCACTTGTCGAAAGAGGTGGTGTCTACGCGCACGGACTGACCTATTCAGGTCACCCGGTCGCGGCGGCGGTTGCGCTGGCCAATCTCGATGTCCTCGAGAAAGACCGTCTTGTCGAGCGCACGAAGAACGACACCGGTCCGTATCTGCAGAAGGCATTGCGTGATGCATTCGCCGATCACCCGTTGATCGGCGAGATCCAGGGCGTAGGCGCGGTGGCCGCGATACAGTTCGCGAAGAATAAGGCCACGCGCGAGCGCTTTAGCGACGAAGCCGAGTTGACCTGGCATAGCCGGACGGTCGGTTTCGAACTGGGCGCCATCGTGCGCTCGACGAACGGCCGGCTGATCGTCGCCCCGCCGCTCGTGATCGACCATGCGCAGATCGACGAACTGGTCGACAAGATGCGGCAGGCCGTCGACGCGACTGCACAGAAGGTACTCGGCAATACCCGTTGATCCTGTTCGGTGTGATCGAACGCCGGCGCAATCGTGTTCTTGCGATTGCGCCGGTTCAGCGCGGCGCCGGTGCCGGCGAATTGGCGGCCACTTCGGTGGTCGTTGATGTGACTTTTCGCGACCACCGGATTCACCAAAGGTGAGGGAAAACGGGAGACCTGCCTAGAACTTCACCTTCAATTGAAACCCGATCGTGAACGGAAGATTGTCCGAGGGGATCGGTGGAATCACAATGAAGTTAGCCCCGACGCGCTTGTATTCAACCATCACGATCGGCGCGACCACCGGTCCGATCGTGTGGTTGCGGCCCAGGCCCCAGTTGCCATAGTTATAGCCCGAGATGATCCCGCCGATCGCCGCGATCCGCACGATGCCCCAGTGCGCGAACTCAGGCGCCCAGACGCCGCCGCCATAGTACGAAGGCCGCCGCAGCGAGTTGCGAAAGCCGCCGGCAGTCACCGCCCATTGATTGTTGAGCCAGCATTCGACGCCAAGACCAGGGTTGAATTGCTCGAAATGGGTATTTGGGTCGGGGTTGATGTGATACGAGCCGAGCATTGCGTCGACCCATACGCCGCCCTCGCACCAGTTGCCCGCATGCGCCGCGGACGCCGCCCCCATACTCGCGACGAGCACCATGGCGGTACGCCGAATGGTCTTCTTGATCTGCCGAAAATGCATGTGTTCTCCGTCACCGGTCGAGCGCCGGTGTCATCTATGTTCTGGGTATTCTTGCTTGCCGTCTGTCGCGCACTGTACCTCAACCCGCACGGGCGATGTGGAGGACGCGCTCGGGCGCGCGGGCACAGGACGCGCCCCGCGGCGCAGATGCAACCATAACGGAGAACCGATGGCAGAGCGGTGAATACCCGGCAGGTGTTCACCTTCAATGTCGGAGATAGGTCTAGAGGCCGAGGTCGGACAGGCCCGGATGATCGTCGGGACGGCGGCCGAGCGGCCAATGATAAAGACGGTCCGCCTCGCGGATCGGCAAATCGTTGATGCTGGCATGACGGCGCGCCATCAGCCCGTGCTCGTCGAACTCCCAATTCTCGTTGCCGTATGAACGGAACCAGTTGTTCGAGTCGTCGTGCCATTCGTAAGCAAAGCGCACGGCGATGCGGTTATCCGTGAATGCCCAGAGCTCCTTGATCAGGCGGTAGTCCAGTTCCTTGGCCCATTTGCGGCGCAACAGTCCGACAATCTCCGCGCGACCATGCGTGAACTCCGCACGGTTGCGCCAGACGCTGTCGGGTGTGTACGCGAGCGACACGCGCTCGGGGTCCCGGGTGTTCCAGCCGTCTTCCGCGGCGCGCACCTTCTGGATAGCGGTTTCGCGTGTGAACGGCGGCAGTGGCGGGCGGGTTTCGATCGTATCGGCCATGGTGGTACCTCAGTCAGGTTGTGGTGCGCCGGGATGGCGGTCGTTTGCTCAGGGCTTTGCCTTGCGACCTGCTCGCTGATTGAACAGCGAGTGGGTCCGATTCGCTTGCGGACTCGATGTCGAGCAAGGCTTCTGCGGCGGCTCGCGCGTCGAGCGCGGCGTCGGCCTCGCCGCTCACCAGCGCTACGGCGATGGCGCCGTCGAGCAGGATCAGCCATTGGCGCGACAAGCGCGCGGCGCGGCGGGCGTCCATGCCCGACTCGGCCACATACTCATCGCACTGGGTTCGCACGAATGCGAGCAGGCGTTCCTTGTGCTCACGCGCGACGATCCGGATCGGATCATCCGGGGAAGCGATTTCGCCGGCCGCGTTCAAAAACGCACAACCATGAAAATCCTCCGACGCAAACCATTCGCGCAGCACGTCGAACATGCCGAGCATGTGTGTGCGCGCAGTCTTGCCATGCTGCAGCGTGCCCGCGATAAACCAGTTCATCCAGCGTTCGTCGCGCCGCTCCAGCGCGGCGGCGACAAGTGCATCTTTCGATTCGAAATGCGTGTAAAAGCTTTTGCGCGCGGTGCCGGACTGCTTGACGATCGCATCGACACCTGTGGCGTGGATGCCGCCGGCGTAGATCAACGCTTCCGCCGTGTCGAGCAGCCTTTCACGCGCGCTGCCGGACGCAGCCAATTTCGTTGAGTTTTGGGTAGCCATGTGCGAAGGGTAGAACGATCATTCTCCTTCGTCAAGTTTTTGTGCGCTTCGGCGGATTGGGTACGCTTGCTGCTATCGTGGTGACGATCGATCAACTGGAACGAATCTCATGAATCGCTCTATTCTCCGCGCGACGTTTGTACGCGCGTTATTCTGCGCAACGCTGCTAACGGCGGTCGCCTGTACGCCTGTGCGAGTGCTCACTCATACGGTGAGCCAGAACGAAGCGCGCGTGCCGGCCGGACGCTATGACCTCGACCCGGACCATTGCAGCATTACCTTCGACATCGATCACTTCAAGTATTCGCGCTTTACCATGCGCTTCGACCGCAAGCAGGGGCAGCTTGACTGGAACGAAGGAGGGCTGGACAGGAGCAGCGCGACGATTACGATCGACGCCGCGAGCATCGATACGAATGTGCCGCTTCTCGACAAGATGGTGAAAAGCGCGAGTATGCTGGACGTGTCGCGCTATCCGGAGCTGCGCTTCGCCAGCACGCGCTTTGAGCGCACCGGCGAATCGCGCGGCACGTTGAGCGGCGACCTGACGATTCACGGCGTCACACAACCCGTGACGCTCGACGTGACCTTCAACGGTTTCGCACCCGATCCGCTCACGAAAAAAGACACGCTCGGTTTTTCCGCGGACGGTCATTTCAGCCGCGCGAAGTTCGGTTTGGCGACGTGGTATCCGGCTGTCGGCGACGATGTTCATGTGCGCGTTCAGGCCGAGTTCGTTAAAACGCCCGCAGGCGGGTGAGCACGGTGCGGGCGTTTCGTTTCAGGCGTTTCGTTTCAGGCTGTTTGTTTCAGGCTTCTCGTTGTAGCGGCTGCGCCCGAATGCGGCGCTTTTTCAACTCACGCAGCGGTCCAGTCAAGAATCACCTTGCCGCTCTCACCTGAGAGCATCGTGGCGAACGCTTCCTGATAATCGTCGACCTTGAAGTGGTGCGTGAGGATCGGCGACAGGTCCAAACCGCTTTGCAACATCGCGACCATCTTGTACCAGGTCTCGAACATCTCGCGGCCATAAATGCCCTTGATTTCGAGGCCTTTGAAAATGACCTGGGTCCAGTCGATTGCGGTCTGCGCGGGCGGAATGCCGAGCAGCGCAATCTTGCCGCCGTGGTTCATCGCCTCGAGCATGCTGGTGAAAGCGCTCGGCACACCTGACATTTCCAGCCCGACGTCGAAACCTTCGGCCATGTGCAGATCCGCCATTACGTCGCGCAACGATTCACGCGAGACGTTCACCGCACGCGTCGCGCCCATCTTGCGTGCGAGTTCGAGGCGATAGTCGTTGACGTCGGTGATCACCACATTGCGTGCGCCAACGTGTTTCGCAATCGCCACCGCCATGATGCCGATCGGCCCGGCGCCGGTGATCAGCACATCTTCGCCAACCAGGTTGAACGACAGCGCCGTATGCGTGGCGTTGCCGAACGGATCGAAGATCGCGGCGAGATCATCGGAGATTTCAGGCGGAATCTTGAACGCATTGAACGCGGGAATCACGAGGTATTCGGCGAATGCGCCTTCGCGATTCACGCCAACGCCTACCGTATTGCGGCACAGATGCCGGCGTCCTGCACGACAGTTGCGACAGAAGCCGCAGGTGATATGCCCTTCGCCCGACACGCGATCGCCGATCGCAAAGCCACGCACTTCCTGGCCCATTTCGACGATTTCACCGACGTATTCGTGGCCGACGTGCATCGGTACCGGGATCGTCTTTTGCGCCCAGTCGTCCCACTTCCAGATGTGGATATCGGTACCGCAAATCGCGGTGCGCGTGATGCGGATCATCACGTCGTTGTGACCGACTTCAGGCTTCTTCACATCCGTCAGCGTAAGGCCCGGTCCGCGCTCGAGTTTTGCCAATGCTTTCATGTGCGCCTCCGCCTCAGATGATGCCAAGTTGACGGCCGACGCGCGCGAACGCGTCGACGGCTCGATCGATTTGTTCCGGCGTGTGCGCGGCGCTCATTTGCGTGCGGATGCGCGCACGACCTTTGGGCACCACGGGGAACGAGAAGCCGATCACGTACACGCCTTCCTTCAACAACGCGTCGGCCATGTTCGATGCGAGTTGCGCGTCGCCAAGCATGACCGGAATGATCGGGTGTTCGCCGGGCACAAGCGTGAAGCCGAGCGCGCTCATCGCGCGGCGGAAATGCGCGCCGTTTTCACGCACGCGCTCGCGCAGTTGCGCACCTTCGTCGCTGGCGAGCAATTCGAGTACTTTCAGCGAGGCAGCGGCAATGCTCGGCGTGAGCGTATTCGAGAACAGATAGGGACGTGAGCGTTGGCGCAGCAGATCGATAACCTCCTGACGCGCGGCGACGTAACCGCCGGAGGCACCGCCGAGCGCCTTGCCGAGCGTGCCGGTAATGATGTCGACGCGCGACAGCACACCGCAATGTTCCGGCGTGCCACGCCCATGTTCGCCGACGAAGCCGACCGCGTGCGAATCGTCGACCATCACCAGTGCGCCGTGGCGGTCGGCGAGATCGCAAATGCCTGCGAGGTCGGCGATGATGCCGTCCATTGAAAACACGCCGTCGGTCGCGATCAGCTTGAAGCGTGCGCCGGCGGCGTCGGCTTCCTTCAGCTTGGCCTCAAGATCGGCGAGATCATTGTTCTTGTAGCGAAAGCGCTTCGCCTTCGAAAGCCGAACACCGTCGATGATGCTCGCGTGGTTCAACTCGTCGCTGATGATGGCGTCGTTGTCGTCGAGCAGGGTTTCGAACAAACCGCCGTTCGCATCGAAACAGCTGGAGTAGAGGATGCAGTCGTCGGTTTGCAGGAATGCGGCCAGCGCTTTTTCGAGGTCTTTGTGCACGGTTTGCGTGCCGCAAATGAAACGCACCGAGGCCATGCCAAAGCCGTCGTTATCCAGGCCAAGCTTAGCGGCCTCGATCAGCCGTTCGTCGTTGGCCAGACCGAGATAGTTGTTCGCGCAGAAATTCAGCACTTCCGTGCCGTTCGCGAGGCGCACGTCAGCCGATTGCGGGCTGGCGATCACGCGCTCGTTCTTGTAAAAACCGTCAGCGCGAATCTGCTCGAGAGTGCCGCGCAGATGGGCGAGGTAAAGGTCACGCATGAACCAGACTCCTGAAAGGGTGGTGCGCTCCGACATGTCCGGCATCTGCGGCATTTTCGACGTCGAGGCGGCCTGTTATAGTCGGCTGTCAGTTTTATCGGATATTTTCGTTTTTCCGAACTAAAATCCGGTATGTCGAACAACTCTAAACGATAGGTCAGTAAATGGCAAGTTCGGGAATCCGCCGTGCAGCAGCCAATGCGGCACCTACTTCCGGCGCAAGCCCGGTACCGGCGAGCGCAGCGCCGCCGCGCGTCGGCGAACAGATTCAGCGTCTGCGCGCCGAACGGCGCATGACGCTCGACGATCTGTCGCGCGCGGCCGGCGTATCGAAATCGATGCTCTCGGAAATCGAACGCGACAAGGCCAATCCGACGATCGCGGTCGCCTGGCGTCTGACGAACGCGCTCGGCGTCAGTCTGGATTCGCTGTTCGCGCCGCAAAAGGCGCCGGAGGCGATCGCCGTCTCCGGTCCGCACGACATTCCAACTCTGAGCGGGCACGACGCCAAGTATCAGTTACGTGTCTGGGGGCCGATCGAGTTGGCCGGGAAGTTCGAATGGTACGAACTGACGCTGCAGTCGGGCGGGGCGCTGGTGTCGAACGCGCACGAACCCGGCACGCGTGAGCATCTGACCGTGCTGCAAGGATCGATCGAGATCGAGGCGGCGGGCACAACGAAGCGCCTCAAGGCCGCGGACACCGCGCGCTACGTCGCCGACGAGCCGCACGCGATCCGCAACGCCGGAAAGGGCGAGGCAAAAGCGCTGCTGGTGGTGATTCATGGCTGAGGTGCGGGCGCACCGTTGCTGATGGTTGGCTGATTCGGGCTGAATTGGCCGTTCGGCTAAGGTTGCGCGAGACACTGTATATTTGTACAGTACAGGGTATCGACTGGAGCCGATAATGAACGACCTGACCACCGAACAAGCCGAGCATGCTCTGGCCGCGCTGCGCTACCAAACCGCGGCGCGCGATCTTGAACACATCGTGCGCAACATCGCCGCGCGCTACATCGTCCAGCAGGTGCCGCTCTCGTGGCGGCTGCTACATGCAATCGAAGCCGAAGCGTTGGCGGATCTCGGGTTTGCCAGCCGGCACGACGCGATCATGCTCGGCCTGTTCCAACGGCCGTCCGAGTTGCCTTATCCGGAAACGGACGAGGCGGCGGACTTCGGCACATCCACCGCGTTGCCGGCGGTATTTGCGTTTGCCGTCTCGGCCTATGAAGAGGCGGCACGCCGCACCTCGCAACCTGCGTCTAAAAGCGCTCCGCTAAAACACGCGCGCGCGTGGGGCGACTGACTTAGACGCTGTACTTTCATCGGTTGCCATCTACAATATGCGCAACTAACGGAAAGATAGCGTATGTCACCTCCTCATCTGTCCGACCCGGTCCCGCGCCCTGCACCGTCAACTGATCTCTTCGATCGGGAACGTGAAGACTGGCGCCGCGATCCGCAAATCGCGTTCGACGCATGGCTTGCCAAGCAGCATTTCAGGCGCTCTTCAGCTGAAGTCTATCAAGCGCAGTGGGGGCTTTTCCTCGACTGGCTTGCCGCTCGCCAAAAGAGTCTGGTCACGGTCGATACGCAAACCATCGCTGAATTCGTGAGCGGACTGGCAATCCGAAAACCGCAGCGCGTCAGGTATTTGCGACTCATTGAACGGGTGCTGGACCACGTGCGCGAAATCGAATCCGCGTCGACCAATCCTGCGCGCTTCATTGCTCAGGATGGCGAAGCAGCATGGCGAAATGCACGCGATAACGAGCCGACCGGTTTTCTCAATCATGCCGAACGGGCTGCGCTCGTCGCACACCTGTTTTCGCCCTTGCCGGCCTTGTCCGTGGCTCAGCGCTGGAGAGAGCGACGCGATCGTGCATTGATTGCTGTGTTTCTCGGCGGCGGACTCAAAACGGGAGAGGCAGCCGTACTTACAGTTAGTTGCGTGAATGTCGGCTCACCCTGGGTAACGATCGAGTCCGCGAATCCGATATTGACGCGACGTACCCGGCTCGCGCCATTCGCGGCCGCCATTCTCGACGCATGGCTTGCCGAAAGGCGCCTCTCTGAACTGGCGGGCAATCTGGTCTTTCCCGCTTCGCCGTCAGGGCGCCCAATGCACAAGGCAACAATGCTGCGCGCAGTCGACGCGTTGATCGACGCGGCTGGAATTGCCGCGTCGCGAGCCTCACGCGCCAGTCCACAAACCTTGCGCAACACCTTCGCGGCAGACCTGTTCGAGAGCGGGGTTGAGGCAGAGCTGGTCGGACAATGGCTGGGATTTGTACAGGCTGTGTCCGCCAACCGTTTGTATCGGGCATGGCAAAGGTGGATGGATCAGCAGGATTCGCCGATCGTCAATGAACCGGATCCAGCCGCTCCACCATTGCCCACACCCCGGCGCGACGGACGTTTGACGAGAAAAGGGTGAGCGGGCAAGCCCTGAAAATACTCACCCATGGGGTCCCGAATTTCCTCACCTTTGGCGATTTAGCCGCTTTGACGTCCGCGCCGAGCGGTCATGCCGACGCCGCAATCGAACCGCGCGATAAAAACCGGCTGACCGCCTCCAGCCTTGATTCACCGGGCCCTGACGAGTGATCGCACTCCGGACATTGCAGTTCGAAGCGGTGATCCACTTGCGATAGCTCGGGCTCACCTTCCTCACATTTTGGGCAGCGCAGGGGCAGCGTGACATGGCCGTCTGCTGCCGTGCCGATCGCTGTCAGCTCGTCCGCCGTGAGCCTGCCTGCTTCGACCAGCGAACACAGCAGGCCTGCGATCGCCGGGTCGATGCCCTGTTGGCCGCGCAGCATGGCAACTTCTTTCGTCAAAACATCCACTTCGTCCGATTGTTCGCGCAGTTGCGCGTCGAGCCTGTCGCCGCGCGCCTTGGCTGTGGCGATCTGCTGGATAAACTCGAATTCCTTGCGGCTTGCGTCACGTACCCCCGACTGATAGGTCGCCGCCATGCTGCGTAACGAATCGAGCTCGACCAGCATCGGCTTCACACGCCGCTCGGCTTCGGCGACGGCGTCTTTGATCTGTTGCGCATAGTGTTCGGTGCTTTGGCGCAATTCCACATGCAATGCATCGATACGGTCGCGGAGCGCCGCGTTGGTCGCCTGTTCCGTGTCGAGACGTTGACGCAGCGTTTCGTTTTCGCCGTCGAGCCGGCGCACCGTTGCCTGTAAGCCTTCCTGGTGAGCGGTCCCGTGTGTCGTCATGCTGGATAGCTCATTCTCCAGTACGCGGACGCGTTCCCACGCGGCGTCAGCTTTCAGTTCGCTGCGCTTGATCGCCTCTTCTGACACGTCGCGGCGAATTTCCGCTTCTCGCGCGCGTTGGTCGGCGGCGGTGATTTGCGCCTGAATTTCGTCGCGCTCGCTGTCGAGAGTCGAGCGGGCATGGCCGATGGCCTCTTCAAAGAGTGCGCCTAACAGTTCTCCAGCGCGATCTTCCAGTGCTTTCGGAATAGCGCCGGCACCCACTTTTACGCGCGACACCGTTCTGATGCGCTCCCAAAAGTGGTCAATGTCCTTCGGTATGTCGCTTGCGCTGCCCGTTTGGGTCAGGTCGCGAACGGCCGCCATGGACGGGCGAATCCCCAAATCAAAAAAGAGTCGCTTGCAAGCATGCAGTGATAGTTCCTGCCGCCGTGCCCCATTAGCCCTCAACGATTCAAGCTCGTTACGGATGGCTTGCCGTTCTTGATCCAGATTCATGTATACCTCGATCTAGCTCGAATTGGATGAATCATAACAATTTACGTATTGTTTGCTACGTATTTGTTTGCGGCGAGTGTTATTTGGCCAGTAGGCGTGTTTCAGGGTTGCTGGTAGGTCACCAGATCGGTGCAAGCTGGTTTTTCCCGTGAAACAAAACGAAGACTATCCAATAAGCCTTTGTAAATAAAGAGGTTTCGTCGGCTTCTTTCTGATCGCGCACTGTTTCACGAACGCATGATGAGAGCTGGGGTGGTGGAATGATCTTGTCCGAAGGACACGCGGGGAAATTCTAGAGAGTAGTAAAAGTAAACACCTTTGAACCCATGTTAAAAACGTTAACGCCACGGCAAACCCTTGCCAGGTAGGGGTTTCCGGGTGGCAAGGTGAGGCTTTGCGGGAATGGTGGTGAGATCTTGCGGGAGGTTCGAGTGATGAGGTTCGGGGGCCTCGGTGAGCGGGTCCGGGACAGAACGTGAGCGGGTTCAGGAGCCGCCCCAAAAGTGCGGTTTGGCTAAAGGTGAGGTTTTGCGGGACCTGAGCGTCGGGGATCGCCCTGCAGCACTCAAAAGTCGGTTCAGTGTGTGGCCGCCCCAAAGGTGAGCGATTTCGGGACCGCCTTGGACCCCAATTTTTGACCTTATTTCGGCCTCGTAAACCCCATTGGTGAGACAAGACAGGAGAAAACGCGAACCGAAGGTGAGATTTTCCGGGGACGAGTCGCCGTTTTTGCCTCAATTTTGTGCATTTTGGCGCTTAAGGTGAGGGTTTGCGGGAGCTGAACGGAATTTCGACTGAAATTCTGTCTGCTGCATCGACGGGGTCCCTGGTCACCCGTGGGGAAAGGTGAGGGAATTCGGGAGATGTGGACCGCGGCGATCGCCGGCTTGTCAAATTGCCTGTTTTTGACCAAAGGTGAGGTTTTTCGGGAGTCTTTTTGGAGGCTTGCGATCGCTAAGGTGAGGAAATACAGGACCAGAATCGCTGCGATGGGCCGGAAAAGCCCTACGGACGCTGTCAGAGCAGTTCCAATTTTGAGGCTGCTGAATTCTTAAGGTGAGGTTTTTCGGGGCCCTTGTGGTTGCAACTGGAAACGTCAGATTTCACCGAAAAGCTGTTTGAGGTGAGGATATACGGGAGTATGTGCTCATAGATCGGCTAGCAGGCGATCCATAACTCAATGAAATCATTGAATAATTTCTGTGTGCCGCGCAAAGGTGAGGTTTTTCGGGGGACCTTTTTCGTGACCTGCGCACGCCTCTTCCCAGCTCATTGGTGAGGATTTTCGGGAGTATTTATCGGTGCTTTTTCAGGCCCCCGGGTCTGGAGCCCGCGTCGTTCCGAGCGCTCAGCAGAGGTTAAGGTGAGCTTTTTCGGGGGACCTTGTCCTGACTCGGATCTCACGCTCGCGTGAGCGAGGGTGTCTGTCTGCTAGGTTTGGAGCCATTTACTCAAATGGAGATGTCGCCATTGCCTTGCGTATCTACGCGGCGAAGGCCACGCGGCCGCGATCGACGGCTGTGTAGTCCGGCGAGCTTCGCTACAGCGCCAGCTTGGCCAGACGGGCCCGGCGCGCTTGCCGGGTCCTTCCCTTCCCCTCCCCTCTCCGCTGAAATGAGCCGATTCGCGTTCGCGCCACAGACCCAGTGAGAGTGCGCCCCGCTCGCGACGTGCGCATGGCCAAAATTCAGGAAAAATTTTTGAGGTGAGAAGATTCGGGATCAAATAGCTGCCGTTCGCGACAGGTGAGAAATCGGCCAGCATTTCGGGAGGCCGCGACCTGTAAGGATGCCCTGAACCTGGCGCGAAACGGGTGGGGTGAGGGTTTTCGGGAGCTGCTCGAGGTGAGTTGCGCATCGTAAACTCACTTCACCGGGAACGGTGAGACCCGTGCTATAGACGCGTATCACCACAGCCGGTATGCTCTCGCCAAATCCCTCCTCGACCAGACGCATGGCCACTAAGCGCGCGAAGAAGACAGATGTAGTCAGCCCGAGCTCGGCCGAATTACGCAAGGCCGTCGAGGCGATTGCCATCCAGCCCAAGAGCGGCAAGATCACGCTCCTCACCCGCAAGCTGTTCAACGTTCTCCTTGCCGTCGCTCAGCAAGCCGACGAGTCCGGCGATACGTATCGGGCCTTGCTGTCCGACATCGTCGCCAATTCGGCATTCGACTCGAATGACACCGCGCTTGTCAAAGAGCACCTTCGGCGCATGGTGTCGGTGCAGGTCGAATGGAGTACCGGTACGTCCAGCCAGAAGCCGGGCCGGAAGTGGGGTATTTCCACCCTGATTGCCGACGCGGAAATTCTCGAAGACCCCACTACCCGCCGCGTCTGGGTGGAGTTCTCGTTCGCACCGAAGATCAAGAAGAAGCTGCTCGACCCCGTTCAGTATGCGCGGCTAAGTCTGCAGTTCCAGAGCCAGTTGCGCAGTAGCGCGGGTCTCGCACTTTACGAGATTTGCGTCCGTTATCTGACCAACCCCAGCCATCTGACGATGCGCGAAACATGGGAATGGTGGCGCCCTATTCTCTCCGGCACGCCCGACACCGAAGCGGGTGACGAGGCGAAGCGCGAGTACAAGTACTTCAAGCGCGATTACCTGCGCCCGGCCATCGCCGAAGTGAATGCGGTCACCAACATCTTTGTCGAATTGATCGAGCACCGGGAAGGGCGCCGGGTCGCCGAGATCCAGTTCCGCGTGACCGAGCGCAAGCAGCCCATGCTTGCACTCGACGAACACCCGAATGTGTTCGACAGCACGCTGGTCGACCGGATGGTGAAGATTGGCATTCCGCTGAAAGAAGCGCAAACGCTGTACGCCGATAGCGAAGAAAACCGAATTCGCGCGGCGCTGCAGATGACCGAGCAACGCATGCGCAGCACGTCGTTGCCCGCTGTGCGCAGCGCACCGGCTCTGTTCAAAGACGCGTTGAAGAAAGGCTATGCGCCGCCGGTCGAAGCGCTGCCGTCCGGCAGCGGTGGCAAGGCTGCGGTGGCCGCGCCGGCGGACGATCTGAAAGCGCGTCTGCTTGGCGAGTACTCGGCGGTTCGCCGCAAGGAAGCGCGCGAGCTTTACGACGAACAAGGTGAGTCCGAGCGGGAGATCGCGCGGAAATCGTTTGAGGACGACGTGTTACCGGATCTCGGCACACACATGCGCGACGACTGGCGCCGTCGTGGACTGGACTCGAAGATCGTCGAAACGGCGTTCTTCGATTGGCTGGCTCGCAAAACCTGGGGCGAGCCCACCGATGGCGACCTACTCGCCTTCACGCTGAGCCAATCGCGCGCGGCGTAATCGGCAAGAGCGCATCGAGAGCGCATCAAGAGCGCATCAAGAGCGCATCAAGAAAAACGGCGGCCACTTTCGTGCGCCGCCGTTTCTTTTCCTGCTGATGCTTTCCCTTCGTTACTTCAGCATCTTTTCAATCTGACGAAGAATGTCGTCACGCTTTTCACGCGTGAGACCCTTCAGGCGCAGTTCGATTCGATCGTCCCCATACGATTTCAGATCGCCGACTGCGACACCGCCGAGCTTGATCTCCAGACGTTGCGCATAGCGCTGCCGACCCGCCGGCTTGGTACTTTCCTGCGCGCTTGCCCTGCCCTTCACGATGTCCGCGACTTGTCGCGTGCTCAGGTCGTCCGAGAGGATTTTGTTGATCAAACGCAGCGTGGCGTCGGCGCCGCGGGCAGTGTGATAACGGCCCACCTGATAGGCCATGTTCGAGCCGAAGCGGTCAGGCCTTGCGACCATCTCATGCATCACCACCTCGGGCAGCTTCGCGATTGACAGCGCGACCGCGACGGTCGACTCGTCTAGTCCGAGATGTTCGGCGAGCTCCTTCTGGCTCTGGAAATGTCGGTCGTCGAGAAAGCGTTTCCAGACGACGGCGTTGTCGAACACGGTCTGCGAATCGCGCTGGACGTTGAGGTCGTAGCCAAGCTTATAGCTTTGGATACCAATCGGCAGATCGATCACGATCGCCTTCACCGATTCCTTGTTCGCTTCTTTAAGCGCTCGTACACGACGGCCGCCGTCGCTGACGAAGTAGGTGCCGGGATTGTCGTAATCGGGAATGACGTGAATCGCCTGCTGCTGGCCTTGCTTCGCCAGATTGACAGCAAGTTCGGCAATCGACGACTTCAGATAGAAATGGCGCGGATTGAACGGGCTCGGTTTGATCGTTTTGAGCGCGAGATCGATGACCTGGCCCGGACGGTAAGCGTGCTCGATTCGCCACGCACGGTAGGCCGCCGACTCATTGGCGATATCGGCAGCTTCGACTTCCGCGACGTCCTGCGACATGACCGGCTGGATGGTGCGACTCGGTACATCGCCCGTCTTGACCATGCCGTCGATCGCATTCAGGCGATCGAGGGCGGTTCGCTTTTCGCTGCTGGTCGTATCAGGACGTGCTTGAAAGCCTTTGGCGAATTGGGAGGGTTTCATTCAGGGTCCTTTATGCGCATAAATTCAGGGGAGCAAGGCTGCGATCTCGTTGGCGCACGCCCGTACTTCGATGGCGGCGAGCTTGGCGCCGCGATCGTTCATCTGAAGCACTGTCTGCCCTAACGCCATTGCCTGCTTGTAGGCTTCGCGCGTCGGGATCTGGGTCTTGAGCAATGGGAAACCGAGCTCTTCCAACGCGCGCTTCAGTTCACGCGTCAGCATCCGTTTCTCTTCGGTCTTATTCAGCAGAAAGACGGCGCGCAGGTCCTCGTTCATGACCTGGGCTTGCTGCACGAGTTTCACCAGTCCGACGCTCGACCAATAGTCGGCGGGCGACGACGAGGTTGGCATGATCGCGACGCTCGCCGCGAGTAACACGACGCCTGACACTTTCTCGGTGATGGAGGGCGGACAGTCGACGACGATGATGTCGTAGTCCGCCACGAACTTCTTGATCTCGCGATGGATCTGGCTGCCGGCTTCGGAGAGGTTGACTACCGGAAAGGGGATGCCGGTTTCACCGTCTGATGATGCACTGGCCCAATGGATCAGTGTGTTTTGACCATCTGCGTCTACGACGAGGACGCGCTTGCCTTTCTCATGGAACGCAGCCCCGAGGTGCATCGCGATTGTGCTCTTCCCGACCCCACCCTTCTGCTGAGTTACCGCGATGATTTCTGCTGCCAATCTTCACCTCCTCTTTTTAGACGCAGATGGATTTTACCTGGATGAATTCGCATTTCAATCGTTTTTGTGTAAACGCGAGAAGAATTAGCCGTTTGGGATAGGGTTAAGGTTTATGCGCATAAAGGATGTGGGCATGGCGAGCTACGGCGTGGCGACTGTGAAGCGCGATCAGCGGAAACACGTTGGTGGCGTCTTGGAGATATCAGACGCTATAGGTGGCGAAGGGGGGAATCGGCTGCGCGATCCAGCACGATGTGCGGCGACGCCTTTTGATATAGCGGGGAGCGTTAGTCATTTTGGACTCGAGGCTGCTCAGCTTGGGCGGGTCTCGCCTCGTCGTATCGGTTTTGCATGACTCGGCTGTTGACGGCAAGGAGCGTATGCGGGTCACGAGCGTGCCCCGCGAGCCGTTTTGCGTCGGCATCTTTATGCGCATAAACCTTTCGGGCACTACTCCCGCATCGAGTCGCCGCCGTGAGGTTGACCGCGCCGATTGATGCGTGATCCTGTTGGCACGGCACGGCACGGCACGGCACGGCACGGCACGGCACGGCACGGCACGGCACGGCACGGCACGGCACGGCACGGCGCTGGGACTGGGACTGGGACTGGGACTGGCGAACTGCAGCGCGAAGTCCCGCGTTCATGCGTACAGCGGCAGGCCCCACGCAATACGCGTCGAAGCATTCCGCAGAGCGACGCGTGCCGTCCAAGGCACGTGACAACAACCTCCCCGCCAGTGCTTTATGCGCATAAACCGAACGACACCATCACCAACAGGCGAAGCCCCTTTCCCCAACCAAATGAAGCCCGCTCACCCCACCCCGCCCAGTGACCCCACCTGACTCCCAGCACCCGCTAAAATCCCCACAAAATAGCTCCCTGCAACTCAACAAACACCGCCTACCAAACAACCATGATTACCATCTACCACAACCCCCGTTGTTCAAAATCGCGAGCCACGTGCGACCTGATCGCTAGCACCTACAACAGCGCAAACGAACCGACGGAAATCGTCGAATACCTGAAGCAACCACTCACGGTTGCACAGTTAACGCAACTCAACGCGCAGTTAGGCTGCACGGTGCGCGAGATGATCCGCGACACCGAAGCCGAATACAAAGAACTTCAGCTCTCCGATGCCACCCTGAGCGACGCTCAGTTATACGAAGCATTGGAAAAGCACCCCATCCTCCTGCAACGACCGATCGTCGTGCGAAACGGGCGAGCCGTGATTGGCCGCCCGCCGGAGAATGTCGAAGTGCTATTCGCCTAAGCGTCGAAACATCACGGCTCAAGTGCCCTGATGCCCTAGGCTTTGGCAGGCAAGGCAGCGTCCTTCGTCACGATCTTTGTCGGGATGATGCGCAGTTCGCTGAACGTGTCGGCGATACGTTGTTGTTCTGCAAGTACGTCCGCGTCGACGGGCTTGTAGATGTGCGCGTAGTGCCGCAAGCCCGCTTCGATCACACCTGCGTCGAGCCCTTGAATCGGCGCGAGCTGGGCGGCGGCTTCGCTGTAGTGGCCGCGTACCCACTCTCCCTCTTTACCCACCTCGTCCATCACGATCGCGAGCACGTCACCGTTTTGCTGCGCAAACGGCCGCGCGCTCAGGAAGAACTGATGGTGACTCACGATACCTTCGGCGTCGGCAAGTAAGCGGGCATTCGACTGGCGTTTTGCCGCCTCGAGGAACGGGTCCCAGATCGCCCATGCGTCGATCGCTCCGCGTTCGAAGGCCGCACGCGCATCGGCGGGCGCCAGAAAAACGGGTTGGATATCGCTGTACTTCACGCCGCTCTTCTGCAATGCGGCGACCAGAAACCAGTGAACGTCCGAACCTTTATTGAGCGCGATCTTTTTGCCCTTCAGATCGGCCAGCGTTTTGATCGGCGCGTCCTGATGCACGAGGATGCCTTCTGCATGTGGCGTGGGGATCTCATAAGCGGTGTAGACGAAGTTCGCGCCGGCCGCCTGCGCGAATACCGGCGGCGCTTCGCCGATATAACCGAAGTCGATCGCGCCGACATTCAATCCTTCGAGCAACTGCGGCCCGGCGGGAAACTCAGTCCACTTAACCGTGATGCCAAGCGGCGCGAGCCGCTTTTCGAGCGTGCCGTGCGCCTTCAGTAACACGAGCGTACTGGCCGCTTTCTGATAACCGATCCGAAATTCCTTCGCATGCGTATCCGCCGCGAAGACTGACGTGGAGACAACGGGCAAGGCCGCGGCGGCCAGCGAGGCGCCCACGCCGGCGATAAACGCGCGGCGGTTGAGCAGCGGATGACGGGACATAAAAGTGCTCGTTAAAGAGACGGACGCAAAACGGACCGGTTGGCTCCGACGATAATTCGTCTGCAAGCCTGGACGAACCGATAAATTCGCATAAGCAAATCACGCTGGAAGGTACGTGACACCTCAGAGGTCCCGATCTGCGTGGCTGGCTGCGCCAAGCCGCCATGCCCCGCTACAATCCCTCATCCGCGCGCAGTCGCGGCTGTGTCAATCGAAAAAGGGACATCAGTGCATCTGACGACAACACTCGCGCCGTGGTCATCCCACGACACTCAACTGATCTTGTCGTGCGTGCTCGGGCTCGCACTGATCATCGTTTTCATCAGCGTGCTGAAGCTCGCGCCGTTTCTGTCGATTCTGGTCGGCACGTTCGCTGCGGGTTTTTCGGCCGGTCTGCCGTTGGAAGCGGTGGCCAGCGCCTTCAGCAAAGGCGCCGGTGCGTTGCTCGGCGACGTCGGTATCATCATCGCGCTCGGGGCGATGCTCGGTGCGCTAATGGCCGAATCGGGCGCCGCCGACCGACTCGTCTCGACCATCCTCAAACATTCCACGCCACGCACGCTGCCGTGGATGATGGCGCTGGTGGCGATCATCGTCGGCTTGCCGCTCTTCTTCGAAGTCGGCCTGGTGATGATGGTGCCAATCATCTTCGTCATGGCGCGCCGCTCGCAGCAGCCGATCCTGCGCATTGCGATTCCCGCGCTCGCCGGCATGACCACGCTGCACGCACTGCTGCCGCCTCATCCGGGTCCGCTGATCGCGGTGAGCGCGCTGCATGCCGATCTCGGCCTGACACTCGGTCTCGGCCTGATCGTCGCGATTCCTGCGGTCATTCTCGCGGGCCCGCTCTACGGCATCTGGTTGTCGAAACGGATGCACGTGGCAGAGCCGGAAGAAATGGGCAAGCTTTTCACCGCGCAACAAACTACCGGCGAGCCGCCGAGTTTCGCGATCTCGCTCATCACGATCCTGTTGCCGGTCGTGCTGATGCTCGGCCGCACGGTTGCCAAGCTTCTGCTTCAACCCGAGACTTTCCTGTTCAACGCACTCAATTTTCTGGGTGAGCCGTTGGTCGCGCTCGGCCTCACCGTGTTGTTCGCGGTGGTGGCGCTGGGCTGGTCGCGTGGCATGGCACGCGACCGGGTCGGCGGCATTCTGCGCAAGAGCTTGCCGCCGATCGCCGCACTGCTGCTGACCATCGGCGCAGGCGGAGGCCTCAAGCAGGCGCTCGTGGTGGCCGGCATCAGCACGACGATTGGCAAGATCGCCGTCGGCGCGCACATGCCGCTGATTCTGCTGGCGTGGCTGATCGCCGTCGCACTGCGGCAGGCCACCGGTTCCGCGACGGTTGCGACCACCACGACCGCCGGTATCGTCGCGCCGGTCGTCGTGGGCCTCAGCGCGACTCACAATTCGCTGATGGCACTCGCAATCGGCGCCGGTTCCGTGTTCTTCTGCCACGTGAACGATGCAGGCTTCTGGATGGTGCGGGAGTACTTCGGGCTGCAATTGAAGCAGACGGTTATGGTCTGGTCGGTGCTGCAGACGATCGTATCCGTCGTCGGCCTCGTGTTGACGTTCGTGTTGTGGACCGTGTTGACCTGAGCCCGGCATAAGGATCGCAAACAGTGGCGGGAATTGACGCTCAGCTGTCAATTCCGCATGGCCCTGCCCGCTTACACTGCTTCGGCATAGGCGAGGCGCAGTCCCGCACCTCGCTCTCCTGCCGACGTGGAGCCACCATGCTTGAACTGAGACCGTCCTGCGAAGCATGCGGCAAATCACTGCCACCGAACGCGCCCGACGCGATGATCTGCACGTACGAATGCACCTTCTGTGAAGTGTGTGCGCTCAGCACGCTGCGCAATGTGTGTCCAAACTGCGGCGGCAATTTCCAGCATCGGCCGATCCGCACGCGTGCGCAGTTGGCCAAACATCCGGCTTGCGCCGAAGCGCATCCCGTCTCCATCGATGAAGCGGCGCACGCCAGCTTCTTCGAGCGCTACCGGAACATGCCGCCCGGCGAACGCTAAACAAGCCACCCGCTGAGGGCGGCGTTCAAAGCGCCGCCGTTCGCCGCAGCCCACAAGGCCACCGCTCAACGCACCGCTCAACGCACCGCTCGACGCACCACTCAAACCCCGACGCCACTTCAATCGTCGCTGCCGCCTTCCCCCGGCGTCGCGATCCCGCTCACCGTATGCGCAGCCACACGCAGCAAGCGGATCTGTTTGCGGTAATTGCGGCAGCCGCTGCAAGTCGGCAGATGCAGCCGGATCGCGACCCATTCGCCGGTCGTCAAAGGGCGATCGAGCGCGTCCGACAACAGGCGCGTGATGTTTTTACACTTCCCCATTCGCATCCTCTCTGGATAGGCCCTTTTCACTCAGGCAAGTGCGCAAGCGCAACCGCGCGCGGTAGATCAGCACGCTGCAGTGATTGGCGGTCATCTGCAGTTCGGCGCAGATCGCTTCGGTTTCGAGATCGAGGAATTCGCGCATCATGAACACGCGCCCGATGTGCTCGGGCAAGTGTTCCAGACACATCTCGAACAAGGTCCAGAATTGCTGCTGACGCAGCGCGGTTTCCGGCGTCGGCCACGGGTGCGGCTTAGCCTCGCGCGACCAGTGGCCGTTGTCCTTGAAGAGTTCGCGATCGAGCAGCGCTTCGCCGTCGATTTCGGATTCGAGCGCCGACAGGTTCACCGTGCGCTGCCGCGCACGCAAGGTATCGACGAGCTTGTGCCGCAGGATGCCGAACACCCACGTCTTGTGCTCCGATTGCGCGGCAAACCGGTCGGCTTGCGTCCAGGCGGCGGCCAGGGCTTCCTGGACGGCGTCTTCGGCGGCAGCGGCGTCGCGGAGTTGCAAACGCGCGAAGCGCAACAGGTCGCGCCGCAGTTGCGTCAGATAGACGGGATCGTCGAGCGGCGGCCCGCTTACTTGCGCCATGGCATGCTCCGTCGCCGCGCTCGTGGTTGCCGCACGTTTTCTCCTGAATCGTTGTGGTTCATAGGCGGGTAGGTCTCCTCGCGCAGTGCCTAAGCGTGTGCGCCATTCTCCCGCACGTCCCTGCGCAAGCGTATCGGTATTGAACATGTGGCCGCCAGCAAGCGATGACCTGAAGACCTTAGTCGTGGCGCGACGGTCTTTATGACAGCGAAAAACATTATTGCGAAAAATGAAATTAACGCTGCGATAACCAACCGTGACCTTCAGCGCATAGGCGAGACGTGCGGGCGGGTACGTCTAAAACCCGCCCTAAATACACGCCCGGATTATTTCACAATTTGAAATTATGTCTTTGTGTCTTCGGTATTTTTAGGCGGACACTGAATGGCTATTCTTCAGTCCATCGATCGCCCCAGATCGCAAACCAAACGCTGAAGAGGAGTCGCACCATGAAACGCATTCTTACCGCCCTGATCGCTTCCGTCGCCCTGTTTGCTGCTGCTTCGGGCGCAGCCCACGCTGCCGCACCGGCCCAATGCAACGGCCCGGCATCATACTGCAACGTGTTCTTCGGCAACTAATCGTCTGGAAGACGCAGCCGGACACATGTCCAGCGCGAGTCTGCTGACGAAGCAGGTTCTCGAAATCAAAAAGGGGCTCCGAAAAGGCGCCCCTTTTTGCATTTAATCCAGGTCGTTTGACGCGCCTGCAAGGCATCGGCAGAACATGGCTGAGGGCCCACGCCATCGGCGTGCGAGTGTCGCGAAACAGAAAGCGGTACACAATACGCGGCACTCCAAAGCAACACCCGCGCCCGGCGGGCAAATGCGTCTAATGCTCACTCTTCTAACGTGTTACAGTGAGCCAACAGCTTGCAGTTCTCCTGCGCGTTTTACGCAGTCCCTCAGGCATCAGCCTCTCATCACAGCGCCCTGAATCGAACAGGGTCCTTTCCTTCTACTTCGCTTTGCGATGCCGTCGGCGTGGCTGACAGAAGCGGCCGCTCTTTACGCGCATCGTCGATCAACACTGTGTCTTTCGCTAGAACGCCGCGACTCGCCGGCGTCATGCCGCACATTCAGCGACACATTTCAAGCGAGATCCTTCACCGGAGACGACCACCATGAGCAATACGATCAGAAGTTACCGGGGCCTCGAGATTTATCCACTGGTTTATCCGCACCAGCCGCGCTCTCCCGATGGCGCCCGCCACTACGATGCGGGCTTTGACGCCGCAGTACGAATCTGCCGACGCGGCACCGACGACTCCTTGACCAGCAGCCGTGTATTTCGCGTGCCGAGCCGTTCTCCGTTTGGCGCGGCCGGCGACGCGCGCATTGCATCGGCGAGTTACGCGGAGCGGGTGATCGACGGCATGGTTGCCGGCCAATCGATCGCCGGGCTTTGATGCGCGCGCCGATGGCAAGTCAAGTTTCCAGGCGCTCGCAGGGCGCGAATTCCACGCCGCTAACTGGCCGCGCGAACTATCAGGTCGCCGTGTCGTCGCGTCGAACGTCCAGCGGGACGGTGCCGACACTGAAGGTGATCCGGTTGAACGACGAGCGCGTGATCTATCCCTTTCAGGGCCACGCGGACATGCCGTTTTTTGAAACGACCGATGCTGCTCAACTGTTTGCCGAGACGTACGGTTGGCAGCTCGTGGATGGCGACATCGCAGTCCCTGAATGACAGCGACGATCGCGCATTTGCCTAAAAACGTCCTAGACCGAAAGTATGCTTGATTGACAAGGCAAAAGTACCAGTTATCCACAAGGTTATTCAGTGAATCTGTGGATAACTTTGGGTGCTACCGGGTTATCCACCGGTCGCAACTTTTGAGACGGCAGGGAGTCTGCGCAGCCAGATGCGGGCGTTTTGTCCCCGACGCCGCCATCCCGTGCGGCTTTTGCCTATGATGGACAGTTCGTACCCTTTTGCGCGTCAAGCGCCCCACCCAAGGAAGCGAACATGGCCCATCACATCGCAGTCGTCGTCGGCAGTCTGCGCCGCGGTTCGTTCAACCGCCAATTGGCGCAAGCCGTGATTTCACTCGCGCCCGCGGACTTCACGTTCGAATTCATCGATATTGGTTCTTTGCCGCTTTATTGCCAGGATTACGACGCCGACTATCCCGAAGTCGCCAGACACCTGAAGCAGCGCGTCGAAGCCGCCGACGGCCTATTGTTCGTCACGCCCGAGTACAACCGCTCCATTCCGGGCGTGCTGAAGAACGCACTCGACTGGGGTTCGCGTCCGTGGGGCACCAATTCGTGGCGCAACAAGCCGGGTGCGGTGCTCGGCACATCGGTCGGCGCGACCGGCACGGCATTGGCGCAACAGCATCTGCGCAATGTGCTGGCGTACCTGGATGTCGCCACACTCGGCCAGCCTGAGGTGTTCATCAAGCACGACCCGGCGGTCATCAACGAGAAGGGCGAGATCGTGAACGACGGCACCCGCAAGTTTCTGCAGACGTTCGTCGACCGCTATGTCGCATGGGTCAAGCGTCAGACTGCCGCCTGACGGTCAAATTTGGGCCAACCCGGCCGGCTTTGCAAAGGCATGTCCGGATTGAAAACGCCGACGTTGCCGCAAGTTCACGGTACGTCGGCGCTTTGCTTGGCCGCTTAGACGTGGTGATGCCCCGTCACCCTTTCCCAGCCATGACGCACGGCGAGCTTGAAGCGCTCCCACGTGCTGTCGGGCGAGGTGGTTTCCCAATGACGCCGGGCTTCCGGCTCGACGTCGTCCCACGGACGGTCCCGATAGCGCGCGTCCTGACCGATCTCCGCGCCGTAGCGATAGGCCGGCACGTAATCTTCATAGCGCGAACTCTCGGCCGCGTATTGCTCGTCGAAGTGCGTGCGGAAATCCTCTTCGTATTCCAGATACTCGTTTGGCATCTGGCCGCCTAAACCCGCGGTCGGCTGCCCCGCTTCGGAAACGACTTCCGACGGCTGCAAGATCGCGCCGGAGCCCGGCATCGAGCCGGCAGCGATTGCGGTACGTCCCGCGTCACCGACCAGCGGGTCGGTGATCGGCTCGTTGACCGGGTCGCGCATCGGCCGCTCAGCCACCGGCGGTGGGACGAACGGCTCGGCGTCGGTGCCCATGAGCGGCGGCGGATAGAGTGAATCGGCCGGGGTTGCAGGCCGCGCGGTTGAACCCGGCGTCGCCTCATTAGGCATTGCTACGCCGGGCGTCGCAACGCTCGATGTATGCGGCGTGCCGGGCGTCACTGCGCCGATCCCGAGTTCGTCGAGTATCGAATGATCGCGGCTCGATTCCGGCGACCGGTCCCAATCGGGCGAGCGCTCGCCGATGTCGGCCGCGCCCAGCCTCTTCAAGGTATCGCGAGCGAGTTCCGCATGCGACTCGCTTGCCGCGCTGACGCACACCAGCACGGCGCCGCGGCGCACGGCTTCGGCGTAACGGGCCGTCTCCGGCGCGCGGGGGCCGGTCGCAAACAGGCTCGAGAGAAAGCGCTCGATATTGGCGAGCACGCCGGAGCTGGCAACCTCATCGGTTGCGGAGCCGACGGAGGGTTCCGGATTCGCCTGCAACTCGATCGTTTCGCGTGCAAAACCGGTCTGCACAAGCGTGTCGCGCGCGGCTTCTGCTTGAGAATAGGTGTCGAATAAACCAATCACAGTGTGGCGCATGGCTGTCTCCCGACGGTTTTAGGTGGAACAGGCGGCGCGGGAACGCGTCGACCTTCTTCCCTAAAACGCCGCAACGATCATGCCGGGGCCGGCACGACGTGCCCACACGGCCGCGGCTGGCCGCCTGCACCGATCTGGATACGTAGAACCGCGGCAACCCGCTGCTGCGCTTTTACAACCGCCGGTAATTGGCGGTGACCTTGGCACGGCCGGCTTTAGCCGGCCGGATGCGCCGCCGCAGCCGGATCGGCGCCCGTCTGCGCCAGATCGCGCTGGATGGCTTGCAGGAGCGTTTCCAGCAACGCGATATCGAAAGGTTTGGACAGCACCCGCACGTCCACATGCCGTGCACGGTCGAGTTCTTCCGCGTACCCGGTGACCAGAATGACCGGCAGCCTGGTGTCGAAAGCCAGCACGGCTTCGGCCAGGTCGATGCCGTTCATGGTGCCGGGCATGTGGATGTCCGACAGCACCAGATCGAACGGCAGCGGCTCGCCGGTGCGCGCCTGCCTCGCGTGGGCGTCGTCGAATAGGCGCAGTGCGGTATCGGCGTTGAACACACACGTGACCTGGTGGCCCATCATCTGCAACAGGGCTTCGGTGCCGGCGGCGACTTCATCGTTGTCCTCGACCAGCAGGATGCGCAAGCCGTGCGGTGCGCCGCTTTCCTCGACGCCCGCCTCCGCCGGCAATTCGGCCTCGGGCTCGGCCGTGGCGCGCGGCAGATAGAGCCGCACCGAGGTGCCCGCGCCGATTGCGCTGTCGATCGCGGCAAGGCCGCCGGAGCGCTCGCAGAAAGCGAAAACTTGCGGCAGCCCGAGACCCGTGCCCATGCCGTTGGGCTTCGTCGTGAAAAGCGGTTCGAAGGCGCGCGCGAGCACTTCCGGTGGCATGCCGCCGCCGGTGTCTTCAAGCGACAGTTGGACGAAGTCGCCGGTCAACGGAAAGCCGTCCTCGTGGCGGAAGTTGATATTGGCGGCTCGCACCGTGAAGCGGCCGCCGTTGGGCATGGCGTCGCGCGCGTTCACAGCGATGTTGATCAGCGCCAGTTCGAGTTCGGCGACGTCGACACGCATGGGCCAGATATTGACGCCGATGTCCATCACCAGCGAAATCTTCGCGCCGAGCGACGCGCGCAACAGTTCGCGACATGCCGGCAGCCAGCGCTCGAGCGCCAGCGTCTCGTTGCGCAACGGCTGCTTGCGCGCGACGCCGAGCAATTGCCGGGTGAGCGACTGGCCGCTCTTGAGCGCCCGCTCCATCGCCGACAACTCGCGGTCGAGCCCTGGCGTGCCGCGCCGCCGGGCAATCTGCACGTTGGCCGAGACGATCATGAGCAGGTTGTTGAAATCGTGCGCCACGCTGCCGACCAGATTGCCGAGCGCCTCCATCTTGCGCGACTGGCGATACGCGGATTCGATCGAGCGGCGCATCGAGGCTTCGGCCTGCCAGCGCTCCCACGCTTCCTCTTCAGCACCAAGGCGCCGCAGCGACAGCCAGATCACGCACCACAGCACGATGGACGGCGTGAACATCGACAGCATCAGCACGCTCAGATGCCGGTACCACCCGGCCCAGATCGCCGAGGTGCGATAGGCGCAGGATACGTACACCGGATAGGCGCCGACGCGCCGGAATGCGAGGATCACATTGTCGCCGTCGATGTCGGAATGCATTCGTACGACGCCGGCGCGCCGTCCTTGCGTCAGCGCTTCGGCCAGTGGCGAAGTCGGCGCCATCACCACCGGCTCGCGCGGGCGGCGCGGATAGTGCGCGAGGATCGCGCCGTCAGTGCGGAGCAGGCTCATGGTCATCGGCGTGTTGTCGCTGCCGCCGAGCAGTTCCCGGTAGAACGCGTCGAAATAGCTGGGCCGCAGCGCCACCGAGACGACCCCGGCAAACGAGCCGTCGGCGGCGAGGCGCTCCACGCCGGTGTTGAATACCTGCTCGCCCACAACATGTCCCGTCATCACCTTTGAGACATGCTCGAGGCCCTTGCCGTCGCGAATGCCGATGAAATCTTCGTGATCGGCAATCGACAACACCGGCGCGGGATAGAACCGGCTGGTGGCGAGCAGATCGCCCTCACGGCCGAAAATCGAGACGGCCGCCACCTGAGGATAACCGCCGCCCATGGTGCGCAGTTTCTCGTGAATCTCGCCTTCTTTAGCGCGAATGCCGTTGTCGTCCAGACCTTGTGTCAGATCGACGATGCGCGCGTCCAGCGTCTCGTTCATGTCGAACACTTTCAGCGCATGTTCTTCCGCCACGCGCACGGTGCGTAGCGTCACGTCGGTCGCGTCGGCCATGCGCCCGCGCAGATCGCTGAACGCCATCGCCGCGACGTACACGCATGGCAGCACGATGGCTGCGATCAGCAGCGCGATCAGCGTGATGCGGCGGACGTGGAAATTCTGTTCCGGCACGGCTGGAAACCGCGCCTCGCCTTGTCGGCTGGCGGGAAGGCGGCTCGCTTCGGGCGGGTCGAACCGGTCTGGTGTCATGGTCGATAACGCTAAGGTCGTTCGGGACGAAAGGGCCGGGAGTCGGCTTCATACGAAAAGCATAGACATGGAGCGGCGCGACTGGTTACTGTGACAAATGGTCGGCCCCTGATTTGTCTGCAGTCTAAATCAGTGACAAATGAAGAAGCGCAAACGTACACAAAAGCATAAATGCAAGGAAAATCCTTCCAAATCTATCAAAGTATTTTTAAAAATAGCACTTGGTAGGAAAATTTCTTTAATCATAGCGAAATTGGCGTGTTGCCTTTCCACCGTTTTGCTTCGAGAATCGACGCCATTACAACTAATGTGTCCGCCATGTTCGGATGCATCTGCCGCGAGGGCCGCCAGACAACGCGCACAACGCGTGACCTGAGCCGCTCGTGGAAACAGGCGCGCGGCAAGGGGACCAGCCCGATCCGTGAAGCCGCGCGGATTCATCTACGGGGTAGGCTTCGAACATGCCGGTCATAGCCGTCGTCCACCGTGCTCGCACGCATCCATGCGTGCCCACGGGTTCCGTCAAAAGCGCCTCGCTGTGCGCTCTCCCCGCTCGTTTGCAAGCTGCATTCTCGCAAGCTTCAGCCCGCTTTACCGCTGGTCGACAGACCGCCCGCTAAAGAAATCGACTCTACCCGCCGTTAACGCGCAAGAGCTAATTCCGCTTACCGACCCGCCTATGCCTTTGCCCATTGTGATCGCCGACGATTCGTTGCTTGCCCGCAAGGTGCTCACCAAGGCATTGCCGCCGGACTGGGATGTCGACGTGTCCTACGCGGCGAACGGGCGCGAAGCGCTCGGCCTGTATCGCGAAGGCAAAGCGTCGGTGATGTTCCTCGACCTGACGATGCCGGACATGACCGGCTATCAGGTGCTGGAAGCATTGCAGCATGAGGACCTGAACACCTTCGTCATCGTCGTCTCCGCCGATGTTCAGCCGATGGCCCAGTCGCGCGTGCGCGCGCTCGGCGCCGCCGCATTCATCGCCAAGCCCGTGACGCCCGAGGCGGTACTACCCATCCTCAAGGAGTACGGGTTGTATGTCTGAGCCAGTCCTCACCGAAGACCAGCGCGACGCGCTGCAAGAGGTCGCCAATCTGGCGATGGGCCAGGCCGCGACGCGTCTCGCGCGCCTGCTCGATGCGTTCATCGAATTGTCGGTGCCGCGCGTGAAGGTGGTGGCGGTGAGCGAGGCGGCAGCGGCGCTGCGCGAGATGACCGGGATCGAGGACACGGTGAGCGCGGTGCGTCAGGGCTTTCGCTCCGACATCAAGGGCGAAGCGTTGGTGATCTGCCGCAGCGACAGCATTGAGCAGTTGTGTTCGCTCGTCAGCGATCCGTATTCGCGCTCGAGCTACGAGACGGTGAGCCAGAAAGAACTCGTGTTCGACGTCGCGAACGTGCTGACCGGCGCGTGTGTCTCGTGCATTCTCGACCAGCTCGGCCGCACGCCGGTCTTCTCCGCGCCGGGCTTGCTCGGCGAAGCGATGACGCTCGACGAAGTGTTCCAGCCCGGCGTGCTGCAATGGGAAGTCGCGCTGCTGGTCGAAGTCAATTTCGCGCTCGAGGACCAAAGCTTCCGCGCGCACCTTGTGATGCTGATGGCAGAAGAGTCGATTCGCCACATGAACGAGGCGCTCGACGAGCTGTTGTCGAGCCTATGAATGTGTCCGTGGACTCGTTGAGCGATCTGGTGGTCGAACGTGTCGGTTTCGGCATCTTCGTGCTCGATCGCGAGATGAACGTGCTCATGTGGAATCGCTTCATGCAGGATCACAGCGGTTTGTCGCCGGAACAGGTGGTGGGCAAATCGCTCTTCACGCACTTTCCGGAGTTGCCGCGCGTGTGGCTGTCGCGCAAGATCGAAAGCGTGTTTCAGCTAGGCAGTTTCGCGTTCAGTTCGTGGGAGCAGCGCCCGTATCTCTTCAAGTTCGATCACGACCGGCCGATTACCGGCGGCGTCGATTTCATGCAGCAGGACTGCACGTTCATGCCGCTGACGCGTGATCGCGAGGTGGTGGCCGTGTGCGTGACCATCTCGGATGTCACGCATGTCAGCATCGTGCAGCGCGAACGTGAAGAAGCGGTTGCCAAGCTGCAGGAATACGCGGACCGTGACGGTCTGACGGGTATCGCCAACCGGCGTTTCTTCGAAGCGCGCCTGCGCGATGAATACACACGCTGGCAGCGCTACGGTGGCGAAATGTCCGTGCTGCTGTTCGATCTCGATCACTTCAAGAAAATCAACGACCAATTCGGTCACGGCGTCGGCGATACGGTGTTGCGCGTGATGGCGCAGCGGGTTGCCGAGGTGGTGCGGGCGCAGGATACCTTCGGGCGTTTCGGTGGCGAGGAGTTTGCCTTGCTGTTGCCGTGTACGCCGCTCGAAGACGCCATGCGGGTCGCAGAAAAGATCCGCTGCACGATTGCCGATACGCCGGTCGAAGTGCTGGGCACGAGTGTGCCGGTGACGGCGAGTGTCGGCGGTGCGGCGGCACGCGTGGGCGTGCTGGCGTATGACGTGCTCATCAATGAGGCCGACGCGGCGCTGTACAGCGCGAAGCGGCAGGGACGCAACCGCTCGGTGGCGTTTATCTGACAAGGCCGCGCGCGTTTGCTCCACGCGTCGGGCGCAGCATATCGCGCACGCCGTACCCTCGGATGTGTTTCACCGTCGGATCCGGGGCTCCTTCCGTCCTCTTATTCGCCCAAAACTGCGGCATCTCACAAAGGTTGCTATACTTTTCGCCGTTTCCGGCATCCCTGCCGGGTGTTTCGCGCGTGTCCGCGCGCGCGGGCCGCTAGTCCTGCGGTAAGCATAAAATTTCTTGAACGCCTTTCAGCGGGCGCCTCCAGCGGAGATCGTCTTGGCTGTTTCCAATCTTGTCGTGGACGATACAGAAATCGACGCCGCTGCCGCCACATCCGGCAGCTCGTTTTATCTCGCGATGCGCATCCTGCCGGCCGCGCAGCGCGACGCGATGTATCAGGTCTACGCCTTCTGCCGCGCTGTCGACGATATCGCCGACAGCGGCATGCCGCGCGCCGAACGCGCCGCCGCGCTCGAGCGCTGGCGCGCCGACATCGACGCGTGCTTTGCCGGCTCACCGCGCGCTTCCTTGCGCGCGCTGACGCGGCACATTCATACGTTTCACCTGCAACGCGAAGATTTTCACGCGATGATCGACGGCATGGCGATGGACGCCGCCGCCGACATTTGCGCACCCGACGAAGCCACGCTCGACCTGTACTGTGACCGGGTCGCCAGTGCGGCGGGCCGCCTATCGGTGAGGATATTCGGGATGCAGGAAGAGCCGGGCCGTTTGCTCGCGCACCATCTGGGCCGCGCGCTGCAACTGACCAACATCTTGCGCGATATCGACGAAGACGCCGGTATCAACCGCTGCTACCTGCCGCACGAATTGCTGGCGCGCGAAGGCATTGCGGTGGAGAGCCCGACGCAGATCGCCGACGATCCGTCGCTGCCGCGCGTCTGCGCGACGCTCGCCGAGCGCGCCAAGGCGCATTTCGCCGCCTCCGACGCGCTCATGGACCGCGAGCCGCGCAACCACGTGCGTGCGCCGCGCATCATGTCGGGCGTCTATCGCGTCCTGCTCGAACGCACGCTCGAGCGCGGTTTCGACATTCCGCGTACGAAGGTCAGCAAGCCGAAACTGCGCATGCTGTGGATCGTCGCGCGTTACGCGCTCTTCTGAGCTGATGCCAAAGCTCATCCATGTGATCGGCGCCGGCCTCGCCGGCCTGGCCACGGCGGTGCAATTGCAGCGCCGCGGCGCACAAGTCGTGCTGCATGAAGCGGCGCCTCAGGCGGGTGGCCGTTGCCGTTCGTATTACGATCCCAAGCTGGGCGCGACAATCGACAGCGGCAATCACATGGTGCTGTCGGGTAATTTGGCCACGCTCAATTATTTGCGCGCGATCGGCGCCGCCGACGAGCTGACGGGCCCGGCCCAGCCCGAGTATCCCTTCGTGGATCTGGCGACGCGGGCGCGCTGGACCGTGCGCCTGTCGCCGGGCTACTTGCCCTGGTGGATCTTCGACCCGAACGCGCGCGTGCCGAATACCGGCCCGAGCGACTATCTGGCACTCGTGCCGCTGCTGTTCGCCAAGCCCGGGCGCAGTGTGGCGCAGACCATGCGCTGCAATGGCCCGCTGTGGGACCGCCTGCTGCGGCCGCTGTTTCTCGCGCTGCTCAATGTCGAGCCGCGTGAGGCGTCGGCGGAGCTGACGGGCGCGATGGTCAGGGAGACGCTGGTCGCCGGTGGTCTGGCGTGCCGGCCGCTGGTGGCGAAGAACGGTCTGGGCAGCGCCTTTGTCGACCCGGCGCTGCGTCTGTTGCAGCATGGCGGCGCGGCAATCCGGCTCGGGTCGCGCCTGAAGGACATGGTGTTTGCCGACACCGGCCCCGGCCGTGTCTCGGCGCTGAATTTCGCGGACGAAACCATCGCGATCGAAGCGAACCAGGCCGTGGTGCTCGCGGCGCCGCCGGACATTGCACAGACGCTTGTGCCCGGCTTGCGCTCGCCGAATCGCTTCGCCGCGACCGTCAACGTGCATTTCGCGGTCGAGCCGCCGTTCGGTATGGCGCCGATCACAGGGCTGCTCAATGCGACGGCCGATTGGCTGTTCGCCCACGAGGGCCGCGTGTCGGTCACGGTCAACGCCGCTGAAAACCTGCTCGACACACCGCATGAAGCGCTCGCGAAAACCATTTGGGCCGAAGTGGCTCAGGCTGCCAACTTGCCAGCCGAGCCGATGCCGGCCTGGCAGGTCGTGACGGAAAAACGCGCGACGTTTGCTGCCTTGCCGGATCAGGAAATGCTGCGCCCCGGCACGCGCACTCGCTGGAGTAACTTGATGCTCGCGGGCGACTGGACGGCCACCGGCCTGCCCGCGACGATTGAAGGCGCGATCCGCTCCGGCCAGAAGGCCGCGGACACGCTGCTGAATCAACCGATGGAACGCCGATGAACGACTTATCTCAAGCCCAGCCGCTGGACGCCGTCCTGCCTGAATTCGCCGATGCGGCGCCGACCGCGTCGAACGCTGAGCCTATGGTTGCGCCGCAAGCGTCCGCTGGGCCGCTCGACGCTGCGATCACGCGCGCCACCGACGCGATCCTCGCCGCGCAGAAGCCGGACGGCCACTGGGTCTACGAACTCGAAGCCGACGCGACGATTCCCGCCGAATATGTGCTCCTCGTCCACTATCTCGGCGAAACGCCGAACCTGGAACTGGAGCAGAAGATTGGCCGCTATCTGCGCCGCATCCAGCTGGCGGATGGCGGCTGGCCGCTCTTCACCGACGGCGCGCTCGACATCAGCGCCAGCGTGAAGGCGTACTTCGCACTGAAGATGATAGGCGACTCGCCGGATGCCGAGCACATGGTCCGCGCGCGCGAAGCGATTCTGGCGAACGGCGGCGCGGAAACGGTGAATGTGTTCACGCGGATTCTGCTTGCGCTGTTCGGCGTGGTGTCGTGGCGTGCCGTGCCGATGATGCCCGTGGAAATCATGCTGCTGCCTCAATGGTTCCCGTTCCATCTGTCGAAGGTGTCGTACTGGGCGCGGACCGTGATTGTGCCGTTGCTGGTGCTGAACGCGAAGCGGCCGGTGGCGCGCAATCCCCGCCGTGTACGTATCGACGAGTTGTTCCGCGGCGCGCCGGTCAACACCGGCATGCGGGATCGGGCACCGCATCAGCACCTCGGCTGGTTCCGCTTTTTCCGCGGGGTGGACGTGATGTTGCGCATGGTCGACGGCCTGTTCCCGAAGGCGACGCGCGAACGGTCGGTGCGCGAGGCAGTGCGCTTTGTCGACGAACGGCTGAATGGCGAAGACGGCCTCGGCGCGATTTTCCCGGCCATGGCCAACTCGGTGATGATGTACGACGTGCTCGGCTATCCGGCCGATCATCCGAACCGCGCGATTGCTCGCCAGTCGATCGAAAAGCTGCTCGTCATCAAGGATGACGAAGCATATTGCCAACCTTGTTTGTCGCCAGTGTGGGATACCTCGCTGGTGGCGCACGCGCTGCTCGAGACCGGCGAAGAGCATGCCGAGCAAGCGGCTGAACGCGGGCTGGCATGGCTGCGTCCGCTGCAGATTCTCGACGTGCGCGGCGACTGGATCTCACGCCGTCCGAACGTGCGTCCTGGCGGCTGGGCGTTCCAGTACAACAACGCGCACTATCCCGACGTCGACGATACGGCGGTGGTCGTCATGGCGATGCAACGCTCGGCGGCGCTGACGCAATCGGATGTCGACCGCGAAGCCATTGCGCGGGCGCGCGAATGGGTGGTCGGCATGCAAAGCAGCGATGGCGGCTGGGGCGCGTTCGAACCGGAAAACACGCAGTACTACCTGAACAACATTCCGTTCTCCGATCACGGCGCATTGCTCGATCCGCCGACCGCGGACGTGTCGGGCCGCTGCCTGTCGATGCTCGCGCAACTCGGCGAATTCCCGCAGGGCAGCGAGCCGGCGCAACGCGCGTTCGATTACATGCTGAAGGAACAGGAATCGGACGGCAGCTGGTACGGCCGCTGGGGCCTGAACTACATCTACGGCACGTGGACCGCGCTGTGTTCGCTGAACGCCGCAGGTCTGCCGCACGACGACCCGCGCATGAAGCGCGCCGCGCAGTGGCTCCTGTCGATCCAGAACGAAGACGGCGGCTGGGGTGAGGGCGGCGAGAGCTACAAACTCGACTATCGCGGCTACGAGCGCGCGCCGAGCACGGCTTCGCAAACCGCATGGGCGCTAATGGGTCTGATGGCGGCGGGCGAGGTGAATCACGAGGCGGTGGCGCGTGGCGTCGAGTATTTGCAGCGCGAACAGCGCGAGCACGGCCTGTGGGACGAAACGCGCTTCACGGCGACCGGTTTCCCGCGCGTGTTCTATCTGCGCTATCACGGCTATCGCAAGTTCTTCCCGTTGTGGGCGTTGGCGCGCTTCCGTCATCTGAAACGCAACGGGCTGACGCGCGTCGCGGTCGGGATGTAACGGATGGCGCTTTCGACAACGCCGGTAGCCGGCGCCGGCCGCAACACCTTGCCGGTGATCGTGGTGACGGGCATGGCGTTCGAAGCGCGCATCGCGCGCGGCAAGGGTGTTGAGGTGGTCTACGCGGCACGCGCCGATCTGCTGGAGCGGGCGTTGAGCGCGGCGGTCGCGCGCGGCTGCTCGGGGATCGTCAGTTTCGGTACGGCGGGCGGTTTGGCGCCCGACCTGGAGCCGGGCACGCTAATCGTCGCGGAGGCCGTTGAGGGGCCGTTTGGGAGGCTGCAGACCGATCGGCCGTGGGCTGACAGGCTCGCCGCTGCGCTGGCGACCGGGCCGCTGGTGGCGCGTCTGCGGCGTGGCCTGATCGCTGCCGTGACCGCGCCCTTGGTCACTGCCGATGACAAGCGCGTGCTGCATCGCTCGACGGGTGCTTTGGCCGTCGACATGGAATCGCACATTGCCGGCGCGACGGCCGCCGCGCATGGCCTGCCGTTCGCGGTGTGCCGCGCGATTGTCGATCCGGCCTGGCGGACGCTGCCATCCGCTGCAACCGCCGGCTTGCGTGACGATGGCACCACGGCGTTAGGGCCGATTCTGCGGGAGCTGTTGCGGCAGCCGTCGCAGCTCGGGGCGCTGATTCAGGTCGCCGTCGATGCGCGGGCGGCGCGGAGCTCGTTGGTCCAGGCGCGGCATGCGATGGGGGAGGCTGGGGTTTTGCGGTTGGCTGTTGGCTGAAGGCGGTTGCTGTTCGTCTGTGGTTTGCTGGGTGGTACCGCCGGCGCTTCCCGGCGCCGATTCCGCGTTTATTGAAATACTAGGGAAAACCCTTATATTTGGTATAGTGTCAGTGTTAACCCTAGGTTTGGGGCGCCCGCCCTCAACCTCGGTGCCTTCAAACACGGAGTACCAGATGAATTTTCATACCAGAAAGTGGGTCAAGCCCGAAGATCTCAACCCCAACGGTACGCTGTTTGGGGGCAGCCTCCTGCGCTGGATCGATGAAGAAGCCGCTATCTATGCCATCTGTCAGCTCGATAACCAGCGGGTCGTAACCAAGTTTATGTCCGAGATTAATTTCGTTAGCTCTGCCCGGCAGGGGGACATTATTGAACTCGGAATGACCGCTACGCATTTTGGACGTACGTCTATTACGCTTCGCTGTGAAGTGCGGAATAAGATTACTCGCAAGAGTATTTTGACCGTCGAGAAGATGGTGTTTGTTAATCTCGATGAGAATGGCGAGCCCATGCCGCATGGGCGGACGCAGATTCGTTTTGCGGATGAGGCGTTTAAGCGGTATCGGGAGGGGGATTCGCGGGCTATGCCGCAAGGGGCCGCTGGCGCGGATGACGAGGGTGGTGGTTTGCGTGGGGAGGTTGAGAGTTTGCATTAAGCTTGGCTCTTTTTGCTCTTTTTGCTTTTCGCGGCGCTTATTCTTTGTTTGCTTGCGGTTTTGGCCTTTCTTGATTTCTTATTGGTTTATTAGCGTCGCCCCTGTGCGGGGCAGGCACTTACTTTCTTTGCCGCCGCAAAGAAAGATAAGCAAAGAAAGCGGCTTAAACCGCCAATACTAAGCGGGTCCCGTGGCTTGCTGAGGGTAGTGGTGCATCTGGAATCTGTGTTCTCGCCCATTCGGCGCCAGTGACAAGGGCATCATTCTTCCAGCGACGCTACGCGCGCCGAAGCGTACTTCATAAAACAGCCTGCTTCGCTCGGACACGCTTTCCGTATTAAGCCCCGCCGTTTGCAGTTGCCACTCACTCGCTCGGCTTTGGCGCGTGCCGCGTAACCCCCACCGGTTTCCGCTCGCTCGTGCGGCTTCGGTGTGCGCAGTGTTCACAGCTATCAGCAAAGCTCAGGGCTGAGGCCTGCCGGCATCGGCTTCGCCGTTTCGCACGCTAATTTCCTGGCCCGCTTCAGGACGGCCCGGCACGCTTTGCGCGCGCCGGGGCGTCTGACTCAAATCCCTTATTGGGCCGCCGGGACCGTTTCCGGTGGTTTCTTGGCCGTGGGCGCGGTTTGCGATGCCGGTGCCGGTGCCGCTGCGCTCGATGCCGCAGCAGGCGCCGCCGTTGGGGCGTTCGGTGTCTCGCCCGGGTCAGAGTAGTTCGGTACGCCCCCCGGGGCGCCTGTGGCGCTTCCCGAACCTGCGTTCGGGGCTTCGGCTGCGTCGCCGGGGTCCGCGTAGTTCGGCAAGCCCGCCGCCGCGCCCGAAACACCCGAAGCACCCGTGGCGGGCGCGGCAGCGCCGGAGTCGCCCTCCTGGTCGTCGTAGTTCGGGAGCGGTGCAGCGTTGTCGCCCGTGCCGCGCAAACGCGCTTTGCGCTGCTGCGTATAGGCGTCGCGAACGAACGAATATTTGTCCAACGCGGCCTGTTGCAGCAGGTCGGATGCGCCCAGCAGGTCGGAGCGCACGCTCACGAACTGCAGCACGTACAGCGGGTTGCGCACCGCCGGCTCAATGTAGTTCAGCGGGTTGACCTTCACGTCCACGATCAGGCCCATGCTGTCACGCACCGTGCTTGGACCAAACAGCGGCAAGACCAGGTATGGGCCCGACGGGATGCCCCAGTGGCCCAGCGTCAAACCGAAGTCCTGGTGGTGCTTCGGCAGGCCGGCTGGCGTCGCCCAGTCGAGCAGGCCGCCGAGTCCAAAGGTCGAATTGAACGCGAAACGTACGAGGTCTTCGGTCGCGTCCGTGATCTTCAGTTGCAACAGGTTGTTGGCAGCGTTGGTCAGGTCGCCCAGATTCGAGAAGAAGTTGCTCACCGCCGTGCGCAACGGCTGTGGCGTTACCTTCTGGTAACCCTTGGCGACCGGAACGGCGATGAAGCGGTCCACGCCGTCATTGAAATTGAAAATCACGCGGTTCGCCGGCTCGAACGGGTCGCCCGGTTTGCGGTCGGGGCCGGTCGCGCAGCCAGAGATCAGACCGGTGGCGGCCAGCGCCAGCACAGTGGTTCGCAGCTTCATGCTCATATTCCTTTGTGCTTCGCGCGACGTTGGCGCGGCTTGCCCATCAGTACCGGTTGGAACACCACCGCGCCGATCAGCGTGCAAAACAACGAAAGTGCCAGCAAGCGTCCCATACTCGATGTCCCCGGATGGTGCGACAGCCAGAGGCTGCCGAACGCCGTCGCCGTGGTCGCCGCGCTGAACAACACGGCATGCGTGAGGCTCGACTGCAAAAGGCCAGTCTGCCCGTTGCGCCACGCCATCACAAAGTAAATCTTGAATGCTACGCCGACGCCCAGCATCAGCGGCAACGCAATGATGTTCGCGAAGTTCAGCGGCATGCCGAACACCACGCACAACTCCAACGTCACCAGCGCCGACACCAGCAGCGGAACCAGGGTGCGCAGCATATCGCTGAGCCGCCGCAGCGCAATCCACAGCAGGATTGCAATCGACAGCAACGCGTAGCCCGCGGCCTGCAGGAACGCCTTGATGATCGTATCCGCGGAATTCAGGATCGAAATCGGGCCGCCGATCGCGTCCGGCTCCGCTTTCTTCACCGAGTGGACGAAGCGGGCAAGCATCGCGTCGTCGTTCGGATCGGTGCCGGGCTTTACCTTCGGCGCAATGTCGACGAGTGCGCGGCCGTCCTTCGAGACCCAACTCGTGGTGATCTCTTTAGGCAGGTTGTCGCGCGTAATCTCGGTCGGCTGCAGCAGGTCCGCCAGTTGCTTCAGCGCGATGCGCAGCGGCTCGGACATCGCGGTTTCGGCGCGGTCGCGCGTGGCGGCGTCGGCGGCAGCCAGCTTTTGCAGCGTCGCGGACAGATGCTGGGCTTCGGCGGCGCCCGGGCCCGGGTGGTCGTCGGCGGCGAGCGAGAGCTGGTTCGACGCGCGCTTCAAGGCGGCGACGCGCACCGCGTCCGTGGCTTGAGGCGCAGGCTGCTGCTGCAGTGCGGGCAAGAGTTGCTGCGCGGCACTTGCAATCAGCATCAGCTTTTGCTGCTGCTCGGTCGGAATGAAGGTGGCCAGCGTGGTCACGCGGCCCACTTCCGGCAGCGTGCGCAGACGCGCGGCCTCCTGGTCCGCGTCGCCAAGCGTTGGCGCCAGCACATGCACATTGTTGACCGCCGCTTCCGGTGAATCCTTCAGCGACAACAGCGTGGCCATCGATTCCGTATGCGGGTCCTTCAGATGCAGCGGGTTGAAGTCGAAGCGCAAATGCGTGAGCAACGGCGTAGCGCCGATCACGACGATGAGCGTTCCGATCAGCACAGGCTTGCGGTGATGATCGAGGAAATCGTCGACGGGGGCGAGTTGTTTGAAGCCGGGCGAAGCGGCTTCGACCGGCGGGTTGAAGACTTTCAGCAGCGCCGGCAGCAGCGTCATGTTGGTGAAGTAGGCGACGAACATGCCGACGCCGGCGATCTCGCCCAATTCGGACACGCCGCGATAAGCCGTCGGCAGGAACGAGAAGAAGCTCAGCGCGACGGCCACGGCAGCGAGTGTCAGCGGCACGCCGATGCTGTGCGCGGTATGCATGAGGGCGGCGGAAAGACGGTCGTCGCGATTGCGCTCCTCACGATATTTGACGCCGAACTGCACGCCGAAATCGACCCCGAGCCCGACGAACAGCACCATGAAGGCGACCGAAATCATGTTGAGTGCGCCGACCAGCAGCAGGCCAAGCGCCGCGGTGATCGCGAGCCCGACGAACAGCGTGATGAACACAGCGACGATCATGCGGCCCGAACGCAGGGCCAGCCAAAGAATGACCAGCACGACGATGAAGGTGCCGATGCCGTTGAGCACGGCGCCGTCCTTGACCGATGCGAATTCTTCGTCCGCGAGGGGCTGTTCGCCGGTCAGGCGGACCGTGGCGCCATAGCGCGTATCGAGGTGCAGCGAGGCGGCGGTGTCGCGGATCGCTTTCGACGCGGTCGCGCCCGGCTCCAGCGCGTCGTAGTCCACAACCGGCTGCACCGTGACGAAGGCGCGCGCCGGGTCCGTGGCGGCGCTCTTGTCGACCAGCACGCGCCACGAGAACGCCGCCGGCTGGCCCGCCAGCACGCGATCGAGCGTGGTTGCGCTTTGCGACAGCAAATGGCTCATGTCGGCCAGCTTCACCTGACCGAGCTGCAGCGGCAGCAACAAGCTCGTGGTGAGCGTGCCGGCGAGCCCGGTCAGGCTCGGATCGTGCGCGAGGGCGTTGACGAGCGGGCGGGACTGGACGAGCTGCGAGGTGGTTGAGAGGACCTCATCGGTCGACGGGAACAGCAGACCATTGTGTTCGAAAAACGGACCGCCAGCGGGCTGCGAGACCGCGACGAACTCCTTCGGATCGGCTTTGAGCGCGGCCGTCAGGGCATTGGCGGCGGCATCGGCAAACTCCGGTGCGCGGGCTTCGACCACCACCAGCACGGTTTGACCGCGATCCGGGAAGGCCTCGTCCATGGCATGTTCAAGCGACGACCAGTGCTTGTCGGTCTCGACGAGCTTGCTGATATCGGTGTTGATCTTGAAATTATGGGCGACGTAGACGCCGCTCAAAACGGCGAGCACGAGCGACAGAGCGATGATCCGTAACGGATGGCGCACCGAAGAGGCGACGAGACGGACGATAGATGACTTCAGCATGTAGGCGGAGGTGGCCTTATCACGGATGGTGTTTTTGACGAAAGTGCACAAGTATACAGAGCCGGAGCGATTCGGCTCCACTTCGGTAGCAAGGCCGGCTCCCGGGCGGCGCGGCTGGGGCGGGAACGCAATATCGGTATACTGGTCTATCTTGCTTTCGCTGCGGGCTCGCGAGCCTGCCGGGCGCTTACTTCTTGGGGTTTTGGCGAGCGTATGAAACGTTATCTGTCTGCTTTTCTGGCTGCAGCGGTGGTGTCCACTGCGGCATATGCGCAAAGCGCACCTGATGCGGTGGTGAAGAGTGCCGTCGAAGGCACGGTTGCCGCGATGAAGGCCGATCCGCAGGCGCGCGGTGGCGATATGGCGAAGATCACCGAGCTGGTTCAAACGCGCTTTGTGCCGGCTACCGATTTTCAGCGGACCACGCGGATCGCGGTAGGGAAGGCATGGAGCACGGCGACCCCTGAGCAGCAGAAGCAGCTATATGACCAATTTACGCTGCTGCTGGTGCGCACTTATGCTTCATCGCTCTCGCAGTTGCGGGACCAGGACGTGAAGTTCAAGTTTTTGCCCGTCGATGTGGCGGCCGGCTCCAAGGACCTGGTTGTGCAGTCGCACGTGATCAGCAATGGCGGTGATGATGCCATCGATTACCGGCTGACCAAAGGCGCCAACGGCTGGAAAATTTACGACATCAACATGATGGGCGCGTGGCTGATTCAGGTTTATCAGACGCAGTTTGCCGATCAGATTTCCAAAGGTGGCATTGACGGCTTGATCAAGTTCCTGACCGCGCATAACGCACGAAGCGCAGGCTGAAGTCACGCAAAAAGAAAAAGCGCGGTGGCAATCAGGCCACCGCGCTTTTTTTTCTGCAAAACATTCACATCATGGGGCGGACAGAACCGCCCCAAGCCACCCCAACGACAGCTTAGTGTGCGGAAGCGGAAGCCGTCTGCACCTTCTTGCCCTTACCCGCGCGCCCAATTTCTTCGAGCTTGATCTCGACGTGCCGCGAGAACACATACTCGGCGGGGCGCTGCTTATCCAAAGGAATGTCCTTGGTGAAGGCACCCGAAGTCTTCGGGCCACGCAGGCTGACCTTCAAAGCCTTCAACGGATGCGCAACCGTATCCATCACGGCAGTCGCTTCGAAGCCGCAGTGCACCATGCAGTCCGCGCACTTCTCATAGTTACCGGTACCGTACTTGTCCCAGTCCGTGGTTTCCATCAGTTCCTTGAAGGTCTTCACGTAGCCTTCGCCGACCAGATAGCACGGCTTCTGCCAGCCGAACACCGTACGCGCCGGGTTGCCCCAAGGCGTGCACTCGTACGTTTGATTGCCGGCCAGGAAGTCCAGGAACATCGCCGATTGGCTGAACGACCAGTTCTTGCCGTTGTTGCCGCGCTTGAAAATCTCGCGGAACAGATGCTTGGTCTTGTCGCGGTTCAGGAAGTGCTGCTGATCCGGCGCGCGCTCATACGCATAACCCGGCGAGACGGTGATGCCGTCCACACCCATCGGGCCGAGCGTATCGAAAAACGCAGCAACGCGTTCCGGCACTGCGTCGTTGAACAACGTGCAGTTGATGTTCACGCGGAAACCACGGCGCTTCGCTTCCTTGATGGCGGCGACAGCCTTGTCGTACACACCTTCCTGCGATACCGAGTGGTCGTGCGCCTGCTGGTCGCCGTCCAGGTGAACCGACCAGACGAAGTACGGATTCGGCTCGTAGTCGTCCATCTTCTTTTCCATCAGCAACGCATTCGTGCACAGGTACACGAACTTCTTGCGCGCGATGATGCCCTTCACGATCTGCGGCATTTCCTTGTGCAGCAGCGGCTCGCCGCCTGCAATCGAAACGACCGGTGCGCCGCATTCGTCGACTGCGCCAAGGCATTCTTCGAGCGACAGACGCTGATTCAGGATGGGATCCGGATAATCGATCTTGCCGCAGCCATTGCAGGCAAGGTTGCAGCGGAACAGCGGCTCCAGCATCAATGCGAGCGGGTAGCGCTTATTGCGCGAAAGGTGCTGACGCATGATGTATGCGCCGACCCGGACTTTCTGTAGCAGCGGAATAGACAAGACGTCCTCCTTAAACTTCGCGTGCAGCGAGTGGTTGCATCAGTTTCGATGGCAACTTGAATTCGACTTTCTCTTCACGGCCCGCCATCGTCGTGACATCGACGGACCCCAATGCGCGCAGCGCATCGATTACGTTCTTCACCATCTCTTCCGGTGCCGAAGCACCGGCCGTGATGCCGACGGTCTGCACGTTCGCAAACCACTCCGGCTTCACTTCCGAACCGTCGGCGACGAGGTAACTCGCCACGCCGCTTTCGCTGCCGATCTCGCGCAGCCGGTTCGAGTTCGAACTGTTGGTTGCGCCTACCACCAGCAGCACCTCGACCTCTTTGCTCAGCTCGCGCACCGCCGCCTGGCGGTTTTGCGTGGCGTAGCAGATGTCGCGCGTGTCGGGACCGACGATGTCGGTGAAACGGCGCAGCAAGGCGTCGATGATGCCACGGGTGTCGTCGACCGACAGTGTAGTCTGCGTGACGTACGCAAGCGGCGTATCGAGCGGCAGGTCCAGATGCGCGACTTCGGCCTCGCTCTGCACCAGCAGCACCTTGCCGGGAATCTGGCCGATCGTGCCTTCCACTTCCGGATGGCCCGCGTGGCCGATCAGGATCAGGGTACGACCCGCAGCCACATATTGGCGCCCTTGCACGTGAACTTTGGTCACGAGCGGGCAGGTCGCGTCGAGCACGTCGAGGCCGCGCTGTTCCGCGTCGCGCTCGACGGTCTGCGCCACACCGTGCGCGCTGAAAATCGCCACGGCGCCATGCGGCACTTCATCGAGTTCTTCGACAAAGCGCGCGCCTTTCTGGCGCAGGTTGTCTACCACATGGCGATTGTGAACAATCTCGTGGCGAACATACACGGGCGCGCCGTGTTGCTGTAACGCGCGATCGACGATCTCGATTGCACGAACAACACCCGCACAAAAGCCGCGGGGCTGAGCAAGGATGACTCGCATAAATTGGCGAACTCCGACTGACGCGGGTTTCGAAGAAGTCGGTAACTGTGACTTTATCGCCGCGACCATCTATTTAGTTGACGTCTTGAGCCCCGGCGACGAGCCGGTACAGCAAAACCAAACGCGCATTCTAACGCTATCAGGCCGGCTTTGCTCTGGCGGGCCCGCCAGGTGTTGGGCCGCCGCCGCACCGTGGGTTCGCCGTCCGGCGCCGCATCCATGGCGCATGCGGCAATGATTGCACGCTGCACCGGTTTGGCGGAACCCTTAAACTACATGGTCCTGCGGCGCGCGTTTGCGCGCCCGCATTACAGAATAGAAAGGTTTCGAGGCTCGCTGGATGGACGTCGATCAATACGAAAATTTTCCGGTCGCGAGCGTGTTGCTGCCAAAGGCGCTGCGCGCGCCTATCGGCATTATCTATCAGGTTGTCCGCACCGCCGGCGACATCGCCGATGAAGGCGACTGGAGTCCGGCCGAGCGGCATGCCCGCCTCGCCGACTTCCGCGCCGGCCTCGACGCGGTAGCGCAACGGCGCGCGGCGCCGGTTCACCCGCTCCTGTTCGGCAAGCTCGCCGGCGTGATTGCGCAGTATAAACTGCCGCTCGCGCCGTTCTACGATCTGCTCCACGCATGCGGTCAGGACATCGACACCAACCGTTACGCGGACCGGGCCGCTCTGCTCGACTATTGCCGCCATTCGGCAAGCCCGATCGGGCATCTGATGCTGCATCTGGTGGGCGCCGCCACACCGGAGAATCTCGCCGACGCCGATGCGATCTGCACGGCTTCGCAACTGATCAGCTTCTGGCAGGACGTCGCCGCCGACTGGAAAAAAGACCGCGTGTATCTGCCCCTCGCGGATCTGCGGCGCTTTAACGTGACCGAGGCGCAGATTGCCAAGGGCATTGTCGACGATGCCTGGGCGAAGCTGATGGCCTACGAAATTTCGTTCGTTCGGACCACACTGGTACGTGGCGCGCCGCTCGCGTTGCGTATTCCCGGGCGGCTCGGTATTGAGCTGTGCGGCGCCATCCACGGCGGCTTGCGCATCCTCGAACGGATCGAAAAGGCCGGTTACGACGTGTTTCGCGAGCGGCCGGTGCTCAACACTTTTGACTGGTGCGTCGTCGCGGTACGCACTGTGGTGATGCGCCTGTCGCGGCGCGTCGGCGTGCAAGCGGGTTCACTCGAGGGTAATGCTTAATGGCGGTGGTTCTGTTTCTTCTTTCGTGTCTTTCCCTGCTGATCTGGTGTGTATTGCTGTTCGCGCGCGGCGGTTTCTGGCGGGCGCGTCCCGCCACGCCGCTCACGCTCGAACCGCGTGAAACGTGGCCTGCGGTTGCCGCCGTCGTGCCGGCACGCAATGAAGTCGATGTGATCGCGCAAGCGGTCACCACCCTGCTCGAGCAGGACTATCCGGGCGAATTCCACGTCATCGTCGTCGACGACCACAGCACCGACGGCACCGCAGACGCCGCCCGCGCGGCCGCGTTGCAACTGCAATGCCCGGATCGCCTCACGGTGTTGAGCGCGAAGCCGCTGCCGCCGGGCTGGTCCGGCAAGGTGTGGGCGCAGTCGCAAGGTATCGAGGCGGTGCGTACGCTCGGCCTGCCGGCCGATTTCCTGCTGCTTACCGATGCGGACATCGGCCATCCCGCCGATGCGGTTGTGCAACTCGTCGCCCGTGCGGATGCGGAAAAGCGCGACCTTGTCTCGCTAATGGTTCGCCTGCGCTGCGATTCGTTCTGGGAGAAGGCGCTGATTCCGGCCTTCGTGTTCTTCTTCGCCAAGCTGTATCCGTTCTCGTGGGTCAACAACCCGCGCAACCGCACGGCCGCGGCGGCGGGCGGCTGCATGCTGGTCCGTCGCAGCGCGCTCGAAGAAGCGGGCGGCATCGAGTCGATTCGTGCCGAGCTGATCGACGATTGCAGCCTCGCCGCGCGAATCAAGCATCGCGGCACGGGGCGTCATCCGATCCGTCTGGATGTAGCGGCGCGCAGCGTGTCGCTGCGTCCTTACGATAGCTGGCGTGAAATCTGGAACATGATCGCGCGCACGGCCTTTACGCAGTTGCATTACTCGCCGCTGCTGCTGGCGGGCACGCTGCTGGGCATGACGATCATCTACCTGATGCCGCCGGTGGCTGCGCTGGTGCTCGGCCCCTTGGGCTGGCCCGCGTGGCTTGCCTGGGCGCTCATGTGCTGCGCCTATGCGCCGACGCTCAGCTATTACCGCCGCTCGCCGCTGTGGGCGCCGTTTCTGCCGCTGGTGGCGTTGTTCTATGTCGGCGCGACGTTCGCGTCGGCGGTGCGCTACTGGCGTGGCAAGGGCGGCCAATGGAAGGCGCGGGTGCAGGCACCGGTCCAGGAGCGCTGAGACGCGCGCCTGGAGATTTATCGGACGAAAAGAAAAGCGGCGCTCTCAGGCGCCGCTTTTTTGCATCCACCTTTACATCAGCCCTTGGTGAGCATCATGTACATCTGGATCACCATGTCGGGCGAGAACGTGAACGGCACCCAGCCGTGGCCGGTGTGGCGCATCACCAGCAGACGGTCGCCATTCGATTGTTTCTGCACGGCCATGACGGGATTTTTCGTCGAGACGAAGCGCCAGCCCGGCGGGATGCCCGGCGGCGGTTCTGGCGTCATCGAGGCGCGCGCGTTCGACAATTCCTCGATCAGTTGCCCGATCTGCTCAGCACGCAGCGCGACCGTCTGACCGCCGATCGTCATCGTGATCTCGTTTTGTGCGGGGCGGTTGATTTCGAGCGTGGGCAGCAACTGGGCAGCTGGCTCTTCGCCGGGCGCAGGTGCCGGCTCCACTGCTTCTACCGCGACCGCCGCTGCATCGGGCGCAACGTCTTCCGCTTTTGATTCGGACGAGACGTGATCGGCCACCGGCGCTTCATGCGCTGCGGTCTCTGCGGACGTCTCGGGGATGTTTTCGGCCTGCGGGGCCACCACAGCCTGGATGAGCTGATCGACGCCCATTTCCAGCGCGCCGAGCTGTTCGTGAAGATTCATGCGAGGTTTCTCTGGTAAGACCCACGATTTTACCTGCTGCGCGTAGGCTTTTACCTGTCGTAAACAAAGTGACGTTGTAACAAAGTGCGTGCAGGCCACGCCGGATCGCCCGGCATGTCCTGCGTCACCTGGGTGATGCTGCTCACGCGGGCGGGCGTGACGTAGCTTGTGCGACTCAGGTAATTCAACCTACCCGGTGACGGCGCCACTTATCACGCCCGCATCAGGGCTTCAAATACCCCGCTTGCCTGAACCATTCGAGCGCATCGCTCAAGCCCTCGCGATACGGCCGCGCGCGATAGCCGAGCTCGCGTTCCGCCTTCGCCGACGTGAAGTACATCTTGTTCTTCGACATTTTCAGACCGTCGACGGTGAGGAACGGTTCGCGCTTCGTGATCTTGGCGACCGCTTCGGCGCCCGCGGCAAGCGGATAAAGCGGCCAGCGGGGCAAACTCAGCGTCGGCGCCTTGCGGCCGGTCAGCGCCGCAATATCCGCGAGCATTTGTTGCAGCGGCAGATTTTCGCCGCCGAGAATGTATCGCTCGCCGATCTTGCCGCGTTCGAGCGCGAGAAAATGGCCGGCGGCCACATCATCCACATGTACGAGGTTCAGCCCCGTTTCGACGAACGCCGGAATCTTGCCGAGCGCAGCCTCGACGATGATGCGACCGGTCGGCGTCGGCTTCACGTCGCGCGGACCGATCGGCGTGGACGGGTTGACGATCACCGCGGGCAGGCCGTCCTCGGCGATCATGCGCTCCACTGCGCGTTCGGCCAGCACCTTGCTGCGCTTGTACACGCCGATCGCCTGGTCGGCTTTGAGCGGCGAGGTTTCATCGGCGGACTGCCCGGAACTGGTGACTTTCAGCGTCGCCACGCTGCTCGTGTAGACGATGCGTTCAACCCCTTCCTTCAGCGCCGCGCGCATGGTTGCCTCGGTGCCTTCCAGATTCGAGCGCTCGATTTCGCTTGGGTCCGGCGCCCACAGGCGATAGTCTGCCGCCACGTGCAGCAGATAGCGCACGCCACGCAGCGCGTTGCGCATCGACGCTTCGTCGCGCATGTCGCCGACGACGATTTCCGCGTCCAGCGCCTCGACGTTTTTGCGCGGACTGGTGGCGCGCACCAGCACGCGCACCTTGAAACCCTTCTGCTGCGCGATGCGCGCCACCGACGAGCCGACGAAGCCGGATGCGCCGGTCACGAGCACGAGATCGCGATTCTGTTCGGTCATTCTCTTTCATTCCCTGCGTGACAGTCGACGGATTGTACGTGTCGCGCGTGCCGCGTGTCGCGCCGGGCGGTCCAGGCGTGCGGGCGGCGGCAGGGGCCGCCAAGCAATCTCGCCGCGACGCGACTAGAATGCCGGCTTGAAAGATTTGCGTTGCATGGGACCAGAGTAAGCGCTAAAGCGCTAACTCTGATCGACAGCTTTGCATGGGACCAGAGTAAGCGCTAAAGCGCTAACTCTGATCGACACAGGAGAGGATGGCATGGCCCCGGATCTGGATCAGCGGATCGAAACGTATTACGTACAGGTGCGCGGCACCGTGCAGGGCGTCGGCTTTCGCCACGCGACCGTGCGGCAGGCCCACGCGCTCGGTATCAAGGGATGGGTGGCGAATCTCGACGACGGCTCCGTCGAAGCCATGTTGCAGGGCTCGGCCAACCAGGTCGACCGGATGCTGTCGTGGCTGCGTCACGGGCCGCCGGCGGCGCGCGTCACCGAGGTGACCGGCGAAGAGCGTGCGACGGAAAAGCGTTTCGAGCGTTTCGAGCAGCACTGAACCAAGCGGACTTCGAGCAAAAAAGGCGGCGCGCTATCACATCGATAGCGCGCCGCCTTGCAGTTTGCGTGTCCTGTTTGTCCGGCTAAGGGGTCGATAACGCTTATCGCGCTAGCGCGCCACCAGCAGACTCTCCGCAAAGCCCCATCCATCTTCGATCCACTGATGGCTGCATACGAAGCCGGCATCGTCGGCGATCGCGGGCATCTCGTCCGCGCGATATTTGTGGCTGCTCTCGGTCCAGATCGTTTCGCCTGCTTTGAGCGAGACCGTCAATTGCGCGGCGCCCACATGCGCGGTGACAGCGCGTTTCGCACGCAGATGCATCTCGATGCTGCGCGCGTCCGGATTGAAGCGCGCGACGTGCTCGAACGCATCGAGCGGAAAATCGCCGTCGAGTTCGCGATTGATGCGCGCCAGCAGATTCAGATTGAACGATGCGGTCACGCCGATCGAATCGTCGTAGGCGGCCACGAGCACTGGCGTCGGCTTGATCAGATCCGTGCCGAGCAGCAGCGCGTCGCCAGGCGTAAGCATGTTGCGGATTTCGCGCAGAAAACGCGTTGCCGCGAGTCTGCCGAAATTACCGATCGTACTGCCAAGAAACAGGACGAGTAACCGTTCCTCCGCCGCGCGGTCCTTGCTCACTTCGGCCAGTCCGGCGAGGTAATCGCGTTCATAGCCGACGATCGAGATCCGCTCGATGTCGCCGAGTTCGCGCCTGCACAACTGCAGCGCGCTGCGAGAAATTTCAATCGGGCAGTAAGAAGTGGGGCGCTTTTTACACAGCGCTTCCAGAATACGCCGAGTTTTGCGGCCGCTACCGCTGCCTAGCTCGGCGACGGTCACGTCGTGCGGCAGATGCGCGACGATATCCGCCGCGTGCTTCGCGAGCAGCCGCTCCTCGGCGCATGTCACGCCGTATTCGGGCAGCACGGTGATCACTTCGAACAGCGCGGAGCCTACTTCGTCATACAGATACTTCGACGGCAGCTCTTTCTGCGGCGTGTGCATGAGTCCGGCGCGTACCTCGGCGGCGAAGGTGGCGCGGAATAGATCGGGCGATGCGTCGTGCGAGAGGGCTGGCTGGGTCATGCTGGCTCCAGTAGTCACATTCGATGAGCGGGATTGCTGGCCGGGCGGCGGCATGCGCGGTGAAACGCGGTTGATGCATGCTGCGGAAAGAAGGGCTGGCTCGGTACGCGTGGACTGTTGCCTATGCCGACCCGGCTCATTGATGCTGCAGATGACGGTTGCAAATGACGGTTTGCGACGGATGCCCAGGATATCCCAGATGACGTTGCAAACGGTGCCGCCAGACTTAGTAGCAAGAAGTAGCAAGATTCGCGCTCGAGCAACTGCACGGGAATTTGCCGACGTTGCAGTTGCGGACTCGCCTGGCGCGCGTGAAGTTATGTTCTAGTGCATCGGCGCGCGATACGCACGGGAAAAATTGCTGCTTATTGCAAGGAACGCGCGGGCACGTCGGCAGAGAACCCGTCTAGAATGCCCGCTTGCATCGCATATCGAAGATAAAAATGCAGCGCTTGATCCGCACTGCCTGCTTGTGAGACTTCACTTCTAATGACAACAACTCGAGGCGCGCAGCCGTATGCTGCGCCGCACATACTTGCATCTGCATCTGCATCTGCATCTGCATCTGCATCTGCTCGCGCACTTGCACCCCATACCAAAGCGATCGCGCTACGGGCCGCGCAATGAACCAGTATGACCCAAAGCGCGGGATCGCGTTGTCGGTCGGTGCGGCCGCGATGTTTGCTTTACTGTCCGCTTACGTCAAGCTGCTTGCGCCGTTGAGCGGTCTCGACATTTTTGCGTGGCGTGTAGTGTGGACTGTCCCCGGCGCGCTGTTGCTGATCGTGCTGCGCAAACGCCTGCCCATTCTTCGGCAACTTGTTTACCGCATGGCGACGGAGCCGAAGCTCGGCGCGGCGATGGTTGTCAGCGCGGTGCTGCTTGGCGCGCAGCTGTGGGTGTTTCTATGGGCGCCGCTGCATGGCCGGATGCTTGAAGTCTCGCTCGGCTATTTTCTGCTGCCACTCGTGATGGTGCTGGTGGGGCGCTTCTACTATCACGAGAGTCTCGACGGTCTGCAGTGGCTCGCTGTCCTCTGCGCCGCTTTGGGCGTCGCGCATGAACTGTGGATCACAGGTGCCTTTTCGTGGCCCACCTTGCTCGTTGCACTCGGTTATCCGCCGTATTTCGTGCTGCGCCGCAAAATCAACCAGGATTCCCTGGCGATGTTCACGGTGGAAATGGCGCTGCTGCTGCCGGCGGCGATCGTGTTCGTTATCAGCGGCGGTTCGCTGGCGATGATCGGCGGCCGTATCGACATGTGGTGTCTGCTGTTACCAGGGCTCGGCGCGCTCAGCACGATTGCGCTCGCTTCGTATCTGAAGGCGAGCCGTTTGTTGCCGGTCGCATTGTTCGGCATCCTCGGCTATGTCGAGCCGGTGTTGCTTGTATTTGTCTCGATCACGTTGCTCGGCGAGACACTCAGCGCCGCACAGTTAGCCACGTATATTCCGATCTGGATTGCGGTTGCGCTGACGGCATTGCACAGTGTGCGGCTCGTTCGGTTTGCGCCACGATGAGCCGCATTGGTTGAGTGGCGGCGGGTGCTTGAGTTGGGACGGCGCGCAGCATTGAAGTTCGGCCGCTGAATCAGGGGCCGCGATTTCAGCGATGCGCTGCCGCGCGATCCGCGTTGATACGCGTCGCGCCGACCTGCGCCTCGATCGCTTCGCGCAGCGCCGGCCGCCAGCCAAAACCGAACAACGCTTCAGCGAGTACGAATAGCGGCCCGATCAGCAGACCGATCACATCGTCGACAAAGGCCGGCTTGCGATGTTCATATGCGACGTGGCCGATGAATTGAAACACCCAGCCGACCACAAATAGCCCGATGCCCGAGGCGAGCCAGGTGAACGTAGCTTGTGCGGCGAGCCACTGTCCGCATGCGACGCACAATACGGATACCACGGCCATCATCACACCGAGCGGTACGTCGAGCACAAGGTAATAGACGGTCGCCGCGGCGAACAATACCCACGCGGGCGATAAGGTAAGCGGCAACGCAAACTGCAGCGCAAACGGCAGCGCGCCGAAGCTGAACGCGGGCCGGCTCAGCAACACCGCCAGCGCCAGCACGATCATCGGAATACCGATGAAATGCGTGGCGATATTGCGCCGGTCACGATGGTAGGCCGCGTATTGCGTAAGCTGTTGCGTCAGCGTTCTCATGGATGCCGCTCCTCAATCAAAGTCAGCATAATCGCGGGCAGCGGAATTTGAAACCATCGGGTAGCCGACAATCGGGCACGGATGCCGTCCTATGACTGCGAGTTTTTCATCGAATGAGCTTGCCACGCTGCTTGAGCGCGGCGCGTGGTTTCGCTCGGCGCCTGCTGCCATGCGGGCGCAGTTGATCCAGGCGGGGCGTGTCGAGCGCCTGGCGGCCGGTGAACGGCTCTTCACGCGCGGCGATTCCGACGACGGCCTCTATTGCGTGCTCGACGGTCTGGTGCGAATCGGCGCGGCTAGTTCGGCCGGCAAGGAAGCGTTGCTGGCGGTCATCGAGCCAGTCAATTGGTTCGGCGAGATCGCGTTGTTCGATAACCGCCCGCGAACCCATGATGCGTACGCCGAACGCGATTCCGAGCTGTTTCATGTGCCGCGCGCCGCGCTCGCCGCGTTGCTCGAACGCGCGCCCGAGTATTGGCATGTGTTCGGTTTGCTATTGACGCAAAAACTGCGCCTCGCTTTCGACGCCATTGAAGAAGCCGCCTTGCTTCCAGCCGCTCAGCGCGTGGCGCGCCGCTTGTTATTGATGGCAGGCGGTTACGGCGAACCCGGCGCATTGCGGCGTGTTCTCAAAGTGCCGCAGGAGGACCTCGCGATGATGCTGGCTTTGTCGCGGCAGACGATCAATCAGGTGCTCAAGCAGTTCGAAATGCAGGGCGCGTTGAAGCTGGGCTATGCGGAAATCGAAATCGCCGATGTGCGAAAGCTGAGCGCGCTAGCCGATCTGAATCCGGCGGCGGATTGATCGAGCTGAGTCGCGTTGAGATCACGCGCGACAACGTATCTTTATAAGCATTTTACGGCGCACCCCTATTTCTTTGGCGATTCGCTACACCAAGCCCGGTAAGGTCGATGCACCCCCGGTCAGGAAGCGAACCTATGCATGGAAACAGCGCTCTGGATGGTGTGCAAACACAACGAGACCTTCGCCCGAGAGTCGGCCTGAAGGTCATGCTCGCGGCGATCGTCTTCTCGCTTGCCGCTGCATCGCAGGCCGCCGACGCGCAGTCGGCGTTGGCAGTTCCAACTGCCGCGAGCGACGCAACGCCTGACGCCGGCTTGCCTGCACTCAGCGATATCACCGCCATGCTGCGCGCGCAGTTTCGCGTTGCGCCATTGGAATCCATGAAGATCGCCCGCGCGGTGTTGATTGAAGCCGACCGTCACGCCATCTCGCCGGTATTGCTGCTCGCCGTGATGTCGGTCGAGTCGAGTTTCGATCGCTACGCGGTCAGCATCGCAGGCGCTCGCGGGCTCATGCAGATCTTGCCCGCTGCGCATCCGCAATTGATTGCGGGCACAACTGACTTGTCCGATCCGGCGATCAACGTGCGGATCGGCTCGACTATTTTGCGCGGCTACCTCGATGAGAGTGGCGGCGATCTCGACGCCGCACTGCTTCGCTACAGTGGCGGCGGCCGCGGTTACGCGCGGCGTGTCGTGCTGCGGATGCAGCGCCTGGACGCAAGTTTGCGCCGCGAATGATGAACTGATTCGCGGCGCATTCTTCCTCGGACCTTCTTGTTCTTGCTCTAGCTCTAGCTCTTTAGCTCATCGCTCCGGCAAACTCGGCGCGCAGGTCTTGCAGCCTGTCGCGCGCGGTACTCAGACGCTCGACGAGTTGTGCCGACGCGCGCGTGATCGGCATACGCGTTTCATCGGTCATTGAATGATCGAATGCCAGCATTGCCTTGATCGCGGACGGGTTAGGCGCGGCGAACAGCAAACGCAACACGGGCAGCAAGCTGGCGAACAGGTTGCGCGCGTCCATGTCGCGATTGGCCCGGATCAATTCCTGCACTGCGATCAGAAGATCCGCGCAAACATGTGCGCTTGCCAGAATGCCACCTGTGCCGCCGTTGTTCAGACAGTCGTCCAATGCTTCATCGGTACCGCACAGCACGTTGATCGGCAGGCCGCGCAGCTTACTGAAGTGTTCCTTCACGCATTCCTTGATCGCAACGATGTTGCCGTACTCGACCAGGCGCGCAACCGTATCCGGCGCGATCGTCACGCCGGTCCGATGTGGCACGTCATACAAAACGATCGGGCGCTCGGTGGCGAGTGCGGCCTGTTCGAAATGCCATTGCACACCGGCCTGATCCGGACATACGTACGACGGTGGAGACACCAGGTAACCCGCACAGTCCCAGCGCTCATAGCATTGAATATCGTGCAGGACGTCGCGCGTATTGGACCCGCCGACGCCGATCAGCATCGGCAGTCCGGATCCGATCACATCGGTCAGCGCCTGCAACACGGTGAGGCGCTCGGATTCCTGTAACAAAGCGGCTTCGCCCGTCGTGCTCAAGGCGACAAAACCGCTGATCTCCGTGTGCAGGTAGTAGTCCGCGAGGCGTTGCAACGCGTCGACGTCGACTTCGCCATTACGCAACGGAGTAGCGATGGGCAACCAGATACCTGAAAACATGATTAGCGCACCTTTGCGACGGCATGACGGCGCTTCAGTGGTCCGATCAGTGCTGTGGGGAGTGTCGAGATCAGCGTATGCAAGGTGAAATCGAGGTCGTCGAGCGCAATGTCGAGTTGTACGCGGATTTCTTCGCGCAAGGCTTCCGTGCTGACCACATACACGCCGAGCGGAGAATGAAGCAGGGTGCGGAGCTGGGTGCCGGGAAGATCGTGCGACGGGTGGGGCAGGGTTACCTGCAAGCGGGCGCGAGCCGCGGGGAAGGGAATGACATTGTTGCGTTGGAGCGGCGGCGCGCTGAGCGGCTGCGTTTCGAAGCTGTCGATTGATTGCGTGAGAGCCATTTGATGCGGCGTTCGTTGACGCCATGGTTGATCAAGACAGTTCGAGATTAGACTTCTGCAGGTAAACGCAGTGCAAAAATTGAGGTGTCCGCTGAAAAAATCATGCGGGTTCGACGAGTCGCTCGAATTGGACCAGGCGCCGTGCTGGCAAATAAACTTTGCGTGAGCTTCAACCAGGCGTCATGTGACGCGCCCATAAAAAAAAGGCGAGTCGTGAGACTCGCCCTCCCTGAACGGCACAGTTCGGCTTCGATTAACTACGCATGCCTGGCCGGTGCGTGCCGAAAACCGATCACGTGTTATTGCGTCTTCGTCGTGTCGGTCTTTGCGCCGTCGGCTTTTGCCGGGGCATTGCTGGCCTCTTTCGCGCTCTCCGGCTTTGTCTTGCTTGCGCTTGTGTCGACGGTGGTCTTCTTGGCGACTTTATGGGTCTTCGCTGTGTGGCTGGCGGAAATCTTTTTCACATGCGCTTTCGTAGCGGCTTTGGCCGGCGCTTTCGTCGTCGCCGTGCCATTGTCGGCGGCGCCGGTTTGCACCGCGGTGCTCGCCTTCAGATTCGCTTGACCGGCGGCTTGCGTTTGCGCGGGTTGCGCGGCCGACGGCGCTGCGGTTTGTGCGAACGCGGTCGACACGACCAGAGCGGAAGCGAGAGCAGCGAAAAGCGTCTTCATGATGTAACTCCTGGTTTAACCGGTTGTTTTTCGTGTCGCGGCTGAAATGTTTCAGCGCTGCCGGTTTAACGCTGGCCGGAAGACAGCAGTTGACGGTGCTCTGGTGACAAAACGTAACGGCGGATACATATCGGGATCCTGAATCATCCAGGAATGTTTCCGTGGATGAGCTGCATCAGGCCTGGTTTGATATGAGGCGCGCCTGTCGAGCGACAGGCGCAACGAAGAGAACCCACATCCGCGCGCTTTAGCGATTCCTGACCGCGCTATTGAAACGGATTCTGCACGACGCCCGGTTTCGCATCCGGCTCATCCTTTACCTTCGCCGGCAAATTGGTCTGCGCCTGCAGCGCGGCCACCACCGCATCGATCGCTTCCTTCAAGGCCAGCGCCGCCTTCAGCCCGCGCTGGTCTTGAGTCAGCTCCAGTGTTCCGTTCAGCACCACGCGCGTGGTGCCGTTGCTGACGGTGAGTGCATCGCCCTCGATGTTGAGCACGTCGTCATCGTTCGAATAGGGTTTAAACACCTTTCAGTCCTCCCGGTCGCTGATCTTTGAGATTCTCCGGAATACCCGGAAAACGGATGCCCGAGGCCGCCTCGAGTTCGTGAATCGTCCTGATGTCGTAACGGTTGGTCGAGACGTTGTCCACGATCACCGCGAACGCCATTTGCCGGGACGGCACGTAGACCACCTTGAACAATTGCGTCGGCACGAAGACGCGCGTCGGTCCGATGGTCTGCAATTGCTGGCCGCTGAAAATCGGCCCGGTGACCACATAGGTATCGTCGTACGACATCGCGATCCTACGCACCGACGTTTCGATACGTGCCCACAAGCGCTGATTGTTCTCGCGGTTCTGCGGCACGACGTTGGCCAGCGAAAACGATTGTGCCATCGCTTCCTGATTCCAGCGATTGCCCGCCGGGCTCATATGCCCGCGATCGAAGCCACTGCGCTTATAGTCCGCGAGCGTTGCGCCTTCACCGTCGGGCAAACGCGCGTCTTCGAAGAATTTGTTGGTGCGCACCATGTCTTTGGCGGCTTCGATATGGTCGCGCGTCAGATGCTCGGCGGACCACAGTGGACCATGCGTGATACCCGAATGCAGCACCGCGAAATCGCTATAGCAAAGCATGCGCGTTTTCGGCGCCATCTTCTGATTGGTCAGAACCGGCCATTGCGCATTCGGGGTGAACTGGGTGCAGGAAGGCGCCGCGCTCGCGTGAGCGGCAACGGCGAACAATAGACAGGCAAGCCACTTCTTCATGTGTCAGTCAATTGAAGGATTGGGGGGCGCAAGTATAGCGTCGCGAGCCTGTATCGAGCGACGTGGAACGCGGGAAAACACAGGGAAGGAAGCGGCTTTTGCGCTGCACCCGCGATGATGAAAATGCTGTGAGCGGAAGAAGCGGAAGAAGCGGAAGAAGCGGAAGAAGCGGAAGAAGCGGAAGAAGCGGAAGAAGCGGGAGAAGCGGGAGAAGCGCCCGGCGCACAGCAAAAAGCGCCACACGAAAAAAACGGGCCGCTTTGCAGCGACCCTAAATGCGTGGAGTTCTGACTCTACGCACGCAAACTTAAGAACGACTTAAGCGGGCGATGCGGAGTGCGGAGTGCGGAATGAGTTGAAGGTTGAACCGGCACACGAATCCGCCCGTGCACGGGCGGCGCGGTCTGCGTGTGTAAAAACTTCGACCGGCGAAAAAGCGCCAGAACTTAATTGCCGAAAACGCTGTGTTCGGCGTGCACGTTCTGGCGGTCGACAGCTTGTAAGCGCCAGAAGCCGCTGGTCGGTGCGCGCGTGGGCAGGGCTGTCCACGCTGCGGCACCTTGCGCCGCGCTCACGCGTTGCTTGCGATCGACATGCAATCCACGCAGCGTGCACAACGGCGCATCTGTGCTCGGCGCACAGAGCGTGGTCACGCCATCGTCGTCGCGTAACTCGCCCCACGGGGGCAGATCGATCCCTTGATGCGCTTCCCTCGACCACCGGTGTTCATCGGTGTCGAGCCATAACACAGCGTAATCGTGGCTGACGGTGGGATCGGAACCGTTGATGAGGATGGTCAGGCGCATGGCAGTTCCGTACAAATTGCGAAGTAGTGCTTTAACAGTCTATGCTGCAACGCGTGTTATGCAAGGCAAAAGGTACGACGATCAGGCACGAAAAAACTTACGCGCGGTGCATACGGCTGTAGGATAGCCGCGTCATAAAGACATTCGCGGAGGCACGCCATGCTGCGTCGATTTCTGGAACTGACGATGGTGGCGGCATGTCTGGGTGCGGTATCGACCCTCAGTGCCGCGGCGGACAGCGCTCCCTTCGCAGCGCCAGCGCCGATCGTCTATGTGTCCGACTTCGAACTCGACGTGGCCAACGTGACAGCTGACAGCGGACCGGGGCAACGTGTGCGCCGCCTGCGCGGACTGCTGCCGAGCGGCCCAGGCCCGATGGGCAAGGACAAGAATCCGGCAGACCACGCCAAGGACATCGTGAACGAGATGGCGGACGCGCTGACTGCGGATCTGAAACAAGGCGGCGTCGACGCGCGCCGCACTGCGCCCGGTCAGCCATTACCCGCAGCGGGTTGGCAAGTGCGCGGCGTGTTTCTGAGTGTCGACGACGGCAATCGGCTCAGGCGCGCGATGGTCGGTTTTGGTGCGGGTCAGAACGATATTCAAGTGGCCGTGTCGTGCGACAGCTTGGGGACGGCAGATTTGCCGCCGCTCTATCAGGCCGTCGAAGAGGCCGACAGCAAGGGTAAGCCAGGCGCGGTGATCAAGCTCAATCCATACGTGATCGCGGCCAAGTTCGTGATGGCGAGCGGCGATGAGAAGAAGACGATCAAGAAGACCGCGCAAGAAATCTCGGATTCGGTGATTGCAAAGCTGCACGGGGTGGCGCAGTGACTGACGCGCTGCTGCCCACCCCGCGAGATAGGTAAAAGCGGCTTAGGCCAGATCCAGCGTACCCGTCAAATCCCCAAGCGGCGCCAAGCCATTCTGCGCAAAAGCCCGATCTCGTGCGACAACCCCATCGAGCGGCGCCAGCCCATGCACGCGGCTAATCAGGCGAAGAATCGAATTGGTGTCATACACCGTATGGTCGACATAGCCCTTCTTCGCCAATGGCGAAATCACCAACGCGGGAATCCGCGACCCCGGCCCCCAGCGGTCGCCCTTCGGCGGTGAGACCGGATCCCACCAGCCGCCGTTTTCGTCGTGCGTGACGACGATCACGGTGTGGGCCCATTGCGGGCTGCGCTGAATATGTTCGATAACGTTCGTGATGTGCCGGTCGCCCGATGCGACGTCCGCATACCCCGCGTGCATGTTCAGATCGCCTTGCGGCTTGTAGAACGTGACCGCCGGCAAACGCCCCGCATCGATATCGGCAATCAGTCGATTGGTTGAGGCGTCGTCGCCGAGACCCGCGTCGCGCAGATACTTACGCCGCGCGGCCGTGCCTGGCGCGTAATTAGTGAAGTAGTTGAACGGCTGATGGTGGTACTGGAAGTCAGGCACGGCGCCCGTGTCCTGATGCTCCAACGCGTATTGCCACGCACCGCTGTACCACGCCCAGTCGACGCCTTTGTCCGTCAGACGGTCGCCGATCGTCGCGTAGTTTTGCGGCGGCAGCACGCGTGGATTCGACGCGTCGGCGAAGGCCGGATTGCCGCCTTCGGCTGGACGCACATTGCTCGGCTGGTAGGGCGGCGCCATCGTGTTGACGGCGTAGCCGTCGGCGGTAAACGCACCGTCGTTGACGAATTTCGGCGGACCGTCGAGCGCGGACGCCGGCGAGTCGGCCGCCTGCTTTAGCCGCGCGCCGGTCAGATCGTCGCCTTCGACGACCGAGACCATCTTCTTCGCCGGACTGTTTTGAATGTCGGGATAGAACGGCGCCTGCGCCGAGATCAGAAAAATGTGGTTCAGCCACGAACCGCCGAACGCCGCCATGAAGAAGTTGTCGCACAGCGTGTATTGCTGCGCGAGATTCCACAGACGCAGCGTGTCGGCGGAATTGCGGTAGTGCCCCATCACCAGGCCGCCGGAGTCGCCCCATGCGGCGAACCGATTGTTGCGCCCGGCGTTGATCTGCATCTGGTTCTGATAGAAGCGATGCACCAGATCGCGCGTGATCACCCCGTTCGGCAAAGGCGCGCCTTGTGCATCGGTGATATGGAAGGGCCCGTTGCGCAGGTTGCTGATGTCCTTCTGGCCGATCATGTAGCGCTTGCCGTCCACCTCCTGGGCTTGCGGCACGAGGCCGCCCCAGATTGCCGGCAGGCGCGGCAGCGGCGTCTTGCCGTCGCGGTCGAGTTGCAGATAACGCTCGGCGCTCACCGCGTCGAGTGGATGCTGGACGCCGGGAAAGTTGCCGTACAGGTTCGCGAAGCTGCGGTTTTCGGCGTAGATCACCACGATCTGCTTGACCTGGTCACGTAGTGCAGCGTCGAGCCGCAAGTCTGCGGCACTGCGCGGCGCCGTGTCGCTCGCGGTACTGAGCTCGGTCTTGCAACCGGTCAATGCGAGTCCGATGCCGACCGCCGCAAGCCCGGTCAGGACACGGCGGCGATCGGGATCGTCGGGAGCGTCGTTGGGGTTCGGCGGCAGGGTGGAGTCGTTGTCTGTCATCGGTAGGTTTTGTGGTTAGCGTGACGGGCGCATAACAGCCAGATAGATCCAGATAGCTGCCGCTCGGGGCGGCGTGCGCGCGGCACCGGGTTCAGATACGAGGTGGCCGGAAGGCTCCGGCACAGCTAAGGTAATCGTCGCTTCACGCGCCAGCTGTTGTGCGTCGAATCGACGGCAAGCAGAAGCCAATGCTTGGCGTCCACTGGATGACGCCTCTGGGTAGCGTAACCGTCGACGGTCAATTCGAGTTCGTCGAAAGTCCGCCGATGGCAGGTGGCATGCGCGCCGGAGCCGTCCGCGAATTCGACTATAGCCGTGGCCGCGCGGGTCGGCTCGGGCAGGTGCGCGATATGCACTGCGCAGCCCGGATAAAGATGTGAGTCGGCAACTTGGATCTGGACGGAATCGGACATGAGCGTGGTCTCCGGACGCCTGGCGGGAACCAGGGCGCGGCAGTGAGGCCTCGCGCGATGGACCGCACCAAAGCATAGCACCGCGCGAAACGAAAATGACCGCCGTGTGCTTCGCGCTATCATGTTGATCTGTACCCGATGAACAGCAGAGACAACGGCAAAGACGGCAGCCAAGATGGCAAAAGAAGAGCAGACAGGAGCGGGACGCAAGCACGCGAGGCCACGCGGTGCGACGGCCCCGGCTTCACAGGACGATGCGGCGTTGTCCCACGCGGACGGCGCCGATACGACCGATTCCCCCGATGAAGAGAGCACCGGCGGATCGACTTATCTCGTGCCGGGGCTGGAGCGCGGCCTGCGCATCCTCGCCGAATTCAGCGCGCGCGAGCCGATTCTGGGCGCGCCCGAATTGTCGAAGCGCATCGGCATTCCGCGCACCACCACATTTCGTCTACTGCAAACGCTCGAAGCTTTAGGCTTTCTCGAACGCGTAAACGGCGACCGCTATTTCCGCTTGAGCGTCGCGGTGTTGCGGCTCGGTTTCGAATACTTGAGTTCACTCGAACTCACCGACGTCGGCACGCCGATTCTCGAACGTTTGCGCGACGCGACCGGCCTCAGCACGCATCTGCTGATCCGCGACCAGCGCGACGTAGTGTTCGTCGCCAAAGCGCAAACCCATGAGCCGATGTTCAGTTCGGTGAAGGTGCATGTCGGGACGCGTCTGCCCGCGCATGCAACCGTTCATGGCCAGGTGCTGATGGGCGATTTGAGTTTCGAAGAATTACGTCAGTTGTACCCCGAGCCGCAACTCGAACGTTTCACCGAACGCACGCCGGCGACTGTCGAAGAGCTATATGGAAGAGTGCGCGAAAGCGCGGCGCTCGGCTATGCGTTGAGCGAAGCGTCTTTCGAAAGAGGGATTTCGGTAGTGAGCGCGCCGGTGCGCGACCAAAGCGGCAAGATTGCAGCCGCGTTGACCGTCACCATTCCGCGTTCCGATATCGGTGAAGCGGAGGAACGCGAGCCGCTCATCATCGCGGTTTGCCAGGCGGCGCTCGAATTGTCCGAGCGGCTCAGCTATCGTCCGCGGCCGGATGATCCGACTGCGGCTCAAGCGCGTCGCAGACCGGTTGCGGCGAACTGATTCGGCTTCTGTTTTTGCTTATATAAAGCGACCCGGGTGCGTAAGCAGCCGGGTCGTTTGCTTTACAGCGCCGACATCGATATCAACACCGACATGGCTGCCGTCAGAACGAGTGGTGGATACCCGTCAGGAAAATCGTCTGGTTCCGGCCGCTCGATACACCCGCCGTAAAGAACGCGGCGTCCGTATTCGAGCCCGCGCGCTCATACAGCGCATTCACATACAACTGCGTCGACTTCGACAGCGCATAGATATCGCCGATCTCAAACTGCGTCCAGCGATGGCCGGCCATTGTAGTGGTCGCGGCACCGCCGGCAACGCTGTTGAATGGCGTGAATTGGTAGTTCGCGCCCACGTCGTAGCTCTGATACGTGTCCGAATGGCCGGACGATTCCAGCTTCACACGCGTGTACAAGCCATGTACCAGCAGCTTGCCGAACTGGTATGACGCGCCCGCGCCCATGTTCTCGACCTTGTCCGCCGTGTAGTTCGCCGCGGCGACACCCTGGAAGGTGGTGATGCCCGTCGTCACGATCGACGGCGTACGGTCGTGCTCGTTCGCATAGGTCGCGCCGGCCTTGAATGGACCGTTCGCATAGCTAAGCGCAAAGCTCAGTGTCTTGCCGGTCGAGAAGTTGGTCGTGTTACCGAGACCCATCATCGCGCCGACCGAGAAGCCGTTGAAACTCGCCGAACGGAACTTCACCGAATTGTCGAACGGCACCACGCCCGTGTCGGCGAGTTCGTCGATGTTGCCTGGATGGAACGCGTACCAGCTCGCGGCTTGATAACCCGTGCTAAACGGACCCAGCACGTCGAAGCTGAATGGCGTCTGATGGCCGAGTGTCACGGTGCCGATCTGGTCCGAACTCAAGCCCACGAACGCCTGACGATTGAACAGCGTGCCCGCTTTGGCGAATGCCCCCGTGGTCGTATAGAAGCCGTTTTCCAACTGGAAAACCGTCTTCAGACCGCCGCCCAAATCCTCGACGCCCTTCAGGCCCCAGCGGTCCGGCTGCATGTTGCCTTGTTCTTCGATCCACTTCGAACTGCCACCCGCATTGCTGATATACGCGACACCGGCATCCAGGCTGCCGTATAGCGTCACACTGCTCTGTGCCCATGCGCCAGTCGTTGCGCAGATTGCCGTCAAGCCGGCCGCCGCAATGATGTGCTTCACCGTTGGTTCTCCTGATCACACGACGGATAGCTCGCGCCGATTTCGTCGTCCCTGATCCTTGCTTTGGGTTGAATGCAGCTTCGGGTTTATGCGCCAAAACTGCTACGCTTTATGTTCCACCTATGGGCGTTTGTATCGCCTATGGAAAAGTATAGTGACTCTAGAGGCGGTCAAAATAAATTTTCGGACCCCGTACAAACCCGTATGAAGGCGTCGACATTTGTCTGAAAATTACCGGTAAACCCAAGCCCAGAAAGGCTCTTGAGCAAACGCGGCCATTCATCTCACTTCACGCAAAGCTGTGTTGTGAACGCCACAGTCGGTGTTTTCCCCTACCAGCCCAGATTTTTATTTTCTCTAGCCAAGGTCACTCCTATAATTATCCATACACGAACTGATGTTCCTTGTATGGAACATAAGGCTTCAGGAGAAGGCGAGAAATGACTGAACAATGGCGCTGCGCCGGCCATGCCGGCGACCTGTCCGAAGACGCGCCGCTCGAGTTCAAACTCGACGGCACCGAAATCGGCATCTACAAGGTGGGCGATGCGCTGTACGCGCTGGAAAACGTCTGCCCCCATGCGTACGCGCTGCTGACGCAGGGCTTTGTCGACGGCGACACCGTCGAATGCCCGCTGCACGAAGCCGTGTTCCATATCCCGACCGGCAAATGCTTGAAAGAGCCCGGTGGCCGCGACCTGAAGATGTACTCGGTACGTCTCGCCGGCGAAGAAATCCAGATCAAGGTGGAATGACATGCGAGAGCAAACCGTGAACTTCAATCCCTTCCTGAAGCCGTGGCTCGCGCCGCAGCCGAACAACGTCGCCGGCAAGGGTGTGATCGAAAAACCGGGCGAGACCGAAAACTTCATCTGGCAAACGCGTAAAGCGGAGCCGACCCAGTACGAAAACGACTTCGGCGATGCGCTTGAAAAGGTTTTCGAAGCCGGCGCGAATGAGTTGCAGGAAGTCGTCGACGGGTTGAATCGTGTGGGCTTCCGCACTCCGGAAGGCAACACGTGGGACGCCGACCGTCTCGCCGCCGAATTCCGCCTGCTCGCCGAATAAGCGCGCTTTCCCGAACACGTCTCATCGCTTTCGTATCCGGAGTCTCTTTATGACGTCCCCCAATACAACGACACAAGCCGCGGCCGACCCGATCCAGTCGTATCTGAACAAAGGCCTGCGTAATTACTGGTATCCCGTTGCACCGAGCTGGCAAGTCGGCGACGCGCCGGTCGGCATCACGCGCCTCGGCGACCAGATCGTGCTGTGGCGCGACAAGGAAGGCAAAGTCCGCGCGCTCGAAGACCGCTGCCCGCACCGCGGCGCGCGTCTGTCGCTCGGCTGGAATCTCGGCGGCAGCGTGGCGTGCTGGTATCACGGTATTGAAATCGACGGCGGCGGCACGGTCACGAAAGTCCCGGCTGTCTCGAACTGCCCGCTGGAAGGCCAGAAGTGCGTGAAGTCGTATCCGGTCGAAGAGCATGCCGGCGCGATCTTCCTGTGGTTCGGCGACGATGCCCATAAAGAACCCACGCCGCTCGTGCTGCCGGAAGAACTGGTCGGCGACGAGTACGCGAACTTCCTGTGCATGTCGCACTGGAAGTGCAATTACCAGTACGCGATCGACAACGTGATGGACCCGATGCACGGTGCGTATCTGCACGCGACGTCGCATTCGATGGCCGAAGGCGACAAGCAGGCCGACATGCGCGTGCGCAAGACCGAAACCGGTCTGATGTTCGAAAAGGTCGGCCAGCGTGACGTGAACTTCGACTGGGTCGAACTCGGCGAAACCGGCACGCTGTGGATGCGCCTCGCGATTCCGTACAAGAAGAAGTTCGGCCCGGGCGGCAACTTCGGGATCATCGGTTTTGCTACGCCGGTCGATGAAGACAACTGCCAGGTTTACTTCTGGCGTACGCGCAAGGTGTCGGGCTGGCAGCGTGACGCATGGCGCTTCATGTATCGCAACCGTCTGGAAGCGCTGCATTGGGCCGTGCTGGAACAGGACCGCTATGTTCTGGAAAGCATGGCGCCGAACGCACGCGAGCACGAATTTCTCTATCAGCACGACGTCGGCATGACGCGTGTGCGGCGCATGTTCCGTCAGCGCGCGCAGCAGCATTTCGCTGAACTGGATGCCTATCACGCTCAAGCCGCTCAAGCCGGCGCAGTTCAAACCGAAGCAGCGGGCCACAGCCATGCATAACGAAGCGCCACCGGCATTGTCAGCACTCAAAGGCCGGCGCGTCCTTGTGACGGGCGGCGCGCGTGGTCTCGGCGCGGCGTTTGTTCGCTCGCTGGTGCAAGCCGGCGCGCAAGTGGTGTTCGGCGACGTGCTGCATGACGAAGGCCGAGCGCTCGCTGCGTCGCTGGTCGAGCAAGGCCATGAGGTGACGTATCTGCCGCTTGATCTCGCTGATCCCGCCAGCATCAAGCAATTCGCCGATCAGGCCGCGGCACAACTCGGCGGTCTGGACGCGCTGATCAACAACGCGGCGATCACCAACTCGGGCGGCAAGTTCGCTGACGAGTTGTCGGTCGACACGTGGGACGCCGTGATGAACGTCAACGTGCGCGGCACGTGGCTGATGAGCACCGCCGCATTGCCGTATTTGCGCGACTCGGGCCGCGGCAGCATCGTCAACATCGCCTCGGATACGGCGATGTGGGGCGCACCGAAGCTGCTCGCGTATGTCGCGAGCAAGGGCGCCGTGATCTCGATGACCCGCTCGCTGGCGCGCGAATTCGGTGCACATCAAGTGACGGTCAACGCGATCGCGCCGGGCCTCACCGAAGTCGAGGCCACCGCCTACGTGCCCGCCGAGCGCCACCAGTATTACCTGCAAGGCCGCGCGCTGACGCGCGCACAAGTGCCCGACGACGTCACCGGGCCCGTGCTGTTCCTGTTGTCAGACGCCGCGCGCTTCGTGACCGGCCAGTTGCTGCCGGTCAACGGCGGCTTCGTGATGAATTGATCTTGTCGAATCGTAAGGAGAAAGAGATGGCGGACGCCGATATCGAACGCAAATCGTGGGACCAACCCGCGGACGCGAGCTTTGCACAATGGTTGGACAGCCGCGTCGCGCGCCTGGAAACGCGTCGTTATGACTGGGATGCGCTGAAGTTCCAGGCCGACTACGACCCGAAATATCGCCGCGCGCAAATGCGCTATGTCGGCACGGGCGGCACGGGCGTCGCGAAGGACGTGAACACGGTGCCCGCAGGCGGCTTCACGTTTTCGACGATGGTGATCCCGGCCGGCAACATCGGCCCGAGCCATATTCATATGGACGTCGAAGAAATTTTCTTCGTGCTGCGCGGCAAGATGAAAGTGATCTGCGAGAAAGACGGCGAAACGTGGGCAGCCGTGCTCGGCGAACGCGATCTGATTTCGGTGCCGCCGGGCGTCTATCGCACGGAAGTGAACATCGGCGAAGAAGACGCGTTGATGTGCGTGATGCTCGGCGCAGCCAAGCCGATCACGCCGACCTACCCGCCGGATTCGCCTTTGGCCGCGCTCAAGCGCTAAGCCTTTAACTACCAGCGCAGTCTCACGAAAACCCGCGAAGGAAATCATGTCCGCAGTCCCGTCCGCTACCGTCGATCAAAACGCTACGCTCGAAGCGCGCCTTGCACGCTTTCCCGCGCAGCAGATCTGGCTGTCATCGCAACGCGCGGTGAGCTATCGCGACGTGGATAGCGCCGAAAGCGAAGCGCTGCCTTTGGTGCTGCTGCACGGTATCGGTTCGGGCGCGGCTTCGTGGGTGCAGCAGTTTGAAGTGCTGGGGGAAACGTGCCGTGTGCTGGCGTGGGATGCGCCGGGGTATGGCGCATCAACACCCGTAGAAGCCGATTCGCCCGCTGCAAGTGATTACGCAACCGTATTGACGGAATGGCTCGACGCGCTCGGCATTGAACGCTGCGTGCTGCTCGGTCATTCGCTCGGCGCGATCATCGCGGGCGCGTTTGCTGTGACGAATCCGCAGCGCGTGGCCGGCTTGCTGTTGTTGTCGCCTGCTGGCGGTTACGGCGCGGCATCGGCGGAAGTTCGCGAAACGAAACGCGATCAACGTCTTGCCATGCTGAAAGAGTTGGGCCCGCAAGGTCTCGCTGAGAAACGCAGCACCAATATGTTGTCCGCTCACGCGAACGACGAAGCGCGCGCATGGGTGCGCTGGAACATGTCACGCGTGATCCCGCACGGCTATGCGCAAGCGACGCATCTGCTCGCCAATGCCGATCTCGCCAGCGATCTCGCGCGCTACAAAGGCCGCATCAACGTCGCGGTCGGCGCAGACGACACCATTACGCCCCCCGAAGCCTGCGAGCGACTCGCACTGGCTGCCGGCACCCAATTGCAAGTCGTGCCACGCGCGGGGCATGCCGGTTATATCGAAGCACCTGCCGCGTACACCGCGATCATCGACACGTTCTGCCGCGCGAGCGACGGACAACGGAGCCAATGAATGACGCCCGACACGATTAACGCCGAGCGCGACGCGGACGACGACCGCAACGACACCAGCAGCGATATCAGCTATCGCGTGCCGGGTCTGGAGCGCGGTCTGAAGATTCTGACGGAGTTCTCGCCGCGCGAGCCCGTTCTCGGCGCACCGGAATTATCGAAGCGCCTGAAGATTCCCCGCACGACGGTGTTCCGTCTGCTGCAAACACTCGAATCGCTCGGCTTTCTCGAGCGCGCCGATAAGGACCGCAACTATCGCCTCGGCGTCGCGGTGCTGCGGCTCGGTTTCGAATACCTGAGCTCGCTCGAATTGACCGACCTCGGTTTGCCCATTATCGAAGTATTGCGCAACGACACCGGCTTGACGAGCCATATCGTGATTCGTGATGGACGTGATGTTGTATTCGTTGCCAAGGCGCAAAGCCACGCGCCGATTTTCAGCTCGGTGAAGGTGAACGTCGGTACCCGTCTGCCGGCTTACGCGACGACGCACGGTCAGGTGCTGATGGGCGACATGACGCTCGAGGACTTGAAAAAGCTCTATCCCGAGCCGGAGCTCGAACGCTTCACGAAGCAGACGCCTGCCTCTATCGACGACCTGTACGAACGGATTCGCGACGACGCCAAGCGCGGCTACGCGATCAGCGAGTCGTCATTCGAACGCGGCATTTCGGTGGTGAGCGCGCCGGTGCGCAACGACACGGGCCGCATCGTCGCCGTGATCACGACGACGATTCCGCGCCACGAGATCGACGCCTCGTTGCTCGATAGCGGCCTGATCGACAAGGTCCGCCGCGCGGCTGACGAACTGTCGCAGCGGCTCAACTATCGGCCGAAGGGTAGCCCGAACGCGGGCGCGAAATACTTTAAGGCACTGGGGCTCAAATGATTCAAATCGACTTGACCGGGCAGGTAGCGGTGGTGACGGGCGGTTCGTCCGGCATCGGCCTTGCGACTGCCGAACTGTTTCTGCGCGCAGGCGCCTCGGTCGCGATCTGCGGACGCGACAGCGAACGTCTCGCGCAAGCCGAGGCCTCGCTGAAGGCGCAGTTTCCCGGCGCGCCATTACTCGCGCAAACCTGCGACGTGCTCGACGCCGACGAAGTGAACGCATTCGCGCAAGCGGTGCAAACACGCTTTGGCCGCGCCGACATGCTGGTGAACAACGCCGGCCAGGGTCGCGTGTCGACGTTCGCCGACACCACCGACGACGCCTGGCGCGAAGAACTCGACCTGAAGTACTTCAGCGTGATCCGCCCGACCCGCGCGTTCCTGCCGATGCTGCGCGACGCATCAAACCCGGCAGTGGTCTGCGTGAACTCGCTGCTCGCCCTGCAACCCGAGCCGCACATGGTGGCGACGTCGTCGGCACGTGCCGGTGTGCTGAGCCTCATCAAATCGCTTGCGGTGGAACTTGCACCGCAACGCATTCGCGTGAATTCGATTCTGATCGGCATCGTCGAATCGGGTCAATGGCGCCGCCGTTACGCGAAAGAAGCGCAGCCGGGCCAGAGCTGGGAAGACTGGACCGCCGAACTGGCGCGCAAGAAAAACATTCCGCTAGGCCGCTTCGGCAAACCCGAAGAAGCCGCACAAGCGCTCTTTTACCTGGCTACGACGCTGTCGTCCTATACGACGGGCAGTCACATCGATGTTTCTGGAGGCGTTGCACGACATGTCTAACAAAACCACCGTTGGCGAACTGATCGCCGCTTTTCTCGAGCAATGCGGCGTTCAAACCGCATTTGGCGTGATCTCGATCCACAACATGCCGATCCTTGACGCGATCCACAACCGCGGCAAGATTCGCTACGTCGGCGCACGTGGCGAAGCGGGCGCGGTGAACATGGCTGATGGCCTGGCGCGTGTCTCCGGCGGCCTTGGTGTGGCATTCACCAGCACGGGCACGGCGGCTGGTAATGCAGCCGGCGCAATGGTTGAAGCACTGACGGCCGGCACCGCCGTGCTGCACGTCACCGGCCAGATCGAAACCGAATACCTGGATCAGGACCTCGCGTATATCCACGAAGCGCCGGATCAACTGTCGATGCTGTCGTCGATCTCGAAGGCCGCGTTCCGCGTGCGCTCGGTCGAAACCGCACTGCCGACGATCCGTGAAGCCGTACGTGTCGCGCAAACCGCGCCGAGCGGCCCGGTCAGCGTCGAAATTCCGATCGACATTCAAGCGGCAGAAGTGGAATGGCCCGCCGATCTGGCTGCACCGCACGTCACGACGCTCACGCATTGCAGCAAGCGTGTCGCGCAACTCGCGGATCAACTGGCGAATGCGAAGCGTCCGCTGTTGTGGCTCGGCGGCGGCACGCGTCATGCACGTGCTGCGGTTGAACGTCTCGTCGCGTTGGGCTTCGGTGTCGTGACCAGCGTGCAAGGCCGTGGCGTGCTGCCGGAAGATCATCCGGCGACGCTGGGCGCGTTCAACGTGCATGCCGCTGTCGAAAGTTTCTATAAGACTTGCGATGCACTGGTGGTGGTCGGTTCGCGTCTGCGTGGCAATGAAACGTTGAAGTACAAGCTGGCGTTGCCGCAACCGCTGTATCGCATCGACGCTGACGCGCTCGCCGACAACCGCGGCTATCGCAACGACATGTTCATTCACGGCGATGCATCGTCGGTGCTCGAAGAACTCGCGACGCTGCTCGAAGGCCGCCTGAAGGTGGATCCTAAGTTCGCACTAGATCTGGCCGCTGCGCGCGAAAGCGCCGTCGCCGATGTGGGCAAGGGCCTCGGCCCGTACAAGCGCCTCGTCGACGCGCTGCAACAGGCCGTGGGCCGCGACTACAACTGGGTACGCGACGTCACGATCTCCAACAGCACGTGGGGTAACCGCATGCTGAAGATTTTCTCGCCGCGTGCGGGCGTTCATGCACTCGGTGGCGGTATCGGCCAGGGCATGCAAATGGGTATTGGCGCTGCACTTGCTGGCAATGCAGCAAAGACCGTGTGTCTGGTCGGCGACGGCGGCCTGATGGTGAACGTCGGCGAACTCGCGACCGCCGTGCAGGAAAACGCCAACGTGATGATCGTGCTGATGAACGACCAGTGCTACGGCGTGATCCGCAACATTCAGGACGCGCAATACGGCGGCCGCCGCTGCTACGTCGATCTGCATCAGCCGGATTTCGCGCAGTTCTGCGAGAGCCTGAAGCTGACGCATTACCGCATCAAGTCTCTCGACCAGGCCGAGGAGATCATCCGCGAAGGCATGGCGAAGACGGGCCCCGTGCTGGTCGAAGTGGACATGCTGTCGGTCGGCTCGTTCGCCACCGCGTTCGCAGGCCCGCCGGTCAAGGAAAAGGAGCCGGAACATGCATGAGGCCGGCTACGCGGGGCATCACGCACCCGTCGACGTCGCGATGATCGGCTTCGGCGCGATCGGCCAGGCGGTGTATCGCTCGGTCGAGTCGGATCCGACGGTGCGCGTGTCGCACGTAATCGTGCCGGAACGCCATATGGCGTCGGTGCGTGAAGTGGTGGGCGCGTCGGTCGATGTGGTGGCGTCGGTGTCCGCGTTGAGCAGCCAGCCGCATTTCGCGCTGGAATGCGCGGGGCACAGCGCCCTGGTCGATCACGTGGTGCCGTTGCTGAAAGCCGGTACGGATTGCGCGGTGGCGTCGATCGGCGCGCTGTCCGACATGATGCTGCTCGATGCGCTTTCCGCTGCGGCCGATGAAGGCGACGCAACGTTGACGCTGTTGTCGGGCGCAATTGGCGGCGTGGATGCGTTGTCCGCGGCCAAACTCGGCGGTCTCGACGAAGTGCTGTACACGGGCCGCAAGCCGCCTACGGGTTGGCTCGGCACGCCCGCGGAACAGGTGTGCGATCTGCATGCGTTGACCGAAGAGCGCGTGATTTTCGAAGGCAGCGCGCGCGAAGCAGCACGGCTGTATCCGAAGAACGCCAACGTCGCCGCGACGATCGCGCTTGCTGGTCTCGGTCTCGACCAGACCATGGTGCGCCTGATCGCCGACCCGAAGATGACGCGCAACGTGCACCGCATTGTGGCGCGCGGCGCATTCGGCGAGATGTCGCTGGAAATGTGCGGCAAGCCGCTGCCGGACAACCCCAAGACGTCTGCATTGACCGCGTTCAGCGCGATTCGTGCGCTACGCAATCGCGCGGCACGTTGCGTGATTTAAGACATTAGCTCATTAGCTGAAGCAAACCGGAACGACCGACATGACTCACTTCGATACCAGCCTCGTGCCCACCGGCGATATTTTCATCGGCGGCGAATGGCGGCAAGGGCGTGGCAACCCGTACAAAAGCCTGTATCCGGCGGACCAGTCGGTCAACATGGAAATCTCGACGGCGAATGCCGAGGACGCCCGCGAAGCCGTGGAAGCCGCGGATATCGCATGGCGCCGCGCGGATTGGTCGGGACTGAAGCCGCATCAACGTGCACTGATTCTGTATCGCATCGCCGATCTGATCATGGCGCGTCACGAAGCGCTCGCGCAATTGCAACGCCGCGACAACGGCAAGCCGATCAACGAAACGCGCGTATTGGTGGCGAGCGCTGCCAACACGTTCCGCTATTTTGCGGCGTGCCTCGAAACACTCGACGAAGAAGTGACGCCCTCGCGCGGCGACTATCTGACGATGAGCATTTACGAACCGATCGGCGTGATCGCGGCGATTACGCCGTGGAATTCGCCGATTGCTTCGGACGCACAGAAGCTCGCGCCGGCACTGGCAGGTGGCAACGCCGTGGTGCTGAAGCCGGCTGAGGTCACGCCGCTCGTCTCTTTGGCGCTGGCTCGTATCTGCGAAGAAGCCGGTGTGCCGAAGGGTGTTATCAGCGTAGTGCCGGGCAAGGGCTCCGTAATCGGCGACGTGCTGGTGCGCCATCCGTTGGTCAAGAAAGTGTCGTTCACGGGCGGCACCGAAGTCGGCCGCGGTATCGCGCGTATCGCAGCGGACAAGCTGATGCCAGTCTCGCTCGAACTCGGCGGCAAATCGCCGACCATCGTGTTCGACGACGCTGATCTCGACCACGCAGTCAACGGCGTGCTGTACGGCATCTTCAGTTCGTCGGGCGAAGCGTGCATCGCGGGCTCGCGTCTGTTCGTGCAGCGCTCGATTTACGACGCGTTCATGAAGCGTCTCGCGGAGGGCGCACGCAAGCTGCGCGTCGGCGATCCGTCGCGCGCTGAGACGCAGATGGGGCCGCTGATTACCGCGGCGCATCGCGAAACAGTCGAACGTTACGTCGCATTGGGTCTGGAAGAGGGCGGCCGCCTGCTGTGCGGCGGCGAGCGTCCGGTTGGCGATGGCCGCGAACAGGGCACCTACTTCCAGCCGACCATTCTCGAAGGCCTCACGAACGACGCCCGCATCTGCCAGGAAGAAATCTTCGGCCCGGTGCTGGTCGCGATGCCGTTCGACGACGAAGCTTCGCTGCTGGAAGAAGCCAACAACAGTGTGTTCGGCCTCGCCGCCGGCATCTGGACGCGCGATTACAAACGCGCTTACCGGATCGCCCGCGCGCTTGAAACCGGCACCGTGTGGATCAACACCTACAAGCTGTTCTCGATCTCGACGCCTTTCAGCGGCTGGAAAGAGAGCGGCATGGGACGTGAGAAAGGCCGTCTCGGCATCCGCGAATACATGCAGCAGAAGAGCCTCTACTGGGGCTTGAACGACGCGCCGCTGGCGTGGGCGAACTAATACGCAAGAGGCACGTTATGACGATTCTCGGCATTGAACAGATTATTTACGGCGTGACGGATCTCGCCACTTGTCGCCAGTTTTTCGCAGACTGGGGCATGACGGAAGTGGCGCATGACGAAACGCGCGCGCGCTTCGAGACGCTGAACGGTTGCACGGTTCTGATTGTCGATGCGAACGACCCGTCGCTGCCGCCCGCCTTCGAAGAAGGCCCGACGTTGCGTGAAGTGACGTGGGGCGTGGCGACGAAAGCTGAACTCGACGAATTGCGAGGCCGTTTCGCCGGCCAGCCGGGTCATTTTGAAACTGAAGACGCTGTGGGTTGTATCGACCCGAACGGTATGGCGATTCGCGTCGAAGTGACCCGCAAACGTGCGCTCGATATTCACGGTTCGCCTTCGAACGTGTGGGGCCAGACGCTGCGCGTCGATCAACCGTCACCGATCTACGAACGTGCTGAACCGGTCGAAGTGGGCCACGTGGTGTTCTTCACGAATCAACTCGCGGAACAGGAAAAGTTTTACCAGGAGCTGCTCGGCTTCGAAATGTCGGACCGCTATCCGGGCCGCGGCGCGTTCATGCGTTGCGCACCGCACGGCGGCCACCACGACATTTTCCTATTGGCCTTGCCGGGCGGTAAGCGCGGTCTCAATCACGTGGCGTTCACCGTACGCGATATCCACGAAGTGTTCGGCGGCGGCATGCATATCAGCCGTTGCGGTTGGGATACGCAACTCGGTCCCGGACGTCATCCGGTCTCGTCGGCTTACTTCTGGTACTTCCAGAATCCGGCTGGCGGTTTGATCGAGTACTACGCCGACGAAGACCAACTCACGCCCGAATGGCAGCCGCGCGATTTCGAACCGGGTCCGACCGTGTTCGCCGAATGGGCGATCGACGGCGGCATCGACGGTAATACCCGTCGGCAGAAAAACGCGAAGGCGCCGGAAGGCAAGTTCATGACGGAGCGGAAAAATGACTGACACTGCTGCTGAAAAGGCGCAAGCCGCGCATGCCGGACTCGAAGCACCGCGCACGATCGTCGTGATCGGCGGTGGTCAGGCGGCGGGTTGGGTCGTGAAGACGTTGCGCAAGGAAGGCTTCGACGGCCGACTCGTGATGATCGCCGACGAGATTCATCTGCCGTACGAGCGCCCGCCGCTGTCGAAGGCCGTGCTGGCCGGCGAGGCGGATATCGAAACCGTGCGTCTGGTGAAGCCCGAGGATTTCGACGCGCTGAATGTCGAAGCATGGCAACCGGATTGCGCGACTTCGATCGATCGTGAACAGCGCATCGTGCGCACGCAGTCGGGCCGTGAAGTGCAATACGACCGGCTGGTGATTGCAACCGGCGGCGCGGCGCGCCGTCTGCCGGACGCGCTGGTGAAGACCTCGCACATCACCTATCTGCGTACGCTCGACGAAGCCGTCGTTTTGGGCGAACGCCTGCGCGCAAGCAAGCGCGTACTCGTCGTAGGCGGTGGGTGGATCGGTCTCGAAGTTGCGGCCACTGCGCGCAAGCTCGGCGTGGCAGCGACGGTAGTGGAAGGTGCACGGCGTCTGTGCGCTCGCTCGTTGCCGCCGATGGTGTCGGATTTCCTGCTGCAACTGCATCGTGAGAATGGCGTGGACGTGCGTTTGAACGCATCGCTCGTGTCGATTGCGGATCATCCGAACGACGCCAACCGTATTCGCGCAACGTTCGCTGACGGTTCCACATTGGACGCCGATTTCGCGGTCGCCGGTATCGGCCTCACGCCGCATACGGCACTGGCGGAAGCCGCGGGTATCAAGGTGGAAGACGGCATCGTCGTCGATCATTTCGGTGCCACCGACGACCCGCGTATTTTCGCTTGCGGCGACGTTGCGAACCATCCGAGCGCGTGGTTGAAGCGCCGCGTGCGGCTCGAATCGTGGGCCAACGCGCAGAACCAGGCGATCTCGGCGGCAAAAGCATTGCTCGGTAATTTCGAACCCTATGCGGACATTCCGTGGTTCTGGTCCGACCAATACGACGTCAATCTGCAAATCCTCGGCGACATTCCGGGTGATGCACAACTCGCTGTACGCGGTGATTTGCCGGGCAAGCGTGCCACGCTTTTCCATCTGGAAGACGGCGCGATTCGCGGCGTGATCGCCATCAACACTCCACGCGAGCTGAAACTGTCGCGCAAATGGATGAATCAGGGCCGGACTATCGACCTTGCCACCCTGACCGACGCCTCAACGGCGCTTGCCTAACCACACTACGGACGGCACCACGGCATGAGAACCATCGACAACACCATGGGGGACCGCAGCAGCGCCGGTGTCTCAGGCCCCGTGACCCGGGGTTCGATCATCGCGCGTCTCGAGCGTTTGCCGAAGAATGCGATGCAGGTGCGCGCGCGTATTCTGATCGGTCTCGCGACGTTCTTCGACGGCTTCGATGTGATCGCGATCGCGGCCACGCTGCCGATCCTGATTGCGAAGTGGCATCTGACGCCGTGGGAAATTGGCTTCCTGATTGGCTCGGGTTCGATCGGGCAGTTGATCGGCGCGTTTGTGTTTCCGTGGTACGCGGAGCGCAAGGGTCGCGTGAAGGCGATTGCGTTGAGCTCGGGGATCATCGGCATTACGAGTATTGCGTGCGGGTTTGCGCCGACCTTCGCGGTGTTTGTCGTGTTACGTGTGATCCAAGGGCTGGGGCTCGGCGGCGAATTGCCCGTGGCAGCGACATACATCAACGAAATCAGCCGTGCGCATGGCCGGGGCCGTTTCGTGCTGTTGTATGAAATCGTTTTTCCGGTCGGTTTGCTCGCATCGAACGCGTTGGGTGCATGGATCGTGCCGCGCTTCGGCTGGCAGGCAATGTACTTCATCGGCGGCATGCCGTTGATCCTGTTCTTCGTTCTGCGCAAGCTGGTGCCGGAATCGCCGCGTTGGCTTGCCGAGCGTGAACGGATGGCCGACGCTGACGTAGCCGTGCATGCTTTCGAGCGCGCTGTGAAAGGTCCGCTGCCGCCGGTCGCCAATTCGGCGGAGTTCGAAGCGATGGCCAATCGCCATCCGAAGCGCCGCATGAGCGACCTGTTCGGACCGGCCTATCTGAAGCGCACGATGGCTGTGGCGATGCTGTGGATTACGTGCGGCTTCATTCAATACGGTCTGTCGACCTGGCTGCCGACGATCTATCGCACGGTTTATCACGCGCCGCTGCAACTTGCGTTGAATCTGGCGGTGGCGGCTTCGGTGCTGGGGGTGGTGGGTTCGCTGACCTGTGCGTTGCTGGTCGACAAGGTGGGTCGTAAGCCGATCATCAATTTGTCGTTCGTGGCGTGCGCGCTGTCGCTGTTGCTGGCGGGTGTGTTCCACAACTCGTCGGTGTATGTGGTGGCGACGTGCTGCGCGTTCTCGCTCGGCTTCCTTGCTTGCGGCTTCATCACGGCTTATGTGTACACGCCGGAGCTATATCCGACCAGCATCCGTGCAATGGGCTGCGGTGTGGGCGGCGCGTGGCTGAAGGTGGCGGCGATCTTCGCGCCGGCCATCGTGTCGAAGACGATGATCGGCGGCAATCTGGAAGTAGCGTTTTACATCCTCGCGGTTGTGCCGTTCATTGCGGCGATTGCGGTGCACTTTCTTGGTATCGAGACCAAGGGGAAAGTGCTGGAGCAACTCGAGGCTTGAGGCTTTTTAGCGTGCGATGAGTTTGGTGGGCGGTTGATGTAGAGGTAGAGCAGTAGCAGAACCGCAATGGCAGGGAGATGAAGGGCGCACTGGGTGGTGCGCCCTTTGTTTTTACGCGGGCGGTTGTGCATGCACTCATGCAATTCATTGGTATGCGCGATCAGTGAACTGGGCTGACCAATTTGCGCTCGCACAGAGAAAGATCACTTTGCCGTCGCTACGTAAGGGATTTACTACTCAGTTAGAGAACAATCCTCTATAAATCGGCTTCGCCTTTCGATATCTTCCACTTGATTAGTAAACCTATAAATAAAGTTGGGAGATGTTGATGATCGGTTTATCTGGATGCGCGCATTCCTGTGTCGGCACATGGGGTGGACATCGCAGGGTGTTAGTCGAGCGCGTAGCGAATTGCTGCGTTTTGGTTTGTCTGGCTATGCCAATACAGTCGGCTCATGCCGACGACATTACCTACGGATACGACGCATTGGGCCGTCTGACGTCGGTAACGGTCGCGGGCGCCATTGCGTATTACGACTACGACTTAGCCGGCAATATCACGGCGATTCGGCGGCAGGGAGCGTTGTCTGCTGCGGCACGTGCGAGCGGCGCGGGCGCTTCAAATGCCGCTGCCGTTGGCGCATCCCCTGCGCTGACTGTGCCTGCGATCCCGGTTCGAACCAGCGCGCGCTAGGTGCGCTGCAATCGCCTTCCTCTTCCGGATTTTTCCTGCACCAGTTATGCAATCCATCGATGCCTTTGCGGCGCGTCGCGTGCTGCTACGCCCGTTTGTACTGTTTTGTTTTGTGCTGCTCTCGTGGTTTGTCACGCCGCACGCGCGTGCCGATTGCTTCGCCGACTATGCGTCGAACGGCGCCTACCCGACTAATCCGAGCTGTAGCTTGCTGGCCGCGACTGCGAACTTCAAGACCGGTGGCTATGCGTGTGGTGAACCTTTTACGATCGCCGCCTATTGCGGGGGTTCGACCGGCGGTAGCACGACGGAGCCCGTCCAGCCCGACGAGACCGTGAGCGTCGATGGCGACGATGTGACCGGCAGCCCCGGTGACGCCGGCGGTTGTGGGCCCGACGCATCGGCAGGCTGTGGCAGCGGCACGTCGGGCGGTGATCCGGTCAGGCTGTACACAGGCCAATTCCATCTGGTCGCACACGACCTGCATGTGGCCGACACGATTGCACTGGATCTGGCCCGGGTCTACCGCAGCAGCGCGTACGACACATCGGGCAGGCCAATGGCTGGAGCCTTCGGCGTTGGGAGCACGTTCAACTATGACAGCTACCTGGTGGTTGGCGCGGCGGACGACAATGGCGTGCGCCAGCGGATCGAGTTGTACCTGCCGAGCGGCATCCGCATTCCGTTCGCCGTGCGCGCCGGCACCAGCACGGTCTGGGACGACCTGACGAGCCCGGGCGAATACTACCGCGCGAGCATCGGCAATGCGGATCGCAACGGGACGACCAAAGTCCTCACCCTGCGCGACGGCCGTGTGCTGCGCTTCACCCTGACTGCGGGAATGTACCGGCTGGGCAGCGTGCAGGATCGCAACGGCAATACGGTGTCGATCGCACGTGATGGCGCTAGCGGTGTCGTCACGAGCGTCACGGGCCCGAACGGACGTGCGTTGACGTTTGCTTCGTTTGTGGGCACACGCGGCACGCCGTTGATCTCGCGTGTAACCGACTCGCTGAACCGGCAGCTCAACTATGCGTACGACAGCCAGGACCGTCTCATTCAGATGACCGACGCGGATGGCGGCGCGTGGAAATACGGCTGGGATAGCAAGTCGCGACTCGTGAGTGTTGCCGACCCGGAAGGCAATCTGCAGGTCACCAACACCTATGACGACAGTGACCGCGTCACCGGCCAGACGCTCGCCGACGGCAGTACCTTCGGCTTCTCGTATGCAGTGGCGGCTGGCAAGGTCACGCAAGCCGAAGTGACGGACCGGCGTGGCAGCATCCGCCGCGTTGAGTTCGACGGGAGCGGGCGGGTGGTGCGCAATACGTATCCCGCCGGCCAGACGATCCAGCAGGTGCAGACGTTTACGCGCGACCCTAATGGTCGCGTGACGAACCTCACGTCGACCGACCGCCAATACGTCTTCACCTACGACACGAACGGGAATCGCACGAGCGAGGCCGACCAGTACGGCACGCTGGTCACGCGCACCTTCGACAGCTACAGCCTGTTGCTGACGGAAGCGCAGGCGGGTGATCCGCAGCGAGGCGTGAGAACTGTCTATACATACGATGCGAATGGCAACCTGCTGACCGTAACGGACCGGTCGGGCAATCGCACCACGCTGACGAGCGATAGTCAGGGTCGTCCGCTCACGGTGACCGACGCACTGAAGGGCGCGACGCGTTACGCGTACAACGGCGCCGACCTGACAAGCGTCACGGATCCACTCAACCGCACCACGCAGTACACAACCGACGCTGCCGGCCGCGTGACGGCGGTGCAGGATCCGCTGGGCAACAAGACCCGACGCACGCTCGACGCGCTGGATCGAACTATAGATATCACCAACGCGTTGGGTGGTGTGATCCGCTTCACGTGGGATGGTGCTGGGCATCTGCTCAGTCAATCGGATCCGAAAGGCGTGACGACACGCTATACCTACAACGCGATCGGCCGTCCGGTGAGCAAAACCGATCCGCTGGGCCAAAGCGAGACATACACGTGGACACCGGCAGGCCAACTGGCAACGCTGACCGACCGCAAGGGGCAGGTTAGAACCTATACCTACGACGCAGCGGGGCGCGCGAAGCAGATCGATTTCCAGCCAGCGGTCCGCGCGGCGGCTAGCCGGAGCTGGCATTACGGCTGGGACAACACGCTTGATAAGCTTACCGGTATCGATGACTTCGGAGCGAGCCAGCGTGGCAATGCCGATGCGGATCAGCACATCGCAACCACGCTCCTCTACTACGACAGCCTCACTGGCAAGCTTACGCGGACTTTCGACTGGCCGACCCTGCAGGGACTCTGGTCATACCGCTACGCATCCGATACGCGTGAGCTGGCTGGTATCGACATGGACCGGGCGACGGTGGACTACAGCCGCGACGCGGAACATCGCGTCACGCAGATCACGTATCAGGTGAACGACGAGGCTCCGCGGACCTTCAGCTATGGGTATGACCCGCTGGGCCGGCGCATTCAGGCGACGCTTGCCAACGGCATCACGGCGACCTACGCGTGGGATGCGGCAAGCCAGCTGACCGGCGTGACGTACAGAAGCGCCGACGGCAGTGTGTTGGGCGATCTGACATACGGGTACGACCTGGCAGGGCGGCGCACGAAGTCGAGTGGCAGTCTCGCGAAGGTCGATCTGCCGCAAGCAGTGAGCGACGCGCAATACAACGCGGCGAACCAGCTCATGCGTTGGGCAGGCAAGGCACTCGTATACGACCTCAACGGCAATCTGGCTAACGATGGCGTGAGCCAGTACAGCTGGAACGAACAGGGATTGCTGGGTCAGATAAACGGCGGCGTGACGGCAAGTTTCAGCTATGACGTGTTTAACCGACGCAAGGACCGCACGGTCAACGGTCGGCGTATGCAGACCGTCTGGATCGGCGACGAACTGAACTTCATGGTGCCTGATGGGGACTGGTCACAACGTATCCGCGTCTTCTCGCCGTATCCGGAAAGTGGGCTGGATGAATTGACGTTCCGACGTATTGGAGACGACGCGAGTCAGGACCGGTATGTTCTGCGCGATGCGAACAACAATGTGATTGCGCTGACGGATGCGAATCAGCAGAGCCAGACGCAGTACGGCTACGAGCCATACGGCAAGGCGACGCAAGCCGGTGCGGCAGATCCGAACCCGCAGCAGTACACGGGGCGGGAGAATGATGGGACGGGGCTGTATTACTATCGGAGTCGGTACTACAGTCCGAGCACAGCACGATTCATCAGCGAAGACCCCATAGGTTGGGCGAGTGGGCAGACGAATGCGTATGCTTACGTCAACGGCAATCCGGTTTCGTACAGTGATCCTTCGGGCCTGCAGGTACCGTTCCCATACACGCCGGTCCCACCGCCGCCGGGCGCAGGGTCAAACACACCGTCCTGGGTTTCTCCGCCGTGGGGTGCTCAGGGGGCTAGCGACTGGATCAGGGATACCGTTGGCGGGATATTTTCAAACGGTGACGCCGATGATCCTGTTGTCTATCCGAACAATCCGGATAAAGCTGACGATGGTGTATTCACGCCAATTAACGGAACTCCTGGAAAGCAATGTAACGATGGCTCAGTTTGGGAGCGCGATAAGTCTGGTCATGGCAATCGCGATGGTGATGGCAGTCAATGGAAGCGCTGGCCAGACAGGAAGTCATGGGAAAAGGGCCGCACTCCCCAGAGCATCTGGCCCGATGGACGCATTCGGAAATAGTGAGCAAAGGGAAGCTATGTCGCTCAAGTTCAACGATCTACTGGCCAAAGCTTTAGCTGAATGGCCCCCGGAAATCGACTTCAAGCCTTTGTTGAGGATTGACCCGACATCGAAGAGATACTCTGTTAGTGGACTCGGAGAAATGGCCGATGAGATCGGGGATCGATATATTGGATCCACCGAAGAAATTTTCATGCGAAATTTACATTGGGTGATCTTCGAGGTGCTGCGCGATGTAGCCGCCAACGTCACAAGGGTCAAGACAAGTGATTTGAGCCCGGATGCTGTCCGGAGCGGATTTGAAAGGAATCTGAAGAGGTGCATGGAAATGCCGGACTTGGGATATCCACCCGCCGCTATCGAACTGGGTAGGCGTTACTTTGCTGAGAACGGGGGCGGCGGCACAGAATAGTCCCTTATGGAGTCAGCCAAACGAAAGGCCGCGAGAGCGGCTTTGCGTTTGGCTAGCCTTGATTGGTTGGAGTAACTAGCTCGCGCTTGTCTTGACCAATCGAACATAGGTACGCACAACAATTGCAGCTACGACGTGAGGGCCCAATTGCAAACGGTTGAGTGGTGCTGCAGTACCGATGTACTACTATCGGAGTCGGTACTACAGTCCGCAGACTGGTAGGTTTATCAGTGAAGATCCGATCGGCTGGGCGAGTGGGCAGACGAATGCGTATGCTTATGTCAACGGGAATCCGGTGCAGTTCACGGACCCTACCGGTGAAGCTAGCATTACCTTCGGCCATGGAGCACGACATCTTGCCGATACGGGGCTTTCGGCACAGTGTGTTGAAGGTGCGATATCTGCGCAGGTACAGCCACTGCTACCGCAAACCAGCATCGGCGCTGGCTTTTGGGGAACGGTAGTTGTTGACGGTACGAGAATCCAGTATCGAGGGATGCCTATCAACGGCGGCGTACATATAGGAACATATTTCCCATGGTGACTCCTGGCTATCGAGAGCCTACAACGCACGAGCGAGAACTGATGGATTTACTCGTTGCTCCCGATTTCCCGGGGGTAGAGGAGATCCGGGAGCAGCTAGGGTCGTGCAATGTGCGCGAGATCGATGATGAAGGTAGCCTTGGTTTGCAGATAAAAAACGCTGTAACGGCGTCGGTTATTGCCAGGGTGCCGGTTGAACTATATGCACCGGATACAGATGGTTTCGACGTGCATGTTCTGCTGCATGTGATCGACGGGATATGCCAGGAGATCGAAATTTATAAGGACACTCCCGGACCTATAAGGAAACTGCCAGAGAGATGGAATTACTTTGTGCCATCGTCTGGCGGGTCGAATCCTTGAAATTGCCTGATGCATCACAGAAGGGGCCGCATTCGCGGCCCCTTCTGTATTTAAAGCGGCGTAATGATGAGCTTCTGGTGTTCGACGGTGATACGCACGCGCTGTCCGGGTTCAAAGCCGGCGGTCTCGATCCATCGTCCGGAGAGCTTCATCCACGGGAAGGTGGCCGGCTCCTTGCGCATATGGAAGGGCAGGCGTGCCGGTTTCTGATAGCGCCAGGATTCCTGGATGGTGACAGACCGTTCGGCGACGGGCGGACGTGTTTTCGATTGGCATCAGCCATGATCACCTCCTCGTGTGAGCTGGTGGTGGTCAGCGGGTCGTATGGGTTGCCGCCCATGCGGCCCGCGCTTTTACTGCGTAACTTCTCCTTCCTGCTTCTACCGGCTTGCGCCGGAGCCGCGCCGTGCGGCTGTCTTCTTGGCTGCTGGTGCCGGCCTTTGCTGAATCCCACCGCCTCGTCTGGTACTTGATGATAAGGCTCTCGACGACTTCCCTGATGACGGCGCGCTCGTCGTCCGAGAGCTGCTGGACGGCCTCGAACTGCAGGGCGAGGTCATCAGAAGGCATATAAAGCGACGCCACGATGTAAGCCCGTTTTGCGTGAGCAGACGCTTCGCACGTTCGGCCTGCTGATGCAGACGCTGTGCGGTAATCGGCGTGAGCGAATCGACTCGAAAGCTATTGCGCTGGTGGAACAATTCGATGAGCCCCTCTGTGAAATCTTCGTCACGGAGAAAGTTGTCGCCCGTGTTGGCGCGCACTTCCATCACGCCTTCGAAGAAGTCGAGCACCGAGACATCGAACGTGCCGCCGCCCAGATCGAAGATCAGGAACTTGCGTTCGCTGTCGCGCTGAGGCACGCCGTACGCGAGCGAGGCCGCGGTCGGTTTGTTGACGAGGTGCGGCACATTGAGCCCGGCCAGTTCGCTGGCGATGCGCGTGGCTTTGCGTTGCGCGTCTCTGAAATAGGCGGGCACGGCGATCACGGCGTCGCGTACCGTTTCGCCGAAAAAAGCCTCGGCATCGGCTTTCAACGATTTGAGCACCAGCGAAGACAGCTCCTTCGGACGCAGTGTCTGCACGCCAACCGACACGTTGCGATTCGCGCACATGTAGCGTTTGAAGTTGGTTTTGCGCCCCTCCTTGAGGAGATCGCCCAAGGTCGCGCGGGAGCGGGGTGGTGCTCCGTCCAATGGCGATAGCGGCGGCTGCATGCAAACTTGAGCCTCGAGGGGAGCGGCTGCGGTGAGAGTCGGTGCGAGCAATGCAGTACGCATGCCGGCTGGATGGACCTTCGGGCATGCATATGCGATGCCTGGCCGCGCAAGGATGGCGGCGCGAAGAGGAGATGTAAAGCGGGGGATGCAAAGCCCGGTAGGCGGGCCTGCTGCGCGATATCACAACGCCTTGCGATACACCACGAAGCCGGAGCGTTCCGCGACCTTGTCGTACAGCTTCATCGCAGTGTGATTCGTCTCATGCGTCTGCCAGTAGACCCGCTGCAAACCGTCAGCCTTGGCTCGCGCATACACTGCTTCGATCAGTGCACGGCCGACCCCTTTGCCGCGCTCCGCTTCCAGCGTGTACAGATCTTGCAGATAGCAGGTCGGCGCCACCATGGTGGTGTGACGGTGATACAGGAAGTGCACGAGGCCCAGCAACTGGCCGTTGCGTTCGGCGACCATCGCGTGCATGGGTTCATAGCCGTCGAAGAAACGGCCCCATGTGACCTGCGTGATTTCGCGCGGCAATGCCGTTTCGCCCGAGCGGCCGTAGAACGCGTTATAGGCGTCCCACAGCGGCAGCCAGGCGTCGAAGTCGGCGGCCGTGACGGGGCGGATTTGAATCGCGTCGGACATGGGTGTGGCTCCTTGTATGGTTATGGTTGCGGGCGAGTGGCGGCCCCAGAACCGTCAGCATAAGGAATTTGTGGCACCATTGTTAGCTCCACAAAACGACCAGAATTTGGAGCCACAAATTTGGACTATGGCCTGTTGATGTCGAACGTCGAGCGCGCAATGGGTGGGCGCAAGCTCACGCAGCAGGACTTGCTCTACGAGAGTTTGCGCCGCGCGATTCTCGATGGCGATATCAGGCACGGCAGCCGTCTTGTTGCTACGCGAGCGCTCGCCGAACAGTTGGGCATTGCGCGCAACTCGGTGCTGTACGCCTACGAACGGCTTACCGAAGAAGGCTTCATCACGGCGAGCCGGCATGGTTCCATCGTCAGTATGGTAAGCGGTTCAGCTGCTTCGATCTCCGCAGCAAGCGGCAGCGTGCCGACGACTGAAAACCGCCTGTCGCGCCGCGTCGCCGATCTGCCGCGCGAGCGCACGAGTCCCGACGACCCCACGCCGTTTCGTCCCGGCGTGCCCGCGCTCGACGAATTCCCGCTCGCGCAATGGCGTGCTTCAATGGAACGCGCATGGCGCTCGGTCGAGCCGGGCGAGCTCGGTTACGGCAACAACGCCGGGCACCCCGCATTGCGCCGCTCGATTGCGGAATACGTGCGCGTGTCGCGCGGCGTGCGATGTTCAGCGGAGCAGGTGTTCATCACATCCGGCACGCAGGCGAGTCTCGATCTATGCGCCTGCATGCTGGCCGACCCCGGCGACAGCGTCTGGGTCGAGGACCCGGGTTATCACGGCGCAAAGGCTGCGTTTCAGGCCGCAGGTTTGCAACTGGTGCCGATTCCCGTCGACGCTGCCGGCATGGCGCCGACGCCCGATCATTGGGAACAGACGCCACCGCGCCTGATGTACATTACGCCCTCGCATCAATATCCGCTCGGCAGTGTGCTGAGCCTCGAGCGGCGCTGGTCGATCATTGAGAACGCGGTGGCGCGCGGCGCGTGGATCATCGAGGACGACTATGACAGTGAACTGCGCCACAGCGGTCCGCCATTGCCGTCGATCCAGGGACTCGCGGCCGATACGCCGGTAATTTACCTCGGCACCTTCAGCAAGACGATGTTCCCGGCGCTGCGCATGGGCTTCATGGTCGTGCCGGCGCACCTCGTCGCCGATATCGACGAGGCGCTCAGCGAGATCGCACGGCAAGGACGCGTGGCGGAACAGATCGCGTTGGCGGATTTCATCGACAGTGGGAAATATGCGCGGCATTTACGGCGCATGCGGCGACTGTATCAGCAGCGCCGCGCCGCGCTGGTGAGCGCGATCGAGCGGCACATGGGCGACCTGGTCACGGTCTCGTCCGATGGCGGCGGCATGCATCTGACGATGCGGCTCGATGTGCCACTGCGCGACCAGGATGTGAGCGCAGTGACGCGCGAGCACGGTTTGCGTATCGCTGCGCTCAGTGCGTTTTGTCAGCCGCCTGCTCAAGACGCCGCGCGCTATAACGGTTTCATGCTTGGCTACGCGGGCGTCAAGCCGCACGAAGCAGACGCGCTGGTGGCGCGACTTGCCGCCGTGGTGCGTGGGCTAGCCGTCCCGCTGCGTGATAAACAAAGCGCTGGCGTCTGTCATCTTCGCGCTTGAATAGACGCACCTTTGTCATAACGAAAGCGAGCTAGACCGTTTCCGCCCTGAGCCAACGCGCGAGCATGGCATCGTCATCGGTATCCAGCGCTTGCGCAATCCGCTGTCCGACTGCCGCGCCGAATTTATAGCCGTGGCCCGAGCATGCCGACGCCACCAACGTGTTGCCGATGCGCTTCGAAAAAAAGCGGTTGTCCGCAGTGAACGTGTAGGCGCAGGTTTTTACTTCGGTAACCGTATATTCTTCGATGCGGCTGAACGGTGGTGAAAACAACCTGCGCAGACTGTCACCTTCTCCTGGCGCCGCGACTCGATTGGCATCAGGATCAGGCGAACGTGATTTGTGCACCCCGGCGCCGAACTTCAGGCCTATGCCGTCGATCGGCGGCAGCACGTAACCGCCGCTATCGCCACCAATATCGACGATAGCAGGCGCATTCGACCATGCGTCCTCCAGATCCGCGGGCGGCTCCATGTAGGCGACTGCGTTGCGATACGTCATCAGGTTTTCGGCGAGCGCGGGGAACAGTTGCAGCGTCCACGCGCCGGCGGCGACCACGAGCCGGTCGGCGCGGATGATGGTGTCGTCCTCGATCCGCACGGAGGCCGCGTGCGCATCGATTGCGAGCACCTTGGCGTGGGTGCGAATTTCCGCGCCACGCATCTTGAGCCACGCTTTCATGTCGCGTGCGATGCGTTCGCTAAACAGTGCGCCGCCATCGTGATCGAGGTAGGCGTAGCGAAACGTGGCGGGGTCGAGAAAGGGATAACGCTCGGCCGCTTCGTGCGGGTCGAGCCGTTCATACTCGAATTTCATCCGGTCGAGGCCGGCGCGGAATAGCTCGGCGCCATCGCCTTCGTGTTGCGAAATGCCGAGTACGCCGCAATTCGCATAGTGGGATACGCCCAGGTCATTCCACAGCAGATCCCAGCTATCGAATGCCTCGGCGATGGTGCGTGCATAGCCATCGGCATCGCCATAGGCGCGACGGATCATGCGATGCCGGTCGCCCGAGGCGGCGAGTGGATTCGGAATCGAGCCCTGCTCGATCAGCGTGACGTCGTGTCCCAGTTTCGCGAGCGACCACGCTGTGCTCAAGCCGGCAATACCCGCGCCTACGATTGTTACCCGCATGCCATCTTCCCCCGAGTCGATGTATCCGGGTCAGAGTCTAGCAGTGGGAAAAATAAATACGCGTTCCAGCAGCGGGAAAAATAAATCGGTACGCGTTTTGGCGAATCGCCACGCATGCCAGCGGGGTCGATCCAGGGTGCTACAAGCAGGCGGTGGTCTCCGCGCGCCGCCGTATCAGTGTTTGTGCTTCGACGTATGGCGCAGCTTGTCGCGTACTTTCTTCGCGGCAAACAGCGGCACGTAATCGAACACACGCGCGTCGTGCCGGTAGTCGGCCAGTGTGTCTGCATACATCTTCGAGACCGTTTCCGTGGGCGTGTCGGTTTCCTCTGCGATGCTTCTCACCACTTCGTCGACGTTAGGCTCGGGTTGGGACATGAATCTCTCCGGGGCAAGCGGGGTGGACAGGCGGGACTGCCATGAACAGGCGCGCACGACAGGAGTTTCATTACAGGATGCGATGGGCCACGACGCCAATTGAATCGGTCTATCGCATAAACCGTTCCACAGAGATTTTTGTCTTGCAGTGCCGCAAGCGCCCGCGCCGCGCGGCGATGCGAGAAATCAATGCACGCGGCAAATCAATGCGTATGCCGGTGATGAATATCCGGGAAATGCGCGTGCGCATGCGTGATCGGCGCATGGGAATGCGGATGGGTGTGCGGCTCGTCGCCATTCCACGCGAAATCGTGTTCGTGCCGGTGATGCGCGTCGTGCCGATGACGATGCGTGTGGTCCAGCGGGGCGTGCGTGTGCGGATGCTCGTGACGTTCGCGGATGTGCAGCCAGACACCCAGGGTCATCAGGGCCGCGGCCACCCAGAATAGCGGCGGCGGCAGCTCCGGCCACAGCAGCCACGACAAGGTCACGCCGAATAGTGGCGCGACCGAGAAATAGGCGCCGGTACGTGCGGTGCCGAGATTGCGCAGCGCGACGACGAACAGCACGAGACTCACGCCGTAGCCCGCGAACCCCGTCAGCATGGCGAGCGCGACGGTCGCGGCCTTGGGCCATGCAGCGCCAAGGGTGAGCGCAAGCGTCACGTTGACCGAACCGGCCACGAGCCCTTTTATGCAGGCAATGAACATGGCATCGTGAGTCGATACCTTGCGTGTGAGATTGTTGTCGACTGCCCAGCACGCGCAGGCGCCGACCAGCAGCAGCGTGCCCGGCGGCAGGCCAGCGGCCCCGGGCTGCCACGACAGTGCCACGCCGCCCGCGACGATCGCGGCCATGCCCAGGAACACCTGAATGTCGACATTCTCGCGAAACACGATCCAAGCGATCAGCGCGGTAAATACGCCTTCGAGATTCAGCAGCAGCGAGCCGGTGGCGGCCGGCGTCGTCTTCAGACCCAGCATTAACAGCGCCGGCCCCGCGACGCCGCCGGCCGCGATCGCGCCGGCGAGCCACGGCACTTCGCGCACTGGGAAAGGGTTGTGACTGACCGGCCGCCCGTCCGCGTGACCTTTCAGACGGCGCGCCAGAATCACGGCGGCAAGGCCGGTGCCGCTGCCGAGGTAGAACAGTCCAGCCAGTAGAAACGGCGATAGCGAGCCGAGCAGCGCCTTGGCGAGCGGGGTGGTGGCGCCGAACAGGGCGGCGGCGAGCAGAGCGGTGAAAGCTGCGTTGAAGCGGGTAGGCATGAGCGGAAAATTCGCTAGGGTGCGGGCGTTGTCGACACGATACCGCTATCGGGCCGTGGACGCCTATGCTTCGCTGAACAGGCGTGCGGACGGGAAATCCCGCTCGCGCGCATCCATCCGGCCCCGTCGAACGTAATGCGTTTACTACCGCTACGTTCGAGGCCATTGCCATGCGCCGTGTTGTCTATACCGCCGCCGCTGTTGCGACTGTTTTGCTGCTATCCCTCACGGGTTGCTCCAACGGTCCACCCAATCCCAACCCGCGCGCCAGCGAGCCGCTTTCGACAGTGCCCGTCGATCTGCCGCGGTACATGGGGACCTGGTACATCATCGCGAACATTCCTTATTTCGCCGAGCGCGACTTGGTGGGCAGCCGAGCGGAATGGAAATTGCGACCGGACGGCAAGATCGACGATTCGTACTACGGCCGCAAGAAGCGCTTCGACGCGCCGGAAAAGCACTATCAGTTCCTCGACACGCCCGTGCCGGGCAAAGAAGGTGGCGAGTGGAGCGTGCAACTGTTCTGGCCGGTCCACGTGACGCAGCTGACGCTCTACGTCGACCCCGATTATCACTACACGATTCTGGGTTATCCCGGCAAAAACCTCGGTTGGATCTTTTCGCGTGACCCTGACATGAGCGACGGCACCTATCGGTCGCTGCTCGCGCGGCTCGATGCGATGGGTTACGACACGTCGCGTTTCAGGCGTGTGCCGCAGCGTCCCGACCAGCTGGGCAAAGAAGGCTTTGCCTCGCCGGGCGACAAAGACTAGCGCCGCAGGCGTGCCGGATGCTGCGCCCGCGCGCATCCGATCGAGCCCTTACAGCGTATAACCCGCATCGCCATTGAACGAGGACCCCATGCCGCCACTTGCCGCCGCCGTGATCGCCCTGGTTGGGCTCGTCGTGATTTTCAGCGCCGTCTGGGCGTGGCAATTGAAGACCGAGAACGCCGGCATGGTCGACCCGGTCTGGGCCTATTCGCTCGGACTGGTCGCGGTGCTTTACGCCGTGCTCGGTACCGGCGACCCGGTGTCGCGCGCACTGACTGCGCTGGGTGGTCTGGTTTGGGGCGTTCGCCTCGGCACGCATCTGTGGAGACGCAATTACGGCAAGCCGGAAGACGCGCGCTATCGCCGCTTCCGTGACGAATGGGGCGACAAGGCAGCCAGCAAGATGTTCTGGTTTTTCCAGGTGCAAGTCGTGATCTCGATGCTGCTGTCGATCGCATTCATGGTGCCGTCGTACCGGAGCAGCCCACCGGCCATCGGATGGATCGTGCTGGCGGTCGTGCTATGGCTTGTCTCGGTAGTCGGCGAAGGCATCGCGGACCGGCAACTAAAACGCTTCACGCTGGATCCGGCCAATCACAACGCCGTGTGCCGCGTCGGCTTGTGGCGTTATTCGCGGCATCCGAATTACTTCTTTGAATGCGTGCATTGGCTCGCTTACATCGCGCTGTCGATCGGCACGCCCTGGGCCTGGTTCACGTTGTTGCCGCCAGTGCTAATGGCGTTTCTGCTGCTGAAGCTCTCCGGTATTCCGCTGCTCGAAGAAAGCATGGCGAAACGGCGCACCGGTTACGCCGATTACATGCGCACCACCAGCGCGCTGATTCCGTGGCCGCCGCGGCATTGAGATGAACCGGCCAAGGCACGTGCGAATGTTCAAAGAAAAGTCGAGGAAAAACGATAGGGAGTCAGCCTCATGAGCCTTTCCACCACCGACCATACGATGCCGCCTTCCTCGCCCGCTGAGACCGGCGACGGCTGGCTGATCCAGAGCTGCGAGCGCGGCTGGTTGCCCGATAGCCTGATCCGCTTCGGCATGCGTCAGCTAATGCGCCAGCGGCTGCGCGACGAAGCGATCGACAACGGCGAGTTACGCGCGCAACGGCTCAACCGTCTGCTGGACGACTTGCGCGCGAGTCCGATTGCTATCGAAACGCAGGCCGCCAACACGCAGCATTACGAGGTGCCGGCGTCGTTCTTCCACGCGCATCTCGGACCGCATCTGAAGTATTCGTGCTGTTTGTACCCGACCGGCAACGAGACGCTCGCACAAGCCGAAGTGGCGATGCTCGAGCGCTATGCCGAACGCGCGGAACTGGCCGACGGTCAGCGGATTCTCGATCTCGGTTGCGGATGGGGCTCGTTGTCGTTGTGGCTCGCGGCGCGTTATCCGCGCGCGCAGATCGTCGCGCTATCGAATTCGCATGGGCAGCGCGCGTTCATCGAAGCGCGTGCGGCGGAGTTCGGTTTGCACAACCTCTCGGTGGTCACGGGCAATGTCGTCGATTTCGAATTCGACGAAGCGCAGCTTGATGGCGGTTTCGATCGCGTGGTGTCGATCGAGATGTTCGAGCATATGAAGAACTACGGGCTGTTGCTCGCAAAGATTTCACGCTGGATGCGCGACGAGGCGAAGCTGTTCGTGCATATCTTCGTGCACCGCACGCTTGCGTATCACTTCCAGGTGCAGGACGGCAGCGACTGGATGTCGAAGTACTTTTTCACGGGTGGCACGATGCCGTCTGAAGCCCTGTTGCTGAACTTCCAGGACGATCTGCGGATGGAGCGGCAGTGGTGGGTGAGCGGTACGCATTACGAGCGCACAGCGAATCATTGGCTCGCCGCGCTCGATGCCGCACGTGATCGCGTGATGCCGATGCTCGTCGATACCTATGGCACGCGCGATGCGGCTGTGTGGTTGCAACGGTGGCGGATGTTTTATATGGCCGTGGCCGAGTTGTTCGGCTACGCGAATGGCAATGAGTGGGGCGTGGGGCACTATCGGTTTGTGAAGCGCTAACGAGTGTCGCTCTGCATGCAGGCGGCTTCGGGTGACGGCGCCACCGGCGTATCATCGCCGACCATTTGCTGCTGCGTTGGCGAAATTACGGCCTCAGCGTGATACCGCTTCCGCACCCCTTGCGGCGCAATATCACCGGGTTAAGCGCAACCCGTGGTTCGAAGCAGAGGTGTTGCCGCCTTTGCGGGAGCGGGTTGGTATGGCGCTCCAGGAGTGATTCGCTTCGCACTGTCGAAATAATCCGAAACACACAATTAAGCGCCTGGCGGAATAAACCGGCAAACTAATGCGTTTGCTTCATACCGGCGACGCGATCAGACCTGCTGCGGCACGGCCGAATTTTCAAACAGCTTTCGCCGGAAAACCATTTGCAGACGGAACGACCCATGAACACCCACGCCGATTCCCTGACCGACTCGACCGACTCGACCGGCACGCCGCTGCCGTCGCGCTATACCCGCACGGCGATGACGCTGCACTGGCTGATCGCGCTGCTAATGATCGGCAATGTCGTACTCGGCCTGACCGCCGAATCATGGCCCGACGACTGGGTGCGTCCGGTGGTCGATACCCATAAGTCGATCGGTATCACGGTGCTCGGTCTCGCGCTGATGCGCATCTTGTGGCGCGTGTCGCACAAGCCGCCGCCGTTGCCGCGTGAGTTTCCGTCGTGGGAGAAGATCGCCGCGCATGTCGCCCATTTCCTGCTGTATTTCCTGATGATTGCGCTGCCGCTGTCCGGCTGGCTGCACGATTCCGCGTGGAAAGACGCGGCCACGCATCCTATGCGTCTGTTCAACCTGTTCCCCTGGCCGCGCATCGGCTATGTGATGAATCTCGACCCGGCACTCAAGGAGACTTTGCACGACCGCTTCGGCGCCTTGCATACGTGGCTCGGCTACGCGCTGTATGCGTTGCTGGCGATGCATATCGGCGGCGCGTTGAAGCATCAATGGATCGATCGCAAGTCGGTTCTGAAACGCATGGTGCCGTAAGCACCGTCACGCTGCTTTCTATCTAATAACCGCACCAACGACGGACTCAGCAGTCATTTTGAAGAAAACTCTGGAACAGGCGCTCGCCCTTGCATCGCCGCGCATTTTGCCGCGTCCCACTACGCTGCTGAGCACGCTGATTCATTTCAGCGTCGTCGTGTTGTGGCTGCTGCTGTTCGCGCGCGCGTTCTTTCTGCAGGGCGTGGTGGCATGGTCGACGGGTATCGCGTACGTGGTGTATGACACGTTGCTGCTCGCGTTCGTCACGTGGAAAGCACTGCCGCTGATGCGACCCACGCCGCCGCTCGAGCCGGACCTCGATCCGCGCAGCTTGCCGAGCATGGGTGCGATCGTTGCGTCGCATAACGAGGCGACGGTATTGCCGGTGACGCTCGCCGCGTTACTGCGCCAGACGCATGGCCCGGCACAAATTGTGATCGCCGACGACGGTTCCACCGATGCCACCCACGCGCTGCTCACGGAACGGTTCGGCCTGGTTGCCGCAGCCGACGGCGTGCTGAGCGCGCCGAGTTCGCTTTACCCCAATCTGTACTGGCTGCGCGTGCCGCACGGCGGCAAGGCGCGTGCGCTGAACGCCGCCATCACAGTCATGACCACCGACACCGTCATGACCGTCGACGCCGACACGCTGCTCGACGACGATGCCACCTACGCGATGCGCGCCGCCTTCGCGAGCGAGCCGAAGCTGGTCGCGGCGGCCGGCATTCTGGTGCCGGTGTGCGGCAAATCGGTTTCGGGCCGCGTGTTCCAGTGGTTCCAGACCTACGAGTACATGCGCAACTTCATCGCCCGCTTTGCGTGGATGCGTGCCGACAGTCTGCTGCTGATTTCAGGCGCCTTCGCGTCGTTCAAGCGTGACGCGCTGGTCGACGTGGGCGGCTTCGATCCGCAATGTCTGGTCGAAGACTACGAACTGATTCATCGGCTGCGCCGCTATTCAGTCGATCATGGTCTCGGCTGGGACGTGCGCGTGGTCGGCGATGCCCACGCGCATACCGACGCGCCGGGTAACCTTGGCAGCTTTCTGCGGCAACGCCGCCGCTGGTTCGCGGGCTTCCTGCAAACGCAGTACTGGAACCGCGACATGACCGGCAACCCGCGTTACGGAACGATGGGCATGCTGATGCTGCCGGTCAAGGCGATCGACACGATGCAGCCGATCTACGGGCTGACCGCCTTCGCGCTGTTGCTCGGCTTTCTGATCGGCGGGCATGGTGCGATCGTCGTGTCAATTTTCAGCGTGATCGCTCTCAAAACGGCGATCGATCTTGCGTTTTATCTCTGGTGTATCCATCTGTACCGCCGCTGGACCGGCGAGCGCACCCGCTCCAGTCTGTGGATGGCGATGCTCGCGGCGATCGCCGAGCCGTTCACGTTCCAGCTGGTTCGACATTTCGGGGCGCTGCTCGGCTGGCTGCACTTTCTGCGTGGCGGCCGCTCGTGGGGCGTGCAACGCCGCTCCGGGCTCGTGGTGCACGACGAAAGTTAGCCGCCGATCGCCTTATTTGACGCATGCAGGGTGGCAGATGGGCGCAATTGCGCCCATGGGTTGCGCAGCGGGGCATGGCGCGCCGTCCGCGGAACCATGCCGCTTCGGGTTCGAGTAGACTGTACGACGATGTCGGCCCGCGAATTGCAGGGCGACAACCTTCTATCCGCTCGTGCACGGAGGCTCAACCTATGCATGCTGTTCCCCCGCTCGAACAAGACATCGTCGATGCGCCGGTCGATGCGTCGCCTGCTCATGCAGCCGCGCAATCCAACGCCCCAACAGCCGCGAATGCACACGCGCCAGATCAGGCCGCCACCAACGCCGCGCCGGTGCGCGATCTGCGCCGCGTCGGCATTCACCCTGATTACTGGTATCCGCTCGCGTGGTCGCATGAGGTGAAGCGGGGCAAGACGCATGGTGTGACGTTCGCGGGTGAGCCGATCGTGCTGGCGCGAACGGAGTCCGGCAAGGTGTTCGCGCTCGAAGACCGTTGCGCGCATCGTCAGGTGCCGTTGCATCAGGGCGTGGTGGACGGCGAATCGATCCGCTGCGGCTATCACGGCTGGACCTACGACTGTTCGGGCACGTGCATCGACGTGCCGTATCTGGGCCGCGATCGTCTGCCGAACGGCGTGCGGTCTTATCCGTGCCGCGAAGTCGAAGGTCTGATTTTCGTGTTTCCCGGTAATGCCGCTTTGGCCGAACAACGGCCACTCCCCGCGTTCGGCTCCGTATCCGACAAGAAGTACAAGACGCGCCGTTTCGGCCGTCCGGTGAATTGCCATTATTCGTTCATGCACGAGAACCTGATGGACATGAACCATCAGTTCCTGCATCGCCGGCAGATGGGGCAGATGCGCGCACGTTCGCTGGGGCGGCGGCGCGGCGAAGGCTGGGTCGAAGTCGATTACACGTTTGCACGCATGGCCGGCCAGCAGCCGATCGGCGAAGCGATCGTGTTCGGCCAGAGCCGCAAGACCGGTGGCGACAACGACAAGGACGTGATGACGATCCGCACCGAGTATCCGTATCAGACGCTGCAGATTCGCACGTCCGATCAGACGCTGGTGATGGACTTGTGGATTGTCTACGTGCCGCTCGATCGAGAGCAGCGTACGAACCGCACGTTCGGGCTGCTGTCGATTCGCAAACCGGGAATTCCCGGCGTGCTGAATCTCGCGTGGCCGCTGCTCGTGTGGTTCACCGAACGCATTTTCAAGGAAGACCGCGAGATCGTCGAAGCCGAACAGCGCGCACACGATTCGCAAGGCGCGGACTGGAATCACGAAGTGTTTCCGGTCATCAACGAACTACGCGCCTTGCTGCGCGAGAGCGGTGCGCCGGATCAGGTAGTGGGCGCCGGCACGGGCGGCGCTGCGGTGATCCGCTTCTGGGATTCGCGTCACGGCAACCCCTTGTCGAATACCTGATATTCGAGTTTTTTGGCGCCGCGCAGGACCGTACAATCGTCCGCGACGATGAGTGGCGGCCCGGCGGCACCGGCTAAAACCGGCTAAAACCGGCTAAAACCGGCTAAAACAATACGCATAAGGCAGGCACAACTCATCGATCGGGAAAGCCAAAAATCATAATGAATCGCCTGAGGGGTCCATTCGATGAGTTCCGAACTGCATGCAGTGGTGCTGGTTGCCGTGTTCCTTGTGGGCTTCGTCATCATGGCGGTGGCGTTGGTGAAGGGCGGCCCCAAACAGCCGCCGCCGCTCGCGTCGATCAATGAGCCTTTCAAGTCGGTCGATACTTCCGATTTACCTCCAATCGAACGCTACACCGCACGCGATAACACGCAACTCGCGTACCGGCGCTATGCCAGCGGGATAACGCGGCCGCGAGGCAGCGCCGTGCTGATTCACGGCTCGTCGGCGAGTGGCGTGAGCCTGCATACCTTGGCGAAGGCGCTCGCCGCGGCTGGTTACGACGCCTACGTGCCCGACATGCGCGGGCACGGCGAATCGGGCAAGAAAGGCACCATCGCGTATATCGGCCAGCTTGAAGACGATCTGAGCGACTTTATCGACGCGGTTCAGCCGGCCGGCCCGCGCACGCTAGTTGGTTTCTCGGCGGGCGGCGGCTTCGCGCTGCGGTTCGCGGGGGATGCGCGGCAATTGGCATTCGACCGCTACGTGCTGCTTGCACCGTTCATCCATCAGAACGCCCCGACAACGCCGCCATCCGTCGGCGGGTGGGTGAATGTCGGATTGCCACGCGTGATCGTGCTGGTGATCCTCAATAAGCTGCGCATCACGCTTTTCAATCATCTGCCGACCGTGGCCTATGCGCTGTCGCCTGAGGCGGCGGCCAAGCTCACGCCACAGTACTCATACAACCTGATGCAGAACTTTCGTCCGCATGAGGATTACCGCGCGGATATCCGGGCGACGCGGCAGCCGCTTGAAGTGCTGGTCGGTGCGGATGACGAGGCGTTCCACGCCGAGGCATTTGTCGGGGTCTTTGCGGAAGCGGGGCGCGTCGTGCCGGTCACGATCGTGCCCGGCGTGGCGCATATCGCGCTGACACTCGATGCTGCGGCTGTCGCTGCGATTGTGGCTGCGGTGTCTGAGCAGGCCGGCGAAGTGGCTGTTTCATAGGCTGGCTTTCCGCCCGGTGGGGAATCAATCCATCTCCACCCGGTAGGGAATTCAGGCCGATCGAGCAGCGATAATGGCATCTGACACACTCAGGTTTGCGCCAATCGAGATGCGCCGGCCTTCGACCCGTGTACCATTTCGCTTTTTCCGATCTTTAAGAACACCCCGTGACTACGCAACAGATCCCCACCGCATCCCGTAAATCCCTCACTCTGCTGCAATTGCTTGGCCTCATCGGCGCCGCCGGACTGATCGCAGCCATCGTGCTGAATCAGTTCGTCTAACCCGTCACGCAGCCCACGCTTCAAGCATCCGACCCTATACCGGCACTCGCCGCCGGCTTCATCGATATTCCGATTTGCCATGTACAAGAAGGGCGTAGCTGTAGAAATCCAGTTTTCCCCCGAGCGGCTCAACGACGGCGCCGGCGATCCGTACTGGATCGATTTGACGCAGGCCGAAGCGCAACGGCTGTTGGAAAGCCTGCAGGCACGCCTTGCTGAAAGCAGTGTGGGGACGGCCCCGCCGTTGGTGGTGAGCCTCGATGAGGCGCCGGCGTCTAACGCGGTCGCTGCGGCGGATGCCGCGGTCGAAACCGCAACGTCTGCGGACGATTTCAAACAATGGGTCTGCGTGATTTGTGGCTGGATCTACGATGAAGCAGCCGGCTTGCCGGAAGAAGGCATTGCGGCCGGCACCCGCTGGGCAGATGTCCCGGCCGACTGGCGTTGCCCATTGTGCGATGTGGGCAAGGAAGACTTTGCGTTGGTCGAGTTTTAAGCCCGGCCAACGGTTCTAACCGTCATAACGGTTCCAGAGTCCCGGCGGCCCGTCTACGCGCCGGGCCGCATAGCGGCTTTAACTCGCTCCTTCCGGAAAATCCGCGCCGACCGTGGTCGCTTCCCAGGCATCGAAGTCGCCGCGCATGAAGTCCAGCTTCTTGCGCGCCAGTTCGAGCGCCATCTTGCCGAGCAGCAGACGCAGCGGCGGCTTGTCCGACAGCGCGGCGTCGATGATCGCCTGGGCGGCGCGCACCGGATCGCCCGCCTGTTTGCCGCTACGCGCCCCGGTCTGCTTGCGGCGCTCGCCGGCCGTGGCCGCATAGTCGCCGATTTCCGTCGCCGATTGTTTGATCGACGGACCCGCCCAGTTCGTGCGGAACGGGCCAGGTTCGACAATCAGCACGTCGATGCCGAGCGGCTTTACCTCGGTCGCCAGCGATTCGGACAAGCCTTCCACCGCGTATTTGGTGGCGTGGTAATAACCGGTCGCGGCAAAACTCGTAATGCCGCCAATCGACGACACATTCACGATCAAGCCGCTGTGCTGCTCACGCATGATCGGCAGCACCGCCTTCGTCATATCGACCAGTCCGAACACATTGGTCTCGAACATCGCGCGGACTTCGTCGTCCTCGCCTTCTTCGATCGCGGCCAGATAGCCGTAACCCGCGTTATTGACGAGCGCGTCGATGCGCCCGAAACGCTGTTTGGCTTGCGTGACGACGTCTTCGATCTGCTTGCGGTTCGTTACGTCGAGCGGCAGAACCAGCGCGCGATCGCCGTGTCCTTCGGCGATATCTTGCACTTTCGACGGGTCCCGTGCGGTGACGACCGCGCGCCAGCCGCGCTCCAGCACCAGCTTCGCCAACTCGCGGCCGAAGCCGGTGGAACAGCCTGTAATCAGCCAGACGGGATTGTCTCGATTCATCATTTGGGGAAACTCCTGTTGATGGGTCAACGCGGCGCGGAGATCGTCGAACAGCGCTCCTACTGCCGTCTACGTCTTGAGTGGGTTTTTAATTGTATTCGTAACGCGGCGGCCTCGCTTTGGAGCGCGCAGACGAACGCGCCGGCCAATGGATGGCTCGGACGATGCTCCGGATGAACCACGCTCACGCGAAACGGCAGCGACACGGCGAGCGGCCGGATATGCAGATTGCGGCCCGCGAAATCCAACGCCGTAAGCGGATTGACGATAGCCACACCGAGACCCTGCCGCACGAAACTGCACACGGAGACGGCGGTGGGCGTCTCGATCATCTGGCGGCGCGCGATGCCCGCTTGCGTGAAGGCTTCGTCGATCTGAATCCGGTACGGATCGTTCGACGATAGGCTGATGAAGGGCTGATTCGCGAAATCCTTCAACTCGATCACGCGCTTTGCGAGCAATGGATGCCCATCGGGCAGCACGCAGACTTCGTCGACTTCGAGCAACGGCGTCAGACGGGTTCCGGCGGGCGGCGCGCCGTGTTCGGTCAAGCCGAGGTCGTAGCGCTGCGCGGTCAGCCATTCTTCGAGAAACGGCGATTCCTGCGTCGCGATCGAGAGGCTGACGCCGGGCTGTGCATCGTGGAAACGTTTCGATGCGCCGGGCAGGATCGAATGCGAAAACGCGGGCAACGCGATGATGGAAAGCTGGCCGCCCTGAAATTCGCGCAGGCTTGCAGCCGTGGACGCCACCCGTTCGAGCCCGATATAGGCGCGCTTGATTTCATCGAACAGCGTCAACGCGGACATGGTCGGACGCAGACGCCCATGCACGCGTTCGAATAAGGCAAAGCCAATGCTCTGTTCCATGCGCGCAAGTTCGCGGCTCACCGTGGGCTGCGAGGTGAAGAGCATCTCGGCCGCTTTAGTGACGCTGCCTGCCATCATCAACGCGCGGAAGACTTCGATATGTCGATGAGTGAGCGCCATGATGTCTATATCAGGAATGAATGGGGTCGCGAATAATAGGTATTTTACTGAATGATCGGTTCTCAGCATCATGTTGCTCAAATCCATGCTTCGATATAGAGAGCCGAACACCGTGACCATTTTCAATCCACGACAACTTGTCGAACTCGCGCAACAGCACGGCACACCCCTTTGGGTCTATGACGCCGACGTGATCCGCCAACGTATCGCCGAATTGCGCAGCTTCGATGTGATCCGCTACGCACAGAAGGCGTGTTCGAACGTGCATATCCTGAAGCTGATGCGAGACGAAGGGGCGATGGTCGATGCAGTGTCTTCAGGCGAAATCGCACGCAGTCTCGCGGCGGGGTTCACGCCCGATGGCGATCCCGAGGGCGTTGTTTTTACCGCGGATCTCGTCGATCACGCGACGCTGGCCACCGTGATCGAAAACCGCATCACGGTCAACGCCGGGTCGCTCGATATGCTTGAACGCGTCGGGCAGCATGCGCCTGAAGGTCACCGTGTGTGGCTGCGGATCAATCCCGGTTTCGGTCACGGACACAGCAACAAGACCAACACGGGCGGCGAGCATAGCAAGCACGGCATCTGGCTCGACGATGTGCCGCTGGCGATCGCAATAGTGCGGCGATATGGCCTGAAGCTGGTCGGGCTGCACATGCATATCGGCTCCGGTGTCGACTACACGCATCTATCGCGCGTGTGCGATGCGATGGTCGAAGCCGTGCAAGGCCTAGGCCACGATATCGAAGCGATTTCGGCTGGAGGCGGTTTGTCGGTGCCGTATAGCGAAGGCGAACCGCGGATTGACGTCGAACATTATTTTCGTCTTTGGGACGCGGCGCGGCGGCAGATCGAAGCGCACCTCGGGCATCGCGTGAGACTGGAGATCGAGCCGGGGCGCTTTCTGGTTGCCGAAGCGGGTGTGCTGGTTGCCGAGGTGCACGCGCTGAACCGGCGGCCGGACCGGCAGTTCGCCTTGGTCGATGCGGGCTTCAACGATCTGGTGAGGCCGTCGTTCTACGGCAGCCATCATGAGATGACCGTGGTGAAACGCAACGGCATGCTGAGCGAAGCGCCGGTTGGCTCCGTTGCGGTGGCCGGGCCGTTGTGCGAAGCGGGCGATGTGTTCACGCAGGAGGTGGGTGGCGTCGTCACGAGTCGCTCCATGCAGACGCCGGAGGTGGGGGACTTCATCGTGTTTCACGATGCGGGGGCATACGGTGCGTCGATGTCGTCGAACTACAACAGCCGACCGCTAGCGCCTGAGGTGCTGCTGGAGAACGGCAATGCGCGTTTGATCCGGCGCAGGCAAACCATCGAGGAGTTGATCGCGCTCGAAACGCTGGGTTGAGCGAGACGGGGTGGTGGGGCATGCAGGTCGCCGACGTTCAACGCCACGCTGCGTGAACCTGGCTTCATCGCGCCCGCACCGTGCGCGTGTACGACGCAATCATCGTCGCGAGTTCCTGCGCGGCGGGCGTGACGGGAATCGCCGCGCGCTGCAGCAGGCACACGTTCTGTTCGACCGCGCGCTCGCGCACGTTGATCGACGTAAGCGTGCTCGCAAACGGCCCGCGTTTGACGACGATCGATGATTCCAGCGACAGGCAGTCTGTCGCGCCGACCAGATGGAGCGTCTCGTACAGACCTTCCACCGTCGCGATGATTTTCGGCGGCGGCAAGCCGTGGCTCTCGAGCAGATGGTTCAGGCGGCTGACTTGCGGATCGTCGGTGAGATTCGGCGAGCGCGTCGCCACCCATGTGCAATCGACGAGTTCGGCAAGCGACCTCGCCCCCGCTTTCGGATGACCGCGACGGCAGACGATCACGGGATCGGACGGATAAAGCGGCGTCACGGACAGATCGGCCGTGTCGGTATGTTTCGACACCAGCGCGACAGCGAAATCGAGCGTGCCTTCGCGAATCCACGAAATCATCATTCGCGAAGTACCGGTGCGCAAATGCACCGCGACCCGCTCGAAGCGCGTGCGGAATTCCATCAGCACAGGGGCGAAGGCGTCGATGAGCGGCTCAGTAGTCATGCCGAACGTGACCTCGCCCGCGTAGTCGCCGCGCAATTGCTGCACTTCCTGCTCGGCCCGTTCGCATTCGCCAAGAATCGCGCCGGCGCGCTGCAACAGGCGCTGGCCGAGCGCCGTCAGCGCGATTCCGCGGTTCGTGCGGGTGAATAAGGTCGCACCCAGCATCGATTCGAGGTTCTGCAACTGCTGCGTGATGCCGCTCTGGGCGATGCCGAGCGCCCGCGACGCCGCGCGGATGCTGCCGTGCTCGGCAACGGCGGTGAACGCACGCAACTGGGAGATCGTCAACGCCATGAAGAGTCTCGGTGATCGGTAAAAGTGATCATGATATTACTTTCGGGCCTTCTTTGAGGCGCGACAACGGCATAGGATGGCCCGTACCCTGTCGTAATCCGCCCAACTCACACCCGCCTCCCATGAAAATCTCGTTGATGATCTTGAGCGCCGCGCTGGCTTTCAGCAGTGGTGCGTTTGCCGCCGACCCCGCCGCGCTGCGCCTCGGTATCGATCCGACCTATCCGCCGATGGACTCCAAGGCGCCCGACGGCAGCTTCAAGGGTTTCGACGTCGATCTCGGCAACGAAATCTGCCGGCGCATCCACGCGCATTGCCAATGGGTCGAGCTCGAGTTTTCGGGGATGATTCCGGCGCTGCAGGCACGCAAGATCGACGCGATCCTTTCGTCGATGGCGATCACGGAGAAACGCGAGCAACAGATTCTGTTTTCGTCGAAGCTGTTTCAGTTCAAATCGCGGCTGATCGCCAAGCAAGGTTCCCCGCTCGCGGGCGGTATGAATGCGTTGGCCGGCAAGCAGATCGGTGTGCAGTCGGGGACGCAGTTCGAGGGGTACGCGTTGAAGAATTGGGCGCCCCTTGGCGTGCACGTTGTCGCGTACAAGAGTCAGGATGAGGTGTTCGCCGACCTGCAGAACGGTCGTCTCGATGGGGCGCTGCTCGGTACTGTCGAAGCCGACTACGGTTTTTTGCGCACGCCGGCGGGGAAGGGGTTTGCTTTTGTCGGCGAGCCGCTTTCGATGGGTGATCGTGGCGTCGGCATCGGCTTGCGCAAGGATGAGACTGCGGTGCAGGCGTCCATTAACGAGGCGATTGCCTCGATGCTCAAGGACGGTACGTACGCGCGGATCGCGAAGAAATATTTCGACTTCGATCCGTACGGCAATTGATTTTCCGTTTCACATCTCTTCTTTTACAGACCTCGCGTTCTCATGAAAAAGCAATCGATTCTGCTTCTATCGCCGGCTATCGGCACGCACCGCGAACTGGTGTCGTTTCATTTTGGTCCTGCGGATAGCGGACAGAAGATTTATATCCAGTCGTCGCTGCATGCTGATGAAACGCCGGCGATGTTGACGACGGTTTTGCTTAAGCGGCGATTGCTCGAGCTAGAGAAGCAGGGCGCATTGAACGCGGAAATCGTGCTGGTGCCGGTGGCGAATCCGGTTGGACTTGGGCAGTACGTGCTCGGGCAGTTTCTCGGGCGATTCGATCTGGGTAGTGGCAAGAACTTCAATCGACACTTCATGCAGTTCTCAAAGCTGGTGGCGCGGGCCAAGGAGACTCTAGGTTCGGATGCCGCGGAGAATCGGCGGATTGTTCGCGAACTGATCGCTGCTGAGTTGGCGGAACAGAAGCCGTTGACTGAGTTCGAGTCGCTGCAATTGGCCTTGCTGAATCTTTCTTTCGATGCGGATGTGGTGATCGATTTGCATTGCTCTTTGGAAGCGGCGATGCATCTCTATACCAGTGAGGCTGCGTGGCCTGAGTTCGAACCTTTGTCACGGTATTTGGGCGCGCAGGCTTCGTTGCTTGCGACTAACTCGGGCGGTGAGTCGTTTGATGAGACTCATAGCTTGCTGTGGTGGAAGTTGCAGCAGGAAATGCCCGCTGATAAGCCGGTGCCCAACGGGGCGATTGCTGTGACGGTGGAGTGCCGTGGGCAGCGGGATGTTTCGTATGAAGTCGCGCAGGAGGATGCTGATGCGATTGTGGATTATCTTGGTTGGCGGAAGGCGATTCGGGTTGATGCGGTTAAGCCGTTGCCGGAGTTATTGTCGCCCGCGACGCCGCTCGCTGGGAGTGAACAGTTTTACGCGCCTGTTAGTGGGATTCTGATTCATCGCGCCAAGATCGGGGACACGATTCGCGTCGGGCAGCCTTTGTTCGATATCGTCGATCCGTTGACTGATGAGACGACTACGCTCGTTAGCAATACCGAAGGGGTGTTTTATATGCGGCGCGCGATTCGGTTTGTGACGGCTGGTGCGCCGTTGGGGCGGGTGACTGGGACGCGGGCCTTTAGGACTGGGGTTTTGTTGGGGGCGTGAGCGTTGCTGATAGGGCTGGGTGAGTGGTTGCGCCATCGGCTGGGGCGATCCGCGTGTCACTAAAGACTACTAGCGGACGCCAAGCCGCCGCAAAGAAGAAGGCGCGATTGCTCGCGCTTCCCCTTTGCTTTTTTCGCTATGCAGCGTTGCCGCCAGCAGGAGTCGCGTCAGGTACAAATTTTAGTGACGGCCAGTTTGGCTTCTGCAGGGGGCCATCCCCCCAACGCAGATATTCAAGCTCATACAACCGGTCGGCCGGATCAGCGAACAAGAGCAGGGATATCAGCGAGCCGTCCGCGTCGTTCACCTCTCCCTCCACTGGATATAGACTCTGGCCGCCACGGTGTGGGTGCTCATATCCGTCAAGGTGAAATCGGATTAATTCTCCGTCTGCCAGTTCGGCTTCTACGTGTGCGATCGCGAGGTCACTCATCAGCCTGTTACACGCTTGACTGTCGAGCCGAGCAGCTACGCCGCTGATGAAGCATCTTTCGTCGTCGGTAAGTGCACGAATCACGTTAATATCCTTTTACCGGAAAAATCTCCGGCACTATTTGCGCCGGTCGGCTTGCATTGATTCGCCTCTGTCGCCCGCTGAATTCCATTCTTAACCGCGGTTGCGAAACAGGTTGAAGTCCCCTGTATCGCACCCGATCTCACATAGATCCCGGCGCAGATTCCGTCTCCGCCTTCTGCGTTTGCGCCGAAGGCGATTAGCAGCAGTATGAATGCCGCCAGCAGACGACATAGAGTCCCCGCTGAGTTGCCTTGAGAATTCCAATCTTTCATGTCGCTCCTTTATTTTTAGTTTGGCCAGTAGAGGCGTGAGCACTTTCAATGAGATTGAAATATTTTGAAATCCGACAATTCCGAAAAATCTGATTGCGGTGCGTTTCGCGACCTGAAGATTGATGCTAACGAAACGCGAGCGTCGTAAGCGATGGACAAAAAAATGGCCCGTTGGTAGGCGGGCCTTGGAAGGTCATTCGCAATCTGAGCGCCGTGCGAACACACTTCCATTTTTGGCGTGGTTCGCTGACTCTATCCTCTCAATCCTGCGCAGGCGCGTGCTTTCGTCGGTGTTGGTATGGTTTCGTTGCTGCCCCAAACCGCGCGTTGGCCGCCACACGCCTACTATCCGCATGCCCTCCTACTTCCTTCCCACCAGATACGTCACACCATTCGGACCATAACGCTCTGAATGCGGCTTGTTCGCCGGCAAGTGGAAGACGTCGCCGACCTTATACGCCTGCTCCGTCTCGCCCACGCGGATGTGCAACTCGCCGTCCAGAATCAGTGCCTTCGCTTCGAACGGATGCTCGTGAACATCCATGGAAGTGTTCGCCTCCCGCGTCACGACGACAGTCTCGGCGAAACCTTCTTTCGTCAGGTTTTCGGTAAACGTTTCGCGGTCCATGGCGTCTCCATCGTCAAGCAGCGGGGGGCACTCAATGTAACGCTATCCGCCAATTCGTGCAGAGCGCAGCCGTGTGTTATACGGACGCTGTTACGCCTGCAGCGACCTTCCTGCGCGTTCTCGCGCGTGGCGACGATTCGCCCATTCCTTTTCTGCGGCGCTCAGCGTTCGCTTCCGCCTCTTCTACATCAAGCATGACGACCGAGATATTCCCTCGCTCGATGTTCGTCTCGGTTTCATACTGATGTGCCGTACGCTCCAACAACTCAGCAAGCAACATCTGATCGCGACGATCGCAATGGTTCATCGCGATACCTTTGCGCAACGTCCTGGCTAGCATAGCCAGCGACGAGAGTCGCCCGACATAGAGGCGGCTCAACTATCTAACTTTGGCCAATCGGCCCAAGACGAGTGCAACATTCCTTGGGCGCAGCGACATCAATCCTCAGGGCTTCGATCAGGCAGCCCGCCAAAGCAGCCGCCCAACCGAAGCCCATCCACCATCCCCGCCCTTAATTCACCACCAAAACCGGCGCCACAGCCGCCGGATCACTAATACTCGGACGCCCATTCTCAACGTGTCCAGCCAGACGACGCGAGAAGCTAGCGTCATCGTTACTCGTCACCGTCAAGTCATACCAGTGATGGCTGGACGCCAGCACCCACGCTTCCTCGATATGCGCCTCCGCCGGCACAAGCACCGGCCGCGTCCGCGCGCCGTACGCGTTGTCAGTCACCGTCAACCGCGCAATACCGCCGCCCTTGTTGCTGAACTTCAAAAACACATTCCCGTTCGCGACATCGTATTGCACCTTGATCTCCGGCAGCGCGGGCTTATCGTGGCCATGCGAACCCGCAGCCTGCGACGTTTGCGACGTCGCCTGCTGTGTATTCCCCGCGAACTTACGCACGAAACCATTCGGGCCAAACACCTCGAACGCGTACACACCGTTCGTCGTCGTCAGATCGAAGGTCTCGTCGAGCGACTTGCCGGCCTCGACCGTGTAGCGCCACGGACCATCCGCGCGATTCGTCGAGTACACGTGGAAATGCGCGCCTTGATCGCCAGTATTGGCAAGCACGATCTCGAACGTATTCTTCTTCACATCCACATGACCGTTCACATGCAACTCATACGGCAACGCACGCGCGAAACGAATACCGCTTTCCTGTGGATCGATCGCACCCGGTGTTGTGGGCACAGTCGGCTTCGGCTGCGTCGCACACTGGTTGTCGGCGATGCTCTTGTAGTTGCTCGTGTCCGGCAGCGGCGGCACCTTCGAGTCCGGCGTGCGGAAGTCGAACGCCGTGGTCAGGTCACCGCACACTGCACGGCGCCATTGCGTAATGTTCGGCTCAACCACGCCGAAGCGCGTTTCAATGAAGCGAATCACCGACGTATGATCGAACACCTGCGAGCACACAAACCCACCCTTGCTCCACGGCGATACGATCGTCATCGGCACGCGCGGGCCGAGGCCGTACGGCAAGCCGTCCGCAGTGTAGCTGCCGCCGCGCGCCGGATTCACCACGTTGTGAATTTCGCCTTCGGTGCTGACCGTCGACTGGCCTTGTGCCGGCGTCGTCGCCGGTTGCGGCGGCACGAGGTGATCGAAGAAGCCGTCGTTCTCGTCGTACATGATGAACAGCACGGTCTTGCTCCACACTTCGGGATTCGACGTCAACGCATCGAGAATCTGCGACGTGTATTCCGCGCCGTATGCGGGCGTATAGCTCGGGTGCTCGGAGTACGCAGCCGGCGGGCACAACCACGACACTTGCGGCAACTTGTTGGCCAGCACGTCGGCCTTCAGGTCGTCGATGGTGCGCACGGTTTGCGCGCGCTCATACAACGGCGAACCCGGCTGCGCATTGATGAAGTTCGTGAAGTTCTGCAGGATGTTGGTGCCGTAGTTGCCGTTCAGCGGATCGGAACCAGTCAGGCCTTGCTGATACACCTGCCACGAAATACCCGCGGCTTGCAGACGTTCCGGGTACGTGGTCCACGAGAGCAATTGATAATTCGGCGGACCGTCGCCGTCGACGAAATCGTTGTTGTCGAGCAGCGGGCCCCCCATCGTGCCGGTCGGATCGACCATGCCGGTCATCAGATACGAGCGGTTCGGGTGCGTCGGTCCCGGCAGCGAGCAAAAGTAGGCGTCGCAAATGGTGAATGCATCAGCCAGCGCGTAGTGGAATGGAATGTCGCTGCGCAGGTGATAGCCCATCGTCATGTCGGTCTTGTTCGCGGGCCACTGGTCGTAGCGGCCGCCGTCAATCGCGGCATGCGTTTTATACCAGGTGTGATCGAGGTCGCCGACGCATTGCGCGCTGGTCGTCGCCGTGTTCAGATGGAACGGCAGCACCGGCTGGGTCGGGTCTTCCTTCGACGGTTGATACCACACCGGCTTGCCGCCCGGCAGGGGAATCGGGAAGCGGTCGTTGTAACCACGCACGCCGCGCAGATGGCCGAAGTAGTGGTCGAACGAACGGTTCTCCTGCATGAACACGACGATGTGTTTGACGTCGCGGATCGTGCCGGTGCGCGAAAACGCGGGCACGGCAAGCGCATTGCGAATGGACTCGGGCAGCGCGGTCAGCGCGGCGGCAGCGCCGGCGGATGAAGCCATGGTCTGCAGGAAACGGCGACGGCTATTTGATGTCATCGAATATCACCTTCTGCGGGTGGGGAAAGAATAGCGCGCCTCGCGCGCGCCGGTGGAATCTGGTCAGTTGTTATTGGCGTTGTCGCCCGGTGCGTAATGCATCACGGGCGCGACTTGCTGGCTGTCGGCAGCGAGGCTGGCTTGCATGTTCTGGGTGATGGCGTCGGACGCGGCCGCAGGGTCGGCTGCGAGTGGCGCCGATGCGTTGAGCATTTCAGCTGCGGGGGCGATCGTGGCGCTTTGCGCGGCAACATTATTTGCGGCGGTCGGCGACGAAGACGTTGACGACGTTGACGACGTTGACGACGTTGACGACGTTGAAGCCGTTGAAGGCGAGGCGGAGTCATCGGCGCCACAACCGCTCAACGTGAAAGTTGCAAGCGCAACTAAAGCGGCGATAGCAAAGAGGGTGTCGCTTCTCATGTCTGCATCCAGTTCCGTGATGGCGGATGCAGTCTCCATTCCTTTCGAGAAATAATTGTGAAACGTTTGCGAGTGGATAAAACTCTTATCTCAACGTTGGTTATTCGAAAGGTAGTGGAAAGCGATAAGCAGGAGAATGGTCACATTAACGCCACGTGCCTGAAGTCCAGGCACACCGAAAGATTTGCGTTTGCTAACCTCGGTACGCGCATGACACACATCGACAGACCTTTCGACATCACACGTCTCGAAGACGAATGGCTCGAAGCGGACGGTTTCGGCGGCTTCGCGTCAGGAACCGTCGGCACGCTGCGCACGCGCCGCTATCACGCATTGCTGCTTGCCGCTATGCGCGCGCCGGGCGGGCGCGTCGTGCTCGTCAACGGCATCGAAGCGTGGCTCGAAGCGAACGGCCAGCGTTATCCATTGAGCATGCAGCGGTACATGCCGGACGTGATCTATCCCGATCTGACAGCGAGTCTTCTCGCGTTCGACACCGACCCGTGGCCGACATGGCGTTTGCAACTCGATCCGCACATAACGGTGATAGCGGAAGTGTTCGTCAGCAAGGCCACGGCCGAAACGGTTTTGCGTTGGCGGCTGGAAGGTTCAGAAGCGGTTTCTGGCACCGGCGCGTTCAACCTGAAAGTCAGGCCCTTGCTGTCCGGCCGCGACTATCACTCGCTGCACCACGAAAACGCCGCGTTCAACTTCAACGCGCAGACAAGCGGCGACCAGGCCTGCGTGAGCTGGCAGCCCTATGGTGACCTGCCCGTCATCAACGCCGTAACGAACGGCATCTACACGCACGCACCTGATTGGTACCGAAACTTCTGCTACGTTCGTGAGCGCGAGCGTGGCCTCGATTTCAGCGAAGACCTCGCCACGCCGGGCGTGTTCAGCTTCAATCTCGCTGATGGCGAAGCGGTGATGATCCTCAGTGCGTCGATCGCATCCGCGGCGTCCTCCGTGCCGGCGGCGGAGTCGCCAAGCACCAAACCCGCCGCCGCCCACGCAGTTCAACTCGCGCGCATCGAACAACAGCGCCGCGGCGCACTCGGCTCACGCCTGCAGCGTTCCGCCGATGCCTACGTCGTAGCGCGCAACGAAGGCCGCACGATTCTCGCCGGCTTTCCATGGTTCACCGATTGGGGCCGCGACACGTTCATCGCGATGCGCGGCCTGCTGATCGCAACGGGCCGCCTCGACGAAGCTGAAGCGATCCTGCTCGAATGGTCGGGCACATTGTCCGAAGGCATGCTGCCGAATCGTTTCCCCGACTATGGCGACACCCCGGAATACAACTCCGTCGACGCCTCGTTATGGTTCGTCATCGCCGTCCACGACTATCTGGCGACGAACCACGCGAAAGCCGACGCCCGAACGCGCCTGCAGCAGGCAGTCGAAACCATCCTCACGGGCTACACGAACGGCACGCGCTTCAACATCAAGGCCTCCACCGACGACGGCCTCCTGAGCGCCGGCGTCCCTGGCGTACAACTCACCTGGATGGATGCAAAGGTCGGCGACTGGGTGGTCACGCCGCGCATCGGCAAACCCGTGGAAGTGCAGGCGCTGTGGATCAACGCATTGCGCATTGCAGCAAAGTGGAATCCGCAATGGCAGCAACCTGCGGACCGAGCGTTGCAAGCGTTTCATGAACGTTTTACCGATCCGTCGACGCAAGCGCTCGTCGACAACGTCGACGTGGATTTCGTGAAAGGCGCAGTGGATCGCTCGATCCGCCCCAACCAGATCTTTGCCATAGGCGGCCTGCCGTTTCCGTTACTCGAAGGCGCGGCGGCGCGTGCAGTGGTCGATCAGGTCGAAACCCAATTGCTCACGCCGCTTGGCCTCAGAACGCTAGCCCCGTCCGATCCTGCCTACCGCGGGCACTACGGCGGCACCCCGCTGGAGCGCGATGGCGCCTATCATCAAGGGACGGTCTGGCCATGGCTGCTAGGCCCGTTCGTCGAAGCATGGTTACGGGTTCACGGCGCCGAACCGGATGCCCGTGCACAAGCTAAAGCGCGCTTTCTCGACCCCCTGTACGCGCATCTCGATCACGCCGGCCTCGACCATCTCTCCGAAATCGCCGACGGCGACGCGCCGCACACGCCCGCCGGTACGCCGTTTCAGGCGTGGTCGCTGGGGGAGTTGCTACGCGTCGAAAACCTGCTTGCCCGATCGGAGCCCATCGCCGCTTAAACCGCGCTACGATGTGAGTCCCACCGCCAGGCCCGATGCAAGGATGTAGTCATGCCCCCGCTGCGCGCTGCCAATCTGCTGGATACGATCGAAGGTTCCCGCCTGCACTCCGCCGACTGCGCCCATTGGCAGCGCTGGGGACCCTATCTCAGCGAGCGTCAGTGGGGCACGGTGCGCGAGGATTACAGCCCGGACGGTACTGCCTGGGACTCTTTCCCCCACGACCATGCGCGCAGCCGCGCTTACCGTTGGGGCGAAGACGGCATCGCCGGTTTCGGCGACGATAAACTCAGCTGGTGCGTGTCGCTCGCGCTGTGGAACCGCAAAGATCCGATCCTCAAGGAACGCCTGTTCGGCCTCACCAACGCGCAGGGCAATCACGGCGAGGACGTGAAGGAACTGTACTTCTACGTCGACGGCACACCTACGCATTCGTATATGCGGATGCTCTACAAGTACCCGCATGCCGCCTTTCCGTACGACGACCTGGTTCAGGAAAACGGGCGGCGTGGCGGTGACATGCCGGAATACGAGATCCTCGACACCGGCGTATTCGACGATTTGCGTTACTTCGACGTGCAGGTCGAATACGCGAAACATGCGCCCGACGACATCCTGATGCGCGTGACGATCGAGAATCGTGCGGACCAGGCAGCCTCGCTCGATGTGTTGCCGCAGATATGGGCGCGCAATTCGTGGTCGTGGAAGGAGAACAAGGACAAGCCGTCGCTCGTTGCGGGCCAGGACCACAACGGCGCAGCCCACATAGTCGGCCGTCAGCATGGTCATGAGCCGATCGTCGTGACAGCGTGGTCAAAAGACGCGCCGCAGATGGCGTGGCTGTTCTGCGAGAACGACACCAACGTCAAGCGCCTGTTCAACATGGATGGCACGGGCCCATTCAAGGACGGCTTCAACGACTACCTCGTCCACGGCGACGAACAGGCGGTGCGTCGCGACGCCGGCACCAAGGCGGCCGCGCACGCGTCGATTGACCTCGGTCCGTATGGCCGCGCCGTGGTGTACATGCGCTGGCGTCCGCAGTCGAGTCCCGATGACACGCAACTCGATGCCGATGCGGTGTTCGCTCACCGCATCGCGGAGGCCGACGAGTTCTATGGCGCGCTGCAACACGAGATCGACGATCCCGACGCGCGCCTCGTGCAGCGCCAGGCACTCGCCGGCATGTTGTGGTCCAAGCAGTACTACCAGTATGACGTGCAGCGCTGGCTCGAAGGCGATCCACTGCAACCCAAGCCGCCGGAGTCCCGCAAACGCGGTCGCAATGCGGAGTGGCGGCATCTGTGCAACGCGGACATCGTGTCGATGCCCGACAAGTGGGAATACCCGTGGTACGCGTCGTGGGACCTGGCGTTTCATGCGACCGCGTTCGCGCTGATCGATCCCGCGTTTGCCAAGCGTCAATTGCTGCTGCTGGTGAAGGACCGCTATCAGCATCCGAACGGCCAATTGCCCGCCTACGAATGGGCACTCGGCGACGCGAATCCGCCTGTGCACGCCTGGGCCGCGTGGCGCGTCTATGAAATCGACCGCGCGCTCACGGGCAAATCGGATCGCGATTTTCTGGAGCTCGTCTTCCACAAGCTGTTGCTGAATTTCACGTGGTGGGTGAACCGTAAGGATGCGGATGGCCGCAACGTTTTTCAGGGCGGCTTTCTCGGGCTGGACAACGTCGGTATCTTCGACCGCTCCTCGCCGCTACCCACCGGCGGTCACATTGACCAGTCCGACGGCACCGCTTGGATGGCGGCGTACGCGCTCGACCTGATGCGGATCGCGCTCGAACTGGCGTATGCGAACCACGTGTTCGTCGATATCGGCGTGAAGTTTTTCGAGCACTTCCTGTATATCGCCGAGGCAGTGAGTTGCGACGACGGCTGCGATACCGGTCTATGGGACAGCGAGGACGAATTTTTCTACGACAAACTGCGCCTGCCCGACGGCAGCAATATTCCGATGCGCCTGCGCTCGATCGTCGGCCTGATTCCGCTGTTCGCCGTGCACGTGCTCGAAGAACGTTTGCATGGTCACTTGCCGGGTCTGCGCGAGCGGCTCGTCTGGTTCCTCGAACATCGCCCCGATCTGGCGAAGCTGGTTTCGCGCTGGAACGAGCCCGGCAAGGGTAATGCGCTGCTGCTCTCGCTTTTGCGCGGGCATCGGATGAAAGCATTGCTGCGCCGTGCACTCGACGAAAGCGAATTCCTCTCGGATCACGGCGTGCGGGCATTGTCGCGATTCCATCGCGACCATCCGTTCGAGTTCAACCACAACGGCACCAGCGTCACCGTCAGGTATCTGCCGGCCGAATCCGACACCCGCGTGTTCGGCGGCAATTCGAACTGGCGCGGGCCGGTGTGGATGCCGATGAACTATCTGCTGATTGAATCGCTGTACGAATTTCATCGCTACTACGGCGACGATTTCCGCGTCGAATATCCGACCGGCTCGGGGCAGCAGTTCTCGCTCAGCGAAATCGGCGACGAACTGGCGCGCCGGGCGGCCACCCTGTTCCTGAAGGACAAAAACGGCGAACGTCCGGTGATGGGCGCGTATCCACTTTTGCAGGCCGACCCGCGCTCGCGCGATCTCGTGCTGTTCCATGAGTATTTCCATGGCGACAACGGGCGTGGCGTGGGCGCCTCGCATCAAACCGGCTGGAGCGGGCTGGTGGCGCTGCTCCTGCAACCGAGGGCGATGGCCGCATCGGGTAACGTGCCGCTGGCGGGCGAGCCGGACCGGGCGCCAATTCCAGCATCGCCAACGTCGCCTGCCCCCGCCTGCACACCAGGGTCCGCGCCCGAACCTGCGCCTGCGCTGGCAACGGCAGTGACCAAGTAGCGAGTCGCGATCGGCGACCCAACCGCGCGCGAGGTTACATAAGCCATACAGCGCGCAGCGCGGGCAAGTCGAGTCGTTGTTTTTGAACTGTGTGGGTTCAAGCGTGGTCTTTCATATACCGCCACGTCCGTTCCATTGGCTTCCTTAAGTGAATCCCATGTCGACTACTCCGAACACCCCAACTTCCGCCAGTCACGAACCCAGTTGCAAAGTCAGCGCGGGTCCGCATGAGGCGCCGTCGTCGCCGGCTGGCAAGCGGCCTGCGCCACCTTGCACGCTGGTGATCTTCGGCGCGGGCGGCGACCTGACCAAACGGCTGCTGATGCCCGCGCTGTACAACCTCGCGGTGGACGGCCTGCTCGACGGCGGCATGAAGATCATCGGCGTGAATCACGGCGAGCGCGAGACGAGCGAATGGCGCGAAGACCTGCACACGTCGCTGCAACAGTTCGCCGCCGACAAAGCCAGCACCTTCCACGCTGGCAAGCTCGACGACAAAGCGTGGGACTGGGTCGCGCAACGGCTCGAATACATGGCCGGCGAGTTCGAAACCGACGACACGTTCACGAAGCTCAAGCAAAAGCTCGATCAATCGCCGGGCGGCAACGTGATTTTTTACCTGGCGGTCAGCTCGCGCTTTTTCAAACCGATCGTCGAGCATCTCGGCAAAGCGGGCTTGCTGAAAGAAGGCGATGGCGACGCGGGCGGCTTCCGCCGTCTCGTGATCGAGAAGCCGTTCGGCACGGATCTCGCCTCGGCGCGCGATCTGAACGCACACATTCTGTCGTACGCGAACGAGTCGCAGGTGTATCGCATCGACCACTTTCTCGGTAAGGACACCGTACAGAGCATTCTCGCGGTGCGCTTCGCGAACGCCTTGTTCGAACCGATCTGGCGGCGCGAATATATCGACAGCGTGCAGATCACCGCAGCCGAAACGATCGGCGTGGAGGGGCGCGGCAAGTTTTACGAGCAGACCGGCGCGTTCCGCGACATGCTGCCGAACCACCTGTTCCAGTTGCTCGGCATGGTCGCGATGGAGCCACCCAATTCGTTCGATGCCGAAGCCGTGCGCAACAAGAAGGCTGAAATCTTCGACGCGATCCAGCCGCTGACCGCAGACGACGTCGTCTTCGGTCAATACGAAAAGGGGCCTGCGGGCGTCGGCTATCGCGAGGAACCGGACGTCGCACCGGACAGCACGACGGAAACCTACGCCGCCGCGCGCGTGTACGTCGAGAACTGGCGTTGGGCGGGCGTGCCGTTCTATCTGCGCACCGGCAAGCGGCTTGCCGCGCGCCGCACGGAGATCTCAGTGCAGCTGAAACCGGTGCCGTTCCGCCTCTTCCGCGACACGCCGGTCGACGCGCTGACGCCAAACGTGCTGACTTTGCGCATTGATCCCGCGCACGGCACGAGCTTTGACTTCAATGTGAAGACGCCGGGGCCGGTGATGCAGATCGGCGCGGTCCAATCCTCATTCGACTACGCCGATTTCTTCGCGGAACAGGCCAATGTCGGCTATGAGACCTTGCTGTACGACTGCATGCTTGGCGACGAAACATTGTTTCAGCGAGCGGACAGCATTGAGACAAGTTGGGCCGCGGTGGACGACGTGCTGCATCCGAAGACCGGCGGCGCGATGCCGGTGCGTGGCTACGCCGCGGGCAGCGAAGGCCCCGCCGAAGCAGACGCGCTGCTTGCACGCAACGGCCATGCATGGCGGCCTTTGCAAAAGGATGCAGCCGAAAAGAAGTAACTCCATGAGACGCATCAACCCAATCGGGGGACACCGTGGCCACACGTAAGACGAAAGTAAAAAGCAGTACCGAGCGGATTCTGGCGATCGATGTGGGTGGCACTGGCCTGAAAGCCGCAATCATCGATGCGGACGGACAGATGAAAACCGAACGTTTGCGTGTGGCGACGCCGCATCCGTGCACGCCGGATCAACTGGTGGACGCATTGGTGAAGCTGGTCGAGCCGCTTGTCGAAAAGGAGCCGCCCACGCTGATGTCGATCGGCTTCCCTGGCGTGGTGCGCAACAACCGCATTTTGACGGCGCCGCATTTTGGCATTGAAGGCTGGCACGATATTCCGCTCGCGGATTCGCTGGCGCAGCGCCTAGGTGGTCTGCCGGTGCGAATGATCAACGATGCCGAGATGCAGGGCTTTGCCGCGATCGAAGGTCATGGGCTCGAGTTCGTGCTGACGCTTGGCACAGGCGCGGGCACGGCGCTGTTCCGCGATGGCGAGTTGATGCCTCACCTCGAGCTTGCGCATCATCCGGTCAGCAAGAAGGGGGTGGCGTACGACGAGTACATCGGCGACGCGGCGCGCGAGGCAGCCGGAAACAAGCGCTGGAATCGCCGGGTCCAGAAGGTGATCGGGATTCTCGATTCGCTGGTGAACTACGACAAGCTGTGGATTGGCGGCGGCAACGCGGCACGGCTGACGTTCAAGTTGCCCGGGAACGTCGCCACAGTATCGAACGATGCGGGGATCGAAGGCGGCGCCCGGCTGTGGCATCCGAAGTCGCTGCGCGAGACGCGGCAGTTGCCGGAGGCCAATGAGCGGACGGGCCGGTTCAAGTGAAGCGTGATTGGCGGACGGATTCGTTGCGCGTCGGCGGAATAAAGCGCCCGGTCGATACGTTTGTCACCGGTAGCCGTGACGCGAGTCTGTTGCGCCACTACCTTTTTCAGCTTAGCTAACTTATACCCGGGGCAGCCAACGATGATTCGAAGCGATGCCGCTGGCGTTGCACGACGCCTGTTATTTGTCAGCGTATCTGCCGTGCTGACGTTTGCTGCAGTGAGTGCCCGTGCGGCCGATGCATTCGCGCTGTCGTCACCAGGTTTGGCCGACGGCGGCACGCTGGATTCGAGCCACGCTGCAAGCGCGAATAATTGCGGGGGCGGGAACGTGTCACCAGCCTTGCAATGGCGGAACTCACCTAACGGCACGAAGAGCTACGCGATTACTATTTTCGACCCGGACGGCGCGAAGGGTCTGGGCATTGTGCACTGGGTGTTATATGGCGTCGCGCCGTCGGCGACCGGGCTCGGCGCGGGTGCTACGCCGCCGGCCGGTAGTGTGGGGGGAACGAACCGGACTGGCGGCCCGGGGTATTACGGACCATGCCCACCGGTCGGGGAGGTTCCGCATCATTATGTCGTGCAGATTTATGCGCTTGATTTACCGCCCGACGCATTGCCGGCAGGGTTGACGCGCGACGCGTTGCAGGCGGCTATCAAGGATCATGTGCTTGCTGCGACCAGTACGGTGCTTCGATACGGACGGTGATTTTTGTGCCACTGACGGCGGCGGCCGGGCGATCGACGCCGCCGTCAAAGGCAACACGCTACCTGGCCGCATCACCCCATCGATATTCCAGACTAACCTCATCAAGCTGCGCCTTGACTTGTGCATCGAGCACAAGCTCCGAAGCAGCCAGCGTATCGCTCAGTTGCTCAGCGCGACTTGCGCCAATAATCGCTGAGGTAATCAGCGGATTAGCCAGCACCCACGCAAGAGAAACCCGAGTCAAAGACTCGCCCGTCGGCGTAGCAATCGCCTTCAATTTTTCGATCGTTTCGAATTCGCGCTGATGCCAGTACCGCTCCTGATACATCGCCCCCGCCTTGCCGACGGTTTCGGTAAATCGTCCGGACGTGGGCGCTGCATCCACCCGATGCTTGCCCGTCAGCAAGCCACCCGCCAGTGGGTTATACGGCATCACGGCCAGTTGCTCTTCAGCCGCTAAAGGTAACAACTCCCGCTCGATCTGCCGGAACAACAGGTTATAGCGGGGCTGCACCGACACAAACCGCGCCACGCGTAACACATCAGCGCGACCCAGCGCTCGCGCCAGCCGATAGGCGAGGAAATTCGACACCCCGATATACCGTGCCTTGCCCGATCGAACGATCACGTCCAGCGCCTCCAGCGTCTCATCGAGCGGCGTATTCGCATCGTCGGAATGGAGCTGGTACAGGTCCACGTAATCCGTGCCGAGGCGCCGCAGCGATGCATCGATCGCGTCCAGCAGATGTTTGCGCGACGCGCCTTGATCCCACGCCGACGGCCCCATCTTGCCAACTGCCTTCGTCGCCAGAATGAAGCGGTCGCGTTTGCCTTTCAGCCACCGCCCGACGATTTCCTCCGTGCGCCCGGCATTACTCTCGCCGGCGCCGAGCGGATAAACGTTGGCGGTATCGATGAAGTTCACGCCGGCATCCGCCGCCGTGTCGAGAATGCGATGCGAGGCATCTTCTTCAGTCTGCAGGCCAAAGGTCATCGTGCCGAGGCACAGGCGCGAAACGGTCAGGCCAGTGCGGCCGAATTTGCGGTATTGCATGGTCAACTCCGAAGCAGAACGGAACGGTTGCGGTATGCGGTGTTGCAAAAAGGATAAACGGTGTCGCGATTTCGTGTTTGGATACGGGCACATTCAGGAGCAGAAGGGCGTTAGCATTTAGAAAGCTTTTCGCCTCACTGGATTTCTATGCGCGAATACAACGAACTTTTATGATCGGAGCACATCAACTGAACCATGCCGTTGGTTCAGCGGCAAGATGGCGGCATTTAACGCGCTTATCCCCGATTTACATAGGATCATCTATTCATCTGATAAATAGCTGGATTTCTCGCGTAACAGGCCGTTAACATTACAAATGCGTAATCTAGTCTTGACGCTGCCCTGTTGAAAATTACGAAACCCATACATTCGTAAAAGACCGAAACAATTTAATTACAGCAGGTAATGTTCGGCGAGGTTGATGCGCTTTTATGCGTGTGGAATGATATCGATTCTCATTTAACCATCAGCCAGCCATCCCGTCGTCTTTGCTCTGAGCAGTAGACCGGCAGCCAGCCAATTGCGGTTTTGCCATTGATTCCATGTCGACCATGCGGATCTGGCAAGCGCACTCCTGACGGGATTTCCCATGTTCAATCACACGCCGCTTGCGACTGCGTTAGCGCTAGCTTTTGCCGTTCCGTTCGCCACGCCCGCGGTCGCGCAGACCGCGCCGCAAACCGCATCGCAGCCGTCGGCTCAAAACGCATCGGCGAGCGCAGCAGGCGATAACGGAACCTTGCCGACCATCGGCGTCGCGGCGCAAGCCGAACAACAGGACTTCCAGGCAGAACGCTCGAACGTCGGTGCGAAGACGCCCACCGCGTTGCGCGACATTCCGCAAACGGTCACCGTCATCAACAAGGCGGTGCTCGCCTCCCAAGGCGCCACGTCGTTCCAGGACGCGCTGCGCAATGCGCCGGGCGTGACGATCGGCGGGGCCGAAGGCGGTCAGATCGGCAACAACATCAACTTGCGCGGCTTCACCGCGCAGAACGACATCTATCTGGATGGGTTCCGCGATCGCAACCAGTACTATCGCGACACTTTCGACCTCGAAGAACTCGAGGTGCTGTACGGTCCGTCGTCGATGTTGTTCGGCCGCGGTTCGACGGGCGGCGTGATCAACCAGGTCAGCAAGAGGGCGAACCTGACCGACTCGGCGGAAGTCACGGGCATGATCGGCACCGACGATCGCTATCGCAGCACCGTCGACGTCAACCACAAGCTGACTGACACCTCGGCGATCCGCCTGAATGCGTTCGGCCAAAGCCTCGGTTCGACACGCGACGAGATGAAGAACAAGGACTACGGTATCGCACCGGAAGTGCGTTTCGGCATCGGCACACCAACCGAAGTAACGATCTCCGCGCTGATCCAGCACAACTACGACATGCCCGACTATGGCGTGCAGGCGTTGAATGGGCATCCTTCGCCTGTGCCGAAAAATACCTTCTACGGCTTGACGACCGACCGCACGATTCAGGATGTCCAGACCTTTACGGCCGGCATCAAGCACAAGTTCTCCGACAGTCTCACACTGAGCAACCAGACGCAGTTCTCGCATTCGCTAACCGACGCGCGCGAAACCGCGCCGCAGGCCGTGTTGACGGGGCCGCTCACCACCAGCACGGCGCTGACCAACGGTAATTTCACGACCTTGTCGCCGTCGCAACTATTCATCAAGTTGCAGAGCCACGACCGTGTGATCGAAAACCATTCGCTGTACAACGACACGATGGTCGAATACAAGTTCGACACCGGCCCGATCAAGCATGACCTGATCGCCGGCGTCGAACTTGGGCATGACAGTTACTCGAACCAGGCGTACACGCGCAACAACTTGCCGGTCGTTTCGATGGTGAATCCGGCGTATCTGTCGTCGCCCGCTGGCGTGACCACGACGGTCGGCAACTATGCCAATTCCGGGTCGAATGAGATCGCCGGCTACGTCAACGACACCGTGTCGCTCGGTCAACACTGGAAGGTGATCGGCGGTTTGCGTTGGGACCGCTTCCAGGCGCAGATCCACAACACGATCAGCCTGCCGGGTTACGCGACTCAAACCAACTTCTTCACCAGTGTGCGCGCCGGTGTGATCTATCAGCCGACCGACTGGCAGTCGTACTACGTGTCGTATGGCACGTCGTTCGATCCGTCGCTCGAAGCGTTGACGGTCACCAACCTGACGCAGAACCTGGCGCCGGAGTCGACCAAGTCGTACGAAGTGGGCGGCAAGTGGGACCTGCTGGGCGGCAATATCTCGGTGACGTCCGCGTTCTTCCGCGAGGAAATGACCAACGCCCGCACGCAAGTTTCGCCGACCGAATACGAGCTCGACGGCGACATCCGCGTCGACGGATTCCAGGCCGGCGTGACCGGTCACATCACCGACAAGTGGCAGATTTTTGGCGGCTACACGTACATGGACGCCATCATCCTGAAAGCGCTCGATGGAACGCAAGGGCACACGCCGGCCAACACGCCGCGCAACACGCTGACGCTCTGGAGCACATACGCCATCACGCCGCATTGGGAAATCGGCGGTGGCCCGACCTACATGTCGCCGCGCTACGCGTCGAATACGAACTATGTGCAGGTCCCGGGCTACACGCGCTGGGATGCGACCGCCGCCTACCACGCGAAGAAATACGACGTTCGGCTGAATCTGCTGAACCTGACCAACAAGATGTACTACGACGCGCTCATCCAGTCGGACGGCGGCCGTTCCGTGCCGGGCATCGGACGCACGCTGCTGGCGACGTTCGACTACCGGTTCTGAAGCGTGCCTCATTGATACGGTAGGCTTGCCGCTCTCGCAAACGGCAGGCCGACCTAACGAGGCCAAGGAAACTCAAGATGCTGCTGCACATTCCGAATGTACTGAACGCCGAGCAATTGCGCTTTGTGCGCGAGCGGCTCGACAGCGCCGGCGACGCGTGGGTCGACGGCCGCGCGACCGCCGGTTATCAAGGCGCGCCGGTCAAACGCAATCAGCAGATCGCCGAGCATTCACCGCTCGCGCGTGAACTTGGCGATGTGATTCTCGCGTCGATCGAGCGCAACCCGCTGTTCATCAGCGCGGCGTTGCCGAACCAGGTTTATCCGCCGCTCTTCAACCGTTACGAAGGCGGCATGGAATTCGGCAGTCACGTCGACGGTGCGGTGCGGGTGCTGCCCAACGGCGTGAAGCTGCGCACGGACGTGTCGGTGACGCTGTTCATCTCCGAACCCGGCGAATACGACGGCGGCGAACTCGTTGTCGAAGACACCTATGGCGTGCAGCAGGTCAAGCTGCCGGCGGGCGACATGATCGTCTATCCGGCCACCAGCCTGCATCAGGTCACGCCGGTCACGCGCGGTGCGCGCCTCGCCAGCTTCTTCTGGGTGCAAAGCCTCGTGCGCAGCGACACGCAACGCGCGTTGCTATTCGATATGGACACGGCGATTCAACGTCTGAACGCCACGCATGCTGACGACGCTGCGCGCCGTAGCCTGGTCGGCTGCTATCACAACCTGTTGCGTACCTGGAGCGAAACGTGAGCGTACCCGAAGCTATTGAATTCCAACCGGCTGCGGATATCGACGCTGCGGCGAACGAACCGCAGCGGTTCGAGCGCGGCGAACTGAAAACGCGGCAGCAGCGCTCGCGCCGCGCGACGTTCGTCAAATGGCTGCGCAAAGTGCATGGCTGGATCGGTTTGTGGGGCGCGGCGCTGGGTTTGCTGTTCGGCACCACGGGCTTTCTGCTGAACCATCGTGGCGGCCCGCTCAGGGTGTCGACCGGCGAGCCGCAGGTGTCGGTCGTGCAGGTGCCGTTGCCGCAACCGGCGCCTGAGACGCCGCGCGAACTCGGCAAGTGGCTCAAGCAGGAACTGAAACTAGCCGGCAACCCGGGACGCGCGCAGAAAGAGTCCGCGCATCCGGTCGCGTGGGGTGACCGCAGCATGGTCCAGCCCGAGCACTGGCAGCTCAACTTCGCGTCGCCCCATGAAAACACGACCGCTGAGTATTGGGTCGGCAACGGTTACGTGACGGTCAAGCGCAGCGAGAACTCATTTCTCGCGACGCTCACGAATCTGCATAAGGGCGTCGGCTTGAGCATCGGCTGGGTGCTGCTGATCGATACGCTGGCGGGCAGCATCATTCTGCTGTCGCTCACGGGCGTCCTGCTTTGGACGGAGTTGCACAAGCGCAAAACCGTCGGCGTGGTGCTGGTGGTCGGGTCGATCGTCGCTGCTGTGTGCGTGGGGCTGATCTAGCAGACTCCGCTGGTGCGGCGTAGCGGCGGCGAACGGATCGTCGGTGACCTGCTACGACCTTGTGCTGACGCTGGAGCCGCGCAAGGTGTCGTCGCACGCGAACCTGCCGCGCAAGCCTTACGATCCTTCTGATCTGATCGATGCGCTGAAAATGCCGCTCGGGTAGTGGCTCGCATTCGACATCCTGCACGCCCGCCAGCGGGAAAGCGGGCGCTCGCGCTAGAATCTTCGCAGACCGCCAAAACTGTTGGCCCTGCCGGAATTCTGCCGATGACCGCACCCCCCAATCAGGTCGACGCCGCGCTGAAGTCGCGGCGCTCGATCCGTGCCTTTCTGCCCACGCCGGTTGCGCGCGCCGAGATCGAAGCGATTCTCGAAGCCGCCAGCCGCGCGCCGTCGGGCACCAACACTCAGCCGTGGAAGGTGTACGTGGTGACGGGGGAGTCGCTCGCGCGACTGTCGCAGGCTCTGGTCGCTGCCTATAACGACCCCCGGCGCGATGCGCTGTATCAGGAGGAGTATCGCTACTACCCGCATCAATGGGTGTCGCCGTACATCGACCGCCGCCGCAAGATCGGCTGGGATCTGTACGGCCTGCTGGGCATCGAAAAGGGCGACAAGGCGCGCATGCATGAACAGCACGCGCAGAACTACCGGTTTTTCGGCGCGCCGGTCGGCCTGTTCTTTACGATCGAGCGGGTGATGGAGCGCGGCAGCTGGCTCGACTACGGCATGTTCCTGCAAGCGATCATGACGGCGGCGCGCGGGCGCGGCCTCGACACCTGTCCACAGGCCGCCTTTACGCCGTTTCACCGGGTGATTGCCGAGCATCTCGGCCTGTCGACCGAGGAGCAACTGGTGTGCGGCATGTCGCTCGGTTTCGCCGATGAAAGCGCGCTGGTCAATACGCTACGCACGGATCGCGAACCGGTTGAACGGTTCACGCGATTTCTCGATTGACCTCGATTGATCCCGATTGACGGGCATCCTCACTTCCCATCCGACCATTATGCAAACCTCACGCCGCCATTTTCTGATGCTGACTGTGGGCGTGAGCTCATCGCTCATGCTGTCCCGCGTCGCTTTAGCCGACACCGCGAACACACTGAGCGAAGCCGATCCGAAGGCGCAAGCCGTCGGCTATAAAGAGGACGCGTCAAAGGTCGACAAGGCGAAATTCCCTGACTATGCCGCCGGACAAACCTGCGCCAACTGCTCGCTATTCCAGGGTAAATCCACTGACGCGTATGGTGGCTGCACGCTGTTCGGCGACAAGCAGGTCGCCGCGCGCGGCTGGTGCAGTTCGTATTCGAATATGTGACCGCGCACGCGGCTCAGGTGTCGGTATGTGTGACTTAAAAACGCCTTGGCCTTAGTTCAAAGCGCTCAGTACCAGGTCATGCGAATGGCCGATCCATATCGCCGCGTCGCGGTGGTCGCGCAAGGCGTCGCCGGTATTCGGGTGCAGAAAAATATCGAGCGCGCCGTGATTCAGCGTAAGCCAGCCGACGAGTTCGGCGAACTGCTCCTGCGTGAATGCGAGCTGATACGACCACATCGGGTGTGGCCCAACCGGGCGTTCGTGAAAGCGGCCCATTTGCAGTTTGCCGCTCCAGTGCGCTTCGATCTGCTCGCGAAATGTCCACGCGGCGTCGCGGCTGCCTGAATCGAAGTAAACGTGGGCGTGCCAGCTCTCGATGGCTGAGGTGTCGCGAAAGGTCATAAAAGGGTCCGTTGCGGTTCCGTCTTTGTCAGACCTTCATTCTGCTTGAGTTTCTGCTGACGCGCGCGGCGCAAGGCTCATGTGAAACTGTATTTCTTCTTCGTTGACGATTTCGAAGCCGAGGCGTTGGTACAGGTACCTGGCGGTTATGTTTCGGCCCTCAAATTCTGGCTCACGTCTGAAGAAATCGGCACGCTGCGCCGATTCAGCAAACTGGCCTGCCAATTCCCCTCGTTTCGCGCAATTGCATTCGCGTGTGCTCACATAAACTGTTTTCCATGGAGCGACAAGTCACCGAGCCCATCGACGCGGTCTTCCCCCGCGTTGTTTTGAACCGTACCGTTGATGGCAGTTTGCCGCGGTTGTCTAACGCGGCAGGGCAGTAAAGCTGTAGGAAGTCGAAGCAATGCAAGCAGCGCGATCGAAGCAATAATGCGCGCGAATCAGCAGGGGGTTGCAGCAAGGTGATGTTGATGGCGAGGGACCGTGCTGTAACGCAGTAGCAGTTCAAGTAGCAACAGCTTTTGCTAGTTTGTGGTGGTTATAGGTCGGCACGCATCCACGCGCCTGTACGACTCTTCCATCCTGTCCGGCCCTGTTCCCTCGCGGGAACAGGGTTTTTTTCGTCGGTGCGACAAATGCGACTTGTATTTAGCCGGTCCGAACCAATATGGCAGCGTTGCATTTCAGGATCGCCGCAGGGGAACGTCTGCTCGCGCGCGGCGACATGTCACGCGCATTCGAGACTTTGAGTTGTTTAAGTCTGTCTTAATAGTTGCTTGCCATGATGGCTACACAGACTCACATTAGGGGCCTGTCAGGCCGCCGGCGCATCGGCGGTGTTTGCCACCGGAGAGCACAACATTCGGTGGTAAAGCCTAGAGTTAGCGAAGGAGGTTGAATCGATATGTCCAGTAAATCGCGAGTCCGCAAGCACACCCGGCCGGCCATGTCCCCGCTGTTGCGCGCGCTGACCTATAGCCGCACCGCCCACGAGCCGGTCACCGGGGCAATGCTCCTGCAGTGCTACACCGCCCTCGATGCGTTCCAGCGCGGCCGAGGCTCGCGCGATTTGCACATGACCTTGAGCCGGCATTTGCTGGTGTCGCAAGAGTTGGCGCGCCTTGGTCTTGGAGAGGACGTTCTTGCCGATATCGAAAGCGCACATGCGGCGATGGTGCAGCTTGACGCGCGTGACCATCAAGACGGTGCATGGATTCTCGAAGACGGCGAATACGCCCGTCTTTGCACGGCGCTGGCGATTCTGGACGGACAGTTGTCCGCCGCGTCGTTGAGCGAGATCGCGAACGCGGAAGCGAAGATGATCGAGGGGCTGATGAGATCGGCTCGCACGCAGGCGATTGTCGAAGCGACGGTCTAAGCCGCGTCGCACTCTGCTGCGACTAACGCACAAACAGTGAACGCCCCCCATGGGGCGTTTTTTACTTCAGCGCAAATCCTGTTGTTAGCAAATCCGACGCAACCGGCTAAAACACCGCGGCTATGATCTCCGTCATGAAATTTCTGCGGACTTCGCTCCTCCTGTTGCTTTGTGCTGCGCTGACCATCGTGAAGCCGGGAAAAGCGGCGTGATGCGTTGTTGATGCAAACTCGCGGGCTTGTTACTTGGGCCCGAGAGTTTTTCACAAAGCAGGACAGGCCTTCGAAGATACGCGCGAAATCTCGTAGTCAACCTCGCAGCGCGCTGAAGATAAATGCCGCGCCCCGGCTGTCGCTCAGTTCTGGAAGTAATTCAAGCCGAGCGCACCTTTCACCTCTGACACCGTCGCACCCGCCACTTCCCGCGCGCGCATGGTCCCGCGACGCAGGACATTCAGCACCTCCGCACGGTCAGTTGCGAACTCGCGGCGGCGCTCCCGAATGGGTGCGAGCATTGACTGCAGGCGCTCGTTGAGCGTGCGCTTGACCACGCTGTCGCCAAGACCGCCACGGCGATAGTGCGCTTTGAGTTCGTCAACCATGGGTACGTCCGGCTCGAACGCGTCGAGGAACGCGAACACAACGTTGCCTTCGACCTGGCCCGGGTCGTTGACGCGCAGATGGTTAGGGTCGGTGTACATGTTGTTCACGGCCTTGGTGATTTCGTCCGGACTCGCGCCCAGCGTAATAGCGTTACCCAGTGACTTGCTCATCTTGGCTTTGCCATCGACGCCCGGCAGCCGGGCCACGTGCGAGAGGACTGCTTCGCATTCGACCAGCACCTGCTTATCGACCGTGTTGTTGAAACGGCGCACCAGTTCATTGGTTTGTTCAATCATCGGCAACTGGTCGTCACCGACGGGCACGCGCGTCGCCTTGAACGCAGTAATGTCGGCGGCCTGGCTGACCGGATACGTCAGGAAGCCGGCGGGAATATCCCGCTCGAAACCGCGGAGCACGATTTCCGCCTTGATGGTCGGGTTGCGTTCGAGGCGCGCAACCGTCACAAGGTTGAGCAGATACTGGGACAGTTCCGCCAACTCCGGCACCTGCGACTGGATAAAGATGGTCGACTTCGCCGGGTCGATGCCGACCGCAAGATAGTCGAGCGCCACCTCGATGACGTTTTCAGTGACTTTCTGGTGCCGGCCGACGTTGTCGGTCATGGCTTGCGCATCGGCAAGCAGCAGGAATTGCTGTGCTTCGTGCTGGAGTTGCACGCGCGAGCGCAGCGAGCCAATGTAGTGGCCCAGGTGAAGCGGACCGGTGGTGCGGTCGCCGGTGAGGATGACAGGTTGCTTTTCAGATTCGGTTGCGTGCGACATGGTCAAATATCCGTGTTTGCAACACCACCAGTCATCAGCAAGCAGAAACAAAAATGCCGCCAGGACTGGCGGCATCACGTTTTCGATGTACGAAGAGAATCGGGCCGCCTAGGTCAGGCGTGCCACCAACGATGCAGATTCAGCGAGGTCGGGTTCGTATTCATGGCGCGAGTATAACGCAGCATCCGGGCTTGCCGCCAACGGCGCGCGTGTCGGAAAACTGGCCGGCGTCTGCTCACCGACCTTATTTCGGAGCGGTTAGCGGACGGTCATTGGATTGCGCAAATAACTGTATGGATGTACAGTGTCTCGAGCAGTGTTTCCCGGGTCGGAGGGATGTATCCTGTCGCGACAGATTGAAGCGGATCACCAAGGAGAAACGATAGTGAAACGGGTTGGATGCGGGTTGCTTTTCCTGGTATGCACGTCGTCCGCATTCGCAGGCGAGCGCTACATAGAAATCTGGAATCCCCCCGAAGCTCGGGGCGGATTGCATAGAGGAACAGGTGCTCCGAACTCGCCAAAACGTCGTCAGCATGTGCCCCATCTGGTAAAGACACGGGCACATCGCGTTCCCGCCGTAGTCACGAAGACGGACGCAAAGCAACCGTCGTCTGGCGAAGCAACGAGAACGTTCGCTCCTGATGTATTTAGTATCCCGCGGCAGATAACGCCAGAGGGGAATATCCTTCGCGTCGATGCTCGCAATGCCCCTGTCGAGGTCTCACGCTGATGGAAGCTGAGCGCTACAAGGGGTATTCAATATGGGGCCACGCCATACTCCAGCAAGAAGATATCCTCCAACTGGAGCGATATGCGGCAAGCGGCACTATCACCCGAAACAACACCTTTATTGAAGCATCGGGAGTCCTTGGTCATTTCGATACCGAAGACGAAGCGCAACAAGCTGGGCTTTCCTGGGCGCGAGCCTGGATAGATAACCACGGGGAGTGAGCAGCAGCCTCGCGTGTTGGCCGAAGGCGCCGCTGGTCGCCATCGGCCGAGGCATTTTTGCGCTGAGCACGCCCTTCTATTCTTGACGCCTGGTCACGAAAGACCTACGCCCCGAAAAAACGCCCCTTGCGGGGCGTCTGGTAAGTCGAGAATCTTTCGTTTCTTGTTTACCCTGTTCTAGTCGTTGTACTCCGTCACATCGTAGTACGTGGTTCCATTCTGCCCGCCACCCAACTGCACGAGCCGCGAACCACCGGACGTCAACGCCGGGAACGGGCAATTCGTGCAAGTTTGCACGCCCGATGCATTGGTCCCCGCATAGGCCGTGGTTTGATACTGACCGACCGTGGTGTTGTTCGGCGCGCCGGTCGAGAAGCCGTAGATGGCAGTCGTCGAGCCGGAGACCGTTCCAGGGTAAGCCTGGATCTGCACAGACGTCACCGGATAGGTGGGATTCGGTCCAGTCACGACGCTCGACCACGTCACGCTCATCGCGTACTGTTGGCCGGCCAGCGAGCCGCCCGGCGTCAGGAACTGGGTCGCGAAGTCTGCCAGCAGCGTCGGCCACGCGACCGTGCCGCCCGCCGCCGCGTTCAACGGACTACCCGGATTGATGATCGACGACTGGCCGAGTTGCGCGCCGTTCTTGTCGTAGAAGGTAACGGTGTAGGTCGCGTAGAGCGGCACGGTGCTCGCGTCGATCGATTGCGCCGAGTAGTAGCCGCTCGAGGCCGCCGGCGCGAAGTTCGCGGTCGACGACAGCGACTGCCATGACCAACGATACAGCTCCGTATTGCTGTTGGTCGTCGCCGGTGAAACCGGCGCCACGCTCAACGGCAGATCCGACAGACCCAGCGAGTTGCTGCCGAGCGCATTGCGCTGCGTCAGCCAGACCGGCGCGGCGAGGCCCGGTCCCGTGACGGAAGCCGAATAAACCGTCGGATTCGAAGCGGTCGGAATCGCAATCTTGAGACCCGACTCGTAACGGTTCACGTCGTTCAGCTTCGAATCGAGGAAGGTGCGGCGCTGGATTTGCGACATGATCGAAACCGCAAATTGCGACTGATTGCCGATCAGATCCCAACCGAGCTGCGTGCCGTTGGCGAGCGTAACGGGTGTGGGAAGTTGTTGCGCGATGGTGTAGAGCACGCCGCCTGTAGCGCCGCTCGCCAGTGTGACCGGCAACTGCACGAGCGCAAGCTGCTTGCCGTTGCGCGTGAAGAAGGCGAGCGTTTTCGGTGAACCGAACACGGCGCCACTGAGGATCGCATCGGTCAGACCATGGCCTACGGCCAGATCGGTCGAACCGTTTTCGAGGAACGCGGCGTCGATTGCCGGCGAGCATGACGTGTTGAGCGTGCCGTTCGCCGCGCAGGCAGTCAGCAGCGACGCCAGCGGCTCCAGATAGTTCGCCGCGGCGGCCGGCGCTGCCAGCGTGATCGACTGGGCGGTCTGGTTGTTCAGCGCGACGGTCGTGCCCGGCGCCGCGTTCGACACCAGCAACGAGCCGCCGTTAGCCGCAGACACCAGCGACACCGTGTCGATCACCGCATCGGCGCCGGTGTGGTTCGGCGTAAAGGCCACGCCGATGGGATCGAAGCCCGCCACCTGGATACCGTTCTGCGTGAGGATCTTCGCCAGGATCGTGTCGAGCGTGATGGTGGCGATTTGCACGGACGGCAGCGTCACCTTGGCCAGCGCCGTGGTAGACGCGAGGTCGATCGGGTTACCCGAGGCCGTCAGCATGGCGGCAATCGCGGTGGTCAGCGTGGTGACGTTGGCAACAGCCGGCGCCGTGCCGCTCGGCAGTTTGGCGAGCACGGAGACGAGTGGCGCGGAGACACCGGTGGGATCCGTGGCGACGATCAGGAACGGCGCGGTCATGCCTTTCACCGAGATCGTGTATGCGCCCTGGGTGTTGGCGGTTGCCGTGGCCTGAGCGCCGGTCGCATCGGTCAGCGTGACGGTGGCGCCCACCACGGCGGTGCCGGTGGCGACCGTGCCGTTCACCGAGGTGGCCGTGACCGTCGGCGTGCTCGATGACGACGAACTGGAACCGCCGCCGCCGCAACCGCTCAACTGGATCAAGGCAAAAGCCGTAGCGGCCGCGACGCCGCTACGCACTAACGATCGATGCATGAATTTCCCCGATGCTCTGTTTATGTGATTCGTTTGTTATGCCGGCAGACTATGCCGATAACTTTGGCTATAGTTTGTCGCGCAGTATCGCCGGATTGAACGCGGATTATCTACTGCGATTAATCGATAAACGGCAAATTCATGACGGCTTTAGCGCGTTCGCAGAATACTTCAAAGCGGCACTCTTGTGTCGCGCGCCGGGAAGCCGTTCACGGTTTCATTTACTTACCCAACTCGTGTCCGATAACCCCGCCGACTACCGCGCCGCCGACCGTGCCTGCAGTGCTGTGATCGGTCGCCTCGTTACCGACAACGCCGCCCGCCGCCGCGCCGCCAAGGGTGCAGCCGGTCGAGAACGTCAGCAGCGCCAAAACCATTGCAATCGTGCCCAGGCCAGATAGATTCCGCATGATGTCACCTCGGATGTGTGTCGATACAACCAAATCAGCAATTCACATGCCGCGTCCGTATTACGAGTGTCCGTAGGGCCTGCGGCGTGCCGGTGCCTGGGCGGTGAAACGGGTTTGCTGGAGTCATCCGCGCTTGCTAGACTGCCTTTCGCAACCCAACTGTAAGCGCGATTTTGCTGTCGTACGCCGGCCTGGCGTTCACGTCCACGGCGCGATCAATCGGAGACGCTATGTCTTACATGCTGCTTATCGTCGAACCCCCGGATCAACGCATCGAACGCGGCGAGCAGGCGGGGCGCGAAGTCTATGACCAGATGGTGCGTTTCGCCGCCGACCTCAAAGAGCGCGGCAAGCTTCTCGCAGTCGAATCGCTGACCTCCTCCAGTGACGCCGTGCGCGTGCAGGTGCGCGACGGCCAGCCAAAACTGCTCGACGGCCCGTTCGCCGAAGCCAAGGAAATGATCGGCGGCTTCTTCCTGCTCGATTGTGAAAGCCGTGAGGAAGCGGTGGCGATCGCGCAAGCCTGCCCGGCGGCCTCGTGGTGCACTGTCGAAGTCCGCAAACTCGGACCTTGTTTCCTGTAACGGGTTCGGCCATTCGCGGCTATTTTCCTGGTGTTTTCCCTGGGCCGGCGACAACTATGTCGATCCGGTCGCGCATCGCTCGTCGTGTGAGTAAGGAGCCAGCAAACAGATAGCGGCTCTCCACTTACCACTCGCCACCCAAGGAGCGACTGCGATGCGATTCATGATCATAGTAAAGGCCACGGCCGTCAGCGAAGCTGGCGCCCCACCGGACGATGCCCTGATGGCCGTCATGGGCACATACCATGAAGAACTGGCCAAGGCCGGTGTGCTGCTCGACGCAACCGGCCTGCAACCAAGTTCGAAAGGCTGGCGCATCCACTACAGCGCGGGCAAGCGCACGGTCATCGACGGTCCGTTCGCGGAAACCAAGGAACTGATCGCCGGCTACACGCTGATTCAGGTTCGCTCCCGCGAAGAAGCCATGGAATGGGCGCGGCGGTTTCCGGCGCCGTTCGGCGAGCAGGCTGAAGGCGAAATCGAAGTGCGGCAACTGTATGAACTCGAGGACTTCGAGCCGAGCCCAGAAGTGGAGCGCTTCCGAAAACTGGACGCGGCCAAACATTGATTCCGACGGATTCCATCATGCATAAGCAGATCTACGTCAATCTCGCTGTCGACGACCTCGAACGGTCGAAGGCTTTCTTCAGCGCGATCGGTTTCAGCTTCGAGGCGCAGTTCACCAACGAGCAGGCCGCGTGTCTGATCCTCGGCGAGAACCTCTACGCGATGCTGCTGGTCAAGGACCTGTTCAAGTCCTTTACGCGCAAGTCGCTTTGCAATCCGAAGGAAAGCACTGAAGCGTTGTTGGGCCTGTCATGCGAGAGCCGGGGCGAGGTGGATGCGCTGGTCGCGAAGGCGCTCGCCGCCGGCGGCGCGGTGCCGCGCGCGCCGCAGGACTACGGCTTCATGTACGGGCACGGCTTCGAAGATATCGACGGACACATCTGGGAGCTGATCTACATGGACCCGAACGCCAGGGCAACGGGCTGATCCCGTGACAACACCGGCCACCCATCGTGCCATCGAGGCAGTCTGGCGGATCGAATCCGCCAAGGTCATCGCCCACGTCGCGCGGATCGTACGCGACGTGGGACTTGCTGAAGAGCTGGCGCAGGACGCGCTGGTGGCGGCGCTCGAGCATTGGCCTGAGGCGGGCGTGCCCGACAATCCGGGAGCGTGGCTGATGGCGACCGCGAAGAACCGCGCCCTCGACCGCTTGCGCCAGGAAGCGCTGCACGCCCGCAAGCGTGAGGAGTTGGGCCACGATCTCGACGCATTGGAGGCGCACCTCGTGCCGGATTTCGTCGATACCCTCGATGCCGCACGCGCCGACGATATCGGCGACGACCTGCTGCGGCTGGTGTTCACGGCGTGCCACCCGGTGTTGTCTACCGACGCACGCGTCGCGCTGACGCTGCGCCTGCTCGGCGGCCTCACCACGGACGAAATCGCACGCGCGTTCCTCGTGCCCGAGCCGACCATCGCGCAGCGCATCGTGCGGGCCAAGCGCACGCTGTCGGCGGCCAAGGTGCCGTTCGACGTGCCGCAAGCGGATGCGCGTGCACCGCGGCTCGCCTCAGTACTGCAGGTGATCTATCTGATTTTCAACGAAGGTTATTCGGCCACCGCCGGCGACGACTGGATGCGCCCGGCGTTGTGCGAGGAAGCGCTGCGCCTGGGGCGTGTGCTCAGCGGGCTTGTGCCGGACGAAAGCGAAGTGCATGGTCTCGTCGCGTTGATGGAAATCCAGGCGTCACGCACACACGCGCGTACCGATGCCGAGGGCAGGCCGGTGCTGCTGCTCGATCAGGACCGCAGCCGCTGGGACCCGCTGCTGATCCGTCGCGGGTTGGCCGCGCTCGCCACCTCGCACGCGTTGGGCGGCGCGAGCGGCCCGTATGCGTTGCAGGCCGCGCTGGCCGCGTGTCATGCGCGCGCCCGCCGCGCCGAAGAGACCGACTGGGCGCAGATCGTCGCGTTGTACGACGCGCTGGCGCAGGTGGCGCCTTCGCCCGTGGTCGAGTTGAACCGGGCGGTAGCAGTCGGCATGGCGTTCGGACCGGCTGCGGGTTTGGAAATCGTCGATGCGCTCGCAGCCGATGCAGCGCTCGCGAACTACCACTGGTTGCCGAGCGTGCGCGGCGATCTGTTGGAGAAACTCGGTCGCGTGGAAGAGGCGCGCGCCGAATTCGAACGCGCCGCCGCGATGACGCGTAATGCGCGCGAGCGCGAGCTGTTGCTCGAGCGTGCCGCGCGTGGCATCGCGCATTGAGTGGTGCTGCGCATCGAGTCTGAGCCGTTTAGCGCCGCATCAGTCGGCGCAGGCCCACAACAGATAGAACTCGCGTGGGCCAAATTCTTGCGGTGGATCGAGCAGCGGCTCGACGTAACGTGTGATGCCTATCCGGTCGAAACCCGCGGCCAGGCAGGCGGCTTCCAGAGCGGCCGCATTGTCGACGGCGAAACCGTATTTGGCGAACGGCATTTCCGCGGCAGCCTCAGGCGTGATGGCCGCGATGACCAACACACCACCCGCGCGCAGCACGCGATGTGTTTCCTTCAAACCCCCGATCAGATCAGGCCAAAAATACGTCGTGTTGATCGTAATGGCTTTGTCGAAGGAACCTGACGGAAATGGCAAAGACATGACGTCGGCGGTTTCGAGCCAGACCTGGCCATCGCGGACGAAGCTTGCGTTGCGACGGCGGGCCTCGGCGATCATGGTCGGCGATAGATCGATGCCGGTGAAGAGGAGTCCCGCGGCTTGATCCAGTACAGACGCGATATGACCACCGTTGCCCAGGCCGATCTCGAGAATCCGCTCATTCGCGCGCAGGTCGAGTAGATCAAAGGCCGCGTCGATGACGGCGAGATTTGAACGCTCCAGCATGTCGCCGACTGCCAGGCCGATCTCGCCAGTCGGGCAGCCGAGTTGCGGAAGCAGAATACTTTCGTCGAGGTTCGCGACCAAGTCGCTTGCAGCGTTGGGAGATGCGTTCACGGTAAGTCCTCCATGACAGGTTGCGCTCAATACGGCAGCGCGGACACGCGATGCAAGATCGCGGCGCCCTTAATTTATGTCATGAAAGTTGGACTACTGAGCATCCAATCCGCGCGTCTTTGACTTATAACAAGGCGGCGCGCGGAGGGTTTTAGGACTTACGTGAGGCGCACGAGAGAGATCTACCAGTATCAACTGGCGCACGCCTAACGCGATGATCAGGCCGCCGCACACGCGATCGATGCACGCCTTGTAGCGCCGGTACGCCGACGCAATCCGCGCACGCGACAACGTGAGCGCGACGAAGCCATACCCGCTGCTCGCCGCGCCGTTCTCGCAATCAAGCTGAAAAGAACGCCATGGCGGCAGTGATCACACCCCCTGCCGCAATACCGAACGACAGATTGCGCAGCCACTTCTTGCGGGTCAGCAACGTGATCGCGCACAGGGCGATCGCCACCTGAATCAAGGTGGTGGCCTGCGCCCAGCGATGATGGCCGTGCAGCAGCGCTTCACTTTTAGCGTCGTTGTCCACGACTTCTTTTTCGATCGCTTCAGCCTTCACGCGGATCGGCTCTTTCTGCTGCTTGTACTTGTCGACGTCGGCGACGAACTTCGCGTGAGCATCGGCATTGCCGAGCGACAGCGCCGCGCCGAGTTCAGCGAGATTCTCTTTCTCGCCTTTGGCCTGGTAGTAGTTCCATTGATTCGACGCTTCGGTCTTTTTGATGGCGGCTTCGTTCTTGTAGTACAGCGCCAGATTTTCGCTGTTGCCGCTCTGGTATGCGCACAGTGCGCCGATCGTCGCGAGGATCGCCGTCATCACGGCCATCCGGCTCGCAAAGGGGTCCTCGTCGTGGTGGCCGGCGTGTTCAACCGCATGGTCGTGCGGACCATGCACTTCATATTCTTCAGACATCCGATTCTCCGAGCGAAGCTTTTCTTGTGATCGCCGGGCGGGGCGCATGGCGGCGGCACATGCGCGGGCGACACTGCAAGCGCTGCGCGCCGGCCCGGCGGCCTCAATCTTAGCGTGAGGCGCCCGGTGATGGAAAAGGTATCGGCGCGAAGAGACGCCAATGAGACGCCAATGAGACGCCAATGAGAGGCGTCAATGAATGCCGATCGCCAGCCACGTTCGCACTAACGGGATCACGTGCTCGCCGGCAAGCATGCCGAGCAGCCCGACTAGCGCGACCGTCGGCGGCGCAGGCGATTTCACCTGCATCACGCTGTAGAGCAAACCGACTACAACGCCGGCCGCGAGCGAGATCAAATACGCTTTCATGTTTGATATACCCATCTGAAATGCGGGCTGCCACGCCCGCCGGTCGCTTCGGCAATTACATCGTGATGACCACCCGGCCGCGCGTGCCGGCAGCCACCGCCGCATAGGCTTCGCGCGCACGTTCGAGCGGGAATTCATGCGCGATGGCCGGCCCTTGCAGCTTGCCGCTTTCGAAGCCTTCCACCAGCGCCGTCATCATCGGCGCAGATTCGGCGACGCCCAGCTTGGCGCTGTCCACGCCGAGCAGTTGCGTTTCGTTGTGATAGAAGTCGATCAGGTCGAATTCCACGCGGCGTTTTCCCGTCGCGCTGATTTCCAGCACCCGGCCGCGGCGTTTGACGAGGCTCAGTGCGATCCCGAACGCCACGCCGCCGACGGTGTCGTACACCACGTCCGCGCCGACGCCGCCTGTCAGGGCCTTTACGCGCTCGGTGACGTTTTCGTCGAACGGAACGTAGTCGTCGATCAGTCGGCCCGCGGGTGTATCGGTGGAAAGCGGCTGGCGGTCGACCCCGATCACGCGAGCGCCCCGCGCTTTTGCAATCTGCACCACCGCGCCGCCGACGCCGCCACCCGCACCGATTACGACGATCGTCTCGCCCGTTTGCAGGTGTGCGTACTCGACCGTGCCGAGCCACGCGACCACGAAGTTCACGCCGATCGCCGAGGCCTCTGCGTGGCTGAGCGTGGTGGGCTTGCGCGACAGACCGGCGAGCGGAATCTTGATGAATTCGGCGTGCGTGCCGTCGCGCGTGAAGCCGATGTCGCCGCCGGTGCCCCAGACTTCAGCGCCGAGCCATGCCTGCGGGCCGTCCACCACGACACCGCTGAAGTCGCGGCCGGGCGTGCGCGGCAGGACGGTGTGTTCGAAATGGCCGGACACGTTCTTGACGTCGCTCGGATTCACCGAGGCCGCCTTGATCTGGACGACGGCGCTGTCCGCGTCGGCTTGGGGCGTCGGCAGATCGGCGTATTCGAGCACCTCGGGGTTGCCAAAAGTCTTGAACTGAATCGCCTTCATTGCGTGTCACTCCTGTCGGGTCTTGCGCTGCGTCGTGCAGCAGATGAGCGTAGTCTAAGTGACCGGCGCGGCGGTGTTGAGACAAAGACTTTCGAATATCGGACAAAACGTGCCGTGGATCAGCTCAGGGCCGTGTTGGGGGCCGTTTACCCGTCAGCGCGAATGGCTCACCTGTCCGCGGACAGCTTGTCTCGTGCCTGCTCCGGCGAAGCTTCGGAGGTCGCCTCGCTGAGCGTGCCGCTCGGATCGAAGCCGGTTGGCGGCGCGCCCAACTCGCGCCGGAACATGTCGCTGAAGCTGCTCGGCTGGAAGCCCAGCGAACGCGCGATGCTGCTGACCGAGCGGCCCTCGGCCAGGCCTGACACGGCCACTGCCAGTTGCACCTGACGCCGCCATTCGGCAAACCCCACTCCCAACTCACGCGTGAACAGGCGTGCCAGCGTCCGCACGCTCGCGCCGACCGAGGCCGCATGCTGTTCGAAGCTGATCGCAATCGATGGGTTGTCGATCACCGCGCGGCACAACGCATCGAGCCGCCGGTCCGAAGCATCGGGCAGCGCGATGCGCAGCGACGAGCGGGGCGCGTGCCCCAACTCCAGCATAGCGAGACGATACGCGGCTTCGAGATAGGTTTCGTCGCGAGCGTGGGTGCGTTCGTGATCCGCAATCGATGTGATGAGTTCGCGCAGCAGGCCGTTGATCTCGAACACGTCGCTGCGCCGGCTCAGATGGCCGACGTTGCGCTCGTGCAGATAGAGATTGCGCATCTCCACGTCGCTCATCATGTGGATGGAGTGCACGGTGCCGGCCGGCAGCCAGACCGCGCGCTGCGGCGGCACCACCAGCGCCTCGCGGCCGACTTCCACCCACATCACGCCCGATACCGCATACAGAACCTGCGCCCACGTATGCGAATGAGGCTCGATGCGCAGCCCACGCGGATAGCGCCGCGCGAGGGAGCGGGCGTCGGCATCGTCGTGAAGTTCGGGTGGGCGGGCTTTGGGCACGGAAGTTCGGTTCGCTGTTCGCGGTCGCGCACGGAGATTGCGGACCCTGCTGGTCCGTGTGCGAAGCATAGCGCGAGGCGTGGGGCGGCGGATATTCTCCCGTTCCGCTTACGTGCGATGCCCCATCACCAGCAGCAATAACGACAGGGTCACGACCGACCCGACCGTCGACAGCAAAATCGTGCGCGAGGTGATGTGCGCCTCGCGGCGGTAGAACTCGGCCAGCATGAATGGGCCGGTACCGGTGGGCAACGCGGCCAGCACGACAGCCATCTCGACCAGCGTGGATGAGAGCCCGAACACGCGCGCCGCGAGCCACCAGGTCAGCGCCGGCTGCGCCAGCAGCTTGACGCCAGTCAGCAGCAGCGAGATGCCGCGCGAGCCCGCCTCGGACGGGCGCTTTTCCGCGAGGAACAAGCCAAGACTCACCAACGCGCATGGACTGGCGGCACCGCTCAGCAGCTTCAGAAATGTCTCCGCGCTTTGCGGCAACGCGACGTGGGTGCTTGCGAACAGTACGCCCGCAATCGGCGACACGATCAACGGATTGCGCGCCAGCGAGCCCAGCACTTTCAGACCCAGCTTGTGCGGCGTGCGTTCGGTCTGCAAGCCGACTTCGATCAGCACGATTGCAACCGCAAAAAGCACACACGCGACGAGGATCGTGGCGATCGTGGTTGGCGTCAGGCTGGCTGAGCCGAACGCGATCATGCCAAGCGGAAAGCCGATATAGCCGGTGTTCGGATACGACGCCGCAGTCGCGTCGACGCTCGCGTCGGCCAGCTGCCGGCCACTCAGCATGCGCATGGCGAGAATCAGCAGAAACACGCTGATGCACCCGATCGAAAACGCCGCGACGAAGGCCGGCTGATAGAGCTGCTGCCACGTGGCATGCGCCATCGTGTCGAACAGCAGCGCCGGCAGCGCCAGCCAGACCACGAAGCGATTCAGCTCGGACGCGGAGTTCGGTCCAAGCACGCCGCGCCGGCGACAAGCAAAGCCCGCGAAAATCAGGCCGAACACGGGAAGCAGAATCTCGAGAGTAGCTAACATCGGTGCAAAGGGCGTGGGCGGAGAGCGGGATGCGTGGCTGGTGCGGTTTCTCGAGCTGGCGTGAGGGGCTGCTTCATGAGTTCGCCAGACGGTCCGTAGCATTCGGAGGGTCTGCCGGATCGGGTGGATAGCGCATGGCGTCCTGCTTGAGGCGCCGTCGGCACCAGAACGTCCAGACCGTTAAACCGGCATAGACGCCGTAACGCAGCACCTCGGAGGCCAGCGCCGAGTGCGGATCGTTCGGCCACCGCCAGATGATCAGGGTGCGCAAGAGGTTCTCGCCGGTCATGCCCAGGCCCCATACGAGCGTCATCAACCGGATATAGGCGGCGAGCACGGGGCGTTCGCGCCAATGTTTTTCGTAGCTTTCGACGCTGCGGTGATCTTCGCGCGCCCTCGTCGAACGGCCGAGGTAAAACACCAGCGGCCGCGGAAAGGCCAGCGAGACGAGGAACGACACGCCGATCATCCCCGAGACCATTGGATCTTCTAGCGCCCGCATGTGCGAATCGCCGCCCGCTGCCATCGCGATCAGCGAGAGCATGATACCGACCAGCACGATTGCGCTGAGCGCATCGAAATGGCGGTGGCGTAACAGGTCCCAGCTCATCCACGCGATCAAGGGAAGCGCCGAGGCAACCAGCGCGCCAAGATGGCCGTAGTGCGGGAACGCGAACCGGTAGGCGAGCCAGGGAAAGGCGACGTTCACGAGCAATGCGGAGAGGTAACGCAAGCGGGCTTTCATGGACGGAGCGGCGATAATCGTGGCAATGAAGCGCGAGTCGCGCACGCCGGTTTTCGCCGTGCGCATCGCGCCGACGTGGCTGCGCGTGCGTATCCAGGGAGTGTAGGGCGAAGCCCCTTCGCATGCCAACGTTCGCAGTGCGGCGCGAGCGCCGCCTGGATTTTGGCAGTGAACCTGGCGCGCAAAAAATCTGCGATCATCCCAGGCACTCTTCAACGCTCCTTATCCCAAAGCGTCCACGCCAACCACCAGCCCGCCTATGTCCACCCGCCCCACGCTCCTCACCACCGACCGTCTGATCATGCGTCCGCACACGCGCGACGATTTCCTCGAGAGCTATGCGATGTGGTCCGATCCCGAAGTGATTCGCTATATCGGCGGCAAGCCGTTCACGCGTGAAGAAGTGTGGGCGCGCCTGCTGCGCTACGCCGGGCATTGGGCGATGCTGGGATACGGCTACTGGGTGGTGCGGGAAAAGGACAGCGGCCGGTTCCTGGGTGAAGTCGGCTTTGCCGACTACCACCGCGAGATCGAGCCTTCTTTGATGAACACACCTGAAATCGGCTGGGCACTCGACCCCGCCGTTCACAACCGCGGCTACGCGACTGAAGCCGTGCGCGCCGCACTCACGTGGGCCGATGCGTATTGGCCTGACGACGACACTGCCTGCATCATCGCGCCGGAGAACCAGCCGTCACTGCGCGTCGCACACAAGTGCGGTTACCGTGAGCATCTTCGCACGTCGTACAAAGGCAAGCCGACCATCGTGCTGCGGCGACCGGCAGGCGCAGGCGTTGCCTGAGTTGTCGCGCGGCACCTCGCCTGAAGTTTCGTCAGTCTCTGAAGCTTCGGAATCGACAAGCCGGCGCACGCCGGCCACCTGGCCGGTATGCAACCGCAACCGGCCCGCGAATCAGCTGCCTTATTGACCGCCTTCGCTCGCCGCCGTCCGCTGTCGCGCGATCAGGTCCACCAGCCGTTCAACCTGTTTGCCCTGTGCATCAAAGTTGCCGGCATCGAGCCAGCGTGCATAGCTCGGACGCAGCGCGGGCCATTCGCTGTCGATGATCGAAAACCACGCGGTATCGCGATTGCGTTCGCGATACACGATCGCCTGCCGGAAGATCCCTTCGAACGTAAAGCCATAACGCAACGCCGCCGCGCGCGACGGTCCATTCAGCGAATCGCACTTCCATTCGAAGCGGCGATAGCCGAGGTCGTCGAACACATGGGTCATCAGCAGGGACATCGCTTCGGTGGCAATGCGCGTGCGCTTCAGACGCGGCGAATAGGTGACGTGCCCGACTTCGATCACGCCGTTCGCGCGGTCGATGCGCATCAGCGCGAGCGTGCCGACTGCCAGGCCGGTCGCCAGATCGATCACCGCGTAGTGCAGCGGATCAGGGGATGCGGCCATGCGCGTCAGATGCTCACGATACGCGGCAAGGCTCTCGAACGGACCGACATTCAGATAGGTCCAGTCGCGGCCATCGGGCGCCGAGCTGTAGGCCTCGTACAGGTCCGCCGCGTGGCGTTCGACGTCCACCGGCTCGATCCGGCAATAGCTGCCCACCAGCGGCGCGCGGCCGGGCGCCTGGGCGCCTTTCCAGTCCGGCACGGGCGCGCCGATCGGCTGCTCGAAAACGTTACGCCTGGGTTCCATGTCTGCTCCTGTAGATAGCGGGTGATCGTTGCTTATGGAGAACGATACGGCAAACGTGGTATGTTAAAAAGATCCAGCAGAACAGCATTTGATAGGTCCAGCCGAGATGATCGAGATCATTGGCCCGCTCGCCAACCCGGCCACCGGGACCACCGCCGGTAGCGGCGAAAAGGCGGCATCGCTGCAAAAACAGCTGATCGAGCGTTTGCAGCAGGCCATCCTCGCGGGGCGTTTGCCGGCAGGGTCGTTGCTGCCGTCGTCGCGCTTGCTGGCGGCGGAGATGGGGGTGTCGCGCAATACCGTGGTGATCGCGTACGAACATCTTGCCGCGGTCGGCTATGTAGTGGCCGACAAAAAGGGCACGCGTGTGAGTCCACTCTCCAGTCCTTCTGCACGCGGTGAACCGCAGACTCTGTCGGCCGCGCCGGAGGTCGCCTACGCGGCGCGCGTCGAGCAATTCGCGGCGACGCGTACCCACGCCGACAACACTCTGCCGCTGACACCGGGCACGCCCGCGCTGGATCGCTTTCCACTGGCCGCCTGGCGGCGCGCGCTCGAACGTTCGATGGAACGCGCGTTGCCGCTCGCGCTCGGCTACGGCAACCCGGCGGGCGAACCGGCGCTGCGCGACGCGATCGCCGCGCATTTGCGGATGGCGCGCGGCGTGCGCTGCGAGGGTTCGCAAGTGGTCATCACCGAAGGCGCGCAGGAAGCGCTGAACCTGTGCGTGCGGCTGTTCACCAATCCGGGCGACACCGCGTGGGTGGAAGATCCGGGTTATCGCGGCGCCAAGGCCGCTTTCAATCTCGGCGATCTGACCATGCTGCCGATGCCGGTCGATCCCGAAGGCATCGCGGTGCCGCCCGACGCGTGGCGCACGCATCCTCCCAAGCTGATCTACACGTCGCCCGCGCATCAGTATCCGACCGGTGCGGTGTTGTCGGTGGCGCGCCGGCTGGAGCTGATCGCGCAGGCGCGCCGCTGCGGCGCCTGGCTGATCGAAGACGACTACGACGGCGAATTCCGCCATACCGGCGAGCCGATTGCCAGCATGCAAGGGCTGGTCGAGGACGCGCCGGTTTTGTACGTCGGCTCGTTCAGCAAGACGATGTTTCCGGCGCTGCGCATCGGTTTTGTGGTGCTGCCGCGCGCGATCGCCGCGCACACGGCTGTGGCGTTGCAGGAGATGCTGCGCGGCGGACATCGTCTGGAGCAACTGGCGCTGGCGCATTTCATCGACAGCGGCGAATTCGGGCGGCATCTGGGCCGCATGCGGCGGTTGTATCGGGAGCGCCAGCAGGCGCTGCGCGATGCGCTCACCGCGCATTTCGCGCCGTCGCAGATTCTGGGCGGCAATTGCGGCATGCATCTGACGCTTCGCTTGCCGCCGTCCATTTCCGACCGGACCCTCGCCGAACGCGCGCTCGCCGAGCGGCTCAATCCGCGTGCGCTATCGGGTTTTGCGTTGCAGCAACGCGAGGAAACGAACGGGTTGGTGATCGGCTATGGCAGCACGCCAGCCGGGCAATTGGCGCTGGCTGTCCGCGTACTGGCCGAGCTGGTGCGCAAGTCGGGCAGCGGCCCGGGCAGCGAGTCGACAAGCGGGCCGACCAGCGAGCCGATAAGCGGGTCAACGAGAGCGGTAACGAGCGGGCCCGCAAGCGGGGCAAAGACCGAAGCCACAAGCGGGTCGACATCCCGGCGCGCCGTGTAAGTTTTTACGTTTGTCCGCGCAGCCCATGTCGCGTTATCGTGTCGTTTATGCGCGGCGATTTCGAAGTGCGCGACGTCGACGAATCGCCCGCAGGTCATGCCTGGCGCACCGCGTGCAATATCGTCTGGCATGCGGCGCTCGCCTGCCGGGCCGCTATGGGGCTCGGGCATGAAGAATGCCTTTGTTGTGGTTATCTAATGACGACTATCTGACCGGAGACGACATGAAGGAAATCGAACCGACCGCTTGGTTTGAGCTTGCCGCCCACACACCCGTCCGTGAAGGCTGGTACGAGGTGCAGCTGACGAGCGGCGACACGGCATTTGCGAAATATGGCGACGGGATATGGAGCGAGAAACCGTTGCTGGTGTTCACGCACTGGCGCGGCCTTTCTTCCGACCCTTCGAAAGCTGCCGACGGCGAGGCAGAATCGATCGGCGCCGAAGCCACCGCGGCTCAGGGCGTTCGCGCCGCTTGGAACGCGTTTTTCCCAGGACTCGGTGAAGAACAGCACAAGCCGCTGGATGCCGTGCCCAACGGCAAAGCCCCGCATTGATTGACGGAATGCCTGGGCGGCGGCTTACCGGCCGCCGCCTGATGGCCTCTGTATTCATCACCGACCGGGATCGAGACGCGAGCCGCGAAGGCTTGAAAAATCGGCTGTAGTCGACTGCGGTTTAACGGTTGCGTCCGGCCACGACCGTATCCTCTTCGGTTCCCAGTAGCCATTCCCTGCGGTCACTTCCGCTTCAGTGCTTCGGACGCCATTCGGCCGATGTCTGTATCGATGTCCGGCGCCTCGCCCGTTTCCAGAATCCACGCCGCGGACAAACCCGACCACGCGAGAATCCACTGCAGCAAACGGCGTCTGTCGAGTCCGGCGATTTGCGCCACGCGTTCGACGCGACGCCCAAACCGTCCTGGCACCAGCGCGGATGCCTGATCCGGATTGCAAAAGATGTTCGCATAATCGAAACCGCGTTCGCCATACAGGCCTTTCGGGTCGATCGCCAGCCAGCCACGCGCGCCGAAATCGAGCACGTTGCCATGATGAATATCGCCATGCAGCACGACCGGGTCTTGCGGCGCGGCGAGCAGTACTCGTGCTGCGACGGCACTCTCGGCAAGCCAGCCGCCACATTGTTCCGCCGCGGGCCAGAGACTCTGGAACCAGCGCGGCAAGCCGATCAGCTCGGGCAGCGGTTTGTTTCGCGGTGCGTGGAGTCGCGCCGCGGCGGCGCAGAGGATGTCGATGGCGTGGTTGTCCGCTTCGTCGTCGCCCATGCGGACTTGGTCCGCTAACGCGTGATTGCTTTGGGCGCGCTCCAGCAGCAGGGCGTCGGCATCATGCGCGAGCACGCGGGCCGCGCCGTCGCCGGCCCACCACACCATCAACTGCGCACCAAATTTCTCTTCGGGTTCCTGCGCAACTTTCAGCATCGCGGCGACGCCATGCTGGCGCACCGGCAGCAGGCGGCTGCTATGCGTGCGAATCGGCTCACCGTCCGGCAGCAAGTCCCATTTGACGATGTAATCGGCGAACATCGCGCTTCAGGCTGCGAGCGCGGCTGCTTGGACCGCCGCAGCGAGGGCGATGGCCGGTGTGGTCAGCGGTTTCGCTTCACCCGTGACCAACAAGGCCGCGCCGGCCATCGATGTCTGCGCAAACGCGACAACGTCCGCACCGTTTTCGTAGGCCGCCTCCGCAGCGGCGGCGATCGCCGACAGATAGCCCGCCGTGTCGCCTGCTCTGAAACGCTCCCACGCGCCACTCACCAACTGAACCTCGACATCCGCGGCGGTACGCGTGGCGGCTTGCGCGAACACGCTGGTGGTCGGGCCGAGTGTGGTGGATACGGTGCATAGCACGATAACCTTGCCGCCATTTTCCACCGCGCGCTTAGCCAACGCGGCATCGGCCCGCAAAACGGGTACCGGCGCGGCTTGCGCGGTTAGGGCGTCGTTCACTGACGGGCCGAGCGTCGAACAGTTGAGCAAAACGGCGTGTGCGTTGTCCTTCAGCGTGAGGAGCACCTCGCGGGTTTGCGCCGCGATCGCGTCGGTCAAGCCGCCGGCCTGTTCAGCGGCGGCGAGCAGGTCGGCGCGGACCACGTGCGTCAACTCGAGTGCTTCGAATCCGGCGGCGCGGGCGGCCGCATCGAACAGGGCGATATTGCTGTCAGCGGTATGCAAGCAGACGATGCGCACGGTTTCTCCAACGGGTTGATCGTTTTGCATTCTCGCCTGGATCGTCTGGAGATGGGGCACGTCTGTCGTGTTGCGTCGGCCGTGTGAAAAACCATGGACGATCGAGTGATGGCGCGAGGCGCAGGGCCACCGGCAATTCAGCTTCGCGAGGCTCGGAGCGAGCGCATTGCGGCACGTCGACGCGTCGTTCATGACGGGCCGCCTCACGCGTTTTGCGCGTCCCCGCTACAATCTGCCAGATCCATTTGACGCGGAAGAGCACGTATGAAAGTCACCCGGGAACCCGTCGCATTGTCGCGGGCCACGCAGTTGCTGAATCACGGACCCGTCACGATCATTACCAGCGCGCACGGCGGCCGCTCGAACGTGATGGCCGCATCGTGGGCGATGCCGCTCGATTTCACCCCGCCGAAGGTCGTGGTGGTGGTGGACAGCCGCACGCTCACGCGGCAACTGATCGAAGCGAGCGGCGTGTTCGGGCTGCAACTGCCGAGCCGCGGATTTGCCGCGCAGACACTGGCAGTGGGCTCGAGCGCGGGCGCCGAACTCGACAAGTTCTCCGCCTTCGACCTCGAAACCTTCCCCGCACAAGAAATCGATGTGCCGATGCTGGCGGGCTGCATCACGTGGATGGAATGCAAGGTGATTCCGGACGATAGCCAGCGGCACGATCTGATCATTGGCGAAGTGGTCGCCGCCTACGCGGACAGCCGCGTGTATTCGAACAACCGCTGGCATTTCGGCGATGATCCCGATCTGCGCACGTGCCATTACGTGGCGGGCGGGACGTTCTTCGCCACGGGCGACGCGTTTGAAGTCGAGCCGGTGGCGAGCGGGACAGCGGGTTGATCGGTCAGCGGCGGCGCGCGCACGCCGCGCGCTATTTCTGCCGCTGAGGGCTGCGCAACCGGTTCTTGCTGCAGATAAACAAGGCGCGCATCACTGATTACCTGGCTATGTTTCTGTCCGGGGACAAGCGTGTCTTACTTATTGCCATCGGCAAATGCCGTGAGTGCATCGCCTGCCAGCCGGTAGCGAACCCATTCGCTTTGCGCGCTCGCGCCGATCGATTCATAGAAACCGATTGCCGGCTCGTTCCAGTCGAGCACGCTCCATTCGAAGCGCCCACAGCCTGTTTCGCATGCAATTTGTGCGAGGTGGCGAAGCATCTGTTTGCCCGCGCCACTGCCACGCGATTTCGGCGATATGTACAGGTCTTCCAGATAAAGCCCCTGTTTACCGAGCCACGTCGAATAAGAGAAAAAGTAAACGCAGAAGCCGATCGGCTCACCGTTCATTTCGCAGATCAAAGCCTTCGCCGTGGACGTGGCGGAGAACAGGCTCGTTTCGATATCTTCAACACTCGCGACAACTTCGTGTTCCGCTTTCTCATACACCGCGAGTTCGGTGATGAAGCGGAGAATCAACGCGGCGTCGGATGCGTGGGCGGGGCGGATGTGGATGGTCAAGGTGAGGTGCTCGGTCGGTCAGTTGGATGATGGATCGAAGTTTAACGAAGATGCGTCAGCTTCGGATCAAACATCCATCGTATCGTCTTTCGAGATTGCGATTGACGCGTCCCCGCAAAATCGTTTACTGTCGATCCATGGACTTCCACTCGATTCCCTTCGCTGCCGTCACCACCACGACGACCACCTTCACAGGCGGGTCGTCTGGAGGTTGCGCACGCTAGAAGCAGGAAGCTGTGGCAAACCACCAAAGGCCCCGCCGGAAACGGACGGGGCCTTTGGCGTTTCTGGACCTCCGTTTGCGGCATCGATCTGCCGTATCTGCAACATCAAACCAAACGGAGTGTCATCGATGAACGACATCGACCATCGTGTACTGGGCAACAAACTCGACCTCTTCCATCAACAGGAAGAAGGCGCCGGCATGGTTTTCTGGCACCCACGCGGCTGGGAACTGTATCGCGCGCTGGAAGACTACATTCGCGCCCGCATGCGGCGCGCAGGCTTTCGCGAGATCCGCACGCCGCAATTGCTGGCGCGCTCGTTGTGGGAGAAAAGCGGCCATTGGGAGAAGTTCGGTGCGGCAATGTATTCACTAGCCGACGCGGAAGAAGGACGCGCACTGTGTTTAAAGCCGATGAGTTGTCCGTGTCACGTGCAGGTGTTCAGCCAGCGCGTGCGGTCGTATCGCGAGTTACCGGTTCGTTATAGCGAGTTCGGCGCGTGTCATCGTGACGAACCTTCGGGGTCGCTTGAAGGGCTCAAGCGGACGCGTGCATTCGTGCAGGACGATGCGCATGTGTTCTGCACGGAGGCGCATATCGAAGCCGAAGTCGGCCGCTTCTGTTCGCTTTTGCGGGCTGTCTATGCTGACCTCGGTTTCCCCGATTTCAAAGTAGCGCTAGCCACGCGACCCGCGATGCGCGCGGGCAACGATCAAACGTGGGATCGCGCGGAAGAGGCGCTGGCCAATGCAGCGCGTGCGGCGGCCCTCGAATTCGACGTACTCGAAGGAGAGGGCGCTTTTTATGGGCCGAAATTGGAGTTCCATCTGACGGACAGCCGTGAACGCAGCTGGCAATGCGGCACGATTCAGCTCGATTTCGTGCTGCCCGAGCGGCTCGACGCAGAGTACGTCAACGAGCGCAACGAACGCGAGCGGCCGGTGATGATTCATCACGCCGTGCTCGGCAGCATGGAGCGTTTCATCGCGATGCTGCTCGAACACCACGAAGGATGGCTGCCGGTGTGGCTCGCGCCCGAGCAGGTCGTGGTCGCGACGATCAGCGACGCGAATACGGCCTACGCGCAAGAAGTGATGCAGGCGCTTGACGACGCTGGCATAAGAGCGCTGCTCGACGGCCGACCGGAGCGGCTGGAAAAGAAGATCGTCGACGCACGCGAAAAGCAGGTGCCGATTTTCGCTGCGGTGGGTTCGCGCGATGAGCGCGACCGGACGATTAGCATTCGCATGCGCGATGGAAGTCAGTCGACGCTTGCGCTCGCGGAGGGTGTCGAGCATCTGCGGCTGGCTGCGCTGCCGCCTCCATTGCGATCCGGATTTTAGTGCTGCGAGGACGCCGTACCGCTTCGGCCGTTGCGTTCGAGTGCGTTCGCCCGTACTTGATCGCGAGATCCGCCGGGCGAGCTAAACGTCAGCTTGTAGACCAGTGGCGAACCTGCTTTCGCGGTCGGGCGGTTCCGCAGCGCGCAGCACATGGGCGGGGCCTACTTAGCCGGTTTGCATTTGCGTCCTGCGCGAACCATACTCGTTCTGTCGGCAATCTTCCGAGCGAACTTCGATGAACCGTAACGATTCTGAAGGCACCGAGCAGGAGCACGCGCATGCCGACGCTCACGACCACCACGGTAGTGCGTTGTCAGAGATGGATTTGCGGGTGCGTGCGCTGGAATCCCTGCTGATAGAGAAGGGGTACGTCGATCCTCGTGCCCTGGATATCCTGATCGAGACATACGAGCATAAGGTCGGGCCGCACAATGGGGCACGGGTGGTCGCGAAGGCATGGTGCGACCCGGCATACAGGCAATGGCTGCTGGACGACGCTACCGCCGCGATTGCCTCGCTCGGCCACACCGGCAGGCAGGGCGAACACATGGTGGTGCTGGAGAACACGCCCGCCGTGCACAACATGGTGGTCTGCACGCTGTGTTCGTGCTACCCCTGGCCGGTGCTTGGGCTTCCGCCGATCTGGTACAAGTCGGCGCCGTACCGGTCGCGCGCGGTCATCGATCCGCGTGGTGTGTTGAAGGAGTTCGGCTTCGAATTGGCTGCCGAAGTGGAGTTTCGCGTGTGGGACTCCACCGCAGAGGTTCGTTATCTGGTGTTGCCCATGCAGCCATCCGGAACCAGTGGCTTCTCGGAGGAGGCGCTGGCTGAACTGGTAACACGTGACTCGATGATCGGCACAGGATTGCCGAGGACACCGGAATCGAAACGGGAGCCCGCATGAACGGTGCACAAGATCTCGGCGGCATGCAGGCATTCGGCCCGATACGGGCGGAAGCCGACGTCTCGCTCTTTCACGCAGACTGGGAGCGCCGGGTGCTGGCGATCACGCTGGCGATGGGCGCAGTCGGCAAGTGGAACATCGACATGTCTCGTGCCGCACGGGAGAGCTTGCCGCCTGCGCAATACCTCTCCAGCGGCTACTACCAGATCTGGTTCGAAGGACTAAAAAAGCTGCTGCTGAGTACGGGACTGGCAACGGCGGAGGAAATCGCGACCGGCGAATCGAGAAATGCGACGGCGCCGGTCCCTCGCGTGTTGATGGCCAGCGAGGTGCCCGCCGCGCTGCTCCGGGGCAGCCCCGTCGATCGCCCCGCGGCCGCCGCTGCACGCTTTAAGGTCGGTGACAGGGTGCAGACCCGTCAACTGAACCCATCCACGCATACCCGTCTGCCGCGCTACTGCCGCGGCAGATGGGGGCACATTATCGCCGTGCACGGCGCGCACGTTTTTCCCGATGCCAACGCGGTTGGGCTCGGCGAACAACCGCAATGGCTCTATACGGTGCGCTTCGATGCTTCCGAACTCTGGGGAACGGATACGACAGCGGCATCGGTCTGTGTCGATTGCTGGGAGTCGTATCTCGACTACCCGAACGCCGGGCCTGCCTGACATGACTTCCGCCCGACCGAATTTGCCTGAACTGCGTGCCGCCTTGCCGACGTTGCCTTGCGACGACGCTGGCCCCGTTTTCAGTGCGCCGTGGGAAGCCCAGGCGTTTGCCATGACCGTGGCCTTGCACAAGCGCGGCATGTTCACCTGGGCCGAATGGGCAGAATGTCTGAATCAGGCAATCTGTGATGCGCAGGCCGCTGGCGACCCGGACCGTGGCAACACTTACTACAGCCACTGGCTGACGGCACTGGAGCGCATCAGCACCATCAAGGGACTGGTGACAGACGACATGCTCCGGCAGCGTCGCAATGCATGGGACGTCGCTGCACGCCATACCCCGCATGGACAGCCGATTGAGCTTGGATGACAGTGTCCCTCGCAGTCGGCCATTTATAGCCATTGCCCTGGAACTGGCCGTTCACGTCACTCCAGCTGCAATGGCCGGAGAGGACCGCGTTCGGGCGGATCGAACAGACGCTCTCGACCCGCGTGGCCCCAAAAATAGGCGCCGAGCGCTCCCATGCCGTGCGGACAGCATCTGATTATTCCTATTTATGAGACCGCTATTTGCTTGAATGGCGGCTGACGGCACATGCTGCATCCCCGACAATACGTATCACGACGGGCCGTAGCTCTGGCTGGTGCGTCAGTCAGAACGATGACGAATATCTGGCGAAAAAGGCGAACGGGCAACTTCACTGCGGGTGTTGAGCGCCCGTGTCAGGTTTTCATGGTCCTTGCCGGATACACCGTCGAGGGACCGGAATTTCATAACGCTTCAGGAGAGTTTGTGGATTTCGAACATCGTGGCTTTCGGGTGACTGCCGAAGCTGTGGCGGATGAGCTTGGCGTTCAGTGGGTATGCCACGCCCTTATCGAACGTACCGACGGTGACGTGAAGAAAGGCGCGCCCGCAGGCATCGAACTAACTATTCCGAGGGCAAAGATTGACCCTTTGATGGCGATCAGCGCACTTGAGCACAAATCCCGGGCCGCCATCGATGATTGGCACGAAAGAGGGCAAGCATAGGGGCCGGCCGGTCTTCATACCCTGTAAGGGGCTCCGGCCCGCGATAGCGGTAATTGAGGAGAAACTGACTCTGTTTTCATGTTGAAGAGCGCGGCAATCCGCCTTGTCATTCAGCGGGAGCAGAGTCATGACTTACAACCTTCAGGACTATCAGTCCGCTAAAGCACAGCAGACCCGGACGAAGGCTGCAGGAGCCGCCGTGACACGTAATCTCGCGAGTTACGCCACGTCTGCAAACAATCTGCCCCAACTCGCGAGTGGCTTCGTATCCACCCCCAACATTCTTAAAGCCTTCCAAACCACGGTTGCCACCGTGTCATAAGCGGGAATATCCGTAGCCATCTCAAACGCCCGCACCAGATGCGCCGCATGCAGGTTCGTGCAGAACGTCGTCACCGCATCGGGCCTCGCAAACGCAGCCTCACGCATCATGATCGCCAACTGCGTATCCGGCACCTCGGCAAAACTGAAATTGTCCTGCAAGCCGAGGTGCCGTTCCGCCACGCATTCGATGCCGAGCTTCTCGTAGTTGCGCACGATCCGTTGCTGAACATCGTCGATATAGGGCGACACCAAACCCAACCGCCGCACCCCCGTTTTAACGAAGATTTCGTTGAGCGCCAGCACCGAGGTCGTTGCAGGAATACCGGTCGCCTCGGTGATCTGGCGGCACAACGCTTGATCGCGCTCGAAGCCGAGCCAACCGGCCGACGTGCCGCTCCAGCCGATCACGTCGACCCGTGCATCGGCCAGGTGACGCGCCGCTGCCAGAATCTGGCTCGCGTCGAACTGACCGAGCGCCTGCTCCGATAACGCGATCTGCGTGACCGTGAAGCGCGCAAAGTGTGCGCTGACGTGCGGCAGTTCGCTGAGCATCGCCGAGGTCATCGGTTCTAACGCCGTGTTCGACGAAGGCGTGAGAATGCCGAGCCGGATTCTTCTGTGTTGCATCGCGGCGTGTCCCTTCAGTGCTTGCGTGCGTGAGTGGTTTAGTCGGCGAGCAGTTGCTTCACGCCCTCGGCCGCTTCATAGCGAAGCTGTTCGAGATCGAGGCCCGGAATTACGCCGTTATCCACCACCACGCGGCCGTTCACCACGTTGTAGCGAACGCGAGCCGGTTCGCCCGCCGTCACCGGCGCCACCGCCACATCATGGAAGCCGTTAAAGCGCAGATCGCTGATGTCATACAGCACGAAATCCGCTGCCTTGCCGACTTCAAGCGTGCCGACCGCATCGAGTCCAAGCACGCCTGCGCCGCCGGCACTGCCCCAATGAATCGTCTCTTCGACGGTGGTCGCCGATGCACCTTGCGCCGCGCGATGCACTAACCACGCGAAGTGCGCTTCATTGGTCATGCTGCCCGATTCGTTCGAGGCGACGCCATCTACTGCCAACGACATCGGCACGCCCGCCGCCGCCATCTGCGGGGCCGGCGCAATGCCGCTACCGAGGCGCGCATTGCTCACCGGACAGTGCGAGCAGCCGCTGCCGGTTTCCGCGAGCATCGCGATCTCGCTCGGCTGCAGATGCACGAGGTGGGCGAACCAGACGTCCGGCCCGAGCCATTCGTGATCGGCGACGAACTCGACCGGCAGTTTGTTGAAGCGCTCTTTGCAGAAGTCGACGTAGCGGGTCGTTTCGGAAAGGTGCGTGTGCAACCTTAAGCCCATGCGACGCGCCGCGCGAGCGACTTCAGGCAGCAGTTCCGGCGGCAGCGAAAACGTCGGCGTAGTCGGTGCGACGACGACGCGACGCATCGAAGCGTCGCCCGCATCGTGATAGCGCGACTTGAGGCGTTCGATGTCCGCGAGCATCTGATCGAGCGTCTCGGGTTTCAACGCTACTTTGGAAAACCCCGGATGATCGCCCGCGGCCTGCAATGCGCCGCCACGGCACAGCACGAAACGCATGCCGAACGAAGCCGCTTCGTCGAATAGCAGATCGCCGGTTTCGGTGGTGCCGTCCGCGTGATAGAGGTAATGGTGATCGGCACAGGTCGTCACACCGGACAACAACAACTCGGCAAGACCCAAACGTGCCGCGACACGTGCGAGGCCCGGCGTAAAGCGTGCGAGTCGCGGATAGGGAACGGCGGCTAGCCAATCCTGTAGATCGGCGTTGATGCCGGACGGCACTGCCTTCAGCAGGTTCTGGAACAGGTGGTGATGCGTATTCACCCAACCCGGATAAACGACGCATGAACGCGCGTCGATCACGCGCTCGTCTGCGCGCGGTTCGAGGTTAGGCGCGATGGCCTCGATACGGCCGTTGCGAATCCGCAGATCGACCTGACCCAGGCGCGCGTTATCGCCACTTCGGCCGCTCATTACCGCGACAGGGTTCTTGATCAGCAACGCTTCAGTTTGCATGCTCACGATTCAATGTCCTTTCAGTTACTGCGAAGCGGCCGTCGGTCCAGGGGGGGGCGACGGCCGCGCTCGTCTTACCGCGTTCGCTGCTTATAAGGCCGCCTATTCGCGCACCAGGTTGTGCGTCTCGACGATCTTCTCCTCCTCATGCGCGCCATTCAACACCGCGTTCAACACCACCGATACCAGACACGCCAGCACCACGCCGCTATGCAGGAACGGCTGCGTCCAATCGGGCATATGCTTGAAGACTTGCGGCGCCATCACCGGAATCAACGCGGTGGCGATAGTAAAGCCGACAATCAGTACGTTGTAGCGATTGCGCTCGAAGTCCACCTTCGCCAGCGTTTGAATACCGGCTGCAACCACCACGCCGAACATCGCGATGCCTGCGCCGCCGAGGGCCGCGGCGGGCGTCGATGCGACCACTGCGCCGATCTTCGGCACCAGCGCCACCACGCACATCAGCGCGCCGCTGATCGCCACCACCCAGCGGCTGCGCACGCCGGTCAGGATCACGAGGCCGACGTTCTCCATGAAGGCGATGAACGGGAACGCCGCGAACATGCCGGCAATCGCGCTCGCAAGACCATTCGCACGCATGCCGCGCACCACGTCTTCCTCACTGACGTCCTTGTCGACGATGCCACCGATGGCGACGAACAGTCCCATCGATTCGACCATCTGCACCACCATCACGACGATCATCGTCAGCACCGGCACTAGCGAAAACACCGGCGTGCCGAAGTGAAACGGCATCGGCATCGTGAACCACGGTGCGGCGCTCACGCTCGTGAAGTTGCCCATGCCGAGCGAACACGCCAGAATGCCGCCCGCGACCAAACCGATCAGCACCGAGAGATTGCGCAGGAACGGGCCAGCAAAGCGGTTGATCGCGAGAATCACCACAGCGACGAACAGCGTGACGCTCAGGAAGGGCAACCCGCCGAACTGCTGCTGCGCGGCCTCGCCACCGCCGGCCCATTGATACGCAACCGGGAACAGTTGCAAACCGATCACGGTTACGATGCAGCCGGTCACCACAGGTGGGAAGAACCTTCGTAAGCGTCCCACTAATGGCGCCGCGAACATCGTGAAGAGACCCGCGCCAATCACCGCGCCGCACACGCCGGCGAAGCCGACACCCGGACTCAGGCCGATCGCGATGACCGGTCCGACGCTGCTGAAGGCGACGCCTTGCAGAATTGGCAGACGCACGCCGAACTTCCAGAAGCCGACGGTCTGCAAGATCGTCGAGATGCCTGAGCAAAACAGGGCGGTGCTGATGAGCACGGTCGTGTCGGCCGGCGACATCTTCAGTGCCGACGCGACGATCAATGGAACAGCAATCGCGCCGATATAAGCCACTAGCATGTGCTGCAAACCGAGCGTGATCATCTGACGCTTCGGCAGAATCCGATCGACGGGATGTATGGCGGTGTTCATGACGTGTCTCCTATGTCGAGCGGAGTTGGCGCTTTAGCGCTTACTCCGGTCCCATGCAGATGGCTGCATTATCGTTTTCGATCGGAGCGCGCCGCACGGCCTGGCCGTGCAGCATCACTTCGCGCGCCGACCGGATCTCCCGTCAGGCCGCAACCGGCACGGCAAGACAGGCATGGAAGCGGTCGGTCAGCGCGGCGCGATCGAGATCGCGTCCGATGAATACAATGCGGCACGAGCGCGGTTCACTGCCCCACACTTGTGCCGCGCGCAGTTCGATGACGTTGTGCACCCCTTGCAGCACATAGCGGTGCGACTGGCCCTGCACCGCGAGAATGCCTTTCATACGGAACAGCTTGGCGGCATCGGACTCGCGCAGTTCGGTGAGCCACGCTTGCAGCGCGTCGAGATCGATGTCTGAATCGACTTCGATCCCAACCGAAGACACGCTTTCGTCGTGTTGGTGGTCGGCGTGATCGTCGTGGTCGTCGTCATGATGGGCGTGTTCATGATCGTCGTGCGCTTCGTGCTCGTCGTGGTCCTCGTGCTCGCGGGCGTGTGAATGCTCTTCTTCATGGAGGCCGTCGGTCTCGACCAGAATCTGCGAGAACTCATTTGCACCGACGCCGAGAATCTTGTCGAGGTCGATCTGGGCGTAGCTCGATTCGACGATTTCCGCTGTGGCATTCAACCCGCGAATGCGCTGCGTCAGCGAAACGATATCTTCTGCAGTCACCAGATCCACCTTGTTGATCACGATACGGTCCGCGCAAACAATCTGATCGACCGCCTGATTGTCGCTGCCGTCGAGCACCAGATCGTCCAGATGCGCGGCGATATGCTTCGCATCCACCATCGTGACGACGGCATCCAGCGTCACCTGTTTCGCGATCGGATCGTCGAGGAAGAAAGTCTGTGCGACCGGGTAGGGATCCGCGAGCCCACTCGTTTCGACGATGATGTGATCGAGCCGATCCGGCCTTTCCACCAGCATGCGCACGATCCGCACCAGGTCTTCGCGCACCGCGCCGACGCAGCACACGCAACCATTGGTCATCTCGTAGATCTCTTCGGTCGATTCGAGCACCAGGCCACCGTCGATGCCGATTTCGCCGAACTCGTTTTCGATCACCGCGATTTTGCGTCCATGCTTCTCGCGCAGAATGTAGTTGAGCAGCGTCGTCTTGCCGGCGCCGAGAAAGCCGGTCAGCACCGTGACGGGGATTTTCTCGATTTCGTTGTGGGTGGTGTGAATGTGATTCATGGCTCGTCTCCGTTTCTTCGTTCGTACTGCGGTTCGTGCGGTTCGGCTATCAGGCGATATGCGGTGCTTGTGCTTCTACTTCAGCTTCTGTTTCTTTCTCGCGCCAGCGTTTGACGGTGCCCGCTTCGAGACCGAACAGGTCGAGCACGCGGCCTAGCGTGTGGTCGATCATCTGGTCGAGTGAAACAGGGCGCGCGTAAAACGCCGGAACAGGTGGCGCGACGATCGCGCCCATTTCAGTGACTGCGATCATGTTGCGCAGATGTGCCAGCGTGTAAGGGGTTTCACGCGCCAGCAGCACCAGAGGGCGGCGCTCTTTCAACGTGACGTCGGCGGCGCGCGAGATCAGGCTCGACGACATGCCGCTGGCAATTTCGGCAAGCGTCTTCATCGAACAGGGCGCGACGATCATGCCCAGCGAGCGGAACGAGCCGCTGGAAATCGCCGCGGCCATGTCGTCGCAACGGTAGGTGAAGCTGGCGAGGGCGCTGACTTCGGCGAACTTGTAGTCGGTTTCGTGCGTCATCGTCAGCAGCGCGCTGCGCGAGACGGTCAGATGCGTTTCGATGTCGAGTTCACGCAGCAGTTGCAGCAAGCGCACGCCATATGTGAAACCGGACGCGCCGCTGATGCCGACTACGAGTCGCCGCGGGGTCATCGCTGTGCTCCGGCTGTGGTGCGGTTAAGAATCTCAACCGCTTGTTGCGCAGCGCGCTCGCTGATCTTCGCGCGAATGCCGTCGAAGTGTGAACCGCGTGTCGCGTCGATACCCATCCGCGACGTGGTGCCTGCAGCAGACGATGAAGGATCGAGCGGACTGCCCGGCAAACCGTCGACGATAAACACGTCCTGATGCGGCTGGAAATGCGTGGCGATGGCCCACAGCACTTGCGAATCGCTGGTGATGTCGATATCGCTATCCACCGCTACGACGTTCTTAAGATACGGGTCCCAGCCGAGCAACGCGAGCATGATCTGGCGTGCTTCGCCGTCGCGTGTCTGATTCAATGCGACGTAGCAATGGAAGTGCGTGCCCGAGTTCGGATAGTGCAGCGCGGTGACGGAAGGAAAGCGCGCCTTCAGCTTCTCGCTCATTTCTGCTTCGCGCGGCAAGCGAGCCAGCGTCAGGTGCTCGGCGTACGGACCGCCGACTACATCGACGAGCCATGCATCATTACGCCGCATCAACGTGTCGACGCGCAGCACGTTGTTGGTCGAGCGATCCGACGAATAGCCGGTGAATTCGCCGAACGGGCCTTCTTCTGCGTGCGCGTGCGGATCGATCGTGCCTTCAAGGACGAACTCAGCGGAAGCGGGAACGCCGATTCCGTAACGAGGCGTACGCACCAATTCCAGCGGCGCGCCGAACAATCCGCCTGCAATCGCCCGTTCATCCGTGCCGAAGGGCACGCGCGCCGCGGCGGCCAGCATGAACAGCGGATGCGCACCGATCACCATCGCGACTTTCAACGTGTCGCCGCGCGCTTGAGCGGTTTGCAGCATGCGCCAGAGGTGGCCGCGCGAATGCAGGCTGGTTGCCAGCGCATTGCGGGCGTGCCGCATTGAACGGTGATAGCTGAGGTTCGCGACGCCCGTCACCGGGTCCTCGGCGACAATTACAGCGTTGGTGATGTACGGACCACGATCGGTATCGAAGTGGCGGATCATCGGCAGTTGCGCGAGATCGACGGCGTCGCCTTCGAGAACCTGGTCGAGAACTGGGCCGGTCGGAACGAAAACCGGAGCGACGGGGGCGTTCGCACGTTGCTGGTAAGCGTCGAATAGGCCCGACGCGTCGACGTCGAACAAACGTCCAATGCGCGTACGTGAAGCAAAGAAGTTGGTAACCAGTGGTGTCGCAATGCCGTCGACCTTTTCGCAGATCAGCATCTGATGCTGACCCCGTGCTGCCAATTCGGCGACCACGGCGGTGACATCCTGATCGGCAGCCAAAGGTTGCTTGATCGTCAATACATCATCGGGAAACTGCTCGCGATACGCCTGCGCGAAGCGATGAAAATCCTGCGTGGCGCGGAAGAGGTTATCCGCCATAGTGAACTCCGTCGAAAGCGATAACGAAAGCGGACTGTCGGGAGAGGCAGGCGCGGCATCAACCCTTAGCCGCGCCTGCCGTACAGCAAGCGCTAAACGCGTTAAGCAGGCTGGGTTACGTCATTCACATAAGTCGCCTTCAAACGCTTTTCCGCTTCGGCCAGATCTTTCGGCGGCTTGGTCGGCTCGATGCCGACCAGACGGGCGATGTTGTTGCCCATATAGTCTTCGAGACCGTCTTCATCCAGATCCATGCCTTGCGGCGCCGGACCGCACAGCATTTCCAGTTCGCGCAGCCACATACCCGGCTCATTCGGCGGCGAGTCGGTGCCGAACACGATCTTGTTGCGCGGCAACTCGCGAGCAAATTCGACGATGCGCGACTGATAGCACCAGCCCGATTCGCAATACACGTTCGGTGTATCCATCGCCATCCAGAACGATTCGAACGAGTAGTTGCCGCCCGTTTGAATCCCGAAGTGACCGATGATGAAATTCACCATCGGGAATTCGCGGATGATCGGATAGAACTGCGTCGGAATCGTGTACGGTCCGTCGCCCGTGTGAATCAGCACCACCACGCCGAGTTCGGCACATTTCTTCATCGCCGGACGCAACCAGTCGAGTGCGCGATCCGGGCGATAGCCGTGCATGTTCGCGTGCAGCTTGAGCATCTTGAAGCCGTACTCCTTCACGTGGAATTCGAGTTCGGCGGCGCCGTTCTCCGGACCCCAACGCGGGTTGTACGTGAAGTTGCCGATAAAGCGATCCGGGTACTTCTGCGTAAGCTCGGCGATATACGCCATGTAATCGCGAATGCCTTCACGGCCGCGGCGATTGCCGTCGCGATAGCCGGTGTTGCCCGGCGGCGGTTGAATAAAGCCCATGTCGATACGGCGCGGCTTGCCGTTGATGATGTACGGACCGTCCATCATCTTCAGCAGGCGTTCGCCGGTGAACGGCTCGCCGGTGTGGCGCCACGCTTCGTCGACGAGATTGGTCGGATGCAGATGGGTATCGATGATCATCAGCGGGCTCCTGCGTAGGCTGCTTGAGTTGCATTCGCGGCGTGTTTCTGCGACGCGCCGGCGTGTTGTTTCAGATAGGCTTGCGCTTCTTCGACGCTTCTCGGCGGCGCGCTCGGCTCGATGCCGATCATGCGGGCGAGGTTGTTGCCGAGGTAATCCTCGAGCGTGTCTTCGTCGAGATTCAGACCTTGCGGCGGCTCGTGGCACAACACTTCGAGCAAACGCAGCCACATGCCGGGCTCGTTTGGCGGCGTGTCCGAACCGTAGAGAATCTTGTGCGTCGGCAGTACCTTGGCAAATTCGACGATCCGCGATTGCAGGCACCAGCTCGATTCGCAATACACGTTCGGCGTATCGAGCGCCATCTGATAAGGCTCGAAGCAATACACACCACCCGTCTGCACACCGAAGTGCGCCATGATGAAATTCACCGACGGGAATTCGCGGATTAGCGGATACCACTCGCTCGGGATGCTGTACGGTCCGTCGCCGGTGTGCAGCTTCACGAGCAGGCCGAGGTCCGCGCATTTACGCAGAGCAGGACGCAGCCAGTCGAGTGCGCGGTCGGGACGATACGCATGCATGTTGGCCTGCAACTGCACCATCTTGAAGCCGTGTTCCTTCGCGTAGAACTCGATCGCTTCGGCGCCGTTCTCCGGACCGCAACGCGGGTTGTAGACGAAGCAACCGATCAGACGGTCCGGATACTTCTGCGTCATTTCGACGGTGTACGCCATGTAGTCGTCGATCGACTCGCGCCCCGAGCGGTTGCCGTCGGTCCACGTATAGATAGTGTTGCCTTGCGGCGGTTGAATGAATGCCTTGTCGATGCGGCGCGGCTTGCCGTTGATGATGTACGGGCCGTCCATCGTTGCGATCAGACGCTCGCCGGTGAATGGCTCGCCGTCGTGGCGCCACGCGAGGTCGACCAGATTGGTCGGGTAACAGCTAGTGTCGATGATCATGTACTCGATCTCCTTGAGAGGAACTGGTGTATCCAGTTGCCGGATCGCGGGCAGGCACATCGATGGAACGGAGCCCAGACGGGCTTGCCCATGCGGCCCTTTGCAAGACGCAGTACTAACGCGCCTTCCCCTCGCCGGCATCGAGTGTCACACTGATGTGCACTGCTGCTTGCGATGCAGTCTCACGCGTTAAAAACGCTCTGTACAATATTTTTTAACCACGATCTTGATACGTTTGCGATATGGACATTCGGCTGTTGCGTTACTTCGCGGTACTTGCCGACGAACTGCATTTCGGCCGGGCAGCCGCACGGCTGCACATTTCGCAGCCACCTCTCAGTCAGCAGATTCGCATCCTCGAAGAGGAGATGGGCACCGCGTTGTTCATGCGTTCGCAGCACCGTGTCGAACTCACTGATGCAGGGAAAACACTTAAGGAACAGGTGCCGCTGATCTTCGCGCAGTTCGAGCGCGCGATCGATCTGACGCGTTGTGCGGGACGTGGCGAAGTGGGAAGTCTCGAGATCGGCATCATTAGCTCGGCGATGGTCGATCCGATTCCGCGCGCACTCAGGGTATTTGCGGAGAAACATCCGCAAGTGCAGTGGACGTTGCACGAGATGACGCCCGCTGCGCAGATCCTCGCGCTCAAGGAGCGGCGGTTGGATGTGTGCTTCTTCCGGGTGTCGCATGAGGACCCGGAGATTCGCAGCGAAGTCGTGATGCGCGAATCGGCAGTGGTGGCGCTGCCGTTAGGGCATCGGCTTGCCGCGCGTGGGGAGATCGCGTTGCGTGAGTTGGAGACCGAGCGTTTTGTGTCGTTCGGTTTGCGGCAGTCGCAGCTTGCGCGCTTTCTGCAGGACTGTTGCGTCGAGGCAGGGTTTACACCGCAGATCGAGCAGGAGGTGGTCGAGGTGCATACGCTGCTGTGTCTGGTGCGTGAAGGGCTGGGCGTGGCGTTGCTGCCTTCGTCGGCGCGGCAACTGTCGACGGGAGGCGTCGCGTTCGTGCAGGTGGCATCGCCGCGTCCGGAGGTGTCGCTGCATGCGCGCTATCGTGCTGAGGAGCCGTCGCCGGTGGTGTCGCTGTTTCTCGATACGGTGCGCGAGGTGGCCGCTAGCGTGAGTGGGGACGAGAAGGGTGGCGAGCGGTAACGCTCACGTACTGGCCGTTTGCGTGGCGCGCGAGATTGGGCGTCGATCCGAAGGGTGGCGAGCGGTAACGCTAGCGCGCTGACCGTTTGCGCGATGCGCGAGAGTAAGCATGGACGCGAAGGGTGGTGAATGCAGACGCTAAGGCGCGCCGACCGTCTGCGCGACCAGTTCTCGAATCACTTCGATCAGCGGAGCCACTTGCGCCGCTTTTTCCCGAGGCCACACCGCGTACAAGTTGTAATGCGTCGGAATCTCTACTTGCGTGAGTTCGACCAGGCGCCCCTCGCGCCGCGCGTCGGCAGCGAGCAGGCCGCGCGCCAAACCCGCGCCCACGCCTGCGCTCGCGGCTGAAATCAACCCGGCGGCGTTGTCAAACACCGCCACGGCGTCTGGTTCGATTGCGGGCAGGCCAGCCGCGCTGAGCCACGGAATCCACGAGCGCTTCGTGTAGCCGAGCAGCGGTAATTCGAGCACCTGTTCAGGCGTGAGCGGCAGGCTCAGTTCGCGCGCCGCAAGAAGCGCGGGCGAACCCACGGCAGTCAACCGATCGCCGCAGATGAGCGCGTTCTCGAAGCCGTCCCATTCTCCATACCCATACCGCAACGCAATATCCACCCGCTCGAACGCGCTGCGGTCATGGCGCGGTGTGGACAGCACGGTCAACGACGTGCCGGTCAGCGCATCGAGCAAAGCAGGCAAGCGCGCCACCAGCCAGCTCTGGGCGAGTTCGGGATCGACGTCGAGCGTGATCGACTGCTTGACCGTGCGCTCTTTCACCGACGACAACGCGCGATCAATCTGCTCGAAGCCATCCGCCAGCTGATTCGCGAACAGCACGCCCGCATCCGTCAACACCACGCCGCCGCCTTCGCGCACGAACAACGGCTGCCCGACGAACTCTTCGAGCGTGCGGATCTGCTGGCTGATCGCGCTATGCGTGAGCGACAGCTGGCGCGCCGCGCTCGAAAAGCTGCCGACGCGTGCCGCTTGCAGGAAAGCCTGCATCGACTGGATCGAAGGGTAGCGCTTCAACATAGGTGTTAGCCGGACTTACGGGTGATGGAAGAAATCGTCGCTGGCGTTGTGCTTAACGGCTTTCAATAATGGCCGCAAGCACGCGGCCTTTGTGGCATGCACCACACGCCGCGCTGCACAACAACACTCAGGAGACAGCGCATGATCGAGATCGTGGTCAACGACACGCGGCACTCGCTCGACAATGTACCGGAAGACATGCCCCTGTTGTGGGTGTTGCGCGACCGGCTCAAGTTGACCGGTACGAAATTCGGCTGCGGCGGCGGCTTTTGCGGCGCGTGTACGGTGCATCTGGAAGGCGAGGCGGTGCGCTCCTGTTTGCTGCCGATTGCGGCGGTGGCGGGCAAGCACATCACGACGATCGAAGGTCTCTCGCACGACGGTAGGCACCCGCTGCAACTCGCATGGGTTGCCGAGGACGTGCCGCAATGCGGCTATTGTCAGTCCGGTCAGTTGATGCAGGCGGCCTCGTTCCTGAAGGACAAGCCCACGGTCAACGATGAGACGATTGCCACCGCCATGTCGGGCAACATCTGCCGCTGCGGGACCTACTCGCGGATCAGGAAGGCGATCAAGCGCGCGGCTTCGGGTGATCCGGCGCTTGCGTCGGTCACGTGGGTCGAGCCCGTCTGCGCTTCCGCCTGCGCCTCCGTGAAAGAGGAGGCTTGAATGCGCAACGACAAGCAAGCGCTGAACAGCGCACACGGTGCGGCGCGTAGACGCTTCATCAAACAGAGTTCTGCATTGTTGGCATCGGGTCTCGCGATCGGCTTTCAATTGCCCGAAGCATTAGCGGGTAATACGAACGCAAGCGGCGATCCTAAACCGCAAACCGGCGAGTTCGAGCCGAACGCCTGGGTGCGCGTGCTCCCGGACGATACGATCAAGCTGGTCGTCCATAAACACGACTCCGGCACAGGCACGCGCACCGCATTGGCTGCGGTCGTCGCTGAAGAACTCGATGTCGATCCGTTTCGCGTGGATGTGATCACGCCGGAGAATCCGTTCTTTGGGGATTACATTCATCCGTTGTGGAAAGTGTTCTCGACCGGCGGCAGTACCAGCGTCGCGCTTGAGTACGATCGCTTGCGGCGTGCGGGTGCAACCGCACGTGCCATGTTGATCGAAGCTGCCGCGAAACAATGGAACGTGGCGCCGTCTGCGTTGACGACTGACAACGGGTTCGTCGTCGACAAGGCGAGCGGCAAGCGCGCGAACTACGGATCGTTGGCGAGCGTAGCGGCGCAATTGCCCGCGCCGAAAGACGTCGCGTTGAAAGATCCTTCGCAGTTCAAATACATCGGCAAGCTGCAGAAAAAGCGCGGCGCCGATCTGAAGGCAAGAGGGGCGTTTCCGTACAGCATCGATGTGTCGGTGCCGGGGATGCTGGTCGCTGTCGTCACGCGCTCGCCGATCATCGATGGACGGGTGCGCAGCGTCGATGCGAAGGAGACCTTGGCGGTGCCGGGGGTACGGCAGGTGTTGCAGATTCCTTGCCGCCCCGACATTCTCGGCGGCAATCAGGAAGGGGTCGCCGTGCTGGCCGATGACTACTGGTCGGCGCACAAGGGCCAGGCGGCGCTGCATGTCGAATGGGACGATAGTCCGCTCGAAACTTTCGACAGCAGCACGCTGGCCGCGCATCAAGCCGCATGGCTCGACGATCCCGCTACGCGTGTCGTGCCAACGATTCAAACCGGCGATGCGAAGACCGCGTGGCCGCATGGTGCGCGTGTGGTCGAAGCTTCGTATTCGATGCCCTACAAGGCGCAGAATCCGTTGGAGCCGATCAACGTCACCGCATGGGCGAGGGACGGCGGCATCGAGTACTGGGGCGGCTTGCAGGTGCCTTCTACCGTGCAGGAGGCTGCCGAGGTGATCGGCGGCATTCCAGCCGACCGTGTGGTGCTGCATGAGCTTGTGTCGGGCGGCAGCTTCGGGTCACGCGAATCGAAGTACTGGCTCTTCGAAGTCACGTTTCTCACGCTGAAAACCGGCAAACCCGTGAAGATGATGAACAGCCGCGAAGACGAAATGCGCGCGCTGTATTACCACTCGGCGAGCTATCACCGAGGCAAGGCCGCGCTCGATGCGCAGGGCAATTTGACCACGCTGCAACTGCGCGCGGTGATGCCCGCCTCGCCCGAGCAATGGGAGCCGGGTTACTTCGACCGTCCCGACCGGATGGACTACAGCACCACCGAGGCGATCAGCAAATACGAATTCGCTTACGGCGCGCCGCATGTCGATATTGGTTGGGTGCGTCATGAGACCGGCGTGCCGACCGGTTGGTATCGGGCGGTGAGTTATATCCCGAATGTGTTTTCGGTGGAGTCGTTTATGGATGAGGCTGCGCATGCTGGGCAGCGCGATCCGGTTGATTTCAGGCTCGCGCATATGAAGGATCCGCGGCATAAGGCCGTGTTGCGCGAGGCGGCGGAGCGGGCGGGGTGGGGTAAGCCGTTGCCTGCTGGTACGGCGTTGGGTGTTGCGACGAATCAGGCGTATAGCAGCTATGTTGCGGTGGTGGCGCGGGTGGTTCGCAAGGGCGATGCGGTTGTGGTTGAGAAGCTGACGTGTGTGGCGGATTGCGGGTTGGCTGTGTCGCCGGGTGGGGTTGAAGAACAACTGTATGGCGGGCTGATGTGGGGGTTAGGGCATGCGACGGCGGATCGCATCGACATTCGGCATGGTCAGGTCGAGCAGAAGAACTTTGATACGTATCGCGTGATGCGCATGAGTGATATGCCGGAGATCGAGATTCAGATCGTGCAGGGGGATCCGGCTAAACCGGGTGGCGTTGGGGAGTTGTCGAGTCCTTCGGTGGCGCCGGCGGTAGCGAATGCGGTGTTTAAGCTGACCGGGCGGAGGTTGAGGGATACGCCGTTTGATTTGGAGAAAGTGGCGGCGCAAGCGGGCGCCCCAGGGAAGGTCAATGTGAAAGCGAAGGCTTAAGCTGGCGGCTTGCGCATTGGCGTGCCAGACGCATCCAGAACGCTACATTTGTGTGTATAACTTTGGATGGCGCCCTGCTATTCTGTTTGAATTGCACGCTGCCCTCTCCGCGGACGGCGAATTTCCTGATCGAGCGTCGTCATGAGATCGTCAGGCCTCAGGGTGCGCAGGTTCAGCTCGGCGGCTCAGGAGCGCGCGTTCCGGTGGGACTACGCGCGCCGGTTCTCCGGACAGCGGAGGCTCGCCATCACAATCTTCACCGCGTTGTGGGTCGCATTTTCCATCCGCGACTTCTGCCGGTTAGACGCGCTCGATCCCGCCCATCTGCACCACAACGAGCTAATTCTCCTGAGAGTCGCCGCAGCGATCGGAATGGCGATTCCCGTGCTGTTCTGGACCCCGCGCGCACTCGACGAACGTTGGGCCGTCTGGCTGCTTAGTGTCTGGACGATCAGTTGCTGGTTCAGCTGCCTGAGAATGCTGCAGTTCTATCCGGGCGACGTTGGCTGGCGGGAAATCTACCCGGTGCTGATGTTTTGCCTTTTCCTGATATTCATGGCCTTTCGGCTTCGGGTGATCACGGCGGCGTGGCTAATCGGGATATGCATCGTCAGTTATCTGATCATGCTTTATTTCAAACCCGTCGGCGGGAGTGTCGAACTGCGCGTGGAGTCGGTGGCTGCGCACGCCACGATGCTGCCGATCATGTCGGTCGTCGGCGTGCTGCTCAGTATCCCGCTGGAACGTGCCGCGAGGCGCGAATTCATGTACCGGCGCACCTTGCGCGCGGCCAAGGCGCGCGTCGAAGCGGCGTCGCGCGCGGTCAACGAGCAGAACAGACGCATGCAAGAGCTCGTCAGGGAGAAAGAGCGATTCTTTTCATCGGCGTATCACGACATCCAGCAGCCTCTCGCCGCAATCAACCTTTTCATCCGCAGCGCCCGGACGAGGATCAGGGACGGCTACGCCGTGGATCGCGAGCTCGATGTCATCGAGGAGACCGCGTCCGACATCCTCGACATGTTCAAGGACATTCAGGACTACAGCGAGCTGGGCTCATATGTTCCCCGTGTCGTACCGGTCGATACCCTCGGCCTGTTGACCGAGGTCTTCGAGCAATACCGGGAGACGGCCCGGTTGCGCGGCATCGAACTAAGAATCGCGGGGCGGCGACGCGCCCCGCCCTCCATCGAGACCGACCGATCGCTCTTCAAGCGGTCCGTATCGAATCTCGTATCGAACGCGATCAAGAACACGCCATCGGGCGGCGTTGTGCTTGGCTGGGTGCAACTGAATGACCGGCTGCGCGTCGATGTATGGGATACCGGCATCGGCATTGCGCCCGCCCATCGGGACGCGATCTTCTCCGAGTACTATCAGATCAACAATCCGGGGCGCGACCGTTCGAAAGGGCTGGGACTGGGGCTCTCGATTGTGCATCGTGCGATCCATATTCTGCCGGGACACGGCATGAGTTTCGCCTCCGTGGAAGGGCGCGGATCGCGCTTTTCCCTTTACGCGACGGTTTCGGCATCAACCCCGACCGTCGGGGCAAATGCTCAGGATGGCGACGTGTACATGCCCGATCTCACTGGCACGTTCATACTCCTGTGCGACGATGAACCTACCGTCCTCGAAGGTCTGAGGCGTCTTTTCTCAAGCGCGGGCGCGCTCGTGCACGCCGCCGAGTCGATGGCTGGATTCGAAGCCCTCCTTGCCGATGACAGCCGCATTCCCGATCTCATCATCGCCGATATCCGTCTGCGCGAAGGAGCCACCGGCAAGGAGGTTGCTGATCGGATCAGGCGTCATTTCGCGTGGGCGGGCGTTATTCCCGTCGCATTTATCACCGGCGAGCTGCTGTCCGATCACATCCTTCGCGACTTCCCCGAACCGTTCGTGCTATTGCGCAAGTCCTCCGCCCCCAAAGACCTGCTGGCGGAGATCAGCCGGTATGTGAGCGCTCAGCGGAAGATGAATCTCGATCGCGCGAACGATCACTGACTGAAAACATCCCGAGCGTAATGCCCGTCTCTGCCAGCACCGTCACGCCGTTTGCAAGGCCCGATGGTCCTTTTGGTACGCTTGATTCGTCTAATGATGGGTGAAATCCGCCACTTTTTAGGCGACGCCATATAGATCAGCCGCCACTGTGTACTATCTGACCTGAAGACACCGGACGGTCAGTACCGATTTAGCCATCCGCCGACGTGTAATCGCAGCTCGGCTCGAAGACAGTTCTGGGAGACGATGGAATGCGCGTACTGATCGTCGACGACCATGAACTGTTCAGAGCCGGATTGGCGCTTCTACTGAGGGAGCTCTTTCCGAACATCGAGTTGCTGCACGCGAGCACATTGTCGCAGGGGGTGAATCATGCACTTTGCGAGCTCCTGAACATCGTTTTTCTCGATCTCGACCTGCCCGATGGCAACGGTTGCAACGCGCTTGCCGAATTGAAGGAGTCGCGACCGTCGTTACCGGTGATCGTGATATCGGCCGATGAGCGAGTGGAAACCATTAGTCGATGCATCCAACTTCGCGCCATGGGATACGTGCCCAAATCGTCGCCGCCTGAAGCGCTTCGTGCGGCGATAAGCGCGGTGCTTGCCGGGGGCGTGTTCCTACCAGCCTCCAGCATCGCCAGCCTCAGTCGTGATATGGACACTAACGAGGCTCCGGCAAATGGACCTGAGGATAGACAGCCGCGCGCTAAATCGGAAACGAGCAATGCATCCGCGCTGGGACTCACACCGAGAGAGTTCGAAACGTTGGCGTGGCTGGCGCGCGGACTTCCGTCCAAGGCCATTGCCCTGAGAATGGGGCTCGAGGACATTACGGTACGGAAATACGTCAGTCATCTGCTCGCGCATTTCAATCTGCGGCGCCGTACGGAACTCATCGTCATGCTGGCGAATAGAGGGATCAAGCTCGGCGTCCCACCGGTCACGGATCCGGCGCTTGACCGAAGCCTGCCGGCTGCTGAGGGACAACCAACCGACTGACTTCAAGCCAGCGTGCTTTCATTCCAGCGAAAGCGGCGCCCGTGGTCATGGATGCACAACGCCCTCGTGCGTAGCCACAGCGCGATAAAACAGAAAAACAGGTCGCCATCCCTACCATCAGCCACAAATGTATCAGTGACGTGACGTGACGTGACGTGCGCTCGCCCCGCACCTGGACAGTTCAGGAAGGCGCGCCGTCGGGCGGCGAGTATCCGACATGTCACCGGAATCGGACGATGACAGTGCCTACATCTTTCGCCGACGATTGCTGTCCACCGCCTACGCATGTGCGTTGCGACGGCGTTTCGCCTGACCAAGAATGAATATGACAGCAACGCTGAGGGGCATTCGTCGAGTGCGCCCGGGGCGGTTGGTCGTCGTGATGAGCTGAACCGGCCTTGGCTCGTGCGAAGACTGCTGTAATTCGAGCTCAGGGCACGCGAATAACGAATCGCGTGAATGGAAAACTCAACGTAGATAAAGGAACCAACATGAAATCGCCACTGATAGTCGCATCCACTGTCGTGCTCTTTGTCATGGCCGGTGTTGCGCATTCGCAAGGCACACCGCAAGCCTCTCAACCCGCCCCGCAAGAAAACGACGCAACCCAAGCCTCTGACCCGAGTGCGGGGATGGAAGCATACGGCGGCACGCCTGACACACGGGTACAAAGCGGTGCAAAACATGCCAGACCGTGCCGGATGGATCCACAATGCAACGTTTTTTTCGGAGGGAGCTAACAAAGATCTGGCGGCGCGCGAGCCATGACTGGAAAGTACCTGATGCCGGTGTTGCGAAGGGGACGAAATCCTTGGTCCGGCTTACCGAGTTCGCTGTCACTCCCCGGCCGCAAGTTCGGCGTCGCTAACGCAACCCGTTGATGACGAAAAGGTGAAGAAATGAAAGTGCAACCCTCGACTGTAACCATCGTGCTATTCCTGCTCACTGCGGCTGGCACTGCCGACTCTCAGGAAATGCAACCGTCAGGCGTCGCTAGCCACACATCCAGTCAGCAGCCAATAAATTCAACGCAGCGGGCGATGCCGATGGACGGCGACAGTCCGTGGGACTATGGAGCCCAATCGGGCGGACGAAATGGTTACGGCAAAACCCGAGACGGTCAACCGTGCGTGGTGGGCCTGTCGTGCGATATCTATCAGGGTAGTTAAGCTGGGTGGGAAACAAACGGCTTTGCCTATTCAAAACCTAACCGTGGCGCTGACCAACGACACGTCGTATCCGTCCGCAGTCCCGTCGTCGCGGCATCTCGTGCGTCCCGAGGTACTCGCCGACCCGGCCGTGTTCCCGTCGCCCGAGGTGTACCACACGCTTGTCATCAGCAAGCCGATCACGGCGCCGCTGATGCGCCTCCAGAACCGTCTATGGGCGAAGCTCAAGACCGATTGATCCGGCTTCCTTGTCCGTTGTATGCGCCCGGCCGCGTGGGCCGGGCGGGAGCCAAACGATCCGAAGGTCGCTCAGGGAATCAGCAGCTCGCGACGCCCGTCCGGGAGCTCGACGCGCTCGCCCGGGAACGGCAGGCGCTGGTCGGCGCGGTAGTTGTAAAGGACGCGCGCCGCCGCAATCTGCGCGAAGTCCAGCACGACGGTGTGGCGGCTCTCCTCGCGCCCCGCCTCGAAGAGCATGCGCCCGAACGGATCCACAGCGGCGCTGCCACCCGCAAACGTGAGATCGCCTCTGCCCTCGCCGACCCGGTTCGCCATCACGGCAAAGACCTGGTTTTCCTGAGCACGCGCCATGATCGCCGTGCGGTGGACGTGGCCGAACGGCTCCATGTTGCCATTCGTCACGAGCAAAAGATCCGCGCCCAGTTCGACGAGTGCGCGTGCGCTCTCGGCAAACTCAACGTCATAGCAGATCAGCAGGCCCAGGCGCACGCCGCGCCATTCGACCATCGCGTATCGATCGCCGGGTAGCACGACGCCATGCTCGGAGACCCACAGGTGGGTTTTGCGGTAGCTGAGCGCGACGCCCTCCGGCGTGACGAACACTGTCGTGTTGTAGAACTGGCCGCGATCGTGCTCGATCAGTCCCGCCACCACGGCGACGTCGTGCTCGCGCGCGGCGTCCTTGATTGCGCGAACACTCGGGCCGTCGAGTGGCTCGGCCAGCGCAGCAAGCTCTTCGACATCCAGGAAGCCGGTCAGCTGGGCTTCGGGGAACATGACGATGTCTGTGTCCGCGGCACGGGTGGCGATCGCCTGCAATGTGCGGTTCAGGTTGTAGACCGTGTCGCCGTCGCGACCCGCCAGTTGTACGATTTCGATCTTCATGGTTGGACCTTGTTTGATTAGCGGATCTTTGGCCGCATACTCTTGAGATTTCGCCTTGGGGGCGAATCCCAGTATGACTTTCGCCGCCGACTTTAATAATCACGTCGATTGGTTAACCCGACGGGGGTACGCGCATGAATCTCACCTTGCAGGACGTAGCGTGGCACCGATCGGTCGGCCAGCTCATCGAGTGTGTCGATCGTCCGGGCTTCTGGCTTGCGCTGACACGGCACCTCAACGAGTACGTGAGCGTCGACAGCTGGGTCGCGCTGCTATTCAGCGACGGCCGCCCGCACGTGTTCGCCGAATCGCAGTATGAAGGCGACGGCCCGGATCCGCTCTTCAACGACTACGTGAAGGGTCTGTATCTGCTGGATCCTTTCTATATCGCCAATCGTGAGGCGCCGAAGAGCGGGCTCTTCAGTCTTTCCGATGTAGCACCCGAGTGCTTCGATCAGACCGATTACTATAAGCTGTATTTCACGCATAACGTCGTCGCGGACGAGGTGCAATACAACGTCCAGCTCGACGACACGCGAACGCTTTGTCTTTCGCTCGGCAGCAAGAAGCGCCTCAGTCCGGAGGAGATTGCCCTGCTCGACCTGGTGCGGCCCTGGGTGGCCGCGTTGATGCGGCAACGGATTTTCTTCGAAGGTGTACTCGCGGAGAAGAGTGCCGCGCCTCAGACGCCTCCATGGCAAGGCAGTCTCGAAGAGGCGATGAAGCAGCGCGGCACCCCACTGACGGCGCGCGAGCTGGATGTGGTCAGGCTGATGCTGAGCGGTCTCTCGAACAAGGAGATTGCGCACAAGCTTGCGATCTCCGCCGAGACGGTGAAGGTCCATCGCCGGAACGTCTATGGGAAGCTCGATATCAAATCGCAGTCCGAGCTATTCTCGCTGTTCCTGAAGGCACAGATCGAGTCGTAGCGATCGGTCGCTCAGCCTCGGATTAGAGGCTGAGCACTTCCGCGTTTCTTCGATGTCCGCGTCAGAGTTCAACCGACGGCGGCCGTGTCGCTGCCTGGTCGACCAAGGAAGGTGGCGATACTGCCTGAATGAGCGCCGCGGCGTTCGTTGGAATACGTCGCCAATCAGGACTTGATAAACGCGAGCAGGTCGGCGTTGATCTGCTCCGCATGGGTGGTCGGCATCCCGTGTGGCAATCCCGGATACGATTTAAGGGTTCCGTGCTTCAAAAGTTTGACGGACTTTGCGCCAGTGGTGGGAAACGGGCATATCTGATCGTCCTCGCCGTGCATCACGAGTACTGGAACATCGATTATCGCCAGATCGTCGTAGAACTCGGTTTCCGACAGCACCTTGACGCAATCGTATTGGGCCTTGATGCCGCCCATCATGCCCTGCCGCCACCAGTTCTCGCGAATTCCTTCGGACACTGTCGCGCCAGGCCGGTTGAAACCATAGAATGGAATCGTGATGTCCTGGTAAAACTGCGACCGGTGATTTGCCGTGCCGTTGCGTATCTCATCGACAACTTTCCTTGGAACGCCGTCAGGATTCTTTTCCGATTGGATGAAAAGTGGCGGAATTGCGCTGATGAGCACCGCCTTCGCTACGCGTCCGTTTCCGGTGCCGTGTCGGGCGACATACCGTGTTACCTCGCCTCCGCCTGTGGAATGACCGATATGCACCGCATTTTTCAGATCGAGCGCCTTGACGAGCTCGGCGACGTCGGCCGCGTAGGTGTCCATGTCGTTGCCGCGAATGGTTTGGGTGGAGCGCCCATGACCTCGGCGATCATGAGCGATTACCCGGTATCCGTGATCCAGGAAAAACATTAACTGCGCATCCCAATCGTCTGCGGAAAGAGGCCATCCATGATGGAACACCAGTGGTTCGCCTGTGCCCCAGTCCTTGTAGAAAATTTGAGTTCCGTCTGCGGTCGTGATGTATGAACTTCCAGTATTCGCTTCCATCTCGTATCCTTTAAGGTCGGTTTTGACGAAGGGATAACTGTTCTAAGCGCAGACGCAACTTAACGAAGCCGGTATCTCAGCATCGCGTGGAAAACTGGGAACCAACGGTTGGCCGATTAAAATTTGCGCACACCGGCTCCCCGGCCGCACACGCCTCGGCTTCCGTTGAAATCGGGTCTGCCGTCGTCAGAGTATTCGGCGTGCCTAAACACCGCAACGGACGAAAGTGACAAAAAACATGGCAAAAACGGCACTGGTTTCGGCCCCTCAGATCGAGATCGGACTTGCTTGCGATGCGGGCACTTCGAACGCGGGTATCTACGGTCTGACAGACCTGTTTACCTACGCCGGCGAGTTCGCGGCTAAGCGGCATGGCGGCTCTGCGCGATCAGCGGTCCGCATTACGCACTGGCGAGCGGACGACGACGCGACTGGGGTCCGCTGTGCATACGACAGTTGCCCAAGCTCATCTCACGCGTTGTCGCTAGTTGTGATCCCAGGGAATGTGCAAGCCCCCGGGAGACCCGAAAAGCTTAGTCCGCTACTGCACTGGCTTCGTGAAAAACACGCCGAAGGCGTGGTCCTCGCTGCGGTATGCGGTGGCGTTTTTATCCTGGCAAGAACCGGGCTTCTAGCGGGCCGGCAGGCGACAACACACTGGTCATTCAATGAAGTATTCGCTGAACAGTTTCCCGATGTGCTAACAGAAACCGATCACATGGTCATTGACTATGGAGACGTCGTCACGGCCGGGGGCGTGCTCGCTTGGGCGGACCTTGGGCTAAGGCTCACCGAGCGGTTTCTAGGGACACCAGTCATGCTGGAGACAGCGCGTTTCATGCTCGTTGATCCTCCTGGACGCGAGCAGCGCTTCTACAGCGAATTCGATCCGAGAACGAAACACGGGGACAGAGCGATATTGAGGGCACAGCTTTGGCTGCTCACTCAGCGCGAGCGTCCTGTCAGCGTTGCTGATCTTGCACAGCATGCTGATCTTGAACAGCGGACATTTCTGCGTCGTTTTGTTGCAGCCACCGGCATGAAGCCAAGCGAGTATCAGCAGCGGCTTCGGATTACACGAGCACGCGAAATGCTGGAGTTTTCGCAGGATACCGTTGAAGACATTTCGTGGAGCCTTGGCTATGGCGACGTCGCAGGGTTTCGTCGCGTGTTCCGCAAGGTCATGGGCCTAACGCCTTCCGACTATCGAAGACGGTTTTGCCAACCGACTTTGCAACGGGCCTCGTCTGTACCTGATCGTCTCATTGCGACCTCACAGCAGTCGCTTGTTGAAGGGGAGTAAGGGGCCCGTTCAGGGTCGAGAAGTGCTGCCGTTCCTTGTTTGGTACATGCGCGTGAAGATTGACCGGTTATCTCGAACGCTTGATCGACTGCAGAAAATCCATTTCGAGCATCGTTCTAGAGTCACACGGAATCTCGACAACTGGCCTATTTCGACTTGCTAACTCGTACTTGTCAAAGCGACGATAAAGTCAAGAAATACCCTTGTCTTGGCCGGCATGTGATGCCGCGATGGATGGTACGCATAGAGCGGGAAGCGCTCATCCGGCCAGTCTGGGAACAGATTGACAAGCCGCCCTTCCCGAATCAGAGGTTCCGCTCCGAGCAGTAGCATCTGCGCGACGCCGGAGCCGGCCAGACACGCGTTGAGGAGTGCGCTCGGATCATTCACCGTAAGCCTTCCATTCGTCTCGACAACAAGCTTTTTGCGCTTGCGATGAAACTCCCACGGATACGGCTTTCCGGTTTCCGGGTTCCGGAATTCGAGACACCTGTGCACCCCGCGACCCAGCTCTTGAGGCTCCGCTGGCCGCCCCCGGCGAGCGAGGTACGAGGGTGCTGCGACTGTGACAACTGCGGTGTCCAGAAGCTTTCGCGCAATCAGACTGGATGAGCGGGGTTCGCCAAATCGCAAGGCCAGATCGAAGCCGTCCACGATGAGGTCGCCGAGTTGATCTCTCGCAATGAACTCGAGTTCAAGTTCAGAATGCGCATCCATGAATTCGTCGAGCTTCGGGCCCAGAACGATTCGCAAAAAAGCCGGATCAAGATTGATTCGCAGCTTCCCGCGTACTGTCACGACGCCTCCTGCCGCGGCTGCGGCCGCTTCTTCCATTCCCCTCAAGTGCGGCATGACCTGTTCGTAGAACCGTCGGCCCTCTTCCGTGAGGGAAACGGCGCGGGTCGTCCGATTGAAAAGCCGTATTTTCAGCCGCTTTTCGAGTCGAGCGATTGCCCGGCTAACCCCGGGTGGCGACATACCCATCAATTCGGAGGCGGCTGCGAACGTCCCCACGTCGACGACGGCAGCAAATACGCTGATACCGCTAGAGACATTCTCGCTGGACGATCTCATAGGCGCTCCCCGCACAGTGCGTCGAAAATCGCACTATGACGCATTAGTAACTATCCGTCATCTCACAAGTGTCATTCATGTCATTTAGTTTCTCGTCGCGTTTACCCACAATGCATCCCAACGGTCCGTTTCGACCGCAACGATCCAAAGGAGCATTGCCATGAATACCCGTCATCTCGCGCTTGCCATCGCGGCCGCCATCGCTTTCCCCGCCGCTGGATACGCTCAGGAATCCAGCTCGACCGTCACTCGTGCGCAGGTGCGCGCAGAGCTCGTACAACTGGAAGGCGTGGGCTACCGGCCCGGCCAAGCCAGTGATCCACATTACCCCGCCGACATTCAGGCCGCCGAAGCGGCTGTGGCCTCACAGAAGGACACCGGGTCGAACGTCGACAGCAGCGTGGGTGGTACGCCCATCGGATCGTCCGCTTCGGGCATTCGCGTCGCTGCGGAGGCGACCCCCGCGAATGCACCGTTCGGCGCGCTTTACGAACATCACTGATCGGACACACCCATCTACGCCAGGAGAAACTGCAATGTATGCAATCACAGGGATAACAGGAAAGGTCGGCGGTGCGGTGGCGCGCACGTTGCTCGCAGCGGGCCAGCCGGTACGCGCGGTGGTACGCGATGCCGCTCGGGCACGTTCATGGGCTGAGCGCGGGTGTGAAGTGGTGACAGCCGACATGGACGACGCAGCGGCCCTTACCGCCGCTTTTGAGGGCACGCAAGGCGTTTTCATTCTGCCGCCGTCCGACTTCGATCCGTCGCCGGGCTTTCCCGGAGCGCGTGCTGTCATTGACGCCGTGCGCGGGGCGCTTCAGTCGGCGGGGCCAGAGAAGGTCGTTTGCCTGTCGACGATTGGCGCGCAGGCCGCCGAGACTAATCTGCTCACGCAACGCACGCTGATGGAACAGGCTCTGAGCACGCTGCCCATGCCGGTCACGTTTCTGCGACCAGGCTGGTTCATGGAGAACGCAGCGTGGGATGTGGCGCCGGCCCGCGATACGGGGACTATTCCCAGCTTTTTGCAACCGCTCGACAAGCCCGTACCGATGGTCGCCACGGCAGACGTCGGCCGCGTTGCCGCACAACTGCTTCTGGAGGTCTGGCGTGGGGTGCGTGTCGTCGAGCTGGAGGGGCCAAAGCGTGTAACTCCGATCGACATCGCGGACACGTTTGCCAGAATTCTTGGCCGCGCAGTAGTCGCGGAAATCGTTCAGCGTGACACGTGGGAGGCGCTGTTCCGCTCCCAGGGTATGAAGGAACCGTTGCCGCGCATGCGCATGCTCGACGGGTTCAATGAAGGCTGGATCGCCTTCGAAGGCGAGGAAGCCGACATCGTCAAGGGCGAAGTGGAACTGGAAACCGTTCTGCGAGGCCTCGTCTCGCAGGCGGACTAACGCGGACGCACCCGGTGACGCGTACAGGATGTCGCGTTGCCGGGTGCTATGCGCTCATCATTCATCAAGGGATTCGCTATGGAATACAGCACACTCGGCAGCTCAGGGCTGCGCATTTCCCGTCTTTGTCTTGGCGCCATGACCTTTGGTGCCGGTACCGGAATCTGGGGCGAAATTGCCGGCCTCGACCGTGCCCAGGCCACACGGCTTGTCGCGATGGCCGTCGAGCGCGGTATCAACCTGATCGATACAGCTGACGCCTATTCGCAAGGGCACTCTGAAGCGGTCGTCGGTCAGGCGTTGGCTGACCTCGGACTTGACGAATCGCGCATGCTGGTTGCCACTAAGGTCCGGTTGCGCACGGGAGCCGGCCACAACGACGTGGGCCTCGGGCGGTCGCACATCATGCGGACAGTGGAAACGAGTCTTCGGCGTATCGGTCGGGACCATATCGACCTTTTCCAGTTGCACGACCGTGACGCACTCGTGCCGCTCGAAGAAACGCTTCGCGCGCTGGATGATCTTGTCACGCAGGGAAAGGTGAGGCACATCGGCGTGTGCAATTTCAGCGCGGGCGACCTGGAGCGTGCACAGGGAATTACCAGCCGCACGCACTGGTCCCGCGTCGTCAGCAATCAGGTTCACTATGCGCTGACGAGCCGCGACGTCGAGCATGAGATCGCGCCCGTGGGGAAGGCGAATGATGTTGCGCTTCTGGTGTGGAGTCCGCTCGCGGGCGGGTACCTGAGCGGTAAGTACACGCAGGGAAGCAGCGGCGAAACCGGGCGTCGAACCAGGCTGAATTTTCCGCCGATCGATCCCGCAAAGGCGGATCCTATCGTGCGCGTATTGCGCGACATCGCTACGGAATTGAACGCGTCGCCGGCTCAGGTGGCATTGGCCTGGATTCTGGCGCGCCGTGAAGTCTGTTCCGTCATTGTAGGCGCGCGCACGCCCGACCAACTGACCGCTAACCTCGACGCTCAGCAAATCGCGTTGAACGCAGCGCAGACCGAACGTCTGAATCAGGTTTCGGAGCCGCACCTGCCATATCCTTACTGGATGCAGCAGTTCCACGACAAGGATCGAGTAGTGGTCTGATTGCTTGACCGGTGATGAGCCCGTCACTCGATCAAGGACGATCGCATCACCGTCGGCGATCCGCCAGCAGGAAAGCGTCCGATCATGGATCTGGTGGTCTGGTGGTCTGGTGGTCTGGTGGTCTGGTGTTGGCCGTTTTCCGAGCTGGTCGAGACGCTCCGTGGCGATCTTTGGAGGGCGGAGAGGGGGCGCGTGTTGCCAATCGCAGGCGTTGCGAGGTTGAAGCTGCTCATGCCAATCGTATGGGGCAGGAACCGGCCAGCAGCGGTCATAGCCGTCAAGTGCAAAATCTCCTCCATAGCGGTCGTTGGTGGCGTCTATTTCACACAAAAACCGGTGCCCAACGCGGTGCACAATCCAGGGTCGCCGCACGTACGCACATTCTCGTTGACCAGCCTTTCTGACGTAATCTCGAGCTTCGTCCCACAAAGGTCATGTTATGCACATGAGGATTCTGCGGCCTTGGCCAGCTCTGCCATCGCCTGCCTTGCCGAACGAAGTTTCTTATCGCCCATGCGACTGGCGAGTTCCGCCTTGGCCCATTTCCACACTGGGAACGCATCGACCATGAGTCGACGCCCAGATGTCGTCAGAGCTAGCCGCTTTCCAGCACGGCCACGTCCGCCTGTAGCGCGGACCAAATCCCGGCCTTCCAGATTCTGAACGTTTCGGCTGAGGGTAGTTGGATCGACCCCGGCCCTATCCGCAAGGTCGACGAGCGTCGTCCCCTCGGCTGCACCGATCCCAACCAGGAGGCTGAATTGCTCGGCCGTAAGCCCAAGCGGCTTGAAGCAGGCATTGTAATACCGCGTGAGTGCACGCGCCGTCGCGCGAGCCTGGAAGCCCGGACACTCCGCTTCGACACCCTTCAAAGATTCTGGATCTAAACCGTTCACATCGACCTCGTTGACAACATCACTCTCTCATAATAATGTATATGCATTATTAGTGGAGACACAATGCCAGTTTACGTACACGTCAATCTACGCGTCATCGATTCCGCCAAGCAGGCCGCGCTTGCTCCACGCTTTCAGGCGGCGCTAAAAGAGGCGGGCGGGCAGATTCTACATTTCGGTCCAGTTGCGCAGATTCTGGAGGGGGATGAGGCGCCGCTGCCAATGGCTGGGGTGTTTGAGTTTCCGACTCTCGCCCAAGCGTTAGCCTTCTACAACTCCGAGAGGTATGCGCCGATCAAGGCCGAACGTCAGGAGGCTCAGCAAGCGCGGATGTTCATAGTCGAAACGCACTCGTGAGTGGCCGCTTTCGGAAGGCGTGATGGTCCGGAATGGGTCGCGTGCTGCCGATCGTAGTCGTGCAAGGCCGAGGTAAGTATGCGCATTGCGTGACGCGGCGCGCGGCCAATTTGATCCGCTCAGACAGGCGTTCCGACCGTTCGTTGCTGGCCCGAACGAGCCAATCATGCGTTAAAAAACCGGTCATCCAACTGCGACATGGGGCCATAACACGTTAGCACACCAGACTACCGTTCGATGTCGATGAGTATCCCCTCGCATCGCCCGCCAAAACACAGGCTGCAACTGGCGGAACTCCGTTCGGCCTCCAAGGGGTCTATGCTTGATTAGCG
>NZ_JABBGJ010000150.1 GCF_012927345.1 Paraburkholderia polaris
GCGCTTGACCATCGATCGCTGGTTTTGCCATTGCCCGGCATGAATTTCCCTGTCTGTCTTGCACTTTGCCGCCAGGTCCGTAGCGTCACCGTCGTGATGCCCGTCGCTCCTGACAACTCGATGACCGCACGATTGAACGGCGGCATCATCTGCTGGATTGCCCATTCCCGGGTTTCCGCTGAATAGCGTTTCATTTCCCATTCGCTGTCCGCCCCCCATCTTTACATCAATCGGTTCGGGTGAGGCGACAACTAGCCTGACATGGAGGGCCGCAAAGAAAGTAAGCAAAGAAAGCGGCTTCACACCGCTAATGCTAAGTGGGCACCCTTGCTTGGAGGAGGTAGTGGCTCCGTGGAATCCGGGCCCTCGCACCCCTTGGCGTTAGTGACAAAGGAGTCGTAAGTTCCCACTCCGCACTACGTGCGTCGCGGCCGGGTCTGCCAGGGAAACCAGGGGCTTCGGTTCAGATCTGTGCGGGCCGTCGGCTTCACCTCGGCGAGGTGCCGCCATACTTCACGGGCGAACTAACACTTCGAATGAAATGGCGGTGTGTTGCACTTGCACTTGCACTTGCACTTGCACTTGCAGTGGCAGTGGCACTCCCACTGGCGGCCGCAGTGGCGATGCGACGACAAGTCACGGTGCCGACAAAACGCAAGAACCGAAACGTGAGACCTCGAACGCAAGAGCCCAAACGCGAGAGCTGAAACGTAGCGTGTGGTTTTATGAAGTACTCTTCGGTGCGCGCAGCGCCGCCGGAAGTATGACACCCTTGTCACTCACGCTGAATGTGCGAGAACACAGATTCCAGATGCGCCACTACCCCCTCCAAGCCAGGAGACCCGCTTAGCAGGATTGGCTTGAGCCGCTTTCTTTGCTTACTTTCTTTGCGGCGGTGTGTGTCAAGGTAGTTGTCGCGTGAACCGTTACGCTGCGTGCTTATACATTCCGGCCGAGGCGTGGGTTCGCTCCGGGTTCAGATAGACCGCGTCTGTCAGGTGCCAGTTGCGGATGGCACCTGACCAGCGTGCGGGGTTCTGCAGGCGCGCGTCTTCGTACAGCGCACGCCGTCGGGCCAGAAGCTCGTCGGCTTCGCCGCGGTGCCGCTGCCCCGGACTCACATACTTCAGGCCGCTGTGGCAGTGCTCTTCGTTGTACC
>NZ_JABBGJ010000151.1 GCF_012927345.1 Paraburkholderia polaris
GCCCGCGCCTGGGTGCAGCGCTTCGTGCAGTGGTACAACGAAGAGCACTGCCACAGCGGCCTGAAGTATGTGAGTCCGGGGCAGCGGCACCGCGGCGAAGCCGACGAGCTTCTGGCCCGACGGCGTGCGCTGTACGAAGACGCGCGCCTGCAGAACCCCGCACGCTGGTCAGGTGCCATCCGCAACTGGCACCTGACAGACGCGGTCTATCTGAACCCGGAGCGAACCCACGCCTCGGCCGGAATGTATAAGCACGCAGCGTAACGGTTCACGCGACAACTACCTTGACACACACCGCCTGCCGCAAAGAAAAGTAGGCAAAAGAAAGCGGCTCAAACCGCTCATGCTAAGTGGGCACCCTTGCCTGGAAGTGCTAGTGGCTCCGTGGAATCCGGGCCCCCACAACCTCCACCCGGAGTGACTAAGGGCTCATCAGCTCCCACTCCGCACTCCGTGCGTCGCGGACGGGTCTGCCAGGGAAACCAGGGGCTTCGTCAGGTACGGTGGAAGCCGTCGGCTTCGTTTGAGCGTGGCGGGGGCATCCGTTTCGATCAGGCGCGGTGGGGTCATTGGCTTCGATCGGGTGCGGTGGGGGCCATCGTCTTCGCTTCGGCGGGGCGCGGAATGTGCGAACACTGCGGGGTTCTGGAAGTGCCACCGCGCCGAGTAAAGCATGGGTGTAAAAACGTAGCGGGTGGTTTTATGACGTACGCTTCGGCGCGCGCAGCGCCGCCGGAAGAATGACGCCTTTGTCACTCACGCCGAATGCGCGATAACACAGATTCCAGATGCACCACTACCTCCTGCAAGCCAGGAGACCCGCTTAGCAGGATTGGTTTGAGCCGCTTTCTTTTGCCTACTTTTCTTTGCGGCAGGCGGTGTGTGTCAAGGTAGTTGTCGCGTGAACCGTTACGCTGCGTGCTTATACATTCCGGCCGAGGCGTGGGTCGCTCCGGGTTCAGATAGACCGCGTCTGCCAGGTGCCAGTTGCGGATGGCTCCTGACCAGCGTGCGGGGTTCTGCAGGCGCGCGTCTTCGTACAGCGCACGCCGTCGGGCCAGAAGCTCGTCGGCTTCGCCGCGGTGCCGCTGCCCCGGACTCACATACTTCAGGCCGCTGTGGCAGTGCTCTTC
>NZ_JABBGJ010000152.1 GCF_012927345.1 Paraburkholderia polaris
AGGCATTGTTGCGTCTCCTTCTATGCGCCGGGCGCTGCGTACGCTGATGCCAGCCTTCGCTGCGGCGATCTCCTGCGAGTGATGTTTGCGTTTGGACATGTAGAGGCGAACCTGTTGGTCGGTAATGCGGGTTCCAGACATGTAGCTGATCGCTTTTTTATTCGATCAGCCATCGTAGAGCCCGGCCGACTCGGCGCCGCCGGTGATGCGTCGTCTTCGGCGGCTACGCCGCCTTCGACTCCTCATCACCGGCCAAAACCTTCGCCGCTACACCGGCCAACATGATTGTCGCCGTCCAGGCGTCATACTTCCGGCGGCGCTGCGCGCGCCGAAGAGTACTTCATAAAACCACACGCTACGTCTCAGCTCTCGCGTTTGGGCTCTTGCGTTCGAGGTCTCACGTTTCGGTTCTTGCATTTTGTCAGCACCGTGACTCGTCGTCGCATCGCCACTGCGGCCGCCAGTAGGAGTGCCACTGCCACTGCAAGTGCAAGTGCAAGTGCAAGTGCAAGTGCAAGGGCGAGTGCGGGTGCAAGTGCAAGTGCAACACACCGCCATTTCATTCGAAGTGGTGGTTCACCCGTGAAGTGCAGTGGCGTCTCGCCGAGGCGAAGCCGATGGCTCCCGCCGCGTCGAACGAAGCCCCTGGTTTCCCATGCAGACCCATCCGCGACGCACGCAGTGCGGAGTGGGAGCTGACGACTCCCTTGTCACAAGTATCAGAAGGTAGGAGGGCCCGGATTCCACGGAGCCACTACCTCCTCCAGGCAACGGTGCCCACTTAGCATGAGCGGTTTGAGCCGCTTTCTTTTGCCTACTTTTCTTTGCGGCAGGGTAACTATTCAGCAGCCGGAAGCGGCGAAACGACGAATCCGGCGAAGCCCAAAGCCAGCGCATCGATCAGCGAACGGTTCTGTTTGCGCAGACTGGCAAGGTAGGAGCGGATCGTGCAGAACGCTTCCATGCCTGATACCGCACGGAAACACCCTGAGATTTTCTGTTTGAGCTTGGGCATGCGGATATCGCGTTCGGCCTGGTTGTTGTCGAACGGTACCCGGTGATCGGCAATGAAGCGCCACACCTGGCTCGCCTGCATCTGCAGACGCCGGACCAGGTTATAGGTAAAGCTTTG
>NZ_JABBGJ010000153.1 GCF_012927345.1 Paraburkholderia polaris
GCCCCGGCTGCGCGCCAGGCTTTGCCCCGCTCGTGCCGCGCAACGACTTCGGCTTGCGCCCGGGCCCATCGCTTGAGGGCGGCTTGCTGGAGTTACGACTGTTCTTCTCGAGTTTCGCTTCGAGCGCGTTCAGACGCTTCACGAGATCAACGATGAGCGCGTCCTTCTGTTCGTGTGTGAGGTCTTTGAAATCAGGCATCTTCGTCATGTCCTTCACTATGCACAGCCTGGCTGCAGTTTACAAGCGCTGAATAGTTACGCCGCCGCAAAGAAAGTAAGCAAAGAAAGCGGCTCAAACCAATCCTGCTAAGTGAGTCTCCTGGCTTGGAGGGGGTAGTGGTGCATCTGGAATCCGTGTTCTCGCACATTCGGCGGTGGTGACAAGGGAGTCATACTTCCGGCGGCGCTGCGCGCGCCGAAGCGTGCTTCATAAAACCGCCCGCTGCGTTTTGGCGCTCGCGTTTCGCCACCGGACCGTGGCTCGTCATTGCACCGCCGCCGCTATCGCCACCGCGATTGTGATCGTGATTGGAACGGCAACGGCAACGGCAACGGCAACGGCAACGGCAACCGTGATTGGAGCACACCGACCTATCATTTGAAGTGGGGGCCGGGTGAGTGCAGAGGCGTGTCACCGAGGCGAAGCCGACGGCTTCCACCGCGGCCAAACGAAGCCCCTGGTTTCCCATGCAGACCCATCCGCGACGCACGCAGTGCGGAGTGGGAGCTGACGACTCCCTTGTCACAAGTATCAGAAGGTAGGAGGGCCCGGATTCCACGGAGCCACTACCTCCTCCAGGCAACGGTGCCCACTTAGCATGAGCGGTTTGAGCCGCTTTCTTTGCTTACTTTCTTTGCGGCGGCGTAACTATTCAGCAGCCGGAAGCGGCGAAACGACGAATCCGGCGAAGCCCAAAGCCAGCGCATCGATCAGCGAACGGTTCTGTTTGCGCAGACTGGCAAGGTAGGAGCGGATCGTGCAGAACGCTTCCATGCCTGATACCGCACGGAAACACCCTGAGATTTTCTGTTTGAGCTTGGGCATGCGGATATCGCGTTCGGCCTGGTTGTTGTCGAACGGTACCCGGTGATCGGCAATGAAGCGCCACACCTGGCTCGCCTGCAT
>NZ_JABBGJ010000154.1 GCF_012927345.1 Paraburkholderia polaris
TAACCTGGTCCGGCGTCTGCAGATGCAGGCGAGCCAGGTGTGGCGCTTCATTGCCGATCACCGGGTACCGTTCGACAACAACCAGGCCGAACGCGATATCCGCATGCCCAAGCTCAAACAGAAAATCTCAGGGTGTTTCCGTGCGGTATCAGGCATGGAAGCGTTCTGCACGATCCGCTCCTACCTTGCCAGTCTGCGCAAACAGAACCGTTCGCTGATCGATGCGCTGGCTTTGGGCTTCGCCGGATTCGTCGTTTCGCCGCTTCCGGCTGCTGAATAGTTACGCCGCCGCAAAGAAAAGTAGGCAAAAGAAAGCGGCTCAAACCACTAATGCTAAGTGGGAACCGTGGCCTGCAAGTGGTAGTGGCTCCGTAGAATCCGGGCCCCCACAAGTTCCAGCCGGAGTGACTAAGGGCTCATCAGCTCCCACTCCGCACTGCGTGCGTCGCGGACGGGTCTGCCAGGGAAACCAGGGGCTTCGTTCAAAGGCCGTGGGGCGTCGGCTTCGCCGCGGCGAAGTACTCCGATATTTAATCGCAATTCGCGCTAGCGATTCAACTGAACTTCACGTCATCAGACCTTATAGATCGCACGCGCGAAAAGGCGACCGTCGGTTTTATGAAGCACTCTTCGGCGCGCGCAGCGCCGCCGGAAGTATGACGCCTTTGTCACTAAGGCTGAATGTGCGAGAACACAGATTCCAGATGCACCACTACCCCCTCCGAGCCAGGAGACCTGCTTAGCAGGAGTGGTTTGAGCCGCTTTCTTTTGCCTACTTTTCTTTGCGGCAGGTGTATAGACCGGGGACATGATTGACATACGTGCGGGGACATCATTGACACTTTATGGTCAGTGATTTTCGCTCCTCAGGTCAAGGGTGAGGATGCGATGATGGGCAAACCAGAATTCAAATACGCCGTCTTCTCCCGGCTTTGCGCGAGCCGCGACTGGCAATCCATAGAGTGCCTTGGAGACCTTCAGGTGCCGTCCCTCAAAGCGTAACTGGCCATTTGCCTTGACCCGCAGCACCACGTCGCCAGGTCCGTACTCCGGCTCCTGCAGGATCGATGGATAGGCCCGGGGACTGGGC
>NZ_JABBGJ010000155.1 GCF_012927345.1 Paraburkholderia polaris
CCATCGCCGGGTCCGAGAGACTGAACCACTGCTGAAGGAAGTGAATACGCAGCATCGTCGCGATCGGAAACGGCGGCCGGCCAGTCTTGCCCTTAGGATAGTGCGGCTCGATGAGCGCAATCAGTTTCTGCCACGGCACTACGCGTGTCATCTCATCGAGAAACTCGCGCTTGCGCGTGCGCTTCGTTGACAGATTCAAGCCGAGATCCATTTGCGTCATCACGTCGCTCCTTGAATTCTCCTGCTCCCAGGATAGTCCAAGCTCACGTCAATGCCAGGACTTTTGCAGACCTTCCTTAGCAACGCGGCGATCGAAGCAATGTTGTCCGGCGCTTCGATCGCCATGGGACCATGACCCTTAAGATGCCAAGACTCGGCGGCAGCCGCTGAGATACTAACCGCATCAACTCCAACGACAGACGGCAAGACGCTTCAGGCGAGGCAGCCGTCAAGTACCTTAAGCCAGTGACGGTGACCGGCCACGAATAACATCCCGTCCCGTGAGATTTGAGGTTGCTAACACGTTCTGCTTAGGCGCCCGCACACGTCCAGCCGCGATATCTCGCTGCCGGCGCACCAGCATGAGCATTGCGTCACGCCCTCCTTACATTACGATCATTCACGCTAGTGTTCCGTCCCAGAAATAACTTTGCATAGCCGTGCCACTTTCTGGAGAATGGAATCGGCTGTCGCGGTCCATACGAACGGACGCTTGTGCTGGTTGTACTGCTCGGTATAACGCTCGATGCTGGCGATGAGCTGGCGCACGTTTCAGAATGACCCGCGACGGATCGCCTGTTGCGTAATCAGGCCAAACCAGCGTTCAACCTGATTCAGCCAGCTCGAGTAGGTCGGCGTGAAATGCATGTGGTAACGCGTATGCCTGGCGAGCCACGCCCTGACCCTCGGATGCTTGTGTGTCGCGTAGTTGTCGACGACCAGATGCACGTCGAGATCGGCGGGCACCACCTGGTCAATATGCCTGAGGAACGCCAGGAATTCCTGATGCCGGTGGCGTGGCTTGCATTGAGCAATGACTTCGCCCGTCGCTGCATTGAGCGCAGCGAACAAGG
>NZ_JABBGJ010000156.1 GCF_012927345.1 Paraburkholderia polaris
CGGTTGAGATCAGTGTTGTGCCAGAAACAACACAACCCCAACAGCTTTACCCCTCTGGTGAGCATCACCAGAAACTACTTCTTCCAGATTGGTTGTGCCGCCCACAAAGGCGACACGACAACAAGTCATGCCTGATGACCATAGCGAGTCGGTCCCACCCCTTCCCATCCCGAACAGGACCGTGAAACGACTCCACGCCGATGATAGTGCGGATTCCCGTGTGAAAGTAGGTAATCGTCAGGCTCCCCAGCAGCAAGCAAAAACCCCACCCGAAAAGGTGGGGTTTTTGCGTTTGCGGCGGCGTTGGAACCACCATATAAGTGAGAGCTATGAGTTTGGAACGGTCAGTCAAGCCTTGACAGCAAGCGGTTGTTCCCTCATAATCATCAGTTCTCTGCGGAGGGGTGCCCGAGTGGCTAAAGGGGGCAGACTGTAAATCTGTTGGCTTACGCCTACGTTGGTTCGAATCCAACCTCCTCCACCAGAATGCAAGCTGTAGCAGTAGTTGGGAATCCATGGATCCTTGCGGGTGTAGCTCAATGGTAGAGCAGAAGCCTTCCAAGCTTACGACGAGGGTTCGATTCCCTTCACCCGCTCCAGTAACAAAGAAGTAGCGCCCATGTGGCTCAGTGGTAGAGCACTCCCTTGGTAAGGGAGAGGTCGGCAGTTCGATCCTGCCCATGGGCACCAGAAGTACTCGGTGATTGTTTGCGCGCGGCGCAACGTACGGATAAATCCTCTTAGGAGTCGAAAATGGCCAAGGGTAAGTTTGAGCGGACCAAGCCGCACGTGAACGTCGGCACGATCGGTCACGTTGACCACGGCAAGACCACGCTGACGGCAGCGATCACGACGGTGCTGACCAAGAAGTTTGGCGGCGAAGCAAAGGCATACGACCAGATTGACGCGGCGCCGGAAGAAAAGGCACGTGGTATCACGATCAACACGGCACACGTCGAGTACGAAACGGCTAACCGCCACTACGCACACGTCGACTGCCCGGGCCACGCTGACTATGTGAAGAATATGATCACGGGCGCAGCGCAGATGGATGGCGCGATCCTGGTGTGTTC
>NZ_JABBGJ010000157.1 GCF_012927345.1 Paraburkholderia polaris
TTCCATCGCCGGGTCCGAGAGACTGAACCACTGCTGAAGGAAGTGAATACGCAGCATCGTCGCGATCGGAAACGGCGGCCGGCCAGTCTTGCCCTTAGGATAGTGCGGCTCGATGAGCGCAATCAGTTTCTGCCACGGCACTACGCGTGTCATCTCATCGAGAAACTCGCGCTTGCGCGTGCGCTTCGTTGACAGATTCAAGCCGAGATCCATTTGCGTCATCACGTCGCTCCTTGAATTCTCCTGCTCCCAGGATAGTCCACGCTCACGTCAATGCCAGGACTTTTGCAGACCTTCCTAAGCAAAGAAAGCGGTTTCACACCGCTAATGCTAAGTGGGCACCCTTGCTGGGACGGGGTAGTGGCTCCGTGGAATTCGGGCCCTCGCACGTTCAGACGTTAGTGACAAAGGAGTCATCAGCTCCCACTCCGCACTGCGTGCGTCGCGGACGGGTCTGCCAGGGAAACCAGGGGCTTCGTCTTTGCGTAGCGAGGACCATCGGCTTCGCCTCGGCAAGGAGCCTCTGCACTTTATGCGCGAACCCGTACCGCGAATGAAAGGTCGGTGTGTCGCAGCCTCACTTGCGGCCCCGACGGCAGTGCGATGACGAGTCGCAGTGCCAGGCAAAACGCAAGAGCCGAAACGCAGCAGTAGGTTTTATGAAGTACTCTTCGGCGCGCGCAGCGCTGCCGGAAGTATGACGCCCTTGTCACCAGCGCATGCAGGTGCACGAACACGGACTCTACGGAGCCACTACCTCTTGCAGGCAAGGGCGCCCACTTAGCATTAGCGGTTTGAGCCGCTTTCTTTGCTTACTTTCTTTGCGGCGGCGTAACTATTCAGCGCTTGTAAACTGCAGCCAGGCTGTGCATAGTGAAGGACATGACGAAGATGCCTGATTTCAAAGACCTCACACACGAACAGAAGGACGCGCTCATCGTTGATCTCGTGAAGCGTCTGAACGCGCTCGAAGCGAAACTCGAGAAGAACAGTCGTAACTCCAGCAAGCCGCCCTCAAGCGATGGGCCCGGGCGCAAGCCGAAGTCGTTGCGCGGCACGAGCGGGG
>NZ_JABBGJ010000158.1 GCF_012927345.1 Paraburkholderia polaris
CAGGCTGGTCCCATTTCGCTCGCCACTACTCTGGGAATCTCGGTTGATTTCTTTTCCTGCGGTTACTTAGATGTTTCAGTTCACCGCGTTCGCTTCTCGTGACCTATGTATTCAGTCACGGATACCTCAAAAGAGGTGGGTTTCCCCATTCGGACATCGACGGATCAAAGCTCGTTTGCCAGCTCCCCGTCGCTTTTCGCAGGCTACCGCGTCCTTCATCGCCTGTGATCGCCAAGGCATCCACCACATGCACTTGTTCGCTTGACCCTATAACGGGTGTGTCTCGTGTCGCATTCACTGGGAATGCAACGCTCCTCACATCGCTACAGGTTGAGTATTCGTGTTGCGCCGTATTCCAAGGCAATCTTTCGATCACCTTTTCATACATTGATACAATCACAACCCTGATTCACCTACTCACACACCCATCTCTAAGTATGCTTTCGTGAATCTCTTTACTACTTCTTCCTGATTGTTAAAGAACGACAGCCGATATCGCAGTTGCTATAACCGCGTATCACTCTGACTGGCTCAATCGCCAATGCAAAACACTCTGCTTTCTACTTCAGCAGAACGCTGCGCATTGAAGATTGGTGGAGGATGACGGGATCGAACCGACGACCCCCTGCTTGCAAAGCAGGTGCTCTCCCAGCTGAGCTAATCCCCCAGTCACACACAGATATTGCTATCCGTATTGATGCCCCAGGGGTTTCAGTCACTAGCGCAGCCACCGCAGAAACAGTGGTGGGTCTGGATGGATTCGAACCATCGACCCCCGCCTTATCAAGACGGTGCTCTAACCAACTGAGCTACAGACCCCTGAGTCTGTCTTGTTCACAGCCGATAAGCGTGAGCGCTCAACGCATTGACACGTTAGCTCGAGAAAGGAGGTGATCCAGCCGCACCTTCCGATACGGCTACCTTGTTACGACTTCACCCCAGTCATGAATCCTACCGTGGTGACCGTCCTCCTTGCGGTTAGACTAGCCACTTCTGGTAAAACCCACTCCCATGGTGT
>NZ_JABBGJ010000159.1 GCF_012927345.1 Paraburkholderia polaris
CTCAAAAGAGGTGGGTTTCCCCATTCGGACATCGACGGATCAAAGCTCGTTTGCCAGCTCCCCGTCGCTTTTCGCAGGCTACCGCGTCCTTCATCGCCTGTGATCGCCAAGGCATCCACCACATGCACTTGTTCGCTTGACCCTATAACGGGTGTGTCTCGTGTCGCATCCACTGGGAATGCAACGCTCCTCACATCGCTACAGGTTGAGTATTCGTGTTGCGCCGTATTCCAAGGCAATCTTTCGATTACCTTTTCATACATTGATACAATCACAACCCTGATTCACCTACTCGCACACCCATCTCTAAGTATGCTTTCGTGAATCTCTTTACTACTTCTTCCTGATTGTTAAAGAACGACAGCCGATATCGCAGTTGCTATAACCGCGTATCACTCTGACTGGCTCAATCGCCAATGCAAAACACTCTGCATCTACTACCCTTGCAGAACGCTGCGCATTGAAGATTGGTGGAGGATGACGGGATCGAACCGACGACCCCCTGCTTGCAAAGCAGGTGCTCTCCCAGCTGAGCTAATCCCCCAGTCACACACAGATATTGCTATCCGCATTGATGCCCCAGGGGTTTCAGTCATTAGCGCAGCCACCGCAGAAACAGTGGTGGGTCTGGATGGATTCGAACCATCGACCCCCGCCTTATCAAGACGGTGCTCTAACCAACTGAGCTACAGACCCCTGAGTCTGTCTTTTTCACAGCCGATAAGCGTGAGCGCTCAACGCATTGACACGTTTAGCTCGAGAAAGGAGGTGATCCAGCCGCACCTTCCGATACGGCTACCTTGTTACGACTTCACCCCAGTCATGAATCCTACCGTGGTGACCGTCCTCCTTGCGGTTAGACTAGCCACTTCTGGTAAAACCCACTCCCATGGTGTGACGGGCGGTGTGTACAAGACCCGGGAACGTATTCACCGCGGCATGCTGATCCGCGATTACTAGCGATTCCAGCTTCACGCACTCGAGTTGCAGAGTGCGATCCGGA
>NZ_JABBGJ010000016.1 GCF_012927345.1 Paraburkholderia polaris
CGACGCGTTGCCGGCCGTCACCGTGCCGTTTTCCTTCGCGAACACCGGCTTCAACTTGGAGAAGTCTTCTGCCGTTGCGTTCATGCGTGCGTGCTCATCCGTATCGAACACGACGTCGCCCTTCTTCGACGGAATCGTGATCGGCAGGATCTGGTCCTTGAAGTAGCCGCTCGTGATCGCGTTGGCCGCGCGGCGATGCGATTCGAGCGCGAGTGCATCCTGCGTTTCACGCGAGATCTCGTATTTGCGCGCGACGTTCTCGGCAGTCACGCCCATATGGATCGACTGGAACGGGTCGTTCAGTGCGCCGACCATCATGTCGACGAGGCGCGCATCGCCCATGCGCTGACCGAAGCGCGCAGCCGGCATGGAATACGGCGCGCGGCTCATGTTTTCCGCGCCGCCGCCGATCGCGATGTCGGCGTCGCCGAGCAGCACGCTTTGCGCGGCCGAGACGATGGCCTGCAAGCCCGAGCCACACAGGCGGTTGACAGTCAACGCTGGCGCATGTTGCGCGACGCCGCCGTTGATCGCCGCCACGCGGGCCAGATACATGTCTTTCGGTTCGGTGTGCACGACGTTGCCGAACACTACATGGCCGACCTCGTCGCCCGACACGTTCGCGCGCGCCAGCGCTTCACGCACGACGCGTGCGCCAAGATCGGTCGGCGGAAAATCTTTCAGACTGCCGCCAAAACCGCCGATTGCCGTACGTACACCGCTTACCACCACTACGTCCCGTTCCATCGCTCGCTCCTCTCTTTAGTGTCTCAAGATGATCTTGCCCTGACGGGCTGCGCAGCGCGTTGCCGTCAGCCGGCCAGGATGTGTTCGACCGTTGCCCGCGAAGGGATCGGCGCGACCGCGCCGTAACCTTGCGTGGACAGGGCCGCGGCGACGTTCGCATAACGCGCCGCTTGAAAAGGATCGTCACCGGCAACGATGCGCGCGATGAACGCGCCGCCGAAGCAGTCCCCCGCGCCGGTCGCATCGACCGCGTTGACGACGTGGCCCGGCACGAGACGTCGCTCGTCAGGCGTGGCGATGTACGAGCCTTCCTTGCCGAGCTTGAGCGCCACGACACGCGGGCCGTGTGACAGCAGAAAATCGACGATCTCGTCGCGGCCGGTCAAGCCGGTGAGTTCGGTGACGTCGTCCCAGCTCGGCAGGCAAATGTCGGTTTGACGAATGGCTTCGAGCATCACCGCGCGTGCTCTTGCGAGCGGCCACAGCTTCAGGCGCAGGTTGGTGTCGAAGCTCACGCGCACGCCATTCGCTCGCGCATGCTCGATCGCCGCCAACGCGGCGTCGCAGGCGCTCATGCTAATCGCGAGACTGATGCCGGACAGGTGGATGACTTTGGCTGCGGCGATCGCGTCGAGCGGCACATCGTGCGGCGCGTAGCGGCTCGCGGCCGACCCCGCGCGCAGATAGTCGAACGTGTGACCTGCGGGACCGTGCGAGACGAAATAGACCCCGGTGGACGCGTGCAGATCGACGCGCACAAGCGACGTCTCAACCTGCTCGCGTTCCCACAGATCGATCAACAAACGCCCGAAATGGTCGCTGCCGACGGCCGACACGAAACCCGTCTTCGCGCCCTGCCGTGCTGCCGCGATGCAGAAGTTCGACGTATCGCCGCCGAAACCTTGCAGATAGTTCGGCTGATCTTTGGCCGACTGGTTGAATTCGATCATCGCCTCACCGAGCGCGAGGATTTCGGGGGGCCGGCCTGCCGGGCGCCGGGCTACCGGAGGCCGGCTTTCCGGGCGCCGGGCTACCGGAGGCCGGCTTTCCGGAGTTCGGGAAGCCGGCGTGCCGGCCATGCTCACCGTCATCGCTTAAACCTCGCCCCACAGGTCGTGACCATCGGCGCCGGTAATCTTCACCGAGACGAAATCACCGACCTTGTAACGCTTCGACGCCTTGGTGGCCGGTGCGATATACACAACGCCGTCGATCTCGGGCGCATCTGCCGCCGTGCGGCCGATGCCGCCATCGGCATTGATCTCGTCGACCAGCACTTTCAGCGTCTTGCCGACTTTCTTGGCGATCCGTTTGGCCGACACTTCTTCGGCGACTTCCATGAAACGCGCACGGCGTTCTTCGCGCACTTCGTCCGGCAATGCGCCGTCGAGTTCGTTGGCGCTCGCGCCTTCGACCGGCGAGTACGCAAAGCAGCCAACCCGATCCAGCTCCGCCTCGCGAATGAAATCGAGCAGCGTCTGGAATTGCTCTTCGGTCTCGCCCGGGAAACCGGCGATGAACGTGCTGCGGATCGTCAGATCGGGGCACATTTCGCGCCACGCCTTCACGCGCTCCATCACCTTCTCGGCGTTGGCCGGACGCTTCATGCGCTTCAACACTTCCGGATGCGCGTGCTGGAACGGCACATCCAGATACGGCAGCACGTGCCCCTTGAACGGACCTTCGGCCATCAGCGGAATGACTTCATCGACGCTCGGATACGGATACACGTAATGCAAACGCACCCATGCGCCGTATTGCGCCGCGAGTTCGCCGAGCGCGCCAACCAGATCGGTCATGCGCGTCTTGATCGGCTTGCCGTTCCAGAAACCGGTACGGTACTTGACGTCGACGCCGTATGCGCTCGTGTCCTGCGAAATCACCAGCAGTTCCTTCACGCCGGACTTGAACAGGTTCTCGGCTTCGAGCATCACTTCGGCAACCGGGCGCGACACGAGGTCGCCGCGCATCGACGGGATGATGCAGAACGTGCAGCGGTGATTACAGCCTTCGGAAATTTTCAGGTACGCGTAGTGGCGCGGCGTGAGCTTCACGCCGGCAGCCGGCACCAGATCGATGAACGGATCGTGCGGCTTCGGCAGGTGATTGTGCACCGCCTGCATCACTTCGCCGAGCGCGTGCGGGCCGGTCACGGCCAGCACCTTCGGATGCACTTCTTCGATCAGGTTTGCGCCACTCGCACTCTGCTTGGCACCGAGGCAACCCGTGACGATCACCTTGCCGTTTTCGCTGAGCGCTTCGCCGATCGCGTCGAGGCTTTCCTGCACCGCTTCGTCGATGAAGCCGCAGGTGTTGACGACGACGAGGTCCGCGCCGTCGTACGTGCCGGAGATCTCGTAGCCCTCGGCGCGCAGCTGCGTGATGATTTGCTCGGAATCGACTAGCGCTTTAGGACAGCCGAGGCTGACGAAACCGACCTTCGGAGTCGAAGGGGTCGGCACGGCGGGGGAAATGGTCTGCGACATAGGTGGGTCCGGCGTATAGCGGTGACGATGGCGACAAAAGGGGACGGTGCGGCAAGGCTAAGGAGCCCGACGGCCATGAAGGCCACAGCCCGGACAGTGTCCCGCGCACGCAACCCTTTATTGTACCGCGCCGGCGACCGTGCAGCCGGTCAAGTGGGGAGGCGCTGCCGGATCGAGCAGGCCGAGGGCCGCGCGTTGATACGCCGGTATCGAGTCGTTGAATTCCAGAGCGCGCTCGATCACCTCGAGAATTTCGCGCGAATCATGCAGGCGCCGGATGGCTGCATGCAGCTCGGCGGCCTGCGGCCAGGTCCGCTTCAGATAGCTGAGCCACATTTTGACGCGTCCGTGCTCATGGCGGGCCGCGACGCGGGCTTGCAGTTTTTTCAGGTAGTCGGCGAGCAGACCCAGCACGGCCGGCCATTCTTCACCGGAAGGCCTCTGATCCATCAGTCCGCGTATGCGCAAGACCAGGAAAGGATCCGACACGGCGCCCCGCCCGATCATCACGTCCGCGCAGCCGCTGACCGCCCGGCACCGCTCCCAGTCGGCCACCGTCCAGACTTCTCCATTGGCAATGACCGGCACGTCCACGGCGTCGTCGATACGCGCGATCCACTCCCAGTGGGCCGGCGGCCGGTAGCCATGGTCACGCGTTCTGGCATGCACAACGAGAGAGGCGGCACCGCCTTCCGCCAGCGCCGTGGCGCAGTCGATCGCAAGCGAAGTATCGGACACGCCGAGCCGCATTTTTGCTGTCACGGCGATGCCGGCGGGCACCGCGGCGCGAACGGACGAAACGATCCGGTTCAGCTGGTCAGGGTGCGCCAGCAGCATCGCGCCGCCGCCGTGCCGGTTGACGACTTTGGCGGGACAACCGAAGTTCAGATCGAGTCCATGCGGCGACAAACTGGCCGCCTGGGCCGCATTCAGCGCCATCCATTCGGGATCGCTGCCGAGCAGTTGGATCACCATCGGTGTGCCGCCGGGGGTACGGCCTCCGTGGAGGACTTCGGGCGTATCCCTCTCGTAGACACGCTCGGGAAGCACCGAGCCCGTCACCCTGACGAACTCGGACACGCACCCGTCGAATCCGCCCGTGCTGGTCAATACGTCGCGCAGCACGTAGTCCGCAAGCCCTTCCATGGGCGCAAGAAACAGCTGGCTCATGCGAGAACGGCGCCTAAGCTGCTTTTGCGAATCTTGCGGTCAGCCAAGGCTGACACATCCGACCCTCGGAATCGAAGGCATGGGCGTGGTAGGGAAACGGTTTTGTGACATAGATGGGGTGGGCTTACAGCGGTGGCGACGGCGACAAATGGGATGGCGCGACAAGAGCTGAGGGGACAGGATCACAAGGACCATACCCCGCGCCAGCGCACGCAACCCACGATTGTACCGCGCCCACGGCCGTCCGCTCGGCGCTCGGGCCGCCGGTCGCGCCCGGCACCCATTGGCGCGCGACGTGCACACCCGGCCACCAGGGCCGTGGGGCGGACGCGCCAAGACGCATTCGTCGCGTCGGCGCCGCGCTGCGCGATTACTTCTTCTCCGGCTCCGGATTGCTTTGCGGATTAGCCGGCGTGACCGGCGCTCCGGCCGCATTCGTTGGTCCACCCGGTGTGAACGGGAAGGTGGCGAACATCGATTTCGCCTGGTTCTGCATCTGCTCCTGCATCTGCACGAACATGTTCTTCGACTGCTCGATATAGCTGGTCATCATGCCCTGCATCATCGGCGCCTGCATGTTCATGAACTGCGACCAGACTTCGGGGTTCATCGCCTTGCCTTCGTACAGGTTCTTCGACTGATCAGCGAGTTTCGCCTGAATGTCGATGAAGGCCTGGATGTTCTTCTCCAGATACGTGCCCATCATGCCCTGCATCGCGTGGCCGTAGAAACGGATGATTTGCGACAGCATCGACGACGAGAACATCGGCAAGCCGCCGCTTTCCTCTTCGAGAATGATCTGCAACAGGATGGCGCGCGTCAGGTCCTCGTTGCTCTTCGCATCGATGACCTTGAAATCCTCCTGATCCAACACGAGCTGCTTAACGTCCGTCAGCGTGATGTACGTGCTTGTCTCGGTATCGTAGAGTCGACGATTCGGATACTTCTTGATCAATCGTTCGGCTGTTTTCTTTGTAGTAGTAGTCATGTAACGCCTTTGAGCGCAAGTTGAGCGCGGAAACGGCGTCATGCCGGCGCACAATCGGGCAATTGTGCAACCGGGACGCCGCCGGAACCATCTGAGCCGAAGCACGCTGCCTTGTGAGCGGCGCGCCGGAGACTCAGCCCATATGCAAACCGCCGTTCAGCGAAAAATCCGCACCCGTGGAGAAACCCGATTCGTCCGAGGCAAGCCATGCCACGATCGAGCCGATTTCCTGCGGCTGGCCGAGACGGCGCACCGGAATCGTCGCGACGATCTTTTCCAGCACGTCCGGGCGGATCGACTTGACCATATCCGTGCCGATGTAGCCTGGCGATACGGTGTTAACCGTCACGCCTTTAGTGGCCACTTCCTGCGCCAGCGACATCGTGAAGCCGTGAATGCCGGCCTTCGCGGTCGAGTAGTTGGTCTGGCCAAACTGCCCCTTCTGGCCGTTCACCGACGAAATGTTGATGACTCGCCCAAAGCCGCGCTCGACCATGCCGTCGATTACCTGCTTGGTGACGTTGAACAGGCTGGTCAGGTTGGTGTCGATCACCGCCGTCCAGTCTTCGTGCGTCATCTTGCGGAACACGACGTCGCGCGTAATGCCGGCGTTGTTCACCAGCACATCAATCTCACCGACTTCGGCCTTGACCTTGTCGAACGCCACCTTGGTCGATTCCCAATCGCCGACGTTACCTTCGGACGCGATGAAATCGTAGCCGAGCGCCTTCTGCTCTTCGAGCCACTTCACGCGGCGCGGCGAGTTCGGGCCACAACCTGCAACGACCTTGAAGCCCTCTTTGTGCAGCCTTTGGCAAATGCTCGTGCCGATGCCGCCCATCCCGCCCGTTACGTACGCAATTCGCTGTGTCATAAACCACACTCCGTTTTTCGTTTTCGAGGCGCCGACCGGCTGCCTCTTCCCTCGCCTGGTGCTTCATCTCCACTGCCGCCGGGCGACCGGCCGACGAGGCCATTGCTCACCGCGCGCCACGTGCTGCCCTGTGACTGTGACGCGCGGCAACCCTGCTTACCGCCTGCCAAAACGCACCTAAGCCCATCAAAGCCGGCTTGAGTCCGCTGAAGATCCTTCAAGCGCGCTCGAGCGCCAGCGCCACACCCATGCCGCCGCCGATACACAGCGACGCCAGACCCTTCTTCGCATCGCGCTTCTGCATTTCGTGCAGCAGCGTGACGAGAACCCGGCAACCGGACGCGCCGATCGGATGGCCGATCGCAATCGCACCGCCGTTCACGTTGATCTTCGACGTGTCCCAGCCCATCTGCTGATTCACAGCCAGCGCCTGCGCGGCAAACGCTTCGTTGATTTCCATCAGGTCGAGATCGGCCGGCGTCCAGCCCGCGCGCTCGAGACAGCGGCGCGACGCGGGCACCGGGCCCATGCCCATCACCTTCGGATCCAGACCCGAGGTGGCGTAAGCCTTGATGCGGGCGAGCGGCGTGAGGCCAAGCGCTTCGGCCTTCTTCGCCGACATCACCAGCACCGCCGCCGCGCCGTCGTTCAGACCCGACGCGTTGGCCGCCGTGACCGTGCCTTCCTTCGAGAAAGCCGGCTTCAGACTCCCCAGCGATTCAGCCGTCACGCCGTGACGCACGAACTCGTCCGTAGCGAAGCGCAGCGGCTCGCCCTTGCGTTGCGGAATGTCGACCGGCACGATTTCGTCGTTGAAACGGCCCGACTTCTGCGCGGCTTCCGCCTTGTTCTGCGACAGCGCCGCGAATGCGTCCTGCTGCTCGCGCGTGATGCCGTATTCCTTGGCGACGTTTTCCGCCGTCACGCCCATGTGGTACTGGTTGTACACGTCCCACAGGCCGTCGACGATCATCGAGTCGATCAGCTTCGCGTCGCCCATGCGGAAACCGTCGCGCGAGCCCGGCAGCACGTGCGGCGCGGCACTCATGTTTTCCTGACCGCCAGCGATCACGATGTCGGCGTCGCCGGCGATGATCGCATTGGCCGCCAGCATCACAGCCTTCAGGCCGGAGCCGCACACCACGTTGATCGTCATGCCGGGCACGGCCGTGGGCAGTCCCGCCTTGATCAGCGACTGACGCGCCGGGTTCTGGCCCGAGCCTGCCGTCAGCACCTGCCCCAGGATGACTTCGCTAACCTGCTCAGGCTTCAGACCAGCCCGTTCGAGCACGGCGCGAATCACCGTCGCGCCGAGTTCGGGCGCGGCGATCTTCGCCAGCGACCCACCGAATTTACCTACTGCCGTACGGGCGGCCGATACGATCACAACATCAGTCATTTCCATATCCTCCGGGCACATCGGCCGAATACGCCGTAGCCCGTCAAGTTAAAAATCTTGTTGCTCATGCGCCCGTGCCTATCCGGACGCGCATTCATACCGCCAAACAACCGCGCCTTCAGGCGCGCTACAACCTACTCACGTTGCCGCACATAACGCCCCGGCGCCGGCTCGATAACCGGGAATTCAGCGGAGCCGGCTACGGCGCGCGGCTTCACTTTCTTGCCGCCATACTGGTCGAGCCACGTGGTCCATTCGGGCCACCAGCTGCCAGGCACATCGGCCGCCTGATCGAGCCATTCGTCCGGACTTTCCGGCAATGTCTTGACGTCGCCTTCCAGCGTCCAGTAGTTGCGCTTTTTCTTCGCCGGCGGATTGATCACCCCCGCGATATGACCCGACGCGCCGAGCACGAACTTCAGTGGCCCGGAGAGCAGCGGCACCGACGCATAGGCGGTTTGCCACGGCACGATATGGTCTTCGCGTGAACCGTAGATGAAGGTGGGCACATCGATCTTCGAGAGGTCGACCGGCTCGCCACAGGTGGTCAACGCACCGGGCTCGCGCAGACGGTTCTCGAGATACGTGTTACGCAGATACCAGACATACATCGGGCCCGGCAGACTGGTCGAATCGCTGTTCCAGTACAGCAGATCGAACGGCACCGGCGTGCGCCCTTTGAGGTAATTGTCGACGACGTAGTTCCACACCAGATCGTTCGGCCGCAGGAACGAGAAGGTGTTGGCGAATTCGATGCCGCGCATCAATCCTGGCGCGCTGCCGTTCTTGCCGCCGATGGTCTGCTCGCGCATCTGCACGTGCGCCTCGTCGACGAACACGTCGAGCACGCCCGTGTCCGAGAAGTCGAGCATCGCGGTGAGCAAGGTCATCGACGCAGCCGGATGCTCCCCGCGCGCGGCCGCCACCGCCAGCGCCGTGGCAAGCATGGTGCCGCCCACGCAGAAACCCAGCGTGTTGATCTGCTCGCGGCCGCTAATCTTGCTGACCGTTTCGATCGCTTTGAGGACGCCCTCGCCGATGTAGTCGTCCCACGTCTTGCCCGCGATCGATGCATCCGCATTGCGCCACGAAATCAGAAACACCTGATGGCCCGAATCGAGCCCGTGCGCAACCAGCGAGTTCTCCGGTTGCAGATCGAGAATGTAGAACTTGTTGATGCAAGGCGGCACGATCAGCAGCGGACGCTCACGCACAGTGGCCGTGCGTGGCTTGTACTGGATCAACTGCATCAGGTCGTTCTCGAACACCACCGAGCCTTCGGTGTTCGCGAGATTTTCGCCGACCACGAAACGCGATTCGTCGGTCTGCGAGATCTTGCCGCGCTGCATGTCGCCCAGCAGATTCATCACGCCCTGGCGCAAGCTCTCACCCTTGCTATCGAGCAAGGTCTTTTGCGCTTCCGGATTCAACGCAAAGAAGTTGCTCGGCGATGCCGCCGCGGTCCATTGCTGAACGGCGAAACGGATGCGCTCGCGCATCTTCGGTTCCGTTTCGAGCGCATCGACCATTTCCTGCAGATAGCGCGCGTTCAGCAGATACCAGGCGGCAGTAAATGCGTAGGCCGGCGCTGAACTCCACGCGTCGGAACTGAAGCGGCGGTCTTTGAGTTCGGGTGCCTTGGTCGTGGAACTGGCGGCCTGCTGGATCAGCTCCATGGCTTCGTGCGAATAATCGGCTTGCAGTTTTTGCAGACGCTCCGATGGAATCGCGGCGCTCGGAACATTGAGTCCGGCGAATGAAGGCATTGACGGCAGCGACCCTGCAGCCAGTTTGCTGAAATCAGGCATGCCGGGGAACGACGGCATCTGCGGCAGACCCATTTGCGGTATCTGAGGCATTTGCGGCATCGGGAAAGGTGTGCCATTGCCGCCGGGCGGCGTGCCGAGCGAACGCCACGCATTCGTCCAGGCGTCCAATAACTGCTGCATGCCTGCGGCCGGCGTTGCGCCGCTCGTACCGGGCTGCTGCGTATGCTCCGTCGAGGAGTCCGTGCTGGGGGAAGCTGAGGAATGTGAAGCTGCCATACCTGCTTTTGACCGGTAAGTCCTTGCGGACGGGTTGAGAGGCAGGTTTATGCGCACGTGGGCGATTGCTCGCGACCTCGTCACGCCCTGTCCCATGTACGAGGAGCTGTGAGGAACATTCTTGCTCCCCATCGCAAGGCATGTCAATGCTTGTTCCCGATTTTGCCGCAGTGCGATAGTTTTTTAATTATCGTTTTCCCTGTGTAGCAGATCGCGCTTTTGGAACATCGGTTGATCAGTGCCGACGTAAGCGAAAAAAACGCCCATATTGCGTGGGTTTATGTGCATTTATCCGTTCGGACGCGAACATTGTTGGCGGCGGATTTACGCACGCGCGGCGAATTCCGGCAGCGCAGCATAAAAGCGTGCCGCGCCTCCGAATAAACCCTCATACGCGTGTTCGCAGGAAGGCGTCGCGCCCGACGTACCGGGCGCGATAGCGGAGCTAACTCATTCCGCGATCGTCTGCGCCTGATCGTCCAGCCAGATCAGCGCGGCCATGCGGCCGGTCTCGCGATCGCGGCGATAGGAATAGAAACGCTCACGTTGCGTGACCGTACACAGATCGCCGCCGACAATGCGCGTCACGCCGAGCCGCTGCAGGCGCAAGCGCGCCAGCGCCGCGAGATCGGCGAGATATTTGCCGGGGTTTTGCGGATGCGTAACGAATGCATTCGCGGTAGCCTCGCGTTGCGCGCCGTCCACGCCCTTCATGAAGGCGTCACGCACATCTGCACCCACCTCGAATGCGCCGGGTCCGATCGCCGGGCCGAGATAGGCGTGCAACGACGCGGCCTCCACACCGGCGAGATCGGCAACGTGCTGCGCGGTCTGTTCGACGATGCCCGCTGCCAGGCCACGCCAGCCGGCATGGGCTGCCCCGACCGCGCGCCCCGCTTCGTCGCACAACAGCACCGGCATGCAATCGGCGACCATCACGACACACACCGTGCCGGGCCGATCGGTGACGCTGGCATCGGCTCGTGTCGGCGTGCCGCTTGCGTGAGTCTGCGCGAGCGCATCTTCGGCGCGCACGATGCCGGCGCCGTGAATCTGTTCGAGCCACGCGGCCTCGCTTGCGCCTGCCAGACTCAGCAGCCGCGCGCGATTGGTTGCGACCGCGGCGGGATCGTCACCGGCTTTCATTCCCAAATTCAGGCCGCCGGGCTGGTCCACGCCATCCTGCCAGCGGCCGAACGGCGGCTCGCTCACGCCGCCGTTGCGCGTGGTGACGAGCGCACGCACCCGCGGCGATACGTTCCATGCCGGTTGCACAACATCAGCAAAGCTCAGCTCGGGCAAGCTCATGCGTGACCGTCCTCGTCGTGTTCGTCGTCGTGTTCGTCGCCTTCGTCCTGATCGCCGTCACCGCGTGCTTCGTCCTCGTCGGCATAGTCGTCCGGCGAGACGTCGTAGTCGTCTTCCTCATAGTACGTCTCGTCGAACTCGCCCGCATCGTCACGCCCAAGACCGAGCGCCGCCGACAGCACCTGCATGTCTTCCGGTGCATCGGCGCGCCATTGCATGGTCCGGCCGGTTTGCGGATGGATCAGGCCGAGGCGCCATGCATGCAGCGCCTGACGCGCGAAACCGTCCGGCAGCGGCGTCACCGAGCGCTTGCCGCGCGCGCGCCCATAAACCGGATCGCCGAGCAGCGGATGGCCGATGTGCGCGCAATGCACGCGAATCTGATGGGTACGGCCGGTTTCCAGATCGCAATGAATCGCCGTGACCGGCTGACGCTGCCAGATCGCGGTGTCCACGCGCCGGAAATGCGTGCGCGCCGCCTTGCCCGATGCGCTCGTCACCACCGCCATGCGCGTGCGTTCGCGCGGATCGCGGCCGATTGGCGCGTCGATCGTGCCTTCTTCGGGCATGTTGCCCCACACCAGCGCGAGATAACGACGCTTCACCGTGCGTGCCTGGAGCTGGCGCACCAGATCGGTCTGCGCCTCGAGCGTGCGCGCCACCACCATCAGGCCGGACGTTTCCTTGTCGAGCCGATGGACGATACCGGCACGCGGCAGGCCCGCTGCAGCGTCGCCATAGCGGTACAGCAGACCGTTCAGGACCGTGCCGCTCCAATTGCCGGCCGCTGGATGCACGACCATGCCGGCCGGCTTGTTGATGACCACCAGCGTGTCGTCCTCGTAGACGATGTCGAGCGGCACCGGCTCGGGCGTGAACGCGAGTTGCTCCGGCAGCAGATCGGGCACGAGCTCGATGGTCGCGCCAAGCGGCACCGGCTGACGAATCTTCGCCGGCTTGCCGTCGATGCGCACCCGCTCCGACTCGATCCAGCTTTGCAGCCGGTTACGTGAAAACTCAGGAAAGAGTCGGGCGATCACCTTGTCGAGGCGCTCGCCGGCCAGTTCGTCGGGCACGACGACGCTGCGCGGCGACTCGTCCGCCACCGGGCTCGCCACCGTCGGCACCCTGCTTTGCGGGCCGGCGCAGGCGAGCGCGTCGCTGCCGAGATCGTCGTCGAGTGAATCGACGCCCAACGCGTCGGAGGGGTCAGCGCTTACGCTATAATCTTTGTTGCTATTCCCGGCACCGGTTGCGGCGCCTGGAGTATTTGAGCGGGTCATTGAGTCTGGGTCACCTGGACGTAAAGCTAGACTGGAAAATGCGAGCCTTGAACACCATCACTAAAGCGGCGATCAATTTGGCGGCCATCAAGAAGGCGGCCCGGAAAGTGGCCGGATACATTGCGTGTGCCGCAGCCGTCGCCGTTGTTGCGGCTTGTCACGGCCTGCCGGAAAAGACCGACGAGACGGCTACGTGGAACAACAACAAATTATATACGGAGGCGAACGACGCTCTGACCGGTGGTGATTACGGCAAGTGCGCCAAGTATTTCGAGATGCTCGAAGGCCGCGATCCGTTCGGCCACTTTGCCCAGCAAGCGCAGATCAACGTCGCGTATTGCAACTGGAAAGATAACGAAAACGCCGCCGCCGACCAGGCGATCGACCGCTTCATCCAGCTGCACCCGGATCACCCGGACATCGCGTACGCGTACTACCTGAAGGGCATGATCCACTTCAACGACGACCTCGGTCTGTTCGGCCGCTTCTCCGGCCAGGACATGAGCGAGCGCGATCCGAAGTCGCTGCGCGAGTCGTATGACGCGTTCAAGGTCGTGGTCGACAAGTACCCGAACAGCAAGTATGCGCCGGACGCCGCGCAACGCATGCGCTATATCGTGAATGCTCTGGCGTCGCACGAAGTGCACGCGGCGGATTATTACTACCGCCGTGGCGCGTACGTCGCCGCGATCAACCGCGCGCAACTGGCGTTGAAGGAATACAAGAATGCGCCGGCTATCGAAGACGCACTGCACATCATGATGCTGTCGTACGAAAAGCTGAATCAGCCGCAACTGGCCGACGACACGAAGCGCATCCTGGCCGGCACCTTCCCCGACAGCCCGTACGTCACGGGCCATGCAAGGCCCGGCAAGGAAAAATCGTGGTGGCAGTTCTAAGCCTCGACTAGCTGCTTTAAACAAAAACGCCACGACCGAAGTCGTGGCGTTTTTGTTTGTGCAGCGCCGCCAGCCTGTGCCCCACAAGCTGGCATCAGGTGCCCTCAGTCCCGCTCGAACATCGCAATCGACTCCACATGCGACGTATGCGGGAACATGTTCACCACGCCCGCGCCCACCAGCCGGTAGCCGGCCTCATGCACCAGCAGGCCTGAATCGCGTGCGAGCGTCGCCGGGTTGCACGATACGTAGACGATACGCTTGGGCAGCGGCCCATTGCCGCTCTGCGCGATCTCCACAAGTGCCCTGGCGACGGCCAGCGCGCCTTCGCGCGGCGGGTCGATGAGGAATTTGTCGAAATGGCCGAGCGCGCGCATGTCGTCGGCGGTGACTTCGAACAGGTTGCGGCAGGCAAACGACGTATGGCCCGCCACACCGTTCAGCTCGGCATTGGCAAGCGCGCGCGATGTCAGCACGTCACTACCTTCAATACCCACCACTTCCTTCGAAATCCGGGCGAGCGGCAGCGTGAAATTGCCGATTCCGCAGAACAGATCGAGCACGCGGTCCGTGCTGGCCGGGGCCAGCAGACGCAGCGCGCGGCTCACCAGCACGCGATTGATCGCGTGATTCACCTGGGTGAAATCGGTCGGCTTGAACGGCATCCGGATGTTGAATTCCGGCAGCGTGTAGTCGAGTTGCACGGCGAGCGGATAAAACGGCGTAACCGTGTCAGGGCCACCCGGCTGCAACCACCACTGGATCTTGTGTTCGTCGGCGAAATCGCGCAGCACCTGCTCGTCGGCCGCGGTGATCGGCGCGAGATTGCGCAGCACCAGCGCGGTGACCGACGAGCCGACCGCGAGTTCGATCTGCGGCATACGATCGTAAATCGACAGCTTGCGGACCATGAAACGCAGCGGCATCAGCATCGCCGACACATGCGGCGGCAGCACCTCGCAGGTCTTCATATCGGCGATATTGCTGCTGTTCTTCTCGTAGAAGCCGATCCGCATGCCGCCCTTTTCCGGCAGATAACGCACAGCCAGACGCGCGCGGTAACGATATCCCCACGCTGGGCCGTGAATTGGCCGGTACACCGTCTCCGGGCGCAGCTTCGCCAGATGCTGGAAATTGTCTTCGAGCACGCGCTGCTTGACGGCAATCTGGGCACGGATGTCGAGATGCTGCATCGAACAACCGCCGCAGACATCGAAGTAAGTGCATTTCGGTTTGGTGCGAAGCACGCTTTCGCGGAACACCTGGACGACCTCAGCCTGCTCGAATTTCGGCTTACTGCGATGCGTCGAGTAGCTGACACGCTCGCCGGGCAACGCGCCTTCGACAAAAATGACCTTGCCGGGCGTGCCGTCTTCGCTCTCGATACGGCCTACGCCGCGCGCTTCCATATCGAGCGAAACGATTTCGATGATCGGCTCATTGCCGGTGATGACGTGCGCTTTGACCGGAGCGGGCGCCTTCTGGCGCTTGGGCGAGCGACGCTGGGGGGCAGTTCGGGACACCTGCGACTTCCTGACAAACTTGGGGGAAGGCGAGATTGTAGACGAAGCGCCGCCGTTGCCAACGATTTAGCGCGGCTGCGGCGGCTAGCGCCTGCCTACTCGCGCCATGGCCGATTCGCGTGCTGCGAACTGCTTCGCTATCGGCATAGTGCGGTCTATTGATCGAATGCAGCCAGATACTCAGCCCATTGTGGCGCCGCTTCGAGCGCTAAGGCATTCTTGACCAGGTTGATCTCGTCAGCATACTCGCCGGCCGAAAACGCGCCGCGGATCAGCTGGAAGCGGCAATACAGCAGGTACGTATTGACGACGTCGGTCTCGCAATAATTGCGGATTTCCTCGATGCGCCCTTCCTGGTATGCGTGCCACACTTGGCTGCCGTCCATGCCCATCTTGCCGGGGAAGCCGCACATCTTCGCGAGCGCGTCGAGCGGCGCGTTGGCGCGCGCCTGATACATCGCCAGCACGTCCATCAGATCGGTGTGACGCGCGTGATAGCGGCTGATGTAGTTGTTCCACTTGAACTCGCGGTCGTCCTCGCCGAGGTCCCAGAAACGGGACGCCGGGATGCCGTTGACCAGCGCACGGTAGTTCAGCACCGGCAGGTCGAACCCGCCGCCGTTCCACGACACGAGCTGCGGCGTGTACTTTTCGATCACGCGGTAAAACGACTGCACGAGCGCCGCCTCGCCGTCTTCGAGCGTGCCGAGCGAGCGCACACGGAAACCGTTGTTGTCGCGGAACACACAGGAAATCGCCGCGATCCGTTGCAGGTGGTGCGGCAGGAAATCGCTGCCGGTCTTTTCGCGGCGCGCCGCAAAAGCGTGCTCGGCGACTTCGGCGTCGCTCAGCGTGGCGGGCAAATCTTCGAGGCGGCGAATGCCGGCGACATCGGGAATCGTCTCGATGTCGAAAACAAGAATCGGTGTCATCAGGTTATAGAACGGCGTCCTTCCGAACACCGTTGGAGGCAAAGAAGCGCTTCAACCGCACCAGCGCTTCCTGTTGGATCTGGCGCACACGCTCGCGCGTGAGGCCCATTTCGTCGGCCAGCTCTTCGAGCGTGGCGGGCTCGATGTGGTTCAGCCCGAAGCGGCGCTCGATCACATGACGATGCTTGTCCGACAGGCGCGCGAGCCACGCACGCGTAAGCGTTTCCAGCTCGCGATGCTGCACTTCGGCGTCCGGCGACTGGCTTTGGTCGTCGGACAGCAGATCGAGCAGGCTGCTCGCCGGGTCGAGATCGAGCGGCGCGTCGAGCGATGCGGTGTGTTCGTTCAGCGCGAGAATGTCGGTGACTTCGTCGGTGGTCTTGCCGGTCAGATAGGCAATGTCGTCGATGCTGGCGTCGCGGCGCTCGGCTGCTTCGCCGGAATTCATTGAATTCTTTTCCAGATGGCGCTTCGCGCGCAGCACCTGGTTGAGCTCACGGATCACGTGCACCGGCAAACGCACCGTGCGCGCCTGGTTCATGATCGCGCGCTCGATGCTCTGGCGAATCCACCAGGTGGCATACGTCGAGAAACGAAAGCCGCGCGTGGGATCGAATTTCTCGATGGCGTGCATCAGACCGAGGTTGCCCTCTTCGATCAGATCGAGCAGAGGCACGCCGCGGTTCAGGTAACCCTTCGCGATGCTGACGACGAGCCGCAAATTACGCTCGATCATCACTTGCCGCGCGTCGAACTCGCCCGCCTTCGCCAGACGCGAATACTTCTGCTCTTCTTCGACAGTCAGAAGCGGCTTGACGCTGATGCGGTTCAGATAGTGCTGAATCGTGTCGGCCGTCAGCTCGGCTTGCAGCAGGGCGCGGAAATCGTCCACGTCGGGCGCGGCTTCGCTCGCGCCTTCGCGGGCCTCGCCGGCTTCTTCCGCGCCGCCCTGGCGTTCGTCGAGATCGCGCTCCTCTACGATCTCTTCTTCCGCTTCCGAAGCGCCGCCGTCCTCCACCGAAGCGGACGTGACACGGCTAATCGTCTCAGACTCGGCTTGCGGCAGGCGGCGCTTCGATTTCGGCATGGTCGTATCGCTTATTGCGGCGGCAAATACTTCAGTGGGTCGACAGGTTTACCCTGCCGGCGAACTTCGAAATGCAACATCACGCGGTCGGAATCGCTATTGCCCATCTCAGCGATCTTCTGCCCTTTGGTCACCGCATCCCCTTCTTTTACCATCAAAGCGCGGTTGTGTGCATACGCCGTGAGATAAGTTGCATCATGCTTGATGATAATGAGATTGCCGTAACCACGCAGCCCATTTCCTGCATAAACTACGCGACCATCCGCCGAAGCCTTGACCGGATCGCCAGCCGCACCACCGATATTGATGCCCTTGTTGGTCGAATCGTTGAACGTGCCGAGCATCGGCCCCCGCACAGGCCATGCAAACGCGACGTTGCCGGATGCGCCGGCGCCCGAGTCGTTCGCGGCACCCGGGTTCGCCGGTGGCGTCAGCGAAGCGTTGCTCGCACCCGAGCCATAGATCGGCGGCGCTGCGACGCCTGCGGCGCCAGCCGACGGCGGCGTGCTGCCAAGCGGCGCGCTCTGCACCGTGCCACCGCTGCCGATCGGCGCCGTCGACACGCCCGGCGTCAGCGCGGCGGTGTTCGCACCCGGCGGCACGACGCGCAGCAACTGGTCGACTTCAATCTGATTCGGGTTGGTGAGATTGTTCCACGTCGAAATATCGCGGTAGTTCTGGCCGTTCTCCAACGCGATCCGGTACAGCGTATCGCCCGGCTTCACGCGATAGTAGCCAGGCGGCGGCGGTCCGAGCGGCACGGCCGGCTGCTGCGCGGCTTGCGTGCCGAGCGCACCGCTGCCGGAGCGGTCGACGACGGGTGCCTGATCGAGGCGGGTCGCACAGGCCGACATCAACAGGGACAAGGCGAGCACGCACACGCTACGCTGGGTTACGGTCATGGGGATATTCAGTCTGGTTCTTTGCATCGCGCGCAACATACTCATCGGTGTCAAATCACTCCGGATTTTAAGGGTACAAAGAAAACGCGATCAAGCCGCGACTCGCGCCACTGCGCGGGTCCGAGGCGCTCGACCAGAGTCAGCACCTGGTTCTGGCCTTCCTGCGAGCCGACCGGCGCGACCAGACGGCCGCCGATCGCGAGTTGTTCAAGTAATGCTTGCGGTACGTCGAGCCCGGCCGCAGCGATCACGATCGCATCGAACGGCGCCGCCGACGGCAACCCCAGGCGGCCATCGCCGTAGTGCAGCCGGATGTTCGGAATGCGCAGCGGACGCAAGTTTGTCTTCGCGCGTTCGGACAGCGGCTTGATGCGTTCGATCGAATAAACGTCCCGCGCGACCTGGCTCAGTACCGCTGCCTGATAGCCGCAACCTGTGCCGATTTCGAGCACGTTGTTCAACGCGCGGCCGGCAGCCGCCAGTTCGATCATCCGCGCGACCACAGAGGGCTTGGAAATCGTCTGATGATGGCCGATCGGCAGCGCGGCATCTTCATAGGCCTGGGCCGCGAGGCCCGGATCGACGAACATGTGGCGCGGCACCACCGACATCGCGTTCAACACGCGCTGATCGGTCACACCGTTCGCACGCAGGCGTTCGACCATCCGTTCGCGAACCCGTTCCGAAGTCAGCGCCAAAGCGCCGTTCAACGCGACATTCGGCACGGCGGGTCGCTCGTTGAGTTTGGCGGCGGCCTTGTTCACCGGTGCCAGTTTTGCCGCGACGCGCGCAGCCGCACCTTGCGCGATGGCTGTTGCGTGTGGTTTGGCTTGCGGTTTGGCCTGGGCATTGCTCGGTGAGCTCACCGGCCCCTTCGCTTGCGGCTTTGCTTGCGGCTTTGCTTGCGGCTTTACGTGCGGCTTTGCTTGCGACGTCGCCTGCGGTTGGGTCTGTGCCCTCGCCGGCGGCTTCGCCTGGGTCTTCCCCGCGGAACCGGGCGGCGAGTTCTTCGCCGGTTGCTGGCGTGCGTTCAGCGCCGCGGTCGCGGCGATTGCCGCCGCGCGCACTTCGCCCGGACGACCTTCAGTCCGGCGCGGTTCGCGCACCAGGTCCTCGAGGCCGAGCGGAAAGCGCTTTGCGCGCTCGCTGGTCATGAAGCGCCGCTGCCGGCGCGCGCCCAGTCGCGCGCTGCGGGCAGCATTTGCGTGTGGGTCAGGTCGAGCTGCAATGGCGTGATCGACACCTGGCCGTTGGCGACAGCATGGAAATCGGTGCCTTCGCTCGCATCGCGCGCGCTGCCCGATGGGCCGATCCAATAGATCGGTTCGCCGCGCGGGTTGGTCTGGCGGATCACCGGCTGCGACGGATGCCGCTTGCCCAGACGCGTGATATGCCAGCCGCCGAGTTGCTCATACGGCAGGTTCGGGATATTGACGTTCAGGAGCGGATGTCCCGGCAACGGTTGCTCGAGGTAGTGCGCGACGATCTCCGCGGCCACGCGCGCAGCATCTTCGAGATGCACCCAGTCTTTGTCGACCAGCGAGAAAGCGATGGCCGGCACACCGAACATGATGCCCTCGGTGGCGGCGGCGACGGTGCCCGAATAGAGCGTGTCCTCGCCCATGTTCTGGCCGTTGTTGATGCCTGACACGACGAGGTCCGGCGTGTGGTCCAGCATGCCGGTCAGCGCGATGTGCACCGAATCGGTTGGCGTGCCGTTGACGTAGTAGAAACCGTTCGCCGAGCGCAGCACCGAAAGCGGACGCGACAGCGTCAAGGAATTGGAGGCGCCGCTGCAGTTCTGCTCCGGGGCCATCACGGTGACGTCCGCGATCGGCTTGAGCGCTTCGTAAAGCGCGGCAAGGCCGGGCGCCAGATAGCCGTCGTCATTGCTGAGTAGGATTCGCATGCGGCGATTGTAACCGAGGAAAGAAGGCACGCGAACGACACGGCAGGCGGTGCGCGCATCACATGCAAAGCGCACACGTCGGGCCCCGCGCCGACGCGCGCCGACCGCGCGAGCACCCGGCTTTGAGCAATAAAAACGCACGGTCGTGCGGATTGTTTTACACTCAGAATAGTTGCGATGCCCCGAAGGAAGTCCTCTCGGGGGACCTTGATCGATATGGAGACACGATGCGCGCGATTCGCTGCAATCAATATGGGCCGCCGGAGAGCCTGGTCGTCGAAAATCTGCCGGACCTCGAGCCGCCGCCCGGCCACGTCGTGATCGACGTCAAAGCGGCGGCCGTCAACTTTCCCGATGTGTTGATCATCGAGAACAAATACCAGTTCAAACCACCCCTGCCCTTTACGCCCGGCTCGGAAGTCGCGGGCGTCGTGCGCGCGGTCGGCGCCGGTGTGACGCAGTTCAAAGTGGGCGCGCGAGTGGTGGCGTTCACCGGCTCGGGTGGATTTGCCGAGCAGGCGCTGGCGCCGGTCTCGGCGTGCGTGCCGCTGGCGGATGGCGTCGAATTCGAGCTGGCCGCCGCGTTCACACTCGCCTACGGCACTTCGCATCATGCGATGGTCGATCGCGGCCAGTTGCAGGCCGGTGAGACGATGCTGGTGTTGGGCGCGGCAGGCGGCGTCGGGCTCGCCGCGGTTGAGATCGGCAAGGCGCTCGGCGCGCGGGTGATCGCGGCGGCGTCGAGCGACGAGAAGCTCGCCACCTGTGTGAAGCACGGCGCGGACGCCACCATCAACTACAGCACCGAAGACCTGCGCGAGCGCATCAAGGCGCTGACCGACGGCAAGGGTCCGGACGTGATCTACGATCCGGTCGGCGGTGTGTATGCGGAACCGGCGTTTCGCAGCATCGGCTGGCGCGGGCGCTATCTGGTGGTCGGTTTTGCAAACGGCGAGATCCCGAAATTGCCACTCAACCTCACGCTGCTCAAAGGCGCAAGTCTGGTCGGCGTGTTCTGGGGTGACTTTGCAAAACGCGAGCCACAACACAACCACGCCGCCTTCCAGCAGATGACCGGCTGGATCGGCGAAGGCAAGCTCAAGCCCTATGTGTCGCAACGTTATTCGCTCGACGACACCGGCCGCGCGTTGCGCGATATGGCGGAGCGCCGGGTGATCGGGAAGGTGGTGATTACGCCTTAGGCGCAGTGCGCTGACGCAGCCGCTCCTTCGTACGGGAAAAGCTGGAAAGCAAGCGGCGTGCGGTTTGAAAACCGCACGCCGTTTTTTGACTACAGCTTTTCCGTTTCGCCCGACTTTGGCTGCCACTTCATCAGCCGCCGCTCGCCAAGCCCGACAACGGCATCGAGAATCAGCGCGAACGCCGTCAGCACCAGAATCCCGGCGAACACAGTATTGATATCGAAGGTGCCCTCGGCTTGCAGAATCAGATAGCCGACGCCGCGCGCCGAGCCGAGATATTCCCCCACCACCGAGCCGACGAACGCCAGGCCCACCGCCGTATGCAGGCTCGAAAACACCCAGCTCATCGCGCTCGGCAGATAGACAAAACGCAGCAACTGCTTGCGGTTTGCGCCGAGCATGCGCGCGTTGGCGAGCACAACCGGGCTCACCTCCTTCACACCCTGGTAGACGTTGAAGAACACGATAAAGAACACTAGCGTGACGCCTAGCGCCACCTTCGACCAGATGCCGAGGCCAAACCACACGCCGAAGATCGGCGCGAGAATCACGCGCGGCATCGAGTTGGCAGCCTTGATATACGGGTCGAATAGCGCGCTTGCGAGGGGCGACAGGGCGAGCCACAGACCTACGCCGAGCCCGAGCGCGGTGCCGAGCACGAAAGCGAGCACCGTTTCGACCAGTGTGATCCACAGGTGCAGATAGATTTCGCCGCCCGTGAACCACTCCCAGATGCGCAGAAGCACCTTCTGCGGCTCGCCGAAGAAGAACGCGGCCTTGTTCGGGTCGTCGAAATAGAACGGCGGCAGCAGCGTCGGGCTCGTCAGCACGTACCAGAGCACAAAGCACAGCACGAGCAGCAGCCACTGCCAGATCACCAGGTTCGCCCGGTTCGGGCGCAACGTCTTCCACATGACTCGATTTGCCTTAGACGATTGATCGACGCAACTACTGAACAAAACTAGCGAGCGCCACAACGAGACACAAAGGTGTCACTCGACTACGGACTACGCGCCCGTCCGTGAGCCGCGCTTAGTACCCCAAGCCGCGAGCCGCGCTTAAACGGCCGTGAGTTGCTGCTGGTAGCCCTTGAGCACCTCATCGCGCAGCACGCTCCAGATCTGCGCATGCAACTCGACGAAACGCGGATGCGCGCGAATCTCGGCGACGTCGCGCGGACGCGGTAGATCGATCGTGAATTCGCCGATCGGATGCGTGCCCGGCCCCGCTGACAGCACCACCACGCGGTCGGACATCGAGATCGCTTCGTCGAGATCGTGGGTGATAAACAGCACCGCTTTGCGCTTGGCCGCCCACAGGTCGAGCAACTCGTTTTCCATCAGCTGACGCGTCTGGATATCGAGCGCGGAAAACGGCTCGTCCATCAGGATGATGTCCGGATCGAGGATCAACGTCTGCGCCATCGCGACGCGCTTACGCATGCCGCCCGACAATTGATGCGGATAGCGGTCGCCGAAACCGCCGAGGCCCACGCGCTTTAACCACTCGTCAGCTTTGCTGCGCGCTTCGGCCGGTGGCACGCCGCGGAATGCAAGGCCGGCCATCACGTTGTCGATGGCCGAGCGCCACGGCATCAGTGCGTCGGCCTGGAACATGTAGCCGGCGCGCCGGTTAATCCCCTTGAGCGGCTCGCCGAACACACTGACCGTGCCCGACGACGGCCCCAGCAAACCCGCGCCGACGTTCAGCAAAGTGGATTTGCCGCAACCGGTCGGGCCGACCACCGAGACAAATTCGCCCGGCGCGATGCGCAAGGTTGTGTCCTTAACCGCCGTATAGCGCTGCGCGCGGTTGTCCCGCGCGGCGAACGTGCAGGTGATGTTGTCGAGCGCCAAGGCGGCAACGGTCATCGTTCGACTCGCTTCGAAAATCGGGTTCGGTTTCGGTTTGTCATGTCGTCATGACGGCAGTAGTCGAGGCAAACGCGGCACGCGCTCCCCCCGGCTCCACATTGACGATGCTCAGGCCTTGACCGTCGCCAGTGCTTTCTTGACGAAGTCGTTGGTCCAGGTTTTCGACAAATCGATCGGCTTGCCCTGCACGTTCGGGTCGAATGCCTGCAAGGTCTTCAGCGACGTAGCCGGGCCATCGGCGGGCATCAGGCCATCCGGTGACATCGCCTCCTTCACGTGCTGCCATGCGTCCAGATACACCGCGCGGTCGCCGAGCAGATAGCCCTCCGGCACCGTGTTGATCAGCTCGCTACCGGTCGCCGTTTGCAACCACTTGAGTGCGCGCACCATCGCATTGGTCAGCGCCTGGGTGGTGTTCGGATTCTTCGTGATGAAGCTCTGCGACGCGTACAGGCAGCCCGCCGGCATGTCGCCGCCAAACACGCTGCGCGTGTCGGCAAGCGTGCGCGTGTCCGATACGACGCGAATCTCGCCGGTGCGTTCGAGCTTGGTCATCACCGGGTCGAGATTGGCGATGGCGTCGATCTGGCCCGACTGCAGCGCCGCGATCGCCCCCGCCCCTGCACCCACGCCGATGAACGCGACGTCTTTCGCGGTCAGCCCGGCTTTCGCCAGCACGAAACTCGCCATGATCGAGGTCGACGAACCCGGCGCGGTCACACCGATTTTCTTGCCCTTCAGATCGGCGATCGACTTGTAGTTCGGCATCGCCTTCTTCGACACCGCGAGTACGATCTGCGGCGCGCGCCCTTGCAGCACGAATTCGCGAAACGACTGCTTTTGCGCCTGCAACAACAAGGTGTGCTCGAACGCGCCGGAGACCACATCCGCGCTGCCACCGACCGCAGCCTTCAGCGCTTGCGAGCCGCCGGCGAAATCCGAGATTTCGACGTCAAGCCCTTCGTCCTTGAAGTAATTGCGGCGCTCGGCAATCGTGAGCGGCAAGTAATAGAACAGATTCTTGCCGCCGACGGCGATCGCCACCTTGGTGGTTTCAGGTTTGCCCTGCGCGAAAGCGAACGGCGTGGCAGCGAACGTGGCGCCCGCGAGGGCGGCGGTACCGGCGAGGAAGGTTCTGCGTTGCATGGTCTGTCGTCTCCAAACTTTTGTTATCTTTTTGCCGCGCGCTCACTCACACAATCTGTTGCGCATGCAACCTTGCAATGTGGTCAGAATCATAACCTAGCGATTGCAGGACTTCATCGGTATGTTCACCCAGTTCCGGGCCTAACCAGCGCGTTTCGCCGGGGGTTTCCGAGAGCTTCGGTGTCACCGACGGCAGCGTGATTTCCTGACCGTCCTGCCATTTGAAGCGCTGGATCATCTGGCGCGCCATGAATTGCGGATCGGTGAACATGTCCGCGACGCTGTAAATACGGCCGACCGGCACGTCGGCGGCGTTCAGCACGGCGAGCGCTTCGTCGATGGTGCGCGTGGCGAGCCACGCGGCGATCGCGCCGTCGATTTCCTGGGTGCGCGGCACGCGGCCGTCGTTGTGCGCCAAGGCTGGATCGTTCGCCAGGTCTTCGCGTTCGATAGCGATCATCAGGCGCTTGAAGATCGGGTCGCTATTGCCACCGATGACGATGCTGCCGTCGCGGCAAGGATAGGTGTTCGACGGCACGATGCCCGGCAGCGACGCGCCGGTGCGCTCGCGCACCATGCCGTACACGCCGTACTCCGGCACCACGCTCTCCATCATGTTGAAGACTGCCTCGTACAGCGCGACGTCGACGACCTGCCCTTTGCCGCCGTTCACCTGCTTGTGATGCAGCGCCATCAAGGCGCCGATCACGCCGTGCAGCGCGGCAATCGAATCGCCGATCGAAATGCCGATGCGCGGCGGCGGCAAATCCGGATAGCCGGTGATGTGGCGCAAACCGCCCATCGACTCGGCGATCGCGCCGAATCCAGGCCGGTCGCGATACGGCCCGGTCTGGCCGTAGCCGGACAGACGCACCATCACGAGCCCAGGGTTCTCCGCCGACAAGACGTCATAACCGAGCCCGAGCTTCTCCAGCAAACCCGGCCGGAAATTTTCGACGACGATGTCGGCTTCTTTCGCCAGACGCCGCACGATCTCCTTGCCCTCTTCGGCTTTCAGATTGATCGTGACGGATTTCTTGTTACGCGCCTGAACGGCCCACCATAGCGACGTGCCACCGACTTCCGGATAAAGCTTGCGCCATTTGCGCAGCGGATCGCCGCCTTTGGGATCTTCGATCTTGATGACGTCGGCGCCGAACTCGCCGAGAAAGCGAGCGGCGAACGGGCCGGCGATCAGCGTGCCGAGCTCGAGCACCTTGACGCCGGCAAGCGGGCCTTTAGGTGTGCCGGTGGCGCTAGGGTCTGGGGTGGCGCTCATGTGTCTCCTCTGTGTTGCTGTTCTTGCCCACGCGCCTCGCTCGAGCGTTGCGGACGCAGTGACGTGGTGACGCCGCGGCGTTGCGCTACGTCGCGCTACATCGAGCGCCGGTCGAGCATCGCACGGGCAATGGTGCCGGCGTCGACATACTCGAGTTCGCCGCCCACCGGCACGCCGCGCGCGAGACGCGTCACGGCAAGACCGCGCGCCTTGAGCGTCTGCCCGAGGTAATGCGCGGTGGCCTCGCCTTCATTGGTGAAATTGGTTGCGAGCACGACTTCCTTGACGATGCCATCCGACGCGCGCTTGACCAGCCGGTCGAAATGGATCTCCTTCGGGCCAATGCCGTCGAGCGGACTGAGCCGCCCCATCAGCACGAAATAGAGGCCGCGATAAGTCATCGTCTGTTCGAGCATGATCTGGTCGGCGGGCGTCTCGACGACGCACAACAACGCCGGATCGCGCTCCTCATCGAGGCAGACCTCGCAGATCTGCGCTTCGGTAAAGGTGTTGCACTTCTCGCAGTGCTGCAGATGTTCAGTCGCGAACAGCAACGAGCGGCCGAGTTTTTCGGCGCCGTCGCGATCGTGCTGCATCAGGTGGTACGCCATGCGTTGCGCGGATTTAGGCCCGACACCGGGCAGCACGCGCAGCGCTTCGACGAGCGCCGACAAGGCGGAAGGTTGTTTCATGCGGATCGGCGGTGTCGAAGTGGGTGTTGCCTGGGATGGTCCGGTACGCGGGTGGCGATGCGGTTGCTTCTATCAGCCAGACAGCGCTTCTGCTTCTATCAGCTAGACAGCGGATCGGGCAAGTGCGCCTGATGAACGAACTGAAGCGCACTGGCGCGAACTTGCACGAGCCGGACCGGCATTGAAACGAGCCCGGCTCGCGTATTCAACTCACGCCGCGGTCAAAGCAGCGGCGTGAGTCCCTTCTTGCAGCGACGTCGCTCAGAACGGCAGCTTGAAGCCCGGCGGCAGCGGCAGACCCGAAGTCATACCGCCCATCTTTTCCTGAGCGGTGGCTTCTGCCTTGCGCACGGCGTCGTTGAACGCAGCGGCGACCAGGTCTTCCAGCATGTCCTTGTCGTCGGCGAGCAGACTCGGATCGATCGACACGCGGCGCACGTCGTTCTTGCAGGTCATCGTCACCTTGACGAGACCGGCGCCCGACTGCCCTTCGACTTCGATCAATGCAAGCTGCTCCTGCATCTTCTTCATGTTTTCCTGCATCTGCTGGGCCTGCTTCATCAGCCCGGCGAGTTGGCCTTTCATCATGGACATGCTCCTTCTTGATAGCGTGAAATCCGGAAATCGGGTGCGCCACAGGGCGCGGCGAATCAGTGGATGGACGGCGCACCGTTCGGGCCGGCATCCTGCGTAATCGGGCGAATCGAGCCGGGCACGATGCTCGCACCGAACTCGCGGATTAGCGACTGCACGAACGGATCGGCGCCGATTTCGCGCTCCGCTTCCTGCTGGCGCTGGGCACGCATGGCGGCGTCGTGCGCGGCTGCCGTGCGGCGCGCCGGGCCGACTTCGACCAATACGTCGACGTTCTGGCCGAGCTTGTCAGCGAGCGCGGCTTTCAGTTTAGCGACCTGCGAAGCTTCCGCGTACTGGGGCACCGGCACGCTCAGTTTGAGCGTACTGCCTTCGAGTGCCATCAGTTCACTGTTGAACGCGAGTTGATACGAAATGCCCTTGAGCGGCAGGTCGACGGCGAGCGCGGGCCAGTCACCCTGAAAACCCAGCGGATCGAGCGGCACCGCGGGCGGCAACGGTTGCTTGTCGACCGCCGGCGCGGATGTCGACGCAGGCGCGGCGTTCACGCGGACGTCGTCGGGCCCACTGTCGAACACCGGCATGTAGTTGTCGTCCGGCAGGCCGTAATAGCCCTCGTCAGCTGCCGTGAGCGGCATGTATTCATCGGGCGGCATGTCGTCCCACGGTGCGCTCGACGAGCCGTTCTGCTCCTGGCCCTGCGGCGACGGCGCACGCGCGGCCGGTGCGGCGTCCTGTTGCGGCGCACGGCGCGGGGCCCCTGGCGTCGGCACATTGACGACAACGCGCGGTGCGGCGGGCTTCGGGGCGGCCGGGGCTACCGCGGGCCTGGCGGCGGCTGCCGACGTGGCACGGCCACGATCCGACGACACTTTCAGGCCGGCGCTGCGCAATACATTGAGCGCGTCGCTCGCGCCGCCTGCACGACGCGGCGGGATGTCAGCTGCGGGTGGCGGCTCTTGCGATGCCGTCGCGGGCGCGGCCTCTTCTGCCCGTGCAAACGCGGCTGTGGCCGCAGCAGTGGGCGAAGACGCGGGCGCCGATTCCTGAGAAGCGGCCGCAGCGGGTGATTCGTTCGGGGCTGGCTCGGTGGGCGCATCGTCCCACGGTGCCAAGGCCGGCGCTGCCGCAACTTTCGTTGCTTCGGCCGCTTCGGTCGCCGGCGCCGGAGGCGTCGCTTCGGGCGTCGGGGCCGCACGGAGCGCGTTCGTGTCCGTAGCCGCTGGCACCGGATCGCTCAGAATCGGTTCGATGGACGTCTCTTCCTGCCACGGCGCTAAAGCCGGTACGTCAGTGACGTCGGCCGCCGTGGGCGCAGGCGCCACGTTCGCTTCGCCAGAGGTCGATGCCGATGCAGCTGCGGACGTGGAAACGATGGCCGCTTCACCCATAGTTGGCTTCGGCGTGTGAGCATTTTCAGCAGACCCCGCGGACGCCAAGTGCTGCAAACCCGGCCTCGTGGGCTTCGCTTCTGCCACTGGATTTGCCGAGCGCACCGGCACGGCGGCGGCTGCGTCAACCGCACGCGACGGCGCCACGGCCTGTTGCGCGGCGACCGCCGGCGCGCCGGCGCGCCTCGCGCCACCCGCCCCCGCCGGTCCTGCCGGACGCGCCGCTGCCGCACCGCCGCCACCGCCGATGGGCGCCGGCTCGAAAGCCAGCATGCGCAGCAGCGTCATCGTAAAACCAGCGTATTCGTCAGGTGCGAGACCCAGTTCGCTTCGGCCGATGGTTGCAATCTGATAGAACAACTGCACGTGCTCGGCGCTCAACGCGTCGGCAAAGCGACGCAGATCAGCCGCTTCCGGCCACTCTTCCAACACCGACGACGGCGCGAACTGCGCCCACGCGACTCGGTGCAACAAGCTCGCCAGATCCTGCAACGCCGTCGAAAACGACAGGCTGCGCAACGCCATCTCGTCCGCGACAGCGAGCACGGCGGCGCCGTCACCATCGGCAAGCGCGTCGAGCAGGCGAATCAGATAGCTTTGATCGAGCGCGCCGAGCATGCCGCGCACCGCTTCTTCATTCACCTGATTGGCCGAATAGGCGATCGCCTGATCGGTCAGCGAAAGCGCGTCGCGCATCGAGCCGTCGGCCGCGCGCGCGAGCAGACGCAATGCCTGGGCGTCGTACGGCACCTTCTCTTCACCGAGAATATGCTCGAGATGCGACACGATGTGCCCGGCCGGCATCTGCTTCAGATTGAACTGCAGACAGCGCGACAGCACCGTGACCGGAATCTTCTGCGGATCGGTGGTAGCAAGAATGAATTTGACGTGCGAAGGCGGCTCTTCCAGCGTCTTCAACATCGCGTTGAAAGCGTGGTTGGTCAGCATGTGCACTTCGTCGATCATGTAGACCTTGAAGCGCGCGTCGACCGGCGCGTAAACTGCGCGCTCCAGCAGCGCCGCCATTTCATCGACACCGCGGTTACTCGCCGCGTCCATCTCGACATAATCGACAAAGCGGCCTTCATCGATCTCGCGGCACGCGCGGCATACGCCGCACGGCGTGGAGGTCACGCCGGTTTCGCAATTCAGGGCCTTGGCGAAGATGCGCGACAGCGTGGTTTTACCGACGCCGCGGGTGCCGGTAAACAGATAGGCATGATGCAGACGGCCGCCGTCGAGCGCGTGCGTGAGCGCGCGCACCACGTGCTCCTGTCCGACGAGCGAAGCGAAATCCTTCGGCCGCCATTTGCGTGCGAGAACTTGATAGGTCATCCGGAAATTGTATCAGTAACGATGGCGCGCAAAACCGAATCGAGACGGCGCGCGAACGCGGGTTGCCGCTTCATTGAAACTGGCTCAGGGACCGATAGAAAAAAATAGATGATGCGCGCGAGAAACGTCAACGCAGTGCCTACGTGACAGCGCTTGGGGAAAAACAGGAGATGGGAAGTACGGCAGAGTAAAACAAGGAAAAGGAAGGTGACGAGCCTGACCCTCGGCACTGGTGGAAAACGGCTGTGGCTGCTTCGTTCCCGACCTGACCAGGTTGACCATCCCTCCATGCGAGGAGGCCCGTCACGAAACATTCTATCACCGCTTGGGCCGTCGCGCGACTCTTAATACGACCAAACCGACATCGACGCGCCGAATCAGGAGCTTGGCACCATATAGGCAGCGCGCTGGAAGTACGCGTCCGGGGCACTTGCGTTTGCGCCGCCCGCCACCAGATAAGCTGCGTCGCGGTTGTTAAAACGTGGTGGCGCTTCACCGGCAGCCATTGGCCCCACTGCCCTTGATGAGTACTATCACCACCGGCAACGCATAGCGAATTAAGCTAAACTGCCATACGGATGACCCGCAAACGCGAGCTTTCCGCGCATTCCGGACATGGTCTTTCGACTTTTTCAGGTGTGCGCTGGCAAGACTCCGATTGCGGCAAAGCGAACGGAAGTTTCCCTAGATTTTGACGTATCGTGGCGAGCAATTCAGGCGGGCCTCGAACCGATAGAGGTATTCATACAATGAGCGAATCAATCAAGCATATTAGCGACGCATCGTTCGAACAGGACGTCGTGAAATCCGATAAACCCGTGCTGCTCGATTTCTGGGCTGAATGGTGCGGTCCGTGCAAGATGATCGCGCCGATCCTCGACGAAGTCGCCAAGGATTACGCCGATCGCCTACAAATCGCCAAGATCAACGTCGACGAACATCAATCGACGCCGGTCAAGTTCGGCGTACGCGGCATCCCCACGCTGATCCTCTTCAAGAACGGCGCTGTCGCCGCGCAGAAGGTCGGCGCATTGTCGAAGTCGCAACTCACCGCGTTCCTCGACGGCAACCTGTAAAGCGGTCGTCGCATCGGCGCCTCAAGTCTCTTGAGACATTTAGGTGCGCTGTCTTAGGCGTGTTGTCCAGCGACAACACGCCTCATAAGAAAGATGCCATGCCGTCGCACTGGCGGAAATTGGCCTGTGCTATGCTAGAATCCGCAAAACGTCGAAAAGACGTGTAAGTCCTTGAGCGGTTCCGCTCACCCTCCTCCCAGATTTCATTTCGTCGCACCTTCTCCTGCGGGTTCTCCGTATGCATTTATCCGAGCTTAAGACTCAGCACGTGTCCGAATTGATCGAGATGGCCAATGGCCTCGAGATCGAAAGTGCAAACCGCCTGCGCAAGCAGGAATTGATGTTTGCCATTCTAAAAAAACGAGCCAAAGCGGGCGACACGATCTTCGGCGACGGCACGCTCGAAGTGCTGCCGGACGGCTTCGGCTTCCTGCGTTCGCCGGAAACCTCGTATCTGGCCAGCACGGACGATATTTACATCAGCCCGTCGCAAATCCGCCGCTTCAACCTGCACACGGGCGACACGATCGAAGGCGAAGTGCGTACGCCGAAAGACGGTGAACGCTATTTCGCGCTGGTCAAGGTGGACAAGGTCAACGGCCAGCCGCCGGAAGCCTCGAAGCACAAGATCATGTTCGAAAACCTGACGCCGCTGCACCCGAACAAGGTGCTGTTGCTCGAACGTGAAATGCGTGGCGAAGAAAACGTCACCGGCCGCATCATCGACATGATCGCGCCGATCGGTAAGGGCCAGCGCGGTCTGCTGGTTGCATCGCCGAAGTCCGGTAAGACCGTGATGCTGCAGCACATCGCGCACGCCATTAAGCAAAACCACCCGGATGTCGTGCTGTTCGTGCTGCTGATCGACGAACGCCCGGAAGAAGTGACCGAAATGCAGCGTTCGGTGGCCGGCGAAGTGATCGCCTCCACGTTCGACGAACCGGCTGCGCGTCACGTGCAAGTCGCCGAAATGGTGATCGAAAAAGCCAAGCGCCTCGTCGAAATGAAGAACGACGTGGTGATTCTGCTCGACTCGATCACGCGTCTCGCGCGTGCGTACAACACCGTTGTGCCGGCCTCGGGCAAGGTGCTGACGGGTGGTGTCGACGCGAATGCGCTGCAACGCCCGAAGCGCTTCTTTGGTGCTGCGCGCAATATCGAGGAAGGCGGCTCGCTGACCATCATCGGCACGGCGCTGATCGAAACCGGCAGCCGCATGGACGACGTGATCTACGAAGAGTTCAAGGGCACCGGCAATATGGAAGTGCACTTGGAACGCCGCCTGGCTGAAAAGCGCGTCTATCCGTCGATCAACCTGAACAAGTCCGGCACGCGCCGTGAAGAGCTGCTGATCAAGCCCGAAGTGCTTCAAAAGATCTGGGTGCTGCGCAAGTTCATTCACGACATGGACGAAGTCGAGTCGATGGAATTCCTGCTCGACAAGATTCGCCAGACGAAGAGCAACTCCGAGTTCTTCGACATGATGCGTCGTGGCGGCGGCAGCTAAGGCCTCGCTCCGAAACAGCCGCACTAGCTGTACCGTATAAGAAAGCCGCTCGCCAGAAACGAGCGGCTTTTTTTCGTCCGTAAGGTTTTGCCCGAAAAAGCGCATGCTGCCGTGACAACATGTACGTGAACGTACACGTTGCAGTACAATGCGTTCAGTCCGTCATGCTTGCCCTACCTTATGTCGAAGGACTCACCCACTCTGCTTACCGTACGCGATGCCGCCGAACGCCTCGGCGTCACGCCGCGCACGCTGAAATACTACGAGGAACGCGGCCTCGTCTCGCCTACCCGCAGCGAAGGCCGCTACCGCCTTTACGACGAGGAAGACCTGAAGCGCTTCGGCCGTATTCTGCGCCTGCGCTCGCTCGGCTTTTCGCTGCACGGCATCACCGAAATGCTCAAGCGGCCGCTCGAGCCGGTCGAAGGCGGCCATCGCTACTCCACCGAATCGTTACAGCAGATTCGCGACGCCATCGCAGACCAGGTCGAAGCGCTCGATGCCCGCATCGAAACGATGCGTCGCGAACTCAAGGAAGCGCAGAAACTGCGAGCCGAACTGAGTCCCGACCTCGACTATCTCGAACGGCGCCTCGCCGGCGAGAATGCGGACGCACTGCTCGAGCAGCGCCGCAACGCACTCGCCAAAGCTGAGAGCATGCCGTTCGCGAAGCGCACGAAAAAGCCGGGCGAACCCACATGAGCACGACCTCGCCCCGCGTACCGTTGTTTAGCGCCGCAAAACTGCGCGGCGATTTTTTCCCATGGGTGCTGGCCGTCGTAACCGGCCTCGACTACTTCGACAACTCGATCTTCTCGTTTTTCACCACCTACATCGCGGGCGGCATCAACGCGTCGCCAGATGAACTGGTGTGGGCGTCGAGCGCCTATGCGGTGGCGGCCGTGCTCGGCATCCTGCAACAGCAATGGTGGGTCGAACGCGTCGGTTACCGGCGCTACGTGGCCGGCTGCATGCTGCTCTATTCAGTTGGCGCTATCGCCGCCACATTGTGCGAGTCGTCAATCGAGCTCGCGTTCGCACGCGGCTTTCAGGGCTACTTCATCGGCCCGATGATGGGCACCTGCCGCATCCTGATTCAGATGAGCTTTACGCCGCAGCAGCGGCCCGCGGCAACCCGCGCTTTTCTGGTGCTGATCGTGTTGAGCAGTGCGCTTGCGCCGCTGATCGGCGGACAACTGGTCGCGCATTTCGATTGGCGTGCGCTGTTCGCCTGCACCGCGCCGGCCGGTGTGCTGTTTGCCATTCTGGCCCTGCTCGCGCTGCCCGACACCGGCAACCGCTTGCCAGAAGAGCGCGGCGCGGCGCACTTCTGGCCTTATCTGATCTTCGCGTTCGCGCAAGGCGCGCTGCAAATCGTCATGCAACAAGTGCGGTTCCAGCTGTTCAGCGCCTCGCCTGGGCTGATTCTGCTGACGTTCGCCGGCATCGTCGCGCTCGGCTGGTTCGCGTACCAGCAATGGCACCATCCGGCGCCGCTGGTGCGCCTGCATGCGCTGCGCGAAAAGGTGTTTCAGGTCGGTCTCGTGCTGTACATGTTCTACTACTACATCTCGACCGTATTCAGCTATCTGACGTCGCGCTTTCTCGAGAGCGGCCTCGGCTATCCGGTCGAGAATACCGGGCGACTGGTCGGCGTGACGTCGCTGATTTCGGCGACCGCGCTGTTCGTCTACCTGCGTTACGCGAAGCTTCTGCCGCGCAAGAAGTGGATCATCGTGCCGGGCTTCGCGGTAGCCGCGTTCGCTGCGGCGTGGATGACGCGCATGTCGCCGGACGCGGGCCAAGCCGCGCTGATCGTGCCAATGCTGCTGCGTGGCTTGCTGTTGCTGTTCATCGTGCTGCCGGTCGCCAATCTGACGTTTAGAATCTTCGCCATTGAGGAATTCACGCACGGCTACCGGCTGAAAAACATCGTGCGGCAACTGACAATCTCGTTCGCGACGGCCTCGGTGATCATCGTCGAACAGCATCGGCAGGCGCTGCATCAGGCTCGCCTCGCGGAGTTCGTGAATCCGTACAATCCGTTGTTCCAGAATTCGCTCGCGGCGCTGACCAGCGGCTTCAGCGCCGCAGGTCGCTCGCCGTCCGAGGCGCATTCGCTTGCGATCGTGGAAATCAGCCGCATGGTTACGCAGCAGGCTAGCTTCCTGACATCGCTGGACGGCTTCTACTTTCTGATCGGCATTGCGATATGCGGCGGCATTTTCGCCGCGTGGCAAAAACAGATCGACTAAGGGTTTCATCAGGCCATGCTCTCGAAACTCACCCAATGGTTCGGCACGCGCCGCCGCGACCGCGCGCTGCGCGACTACGCGATCGCGGACGCCCTCTGGCAGGCCACGCTCGACGGCCTGCCGTTCCTCGCCCACCTCGAGGCGCCGGATCGCATGCGTCTGCGCGAGCTGACCAGCCTTTTCATCGCGCAAAAGGAATTTTCGACCGCGCACGAACTCGAGCTGACCGACGCCATGACCGTGGCGATTGCCGCGCAAGCGTGTTTGCCGGTGCTAAACCTGAGCCTCGACCTGTATCGCGGCTGGGTCGGCGTGATCGTCTATCCGGGCGAGTTCGTGATCCGCAAGACGGTCGAGGATGAAGACGGCGTGGTGCACGAGGTCGAGCACGACGCGAGCGGCGAAGCGTGGGAAGGCGGCCCGGTGGTGCTGTCGTGGGAAGACGCGCAGATGACCGGCGGCACGGACGCGTATAACGTCGTGATTCACGAATTCGCCCACAAGATCGACATGCTGACCGGCGAGGCGGACGGCCATCCACCGCTCATGCGCCGCTGGCATGCACCGCTCGATTCACAGGCATGGGCCGATATTTTCGACCATGCCTACGACCATTTCTGCGCCAAAGTGGACGCGGTGCCGGATAGACGCTGGGCACGTTTCGAGCGCGATTCGCTGATCGATCCGTACGCGGCGGACCATCCATCGGAATTTTTTGCCGTTTGCAGCGAAGCGTTGTTCGTCCAGCCGCAGGCGTTCGAGGCGGAGTATCCCGAGCTATATCGCTTGCTGGCACGGTATTACCGCCAGGATCCCGCGCGGGTCGGGTTGGCATTTGCTCCGGCCTGACGCCCGCCGCGCAGGAGTCCACAGCCGGGCCACCGCGCGGCACGCGCACGGGAAATGAACTGGCGAAGCAGCGGAGAAAACGACAGAAAACGCTGGCAAAAAGGTCGTAGAAAGGTCGTCAAGCGACTGATTTTCTGGCATAATCGCCGTTTTTCGACCATAGGCAAGTGGCTCGCGCCTAGATGCTGTCCGCATTTATAGCGGCTGCACGCGGGTTGGCTACCGCCAGATTAAAGGAAAGACCATGAAAGAAGGCATTCACCCGGATTACCGCGAAGTCCTGTTCGTCGACATGTCGATCGACTTCAAGTTTGTAACGCGCTCGACCATCCAGACGCGTGAAACCGCCGAATTCAACGGCAAGACCTACCCGCTCGCCAAGATCGAAGTGTCGTCGGAATCGCATCCGTTCTACACCGGCCAACAAAAGATCATGGACACGGCAGGCCGCGTCGAGAAGTTCAACAAGAAGTTCGGCACGCGCGCTACCGGCAAGGCAGCAGCGAAGTAATACCCGCTTCGTCGCCGGCCTTGGCCCGCAACGAAGCAGCAGCAAAAAAGGGCAGCGCAAGCTGCCCTTTTTTGTCACCCTATTCCGGACGCCCGGATGCGAATCGTCGCCCGGCGAATCGTCGCCCGTTGCGGCGCCGTGTTACAGGCATCCCATTCACGTTGCGAGCCGTTACCGGCCGTGACGCGCATCGCACGGCACGACTACAATGCCGGATGCTCCAAATTGGCCATTCCCGCCGGACATTCCGTCCGGTCCCGGCTGCACCGCCTATCCGATATCCACACACTGCATGAGACCTGTCGTTCGCCTCACTGCCTCCGCGACCAGTGCGTTGCCGCGCTGGCTGCTGCTGACCATCTGCATCGTCTACGCATTCTTCGGCCTGTTCGGCCGGGATCCGTGGAAGAACGAGGACGCAGCCGGCTTCGGCGTCATGTGGACGATGGCCAACGGCAGCGCGCATGACTGGCTGCTGCCGAATCTGGTCGGCAAGTACATGACGGAAGACGGCCCGCTCGGTTATTGGCTGGGCGCCAGCGCGATCCGCGCGCTCGCGCCGTGGGTCGACGCGAGCAATGCCTCACGCGTGTTTACGGGCCTGCTGTTTTGCGCGGCCTGCGCGTTCGTCTGGTATGCGGCTTATCTGCTCGGCCGGCGCGCCGAAGTGCAGCCCTTCAAGTACGCGTTCGGCGGCGAGCCGGAGCCGCGCGACTACGGCCGCACCCTCGCCGACGGCGCGCTGCTGATCCTGCTCGCCTGTTTCGGCCTCGCCGAACGCGGCCACGAAACCACGCCGCAGTTGGCGCAATTCTTCGGCATCGCCATGCTCGTCTATGGGCTCGTGCGGATGATCGACAAGCCGATCCAGGGTGCGCTGATCTGGGGCCTGGCGCTCGGCCTCGTCGCCCTGGCAAGCAGCCCGGTGCTGGTCGGCGCGCTGTTGCTCGGTACCCTGGCGATGGCGCTGATTGTGCGCGAGGCGCGATCGCGCTGGCTGCTGCTGGCCGGTTTGCCCGTGGCGCTAGTGCTGTCGGTCGCGTGGCCGATCGCCGCACTCGCCGCGTTTCCCGACGACGCTGTCTGGTACCTGAACCAGTGGGTGCATGTCAGCCTGTCGTCGTTCGCCGGGCCGCCCGGTTCGGTGGCCGCCTACGCGCTCAAGAATCTGCCGCTCTTCACGTGGCCGGCCTGGCCGCTGGCGCTCTGGGCATGGTTCAGCTGGTCGGGCCTGCGGCGCGCACCGCACGTCGCGATTCCGTTGTCGGTGATCGGGCCGCTGCTTGTTCTGGTCGTGTTGCAGAGCCATCAGTCGAACCGGCTTTACATGTTGTTGCTGCCGCCGCTCGCGGTGCTGGCCGCCTTCGCGCTGCCCACGCTCAAACGCGGCGCGATCAATGCGATCGACTGGTTCGCGCTGCTGAGCTTCACGATCCTCGGCAGCTTCGTCTGGCTGGTGTACGTGGCCGGGCTGACCGGCTTCCCGCATCCACTCGCGCGCAACCTCGCGCGTCTCGCTCCGGGTTTTGCGCCGCAGTTCAAGATTCTGTCGTTCGTGTGCGCGGTCGCCGTGACGATCTGTTGGTTCGTGCTGGTGCAATGGCGTCTGGCCCGTCATCCGAAAGTCCTGTGGCGCAGCGTGGTGCTCTCGAGCGCCGGCACGACGCTGATGTGGGTGCTGCTGATGACACTGTGGCTGCCGGTCGTCAACTACAGCCGGACCTATAAGGACGTCGCCGAGCAGATCGCAAGCCATCTGCCGGACGACTACACCTGCATCTCACCGGTGCGCCTCGGTAACGCGCAGATCGCGACTTTCGCCTATTTCGGCGATATGCATTTCTCGTTCAACGAGGACTGCGACGTGATCCTGCGTCAGGACACCCAGGACTTCGGCGATCCGAGCGCGATGTCGGACTTCATGTGGAAGCTGGTGTGGGAAGGCCGCCGCGTGGCCGACCGCGACGAACGCTTCCGCCTGTACGTGCGGATCGACCGTCCGAAGCCGCCGGTCGTCAAACGCCGCAGCTGGCATAAGAAGCCGAACTGATCATGTTCGCCGACGTACGGAAAATCGCCGGGCTCGCATGGCCCGTGCTGATCGGCCAACTGGCGATCATCGCCTTCGGCGTGATCGACACGGCGATGGTCGGCCGCTATTCGGCCGTCGATCTCGCCGCGCTCGGCCTCGGCTCGTCGATCTATATTTCCGTCTACATCGGTCTGACCGGCATCCTGACCGCGCTGCAACCGATTACCGCGCAACTCTACGGCGCGCGCCAGCACATTGAGATCGGCGAAGAAGTGCGCCAGGCGTTGTGGCTCGCGCTGGCGTTGACCGTGATCGGCTTTCTGATCCTCTATTTTCCAGGGCCCGTACTGCAGCTGGCGCGTGTGCCCAAAGCGCTGCATGAGCGCACGGTCGCCTATCTGCAGATTCTGGCGTTCGGCTTGCCGGCCGGCCTCGCCTTTCGCGTCTACAGCTCGATCACCAATGCGGTCGGCAAACCGCGGCTCGTGATGATCCTGCAGATCGGCGCGCTGCTGCTCAAGTTTCCGCTCAACACGTGGTTTATCTTTGGCGGGCTCGGCGTGCCGGCGCTCGGCGGGCCGGGTTGCGCGCTTGCCAGCACCGCGATCAACTGGGGGCTGGCCGTGGTTGGGATGCTGCTGTTGACGCGCGTCCACGTGTTCAAGCCGTTCGCGATCTTTGCGCACTTCTGCTGGCCGGTCTGGCGCCGGCAGGCAGCGCAGCTGCGCCTGGGCATTCCGATGGGCCTGTCGTACCTGATCGAAGTCACCTCGTACACGTTCATGGCGCTCTTCATTGCGCGCTTCGGTACGACGACGCTCGCCGGACACCAGATCGCCGGCAACATCGGCGCGGTGCTCTATATGACGCCGCTGTCGATCGGGATCGCTTCGTCGACGCTGGTCGCTCAGGCGCTGGGTGCGCATCGCCCGGAAGCCGCGCGCACGCTGTCGCGGCACGGCATCATGATGGCCGTGGCGATCGCCTGCTGTTATGGCGTGATCGTGCTGGTGCTGCGGCCGTACGTGATCGAAGGCTATACGCCGAATGCGCAGGTCGCTGCGGCGGCGATGCCACTGGTGTTGATCGTCGTGTGCTATCACCTGTTCGATGCGTTGCAGATCACCACCGCGTTCGTGTTGCGCGCGTACAAGGTGGCAGTCGTGCCGACCGTTATCTATGCGGTTGCGCTGTGGGGCGTGGGGCTCGGCGGCGGGTACGTGCTCGGCTTCAATGTCTCCGGCACCACGCCGGAATGGCTGACCGGCGCGCGCGGCTTCTGGGTAGCCAATACGGTGAGCCTCGCGATTGCCGGCATCGGTTTGCTGTTGTACTGGCGTGGCGTGAGCAAGCGGTATTTGCGCGCCGAGACGGTGGTCAGGGTGGATTCGGCGGCTTGACGGGACGGCTGGGGCTTGCTGGGCTTGCTGGTGCTGGGGCTTGCTGGACTTTCCGGCTATGGGCTATGGGCTATGAGCTATGAGCTGTTGGCTGTTGGCTCGTCGGGCCGGAAAGAATCGGCGTGCAACACTGTCGGCGGATGGCTCGCTCATTAGAAGCCGGGTTTTCAGGTTGTGCCGCCGACGCATTGACGAAGTGGCCGGCAGCAGCAGACCGTTAGTTGCGTCTAGCACCGAAAGAAAACGGCTGTCCTCGGCAACCGCCCGCCCCGCTCCGTCATTTCAAGCCGCCTGCGCCTCCTCCAACGCCTGATCACGCCGCTCGAAAATCTCCCGCGCCGCGAACAGCGCGTTCAGCGCCGCCGGGAAACCCGCGTAGAGCGCCATCTGCATGAACACCTCGATTATCTCCTCACGCGTGCAGCCGACGTTCAAGGCCGCCTCGATATGCACCTTCAACTGCGGTTGCGCGCAGCCGAGCGTCGCCAGTGATGCAATCGTCGCGATCTCTCTCGCGCGCAGATCGAGTTGCGGCCTGCTGTAAATATCGCCGAAACCGAATTCAATCAGCAGGCGTCCGAAATCCGGCGCGATCGACGCAAGCGCGGCGATCACCTGCTCGCCGGTCGAGCCGTCGATTTCCTTCAGTTTGTTCCAGCCTCGGGCGTAGCGATCGTTTTGTGCGTGTTCCATGGTGAGTCCTTTTCCGAATGCGAAAGCGATTGGGTTTCGTCGATCTGTCGTGTCGGAGTACTCGCGGCGGGTTGCCGCCCAGCGGGTTGCCGCCCAGCGTCTTCGTAATAGGCGATTTTGTCGATGATCGTGCCGAGATTGCTCTGCAACTCGGCGATCCGCGACAAAACCGCATCCCGATGCGCCACCAGCATGTCGCGACGCTCGCCCACCGTAGATTGACCTTCTGCCCGCAGCGCCGCGAACGCCTGCATCCCGGCGATCGGCATGCCGGTCGCCTTCAGACGCATCACGAACTGCAGCCAGTCGAGATCGGCCGGCGAATACAGGCGATGCCCCGCCTGCGTGCGCCCGACCGGCCGAATCAGGCCGGCCTGTTCGTAGTAGCGCAGCGTGTGGGTGGTGACGCCGATCATCCCGGCGACCTCGCCGATGGTGAGTGCTTTTGACATTTTCGACATGACGGAACTCAGGTTAGGACTTCGAGTGCACTCTAAGTCAAGTGGAAGACGCTGTCATTTGTCGGCGCTGCGATTATTTATGGTGGGTCACCTTGATCGATAAACTCACAACGGCTTAATCGCTAGGCAAAAGCTTCAAATATTGTCCAGCCTGATTTACTTGTCATGAATCGATCGGTATAAATCGTCGGCGGTCGCAAATAAGGGCGCGCAATTTGTTCTATGCTTAAGCGCAGCGCGCTGCTGACAGGATGCGTCGTCCCGAGTTTTCCCTTTGCGGCTAACTTTTTTGCCCTCAATGGAGTGCTTGCCATGCTGAAGAAGCTTTTGATGCTTTGCGTTGCTTTGGCTTTGTCGCTGTCGGCCGGATTTGCGGTGGCCGTCGAAGTGAATTCCGCCGATCAGGCGGCGCTCGAATCGGTCAAGGGTATCGGCCCGGTGCATGCGAAAGCAATCATCGACGAACGCACCAAGAACGGCCCGTTCAAAGATGCCGATGATCTCGCCACCCGCGTCAAAGGCATCGGCACCAAATCGGTAACTAATCTCGAGGCGGCCGGTCTGACGATCAACGGCTCGTCCACGCCGCCTACGGGCGCCAAGGCTTCCTCGAAGTCCAGCAGCACCGCTAGCACCAAGGCGGCGCCGGCGGCCGCTCCTGCAGCGACGACCGCGGCCGCAACAACGGCACCAGCGGCACCGGCTGCGCCTGCCGAGGCATCCGGCACCAAGGCTTCGAAGTCGAAGAAGAAGAGCAAGACCACAGCGTCCGACGCCGCGGCTGCTTCCGCGCCGGCCACGGCGGCCGCTGCCAGCGCGCCGGCCGACGCATCCGGCACCAAGGCTTCGAAGAAGAAGGCGAAGAAGAGCAAGGCAGCATCGGCTACCGCAGCCTCTGGCGGGGCGTAAACCGGGTTGAGCGCCGGCAGCATGGCGGCCGAGTTGCTCACGTGTGATGCGCGCATGACGCACACATAAGCGCCACCCCGCTCCCGTCCGCCTCCCATCCACCGGCGCCGCGCGACCGCGCGGCGTTTTCACCCGCTGACTCGTAAAACACGGGTCGGCATTCAAGAGAGACCGTCATGAGCCTACTCGACACTATCGGTTCCCTGGTTGGCAAATCGCCTGAAGGTGGCGGCCAGCAAGCCCTCGTTTCAGCCGCACTGGAATTCGTCAATAACCAGCCGGGCGGCCTGAACGGCCTGATCGACCGCTTCAAGGAAAAGGGCCTCGGCGACGTCGTGTCGTCGTGGGTCAGCAACGGTGAGAACCAGGCGATCACGCCGGACGCGCTGCATAGCGTGCTCGGCTCGGACGCCGTCACCAACCTCGCAGCCAAAGCCGGCGTACAGCCGGATCAGGTCACCGGCCTCCTGTCGCAGATTCTGCCGCACGTCGTCAATGCGGCGACGCCCGAAGGCGAAGTCCCCGCGGAGGGCCAATTGAATTCGACGACCGTGCTGGGCACGCTCGGCGGCTTGGCGGCGCTGCTCGGCAAGGGCAACGCGTAAGCAGCGTCACCCGTCACCGTCCTGTAGCGGGCAAAAGCAGGCAAAAAAAGCGGCAACGAAGTCACCTTCGTTGCCGCTTTTTTACGTTGGCAGGAACGGCCCAACCACTGCCGTCCCGTGAGTAGCCGAACGCGTTTCGCTTAATGCACGACGCGATCGAACACCAACTTGCCGTCTTCCAGTTCGACCGGGATCACATCCTTCGGACCGAACTTGCCGGCCAGAATCAGCTTGGCGACCGGGTTCTCGATCTCCTGCTGGATCGCACGCTTCAATGGCCGTGCACCGAACAGCGGATCGTAGCCGACCTTGCCGACGTGCTCGAGCGCCGCGTCCGACACCTCCAGTTGCATGTCGAGTTTGGCAAGCCGTTCATGCAGACGCTGCAGTTGAATCCGCGCGATCGACTGGATATTCGAGCGGTCGAGCGCATGGAACACCACGACGTCGTCGATCCGGTTCAGGAACTCGGGCCGGAAGTGCAGCTTCACTTCTTCCCAGACCGCGTCCTTGACCGCCTCCTGCGGCTCGCCGACCATCGCCTGGATCACATGCGAACCGAGGTTCGACGTCATCACGATTACCGTGTTCTTGAAGTCCACGGTACGGCCCTGGCCGTCGGTCATACGGCCGTCGTCGAGCACTTGCAGCAGCACGTTGAACACGTCCGGATGTGCCTTCTCGATTTCGTCGAGCAGGATCACGCTGTACGGCTTGCGGCGCACGGCTTCCGTCAGGTAACCGCCTTCTTCGTAGCCGACATAGCCCGGCGGCGCGCCGATCAAACGCGCGACACTATGCTTCTCCATGAATTCGCTCATGTCGATACGGATCAGATGATCTTCCGAATCGAACAGGAACGACGCCAGCGCCTTGCACAACTCGGTCTTACCCACACCGGTCGGCCCGAGGAACAGGAACGAACCATATGGCCGGTTAGGATCCGCCAGACCCGCCCGCGAACGGCGAATCGCATCGGCCACCGCGGTGATCGCTTCGTCCTGACCGACCACGCGGTCGTGCAGTTTCTCTTCGATCTGCAGCAGCTTTTCGCGCTCGCCCTGCATCATGCGCGACACTGGAATACCGGTGGAACGCGACACGACTTCAGCGATTTCTTCCGCACCCACCTGCGTGCGCAACAAACGCGGCCGCGTCGGATTATTCTGCTCCTTCGCCTCGGCCTGAGTCACTTCCTTCAACTGCGCTTCGAGACCTGGCAGCTTGCCGTACTGCAACTCGGCGACCTTCTCCAGCTTGCCCTCACGCTGCAAACGGATGATTTCCGCACGCGTTTTTTCGATGTCTTCCTTCAACTGCGCGCTGCCCTGCACCGCCGCTTTCTCCGCGGTCCAGATTTCTTCGAGGTCCGAATATTCGCGATCCAGCCGCTCGATTTCTTCCTCGATCAGTTGCAGACGCTTTTGCGACGCTTCGTCCTTTTCCTTCTTGACGGCTTCGCGCTCGATCTTCAACTGGATCAATCGACGGTCGAGCCGGTCCATCTCTTCCGGCTTCGAGTCGATTTCCATCTTGATCTTCGAAGCGGCTTCGTCGATCAGATCGATGGCCTTGTCCGGCAGGAAACGATCCGTGATGTAGCGATGCGACAGTTCGGCCGCGGCGACGATCGCCGGGTCGGTGATATCGACGCCGTGATGCAATTCGTACTTCTCCTGCAAACCGCGCAGGATCGCGATGGTTGCCTCGACCGACGGTTCGTCGACCAGCACCTTCTGGAAGCGGCGTTCGAGCGCGGCGTCCTTTTCGATGTACTTGCGATATTCGTCGAGCGTGGTGGCGCCGACGCAGTGCAGTTCGCCGCGCGAGAGCGCGGGCTTGAGCATATTGCCCGCATCCATTGCGCCTTCAGCCTTGCCCGCGCCAACCATCGTATGAATTTCGTCGATGAAGACGATGGTCTGGCCTTCGTCTTTCGCGATATCGTTCAGCACGGCCTTCAGGCGTTCTTCGAACTCGCCGCGGTATTTCGCGCCGGCCAGCAACGCCGCCATGTCCAAAGACAGCACGCGCTTACCTTTGAGCGTTTCCGGCACTTCGCCGTTGACGATACGCTGCGCAAGGCCTTCGACGATCGCGGTCTTACCCACGCCCGGCTCGCCGATCAGCACCGGATTGTTCTTGGTGCGACGCTGCAGGATCTGGATCGAACGGCGGATTTCGTCGTCGCGGCCGATCACGGGGTCGAGCTTGCCCGCCCGCGCGCGCTCGGTCAGATCGACGGTGTACTTTTTCAGCGCCTCGCGCTGGCTTTCGGCGTCCTGGCTATGCACTTGCGAACCGCCGCGCACCGCCGCGATCGCGCTTTCCAGCGACTTACGCGACAGACCGTGCTGACGCGCGAGACGGCCGGCCTCGCCTTTATCGTCGGCGACCGCGAGCAGGAACATCTCGCTCGCGATGAACGTGTCGTCGAGTTTTTGTGCTTCCTTGTCCGCCTGGTTCAGCAAGCCGGTCAGTTCGCGGCCGATCTGCACGTTGCCGTCGGTGCCCTGCACTTGCGGCAGGCGCGTGATGGCATCGTTCAGCGCGGTTTGTAGCGCCTGGACATGCACGCCGGCACGCGAGAGCAGCGAACGCGCCGAACCATCCTGCTGGGCGACGAGCGCGGACAGGACGTGAACCGGTTCGATGTATTGATTGTCATGACCGACGGCCAGACTCTGCGCGTCGGCCAGTGCTTCCTGGAATTTGGTGGTAAGTTTGTCGATTCTCATCAAGAGACCTCCAATTTTCGATTACCACCAAATTGAGGCGTTTTACGCAGGTTTCAAGCGCTTTTTTGCAATCAGCAACAACTATTTAACATTTGACGCGCGAGAACTTGCCGGCGGCCCTCAGGCGACCGGCGCGGCACCGCCAGCAGGTGCGACCGGCACGATCGGGATGACGGTGCCCAATCCAAGCAGTGCAGCCAGCGGGCCGCGCGGCTCGGCAACCTCGCCGATCGTGTGACGGTCGAGTTCGGCGAGGAACGCGCGACGCGCCGCGTCGAGCGCGCCGCGCAGCCGGCAGTGCGGCGTAATGACACAGGCACGGCGCTCGCCTTGCTGGTCCGGGAAGCAGCCAACCAGCGCAAAGTCGCTTTCCGTGGCCCGCACAATCTCGCCCACGGTCAACGCGCTGGTTTGTTCGGCGAGCCGCAGCCCGCCGTTCCGCCCGCGCACGGTCTCAACCCAGCCGAGCTCGCCGAGCTGCTGCACCACCTTCATCAAATGGTTCTTGGATATGCCGTACGCGTCCGAGATGTCCTGGATGGTCGATAAACCTTCGCCACGGACGGCGAGGTACAAGAGAACGCGTAGTGAGTAATCCGTATAGTCGGTCAGTCTCATAAGTGCAGGTGCCACGATGAGCGCAAGCCGCGATCCGGGGGATAACCGCGTCGATGCAAGGGTTGCCGGGGGCTGTCACTTCGCCCTAAGATGCAGGCGCTACGCATATTTTGTTATTCTGCGCTGACAGTCAGTGTTTGTCTTTCGGCAGTAATGGTAACGTTTCCCGCCTAGGCCATTCATACGAAAAGCGGGCTATTCAAGGCCTACTTCCTTTCATTTGGGTACAGTTTGAGGTCATTACTGACGGTGTGTTGTGCCGCGTGGCGATTCACAATGAGTAACTGCATTATCTGGAATTTGCATGAATCCGTCTTTTCCTGCCGCACCGGTTGTCGAGCGCGCCGCCGAGCCTACTGAGGCGAATATTCGCGAGCTCGTGTACGGCTTTTACGACCGCGTGCGTGCCGATCCGCTGCTTGGTCCCGTGTTTGACGCGACGCTGGCGGGCCGTTGGGACGACCACTTGCCCAAAATGTGCACGTTCTGGGGCAGTCTGGTGCTGGGCGCGAAGCAATACCGCGGCAATGTGCAGCAGGCACACCAGCCGCTCGAGGGCGTCGAGCCGCAGCATTTCAGCCGCTGGCTATATCTGTTTCTGGATACGGTGGAGTCGCGCTATCAGCCAGCCGCAGCGGTCCGCTTCATGGAACCGGCGCTGCGTATCGCGCAGAGTTTGCAGTTGAGCCGCTTCGGCTGGGATTACAAGATTCCGGAGGAACAACAGGCGTTGCTGGAACGCGTCACGCCGAAGCGTCGTCCGCGCGGCGACGCGCATGCCGGGGCCGCCCCGATGCGGCCGCCTGGCGAACCGTTTCCGACGCGGATCATCGGAAAAGCGAAAGACGATTGACGCGGGCGCTTGAGAAGCGCGCGCCCTAATCCGCTTCCTGGTTACCCGATTCGATGCCCCATCTGGCCAGCGCCGCGTCGTCGGTGACGCGGGCGTCGACCCAGCGCTCCCCTTGTTCGGTCTTCTCTTTCTTCCAGAACGGCGCCTGGGTCTTCAGGTAGTCCATCACGAACTCACACGACGCGAAGGCGTCGCCCCGATGGGCGGCGGTGGTCGCCACCAGCACGATCTGGTCGAGCGGATAAAGCTTGCCGACCCGGTGCACAATCAGCACCTCGATCCCTGGCCAACGCTCGCGCGCGCTCACGACGATCGCTTCCAGCGACTTCTCCGTCATGCCCGGATAGTGTTCGAGCTCCATGGTTTCGACCGCGCTGCCGTCGTTCAGATCGCGCACGGTACCGACAAAACAGGCCACCGCGCCGATCTTGGGATTGCGCGCGCGCAACGCGGCGACCTCGGCGGTGAGGTCGAAGTCTTCCGTCTGGACACGAACGGGCATCTCTGGCTCCTGTGCGGCTTAGTGAGGCTTAGCGGGTTGAGCGTGGTTGAGCGTGGTTTTTAGCGGCCATCAGCGCGGCTCACCCGCCGGTGACGGGCGGAAAGAATGCGACTTCGCAATCTTCGGTGACGCACGTGCCGGCATCGGTCATCACGTGGTTGCAGGCCATGCGCAGCGCGCGGCCCTCGGCAAGGGTGTCGGCCCAAATGCCGCCGCGCACGCGCAACCAGGCGCGCACGTCGCCGACGGTCGCGACGCCGTCGGGCAGATCGACCGTTTCGTCGGCGGTTTCGAGCGCTTCGCGCACGCTTGCAAAATATCGGAGTTGAATCTTCATCGGGAAGCCGCCGGCTGTTGCCGGCCTCAGTTCAGCAATTCGGAAAAGGGGATGAAACGCACGGTCTCGCCGGCGCTGATTGCGTGGTTCGGCGGATTGTCGATCAGGCCGTCGCCCCATACGGTCGATGTCAGTACAGCCGAGCTCTGATTCGGAAACAGATCAAGGCCGCCGGCCGCATTGATGCGCGCGCGCAGGAATTCGTTGCGACGGTCGGCCTTCTTCTGCGTGAAATCGGCGCGCAGGGACAGCGCGCGCGGCGCCACCGTCCGCATGCCGGCCAGAAGCAGGACGAACGGGCGTACGAACAGCAAAAAGGTCGCGAAGCTGGAGACCGGATTGCCTGGCAGGCCAATGAAGAAGGTTTCTGCTGACGTAGCCGCATCTGTCTGCTGCGCAGCACGGCGCACGGCGCCGAACGCGAGCGGCTTGCCCGGTTTCATCGCGATCTGCCACATCGACAGGCGCCCTTCCGCCTCGACTGCCGGCTTGACGTGATCTTCCTCGCCCACCGACACGCCGCCGCAGGTGAGGATCAGATCGTGCGCTTGCGCGGCTTCGCGCAGCGTAGTGCGGGTAGCGTCGAGCCTATCCGGCACGATGCCGTAGTCGGTGACATCGCAACCTAGTTTTTCCAGCAGCCCGCGCAGCGTGAAACGGTTCGAGTTGTAGATCGCGCCAGGTTTCAGCGGCTCGCCTGGCATGGTCAGTTCGTCGCCGGTGAAGAACACGGCGACTTTTACGCGGCGGCGCACCTGAAGCTCAGCGCAGCCGACCGAGGCGGCGAGCCCCAATGCTTGCGGCGTAAGCCGCGTGCCCGCCGGAAGGATGATCGAGCCGCTGCGGATGTCCGCGCCTTGGGCCGTGATCCATTCGCCGGGTGCCGGGCTGTGGAGGATCGTGACTTCGTTGCCGGCGGCCTCGGTTTGCTCCTGCATCACGATGGCGTCGGCGCCTGGCGGCACCGTTGCGCCTGTGAAGATGCGCGCTGCTGTGCCGGGCTTCAACGGTTCGGGCGCGTGGCCGGCAGGAATGCGCTGGGACACCGGCAGGCGGCGATTGCTATCCGTTGTCAGATCTTCAGTGCGGATCGCGTAGCCGTCCATTGAACTGGTGTTCATGGGGGGAACGTCGAGCGGCGAAATGACGTCTGCCGAAAGCACGCGGTTGAGCGCGTCTAGCGTGGGGATCGATTCCGTGCCGTTGATCGGGCTCGCTGCGCTGAGCAGGGTCGACAACGCTTCGGCGGTGGAGAGCATCGGAGCGCGGGGCGTTGGTGTGGACATCTCTGGTCTCGAAGCCGCAGGTTAAAAGAATATTGTAGCGGTCGATGGGGATGGCCGGTGGAGGCCGGGACTTATGGCGGGGTTTTTGCCTTTTGGGACAAGGGCGTCACTCTTCCGGAGGCGCTGCACGCGCCGCGGCGGTACTTCTAAAATCAATCTCGCCCGCCGCATCGAGCGCGACTCTGTCGCGCTCGATGCTCACGGTTTTACTCGCCCGTATTGGCGACGATAAAGTCCTTCACGCGCTGCACGTCCGCCGGCAGCACTTCGAACCGCTGCGGCAGCGACTCCAGACCCGAAAACGCGGCCGGGCGCTCCGGTTCGCGCAGCAGCGCTTCGCGGATCGTCTCGCCAAACTTGATCGGTTGAGCCGTCTCCAGCACGATCATCGGGATGCCCGCCTGCAAGTGCTCGCGCGCCACCTTCAGGCCGTCAGCCGTGTGCGTGTCGATCATCGTGTCGTAGCGCTCGAACACATCGCGAATCGCGTCCACGCGGTCCTCGTGGCTGCTGCGGCCCGACACGAAACCGAATTCCTTCACGCGCGCAAAATCGCCGCTCGCCGCGAGGTCAAAACCGCCCTTCTCTTCGACGTCGCGGAACAATTGCAGTACGCGCGCCGGATCGCGGCCCAGCAGATCGAACACGAAACGCTCGAAGTTCGACGCCTTCGAAATGTCCATGCTCGGGCTGCTCGTGTGGTATGTCTCAGCCGCCTTGCGCACGCGGTAAATACCGGTGCGGAAGAACTCGTCCAGCACGTCGTTTTCGTTCGTGGCGACCACCAGCTTCTCGATCGGCAGACCCATCATGCGCGCGATGTGGCCCGCACACACGTTGCCGAAATTGCCCGACGGCACCGTGAACGAAACGCGCTCGTCGTTCGACTTCGTCGCGGCAAAGTAGCCCTTGAAGTAGTACACGACCTGCGCCACGACGCGCGCCCAGTTGATCGAGTTGACCGTGCCGATCTTGTACTTCGCCTTGAACGCGTGGTCGTTCGAGACCGCCTTCACGATGTCCTGGGCGTCGTCGAACACGCCCTCGACCGCAAGGTTGAAAATATTCGGGTCCTGCAGGCTGTACATCTGCGCGGTCTGAAACACGCTCATCTTCTTGTGCGGCGAGAGCATGAACACGCTAATGCCCTTTTTGCCGCGCATTGCATATTCCGCTGCGCTGCCGGTGTCGCCCGAGGTCGCGCCCAGAATGTTCAGCGTCTCGCCGTGCTTGGCCAGCGCGTATTCGAACAGGTTGCCGATCAACTGCATCGCCATGTCCTTGAACGCAAGCGTCGGACCATTCGACAGTTCCAGCAGCGACAACGGCGCGCCGTTCTCGATGCCCAGCGTCTTCAACGGCGTGATCTGCGCGGCGCTTTCGTCGTCGCGGACGTTGCAGTACGTCTCGGCCGTATAGGTCTTGCGCGTCAGTGCGCGCAGGTCTTCGGCGGGAATGTCGTCGCTGAATTTCGACAGGATTTCGAACGCGAGATCCGCGTACGGCAGCGTGCGCCAGCGCGCCAGTTCGTCAGCCGTGACGCGCGGATATTCCGCCGGCAGGTACAGCCCGCCATCTTTCGCGAGACCGCCCAGCAGAATGTCGGAAAACGTATGGCGCTCGCCGACTCCGGCGCCGCGCGTAGAGAGGTAGTTCATAGTTCGGCCTAGTTCAGCGCTTCCATGCGCAGCTTCGTGACTTGCGAGACAACGGTCTTCAGCGCTTCGATCGTCTTGATCGCCGCGTTGACGTTCTTTTCAACCGTTTCGTGCGTAATCAGGATGATGTCGGTTTCGCCCTTGCCGTTCGCGTCGACCTGCTCCGATTCCTTTTGCAGCAGCGCGTCGATCGAGATGCCGGTATCCGCCAGAATGCGCGTGATGTCCGCCAGTACGCCCGTCACGTCAGCCACGCGCAGACGCAGGTAGTAACCGCTCGTCACTTCGTCGATCGGCAGGATCGGTGTGCTCGACAGGCTGTCCGGCTGGAACGCCAGATGCGGCACGCGATGCTCCGGGTCCGCCGTGTGCAGACGCGTCACGTCGACCAGATCGGCGATCACCGCGGATGCCGTCGGCTCCGCGCCCGCGCCCTTGCCGTAGTACAGCGTTGAGCCGACTGCGTCGCCATGCACGACGACCGCATTCATCGCGCCTTCCACGTTCGCCAGCAGTCGCTTCTCGGGAATCAGCGTGGGATGCACGCGCAGTTCGATGCCCTTGTCCGTGCGGCGCGCGATGCCGAGCAGCTTGATGCGATAGCCGAGTTCTTCGGCGTATTTGATGTCGATTGCCGCCAGTTTGCTGATGCCTTCGACGTAGGCCTTGTCGAATTGCACCGGCACGCCGAACGCGATCGCGCTCATGATCGTCGCCTTGTGGGCGGCGTCCACACCTTCGATGTCGAAGGTCGGATCGGCTTCGGCGTAGCCCAGTTCCTGCGCAGCTTTCAACGCGGTCGCGAAATCGAGCCCACGGTCGCGCATCTCCGAGAGGATGTAGTTCGTCGTGCCGTTGATGATGCCGGCAATGTACTGGATGCGATTGGCCGTGAGCCCCTCGCGCAGCGCCTTGATGATCGGGATGCCACCCGCCACCGCCGCTTCAAACGACACCATCACGCCGTTGGCGCGCGCCGCTTCGAAAATCTCCGTGCCGTGCACCGCGAGCAGCGCCTTGTTGGCGGTGACCACGTGCTTGCGGTTTTTGATCGCGCGCAGGACGAGATCGCGTGCCACGCCTGTGCCGCCGATCATTTCCGCCACGATATCGATCGACGGATCGTCGACCACCGCGTTGAAGTCATCGGTCAGCGCCACGGTGCCGGCTTCACTGCCGAGCGCCGCGGTCGCCTTGGCGGGATTACGCACGGCAATGCGCGTAATCTCGATGCCACGGCCCGCGCGACGTTTGATTTCTTCCTGATTGCGGCGCAGTACCGTGAAGGTGCCGCTGCCTACCGTGCCGAAGCCCAGCAGTCCAACTTTGATCGGTTCCATGCAGCGTGTGTTTTCGTGTAAGTGATTAAAAGGAAACTGGGGCTGGCCGCGGCGCGCGCGAGGCGCGCCGTCCATCTCAAGCCGTGTGGCGTTTGCGGTAGCCGTCGAGGAAGCGCGCGATCCGGTTGATCGAATCCGCGAGGTCGTCCACATTCGGCAGGAACACGACGCGGAAGTGATCCGGCGTCTTCCAGTTGAAACCGGTGCCTTGAACCAGCAGCACGCGCTCTTCCAGCAGAAGGTCGAGGATGAACTGCTGGTCGTCCTGGATCGGATAAATCTTCGGATCGAGGCGCGGGAACATGTACAGCGCCGCCTCGGGTTTCACGCAGCTCACACCGGGGATGGCCGTCAGCATGTCATACGCGAGTTCGCGCTGTTTGTACAGGCGCCCGCTCGGCACGATCAGGTCGTTAATGCTCTGGTAGCCGCCAAGCGCGGTCTGGATCGCGTACTGGCCGGGCACGTTCGGGCACAGGCGCATCGACGCCAGAATGCCGAGCCCTTCGAAATAGTCTTTGGCATTGCGGCGGTTCTCGCCGGTCAGGCCCGAGATGAACATCCAGCCGGCGCGGTAGCCGCAAGAACGGTAGCTCTTCGAGAGGCTGTTGAATGTGACGGTGAGCACATCTTCGGAGAGCGCGGCCATCGACGTGTGCTTCTTGCCGTCGTAGACGATCTTGTCGTAGACCTCGTCGGCGAAGATCACAAGGCCGTGCTGGCGGGCGATCTCGATCAGGCCGAGCAGCAGTTCGTCCGAGTACAGCGCGCCGGTGGGGTTGTTCGGATTGATGACGACGAGCGCGCGCGTATTCGGCGTGATTTTCGCGCGGATGTCGTCCAGATCCGGCATCCAGCTGTTCGATTCATCGCAGATGTAATGCACCGGCGTGCCGCCCGAGAGGCTTACGCCGGCGGTCCACAGCGGGTAGTCCGGCGCGGGCAGCAGCACTTCGTCGCCGTCGTTCAGGAGGCCCTGCAGTGCCATCACGATCAGCTCGGAAGCGCCGTTGCCGATGTAGATGTCGTCCAGTTCGACGCCGTGCACGCCCTTTTGCTGCGTGTAATGCATGATCGCCTTGCGCGCGGCGAACACACCCTTGGAATCCGAGTAGCCGGACGAGCCCGGCAGGTTCAGGATCATGTCCTGAATAATTTCATCCGGCGCGTCGAAGCCGAACGGCGCGAGATTGCCGATGTTCAGCTTGATGATGCGGTGGCCCTCTTCTTCGAGCCGCTTCGCATGTTCGAGGACAGGCCCGCGAATGTCGTAGCAGACATTCAACAACTTGTTGGATTTGAGAATCGGTTTCACGGCGGGCACTTCATCCTGTTGATAGGCTTGGACGAACAAGCGGGGTGAAAAAAACGGGACCCAAACAAGTCCGTCGATACGGGGAATTATGACGCGGCACGCCCGCCAGACACGGATCGGGCCGCCAGACGCGGATTGGGCCGGCTTCCCGGGCTGGTCGGGCTGGTCGGGCGCGCGTCCGGCGGATTGCGCCGGTGCAGCAGCCAGACAGGCCCGAAGCAGGCCCAAAGCAGGCAAAAAACAGTCGAAAAACCGACGAAATGCGGGCAAAACCAAGGCAGGTAGCCGATGGGCCGCGCCCGTGCCCTCGGCGCGGCTTATGGCAGCACATGAGTCGGCACTTGAGCGAGGGGCGCCGCAAGGCGGCTAAAAAGTTATAATTTAGCGGATTTTGGCCGACTTCCGCAATGCACCACCCGCAACGGGAAGCCTTTTCGGTCGCTTCTGTGCCATTCGCGTGTCCCACTCGCGTCAAACCGCCCTGCTTCCGTTCTGCCCGGTCAGGCCGCCAACACGCATGATGTCTCACGACGACTTCGGAAAACGAATTTGAAATTACATCAGGATTCCAGCGGCGCCCTCAACACCGTCACCGGTTACGGCCCCGACTATGTCGAAATCAACCTGGTGCGCCATTCGGGCAGCATTCTCCTGCTGCCGGAAACGCCCGTCATCCCTTGGCCCGTCTCCTCTTTCGACGACCTGAGCGCCGAGCACTTCGCCATGCTGGTGGACTATGCGCCCGAAGTAGTCGTGTTCGGCAGCGGTGAACGGCTACGCTTCCCGCATCCGCGCCTGATCGCCGCGCTCACCGCGAAACGCATCGGCGTCGAAACAATGGACTTCAAGGCCGCCTGCCGCACCTACAACATTCTGATGGCCGAGGGCCGCAAGGTCGCGGCCGCGTTGCTGATCGAAGCGTAGTGGCGCCGCGCAAGCGCCCGCGAAGTTGGCGTTTAGTTGGCCGGCGGGCGCGAACCGCCACGCACGGCATCCGTGGCGTGCGTGGCGCCGGACCGGCTGCGCGCCCTGGCTGCGTCACGGCCGATAACGTACACTGCGCGCCATTGGCGCCACGCCGGCGATCGCCCTTCCCAAATAACACCGCCTCGCCGCCTACGCGGCGTCGCCAAAAAGGTTAAACCCATGAACGATACGCCGACGAGGCTACCGCTCAATCGCACCACGATCCTGCTGCTGGTGCTGGCCCTCGCCGTGATCTGGTTCGTGCCGCTCGGCTGGCGCCATCTGCTGCCGAGCGACGAAGGCCGCTACGCCGAAATGGCGCGCGAAATGTTCGTCACCGGCGACTGGATCACGCCGCGCTACAACGGCTACAAATATTTCGAGAAACCGCCGCTGCAAACCTGGCTGAACGCGCTCACGTTCGCGTGGTTCGGCATCGGCGAATGGCAGGCGCGGCTCTATACCGCGCTGACGGGCTTTGCCGGCGTGCTGTTGATCGGCTTCACCGGCGCGCGCGTGTTCAACGCAGCGACCGGCGTGTTCGCGGCAATCGTGCTGGCCACGTCGCCGTACTGGAACCTGATGGGCCACTTCAACACGCTCGACATGGGCCTGTCGTTCTGGATGGAGTTGACGCTCTGCGCGCTGCTGCTGGCGCAACGCCCCAACCTGCCGACGGCCAACGTACGGGCATGGATGTGGGTGTGCTGGGGGGCGATGGCGCTGGCGGTGCTGTCCAAGGGCCTCGTCGGCTTGATCCTGCCGGGTGCGGTGCTGGTGCTGTACACCCTGGCCGCACGCGACTGGGCCGTGTGGAAGCGTCTGCATCTGATCGGCGGCCTGATCGTGTTCTTCGCGATCGTCACGCCATGGTTCGTGCTGGTGCAACAGCGCAACCCGGAATTCCTGAACTTCTTCTTCATCGTTCAACAGTTCAAGCGCTATCTGACGCCTGAACAGAACCGCCCGGGGCCGTTCTACTACTTCGTGCCGGTGCTGCTGGTCGGCTTCCTGCCGTGGTTGTCGGTGACCTTCCAGAGCGTGCGCCACGCGTGGCGCCTGCCGCGCCAGCCGAACGGCTTTGCGCCGGTCACGCTGCTCCTGGTGTGGACCGCGTTCATCTTCCTGTTCTTCAGCGCGTCCCACTCGAAGCTGCTGTCCTACACGCTGCCGATCGCCCCGCCGATCGCCCTTATCATCGGCATGTACCTGCCGCTCGTCACACGCAACCAGTTGCGCCGCCATCTGGCCGGCTATGCGCTGTTTCTCGTCGTGGCCGCGTTTGCCGCGCTGTTCATGTCGCGCTTCGGCAATGCGCGCAACCCGACTGAGCTGTATGTCGAATACCGCACCTGGGTGCTGGCGGCACTCGGCGTCGCCTTCGTGCTCACGCTGGCGGCGCTGTGGCTGAACCGTCGCAGCCGCGCCGGCACGCTTGGCGCCGTCGCGAGCTTTGGCGCGGCGTGGCTGCTGCTCGGTACGATTGCCGGCACAGGTCATGACGTGTTCGGCCGCCTGAGCTCCGGCGCGCCGCTCGCGCCCGCGATCAAGGCCGAGATCGCAAAGTTGCCGGCCGATACGCCGTTCTACTCGGTCGGCGTGCTCGACCACACACTGCCGTTCTACGTCGACCACACGATGATCATGGTCGAACATCCTGACGAGCTGGCGTTCGGCGTGTCCGTCGAACCGCAGAAATGGGTGCCGTCGGTCGACGCGTGGATCGAGCGCTGGAAGGCCGAGCGCTACGCGCTCGCGCTGATCCCGCCGCCGACTTACGACAGGCTGCTCAAAGAGGGGCTGCCGATGCAGGTGATCGCGCGCGACCCGCGCCGGGTGGTGGTGATGAAGCCCGCGGCGGTGCCCGCGCCCGCATCCGACGCAGCGGCACTGGGTGCACCCGCGCAGAACGCGCCCGCGCCAGTAGAAAAACCACAACAATGACCCCATCTCAGGATCTGACCGTTCGATGAACCCGATTTCCCTCTTTTGTATCCTCGCCGGCGTCACGTTGAACGCCGGCGCGCAGTTGCTGCTCAAAGCCGGTACGAATGCTGTTGGACACTTCGAATTCACCCGTGCGAACATCCTGCCCATCGCCTTTCGGCTCGCGACACAACCGCCGATCATCGGTGGGCTGGCCTGCTACGTAATCAGCGTGGGCGTATGGGTGGTCGGACTTTCTCGGGTGGACGTGTCGATTGCATATCCGATGTTGTCGCTCGGATACGTCGTCAACGCGTTCGCGGCGTGGTATCTGTTCGGCGAAGTGATGTCAGTACAGAAGCTGGTAGGGATCGGCGTCATCCTGATCGGCGTTGTCGTGCTGGCGCGCAGCTAGGCTGCCACGCCCCCGGCCGCGCTGTGCCGGGCACAATTTATTACCGTTTATTGCCGCCGCCGGTGCAAGCGCTGCGAAAATGCCGGCTGCAAAAGGTGCGGAATACTGGGCACCGTTGCCGGATAAGTAAAACGTAAGGTTGGCCGCGGTAAGCTTGGCGGTTGCGCCCTTTTTTAGTCGTACCCTTGGGGTTTGCGGGTAGTTTGTGATCTACTTCGCGCCCTTCGGGTTGCGCCCCTTTCAATCGAGCGAAGCATTCATGAGCCAGTCAACAGTCCCGTTTTTGCCGTTTGTCAAACCTGAGATCGATGAAGAAACGATTCAGGGCGTCGCCGACGTGCTCCGCTCCGGTTGGATCACGACCGGCCCTCAGAACCAGAAGTTCGAGGCGGCGTTGTCCGAGTTCTGCGGCGGCCGCCCGGTGCGCACGTTCAATTCCGGCACCGCGACGCTCGAAATTGGGCTGCGTATCGCCGGCGTGGGCGAAGGCGACGAAGTCATCACGACCCCCGCATCGTGGGTCGCGACCAGCAATGTGGTCTACGAAGTCGGCGCGACACCGGTGTTCGTCGACATCGATCCGGTCACCCGCAACATCGACCTGGATCTGCTGGAAAAGGCCATCACGCCGCGCACCAAGGCGATCATTCCGGTGTACCTGTCGGGCCTGCCGGTCGACATGGACCGGCTGTACGAAATCGCCCGCGCCCATAAGCTGCGCGTGATCGAAGACGCCGCGCAAGCGTTCGGTTCGACGTGGAAAGGCGAGCGGATCGGCAAGCTCGGCGATATCGTCTCGTTCAGCTTCCACGCGAACAAGAATCTGACCTCGATCGAAGGCGGCGCGCTGGTGCTGAACAACGAGGAAGAAGCGATCCTCGCGCAGAAGTACCGCCTGCAAGGCATCACCCGCACGGGCTTCGACGGCATGGACTGCGATCTGCTCGGCGGCAAGTACAACCTGACGGACGTTGCCGCCCGCGTCGGCCTCGGCCAGATGCCGCATCTCGAACGCTTCATTGCGCAGCGCAAAAAGCTGGCGCGCGCGTACTTCGCCGGCTTCGAAGGCGGCGCAGCGGTCAAACTGGGCGTCGGTCTACCGCTGGCGGACTTTGAAAACAGCAACTGGCACATGTTCCTGATCACGCTGCCGCTCGAAAAGCTGTCGATCGACCGCGCCGGCTTCATGGGTCAGTTGAAGGAACGCGGCATCGGCTCGGGCGTGCATTACCCGGCGATTCACCTATTCTCGCTGTACCGCGCGAAGGGCTTCAAGGAAGGCATGTTCCCGCACGCGGAGCGCTATGGCGCCAGCACGGTCACGCTGCCGCTGTTCACGCTGATGAACGAGGGCGACGTGGAGCGGGTCTGCCGCGCGGTCAATGAAATTTGCGAACAATACGGAAAATAAGCGGAAATGATTTATTCGGAACATCGCGCCGTCGCACCGGAAGTGTCGATCATCATCCCGGTGTACAACGAGGAAGCCGGGCTGGCCGCGCTGTTCGCGCGCCTCTACCCGGCGCTCGACGCGCTCGGCACCGGTTATGAAGTGATCTTCATCAACGACGGCAGCCGCGACAAATCCGCCGCCCTGCTCGCCGAGCAGTTCCGCGCGCGCCCCGACACGACCCGCGTGATCCTGCTGAACGGCAACTACGGCCAGCACATGGCGATTCTGGCGGGCTTCGAGCAATCGCGCGGCGAGATCGTCATCACGCTCGACGCCGACTTGCAGAATCCGCCGGAGGAAATCAGCAAGCTGGTCAACAAGATGCGCGAAGGCTACGACTACGTCGGCACGATCCGTCTGCAACGCCAGGACAGCTTGTGGCGCCGCAAGGCGTCGCGCGCGATGAACCGTCTGCGCGAGCGCATCACCCGCATCAAGATGACCGACCAGGGCTGCATGCTGCGCGCGTACAGCCGGCACATCATCGACACGATCAATCGCTGCGGCGAGATCAACACGTTTATTCCAGCGCTCGCGTACACCTTCGCGCAGAATCCGGTCGAGATCGAAGTCGCGCACGAAGAACGTTTTGCCGGCGAATCGAAGTACTCGCTTTACAGCCTGATCCGTTTGAATTTCGATCTGGTCACCGGCTTCTCGGTCGTGCCGCTGCAATGGCTGTCGTTCATCGGCGTGATCCTGTCGCTCGGATCCGCGGCGCTATTCGTGCTGCTGCTGATTCGGCGCTTCATCATCGGCGCGGAAGTGCAAGGTGTGTTCACGCTGTTCGCTGTCATCTTCTTCCTGCTTGGCGTGATCATCTTCGCGTTGGGCCTGCTGGGTGAATACATCGGCCGGATTTACCAGCAGGTGCGCGCGCGTCCGCGTTATCTGGTGCAGACGATTCTCGAACAGCGCGACGGCACCACCGTGACCGAAGCACCGCGTCAGGCGGTCGTGCAGGCGGTGCAGGCCGCGCCGCTGATCGATCAGGGCCCGAATCCATGAAGCCGCGCGCCGTCGTATTCGCGTATCACAACGTCGGCGTGCGCTGCCTGCAGGTGCTGCTCGCGCGCGGCGTCGACGTGGCGCTGGTCGTCACGCATGAGGACAGCCCTACCGAGAACATCTGGTTCGGCAGCGTCGCCTCGGTGGCGGCCGGGCACGGCATTCCGGTTGTCACGCCGGCCGATCCGAAAAGCCCGGAACTGCGCGCCGCGGTCAGCGCCGCGCGCCCGGACTTCATCTTCTCGTTTTACTACCGTCACATGTTGCCGGTCGACCTGCTGGCGCTCGCCGCACGGGGCGCTTACAACATGCACGGCTCGCTTCTGCCGAAGTACCGTGGCCGCGTGCCGACCAACTGGGCGGTGATCCACGGCGAAACCGAAACCGGCGCGACGCTCCACGAAATGGCCGCCAAACCCGACGCGGGCGCGATCATCGCGCAAACGCCGGTGCCGATCCTGCCCGACGACACCGCCGCGCAAGTGTTCGACAAGGTCACGGTGGCCGCCGAACAAACCCTGTGGCGCGTGCTCCCGGCTCTGCTCGCGGGCGAAGCGCCCCATCTGCCGAATGATCTGTCGCACGGTAGCTACTATGGCGGGCGCAAGCCGGAAGACGGCCGGATCGACTGGACGCAATCCGCGCAGCAGGTCTACAACCTGATCCGCGCGGTTGCGCCGCCCTATCCCGGCGCGTTTACCGATATCGCAGATCACCGTTTCATCATCGCCAGTGCGCGCCTGGCTGCGCCCGGCGCGCTTCGCTCGGATTTGCCGCCGGGCCTGCACGTAAGCGATAATGGCGTTTTCGCGATATGCGGCGACGGTCGCGCGATCGCCATCCACGAATTGCGGCACCAGCATGACGGCCACGAAACCGTCGTTACCGCTGACGAATTCGCCCGGCTCATCCAAACTCCCCTCGAAACTCCCCGTCATTCATGAAAAAAGTCCTGATTCTGGGTGTGAACGGCTTCATCGGCCATCACCTGTCCAAACGCATTCTCGAAACGACCGATTGGGAAGTCTTCGGGATGGACATGCAGACCGAACGTCTGGGTGACCTGATCAACCATGAGCGGATGCACTTCTTCGAAGGTGACATCACGATCAACAAGGAGTGGGTCGAGTACCACATCAAGAAGTGCGACGTGATCCTGCCGCTGGTCGCGATCGCCACGCCCGCCACGTATGTGAAGCAGCCGCTGCGCGTGTTCGAACTCGACTTCGAAGCGAACCTGCCGATCGTGCGTTCGGCCGTCAAGTACGGCAAGCACCTCGTGTTCCCGTCCACCTCCGAGGTCTACGGCATGTGCACGGACGAGCAGTTCGATCCGGAAGAGTCGCAACTGTCGTACGGCCCGATCAACAAGCCGCGCTGGATCTACGCGTGCTCCAAGCAGCTGATGGACCGCGTGATCTGGGGTTACGGCATGGAAGGCCTGAACTTCACGCTGTTCCGTCCGTTCAACTGGATCGGCCCGGGCCTCGATTCGATCTATACGCCGAAGGAAGGCAGCTCGCGCGTGGTCACGCAGTTCCTCGGCCACATTGTGCGCGGCGAGAACATCAGCCTCGTGGACGGCGGCGCACAAAAGCGCGCGTTCACGGATATCGACGACGGCATCGGCGCGCTGATGAAGATCATCGAGAACAAGGACGGCGTCGCCACGGGCAAGATCTACAACATCGGCAACCCGACCAACAACTTCTCGGTGCGCGAGCTCGCGCACAAGATGCTGACGCTGGCCGCCGAATTCCCGGAATATGCCGACCTAGCGAAGAAGGTGCAGCTGGTCGAAACGTCCTCGGGCGCGTACTACGGTGCGGGCTACCAGGACGTGCAGAACCGCGTACCGAAGATCGACAACACGATGCAGGAACTCGGCTGGGCGCCGAAGTCGACCTTCGACGAAGCGCTGCGCAAGATTTTCGAAGCGTATCGCGGCCACGTCGCCGAAGCGCGCGCCCTCGTCGAACAACAATAAGGCCTGATCCTTGGCTCGTATCGTCCTGAAGATCGACGTCGACACGCTGCGCGGCACCCGCGAAGGCGTGCCGAATCTTGCGCGCATCTTCGACCGCTTCAAGGCGCGCGCCACTTTCCTCTTCAGCCTCGGTCCCGACCACACCGGTTGGGCGATGCGCCGCGTGTTGCGGCCGGGCTTTCTGAAGAAAGTGTCGCGCACGTCGGTGGTTGAACATTACGGCATCAAGCAACTGATGTACGGCGTGCTGCTACCGGGGCCGGACATCGGCGTGAAGACCGCCGCGGAAATGCGCGCGATTCATGAAGCCGGTTTCGAATGCGGCATTCACACGTGGGACCACGTTTACTGGCAGGACAACGTGCGTTCGCAAGACCGCGAGTGGACCGAGAAGCAGATGCAGAAGAGCTTCAACCGCTTCATCGCGATCTTCGGCACGTCGCCCGCCACACACGGTGCGGCGGGCTGGCAGATGAACGGCCATGCGTTTGAGCAGATCGACGCGTGGGGCATGCGGTACGCGTCCGACGGGCGCGGCCACTCGCCGTATCTGCCGGTGGTCGGCGGCAGGCAACTATCGCATGTGCAGATGCCCACCACGCTGCCCACGCTCGACGAAGTACTGGGCGTGGATGGTGTCGATGAACACAACGTCGCCGCATGGATGTTGAAGCACACCGAAAACAATCCGCACGATCAGGTGTTCACGCTGCACGCGGAGCTCGAAGGACAAAAGCTCGCGCCGATTTTCGAACAACTGCTGGAGGGCTGGCGCGCGCAAGGCCATACCTTCGCGACCATGGGTGATTACTACGCCACGCTAGACCGCAGCACGCTGCCATCGTACCCTGTTACGTGGGGCGAAATTCCAGGCCGCTCCGGCGAGTTGATTGTCCAGCCCTGACTGGCCAAGCTACAGCCGGCCGTGACGACCCGAGCGCCGCGCGAGCGTAGACCACGCGCGAGTCGCCCTCCCCAAAAGCCTCGATGCCAGGCCGATGCCGCAGCAGTTGCAAGTGCAAGTACTGTGGCGACGGCCATAACAACCGGAGAACCTCGTGCCCATCGCAGTCGACCAACCCGTCCCCGACTTTACCGCCCCCGCTACCGGTGGCGAGATCACGCTGTCCAAGCTGCGGGGCAAGAAGGTGGTGCTGTATTTCTATCCGAAGGACAACACGCCGGGCTGCACGACCGAAGGTCTGCAGTTTCGCGATCTCTATCCGAAGTTCAAAAAAGCCGGCGCGGAAATTCTTGGTGTGTCGCGCGACAGCCTGCGCTCCCATGACAATTTCAAGGCAAAGCTCGAACTGCCGTTTCCGTTGGTCTCGGACCCCGAAGAAACCTTGTGTGCGCTCTTCGGCGTCATGAAATTGAAGAAAATGTATGGCAAAGAAGTACGTGGGATCGAACGCTCCACGTTCCTGATCGACGCCGAAGGCGTGCTGCGCCAGGAGTGGCGCGGCGTGAAAGTGCCAGGGCATGTCGATGACATTCTGGAGGCTGTACAAGCGCTTTGAGGCGCGTTATATTGGGTTCCAATGAGTGCCTGTCCACCCCACACTTTTCGCAGCTGCGCCAGACTTGACGGCCGTTTCGTCGGTGCCGTCGAAGTCATGAGGCGCAACGCGATAACCGAAGGCGAGCCGCTTGTCCCGTACGCCGGGGCGGCGGCTTTTTTAATTGCGCGCAGCCGTTCGTTCACTCGGCCACGCGTTTCCGTTAAGGAGCCGATCGAAGACCAGGCGAACCGGCATCTCTAGACCGAATGCGCGCCTCCGGGCGCAAACTGCGTGCGCACCCACTGGCACCGGCAGAATGCGACAGGCGGCGCACGAAATGTGACCCGATTATTTCGAGGGAAACCATGCCTTTGCCTACCCCCCCCAGCAAGCTCGGCAATCTCCTGCCGCCTGACGAATACAAGGCCAAAGCCGCCGCGCCGGCGCGCTCCGCCGCGAAGAAACAGGCAGTCGAAGGGGAATCCGCAGAATCGGCCGATTACGGCCGCGCGAACGTCGCCACGCCGATGGCGCACGCCGCCAATGCCGCGACCACTTTGCGGCCCGTGCCGGCCTCGTCGGCCTCTTCTGTTGCGTCCGCATCTGCCGAGCAAGCTGCACCGGCGCGCAGCCGCAAATCGAAGCAGACCGCCGCATTGCTGCAACCGGTTCCCGCTGCCCGTCCACAAGCCGAGCCGGCCGCTTCTGCTGTACCGGCTGCCACACCTGCTACCAAATCGCAGCCGGCCGTCGCGCGCGCGCCAAGCGCGAAAGATCCGGCCGCAAGCACGCCTGCAGCCGTAGCACCCAGCACACGTGGCACCAGCAAGAAGCGTGGCGCGTCCACCGACCCGCTCGAAATGCAGAAGCTCTTCGTGCTCGACACGAACGTGCTGATGCATGATCCAAGCTGCCTGTTCCGTTTCGAGGAACACGACGTCTATCTGCCGATGATGACGTTGGAAGAACTCGACAACCACAAGAAGGGCATGTCCGAAGTCGCGCGTAACGCTCGCCAGGTGAGCCGCACGCTGGACGCGCTGGTGGCGAACGCCGGCAACATGTCTGACGGCATCTCGCTTGCGCGTCTCGGCAGCCGTGAGGCGTCCGGGCGCCTGTACTTCCAGACCAAGCTCACCGCCATCGAGCCGGTCGAAGGTCTGCCGGAAGGCAAAGCCGACAACCAGATTCTCGGCGTGGTGCGCGCGCTGCAGCGCGACCGGATGGATCGCCAGGTCGTGCTGGTGTCGAAAGACATCAACATGCGCATCAAGGCTCATGCGCTTGGCCTGCCCGCGGAAGACTACTTCAACGACCAGGTGCTCGAAGACAGCGATCTGCTGTACTCGGGCATCCGCGCGCTGCCGCAGGATTTCTGGACCAAGCACGCGAAGGGCATGGAAAGCTGGCAGGACACCAAAACCGGCACCACGTATTACCGCGTGACGGGTCCGCTGTGCGCCTCGATGCTGGTCAACGAGTTCGTCTATCTGGAACCGCAGAACGGCGAGCCGACCTTTCATGCGCTGGTGCGCGAACTGAACGGCAAAACGGCGCTGCTGCAAACCTTGCGTGACTATGGCCACCACAAGAACAACGTGTGGGGCATCACGGCGCGCAATCGCGAGCAGAACTTCGCACTGAACCTGTTGATGAATCCGGAGATCGACTTCGTCACGCTGCTGGGTCAGGCCGGTACCGGCAAGACGCTCGTCGCGCTCGCGGCGGGCCTTGCTCAGGTGCTCGACGACAAGCGCTACAACGAGATCATCGTAACGCGTGCAACGGTGCCGGTCGGTGAAGACATCGGCTTCCTGCCGGGTACGGAAGAGGAAAAAATGCAGCCATGGATGGGTGCATTCGACGACAACCTCGAAGTCCTGCAGAAAACCGACGACGCCGCCGGCGAATGGGGCCGCGCCGCGACGCAGGAACTGATCCGCTCGCGCCTGAAGGTCAAGAGCATGAACTTCATGCGCGGCCGTACCTTCGTGGACAAGTATCTGATCATCGACGAGGCGCAAAACCTGACGCCGAAGCAGATGAAGACGCTGGTCACGCGAGCTGGTCCGGGCACGAAAATCATCTGCCTGGGCAATATCGCGCAGATCGATACGCCTTACCTGACGGAAGGCAGCTCGGGTCTGACGTACGTGGTCGACCGCTTCAAAGGCTGGGCGCACAGCGGGCATGTGACGCTGGCACGCGGCGAGCGTTCGCGTCTCGCGGATTACGCTTCGGAAATTCTTTAAGTTTCAACGCTCTAGCTTCAACCAGAAGCCGCGCCCGGGTCATCCCGGACGCGGCTTTTTTATTCGGCACGCGTTCCCGATGGGCAACACTTAGCGCGCAAACTTCAAGTAAGTTGTCAGGAATTCTTGCCCGAGCCATGTTCGACGGGCTACCATCCCGAAATCGTCCGCCATTAAACGAGCGTTTATCGCTCACTCCGTGTTCATGCGCCGACTCGCCTTCTCGCTGCTGACCGTTTTGCTGCTCGCCGCTTGCGCCGGCGCGCCGCAAAAGACGTCGCGCGGGCCGGGTTCATCGGTCGTGGTCACGAACGGCGCTTATCATGCGCCACCGCCGGGCTTCCCGAATTTCGTCGACCACAGCATCGGCCGTGAGGAAATCTCAATCCAGGCGATGAGTCTGGTTGGTATTCCATACCGTTGGGGTGGTAATACGCCCGATAGCGGTTTCGATTGCAGCGGATTAGTTCGCTACGTTGTATCGCGCGCCGCTTCCGTGAATCTGCCGCGTACTACCGCCGATATGAGCGGCCGCGGCGAATCGATCGAACCAGACGAAATCGCGCCGGGCGATCTGATTTTCTTCAACACCACCGGGCGTGCGCATTCGCACGTCGGCATTTATGTGGGCAAACTGCGCTTTGTCAACGCGCCGTCGACGGGCGGCACCGTACGGCTCGACTATCTGACCAATCCCTATTGGGCCAAGCGGTTCGACGGCATTCGCCGCGTGGCAGCGCCGGCTGCGACACCGGCGCCGTTCGATACACCGAGCTATCAGGCTGCGGCGCCGCAGCCTGAACGCATCGCACCGGAGGCTCAGACAGTGCCGGTTAATGCGGGCGCCGCGGTGGCGCCGCAATCTTTGGGCTACGCGGCGAACTCTGCGGCGACGCGGCCTTCAGGCTACGCGGCGGTCCCTGTCGCGTCGCAAGCTTCGGGCTATGCCGTGAACCCGGCGGGTCCGCAACAAACGGCGCGTGTCGCGGCAACCATTCGTGCGCCGCTGACTGCGAGCGGCCAGCCTACGGCAGCCACGGCTGCGGCGTCGGCGCCACAAGCTGATCCGTTCGAACCGCCGCCGCCGGGCATGAGCGCCGCGCAGATGCAGGCGCGCGCAGCAGGCGCAGTGTCTCCGGTGCCCCTGCCAGCCGCTCAAGCGAGTGCGTACGACGCCGCTGCAGGCGCTACGAATCAGCAGACGGCGGCTGCGCGCGCTGAACCGCCAACGGTTACGGCCCGCGCGCCGGACCCGATCGACGCCGCTGCCGATGCATTCGAGCCGCCACCACCCGCTTCAGTCGCCGCGCGCCAGGCTCAACAAGCTCAGCAAGCCGATGGGAACACAGGCGTGCAGATCATGCGCGCCTCGACCGCGTCACGTGGCATCCCTGCCCCCACGCAAACCACCGACGACCCAATCGCACGCTTCGCCAACGGCAATTTCTAACGGTGAGGCGCGGGTCGTGACCGGTGGCTCGTGGCTCGTGGCTCGTGGCTCGTGGCTCGTGGCCGTAGCCGTAGCCGTAGCCGTAGCCGTAGCCGTAGCCGTAGCCGTAGCCGTAGCCGTAGCCGTAGCCGTAGCCGTAGCCGTAGCCGTAGCCGTAGCCGTAGCTCGTGGCGGTAGCCGTAGCTCGTGGCCGTAGTCCGTAGTCCGTAGTCCGTAGTCCGTAGTCCGTGGCTCGTCGCCGTGCCACCCAAGATCAGTCGCGCGGCGGCGCCCACACCCCACACCTCGAGCCAGTGCATCCCCGCGGCGCTGCCGATCTGCTATCGTCATCGATATTCTTCTAACAGCGGGTGATGACGATGGATCTCGGGCTGAAAGACAAGGTGGTGTTGATCACGGGCGGCAGCAAAGGAATCGGGCTCGCCTGCGCCCGGGCGTTCGCCCTCGAGGGTGCGAAGGTCGCGATCGTTTCGCGCGACCCCGCCAATCTCGCGCGCGCTTACGAACAATTGAAGCAGGAAGGCCTGCACGTGCATCGGACCCGCGCCGATCTGCACGAACCACACAGCGCAGCGGACATCGTCGAGGAAGTCAGCACCGCGGTCGGCCCCATCGACGTGCTGATCAACAGCGCCGGCGCCGCCCGCCGCTATGACCCGGAAACGCTGGACGCCGATGCGTTCCGCGCGACCATGGAAGCGAAGTATTTCCCCTACATCTACCCGCAGCAGGAAGTGCTGCGGCGCATGGCCGAGCGCGTGAAGGCCGGCGACAGCGCCGCTCCCGGCACAATCGTCAACATCATCGGCATGGGCGGCAAGATCGCGAGCGATATCCATATCGCCGGCGGCGCCGCCAATGCCGCGCTGATGCTCGCCACCGTCGGCCTCGCCCACTACTACGCGCGTTACGGCATTCGTATCAACGCGATCAATCCGGGTGCGACGCTGACCGAGCGCGTCGAAGAAGCGGTCAAACTGGAGGCGTCGCAGCAAGGCATCGAAAGCGCGGACGCGTTGGCGCGCGGGCAGGCTAAAGTGCCGCTCGGACGCTATGCAAAACCGGAGGAAATCGCTGACGTCGCGCTGTTTCTGGCGAGCCGCCGCGCGAGCTATGTGACGGGCGCAATCGTCCCGATGGATGGAGGCAGCGCGCCACTGATCTGAGCGGCGCGCTTTACTTCAAAGATTTATCGTTTTACAGCGCGGACAGCCTCGCCGTCCGCGGCGCTTACAGGAGGCGGTGACCGAGCCACCAGGCTGCCGCGGAGAGCGCTGCGGAGGCCGGAATCGTCAGAATCCAGGCCCATACGATGTTGCCGGCTACGCCCCAGCGAACGGCGCTCAGCTTCTGCGTAGCGCCGACGCCGACAATCGCGCCGGTAATCGTATGTGTGGTGGACACTGGAATGCCGAGCCACGAAGCGGTAAACAGCGTGATCGCCCCGCCTGCCTCGGCGCAAAAGCCGCCAACCGGCTTGAGCTTGGTGATCTTCTGCCCCATCGTGCGGACAATCCGCCAGCCGCCGAACAGCGTGCCGATCCCCATCGACAGATAGCAACCGCCGATCACCCACAGCGGCGGTGCATCGGCGATCGACGACGCGTAGCCGGTCGCGATCAGCAGCATCCAGATAATGCCGATGGTTTTCTGCGCGTCGTTGCCGCCGTGGCCGAGGCTATACAAGCCCGCGGAGACCAGTTGCAGACGCCGGAAACGCCGGTCGACCTTGCTGGGTGGCGTGCGGAAATAGATCCACGACACCGCCAGCATAAAGAACGACCCGAGCACGAAACCGAGCAGCGGCGAGATGAAAATGAACGCCACCGTCTTCATCAATCCGTCGAAATTCAACGAACCCCAGCCCGACTTGGCAAGCGCTGCGCCCACCAGGCCGCCGATCAGCGCATGCGACGAGCTGGACGGAATACCGTAATGCCACGTGATGATGTTCCAGCCGATCGCGCCGACCAGCGCACCAAAAATGACGTAGTGATCGACGATATTCGGATCGATCGTGCCCTTGCCGACCGTCTGCGCCACTTTCAGGTGGAACACGAAATACGCGATAACGTTGAAAGCCGCCGCGAAGGCCACGGCCTGCTGCGGCTTTAGCACGCCAGTCGACACGACCGTGGCGATCGAATTCGCCGCGTCGTGGAAGCCATTCATGAAGTCGAAAATCAGCGCGACGGCGACCAGGCCGGCGACGACCCAGATAGCGAGTTGTATCGATTGCATTATGCGTTTTCCAGCACGATGCCTTCGATGATGTTCGCCACGTCCTCACACTTGTCGGTGATCGTTTCGAGCAGTTCGTAAATGGCCTTCAGCTTGATCAGCGTCTTGACGTTGTCTTCTTCGCGGAAAAGTTTCGACATGGCCGAGCGCAGCACGCGGTCGGCTTCCGATTCCAGACGGTCGATTTCCTCGCACGCCTTCAGAATCTGGCTCGCCTGCTTCATGTCGGACAGCAGGCTGACGGCGAACTGCACGCGCTCGGAGGTGGCCGTGCAGATGTGCGCCAGCTGGCTCGCTTCGGAGGTCACCGCCTGCACGTCGTACAGTGAGATAGCGGTGGCGACGTCCTCCATCAGATCGAGGATGTCGTCCATCGTGGTGATCAGCTTGTGGATCTCGTCGCGGTCGAGCGGCGTGATGAAGGTCTTGTGCAGCAGGTCGATGGTTTCGTGCGTGAGCTTGTCTGCGGCCTTCTCGGCCTTCTGCACGTTTTGCTTATGAGTCTCGGCGTCCTGTAGATTGTCGATCAGCAGCTCGAGTTCGTGGCTCGCCGAGACGATGCACTTAGCGTGCGCATTGAAGATTTCAAAGAACTTGCCCTCGGTGGGCATGAATCGACCGAACATTGGGATCCCGGAAATTGGTCACATAATGGCTGACATAAAACCGCCACATTGTACCGTTCCAGGATCGATGTCGCACTTTTGAAAGCGTCGTTACAACAGGCCCAGCAGTTATCTCTTTACTCGCTGTAGAAATTCTGCGCGCCGGCAAAATTATCGAACTTCGTGAATTGGCCATGGAACGTGAGGCGAACAGGGCCGATCGGACCATTCCGTTGCTTACCGATGATAATCTCCGCCGTACCCTTGTCCGGGCTGTCCGGGTTGTACACCTCATCGCGATAGATGAACAGAATGACGTCCGCATCCTGTTCGATAGCGCCGGATTCACGCAAGTCGGACATGATCGGCCGCTTGTTCGGGCGCTGTTCGAGACCCCGGTTGAGCTGCGACAACGCGATCACGGGTACGTCGAGTTCTTTGGCGAGACTCTTTAGCGAACGCGAGATTTCCGAGATTTCGGTCGCACGGTTTTCACCCGACGACGAACCGCTCATCAGCTGCAAATAGTCGATGATGATCAGGCCGAGCTTGCCGCACTGGCGTGACAGCCGACGCGCGCGTGAGCGCAATTCCATCGGGTTCAAGCCGCCGGTTTCGTCGATGAAAATCTGCGCCTCGCTCATTTTCTGCACCGCGTGCGTGAGCTTCGGCCAATCCTCGTCAGTCAGACGCCCAGTCCGCATGCGGTGTTGGTCAAGCCTGCCGACCGAGCCGAGCATACGCATGGTGAGTTGCGAGCCCGGCATTTCCATCGAGAACACCGCGACCGGCAGACCATACTCGACCGCCACGTATTCACCAACGTTCATCGAAAACGCCGTTTTACCCATCGACGGGCGGCCCGCCACGATGATCAGCTCGCCGCCGTGCATACCGGACGTCATGCGGTCCAGGTCGACGAAGCCAGTCGGCGTGCCGGTCACGTCGCTCGGATTGGCGGTGTGATACAGCGTGTCGATCCGCTCGACCACCTCGGTCAAGAGCGGCCCGATTTCCAGGAAACCCTGCGTGCCACGCGCGCCGTCTTCAGCGATCGAAAACACCTTCGATTCGGCCTCGTCCAGCAACTGGCGGACTTCCTTACCCTGCGGGTTGAAAGCGTCGGCGGAAATTTCGTCGGCCACGGACACGAGGCGACGCAGTACCGCACGATCGCGCACGATTTCCGCGTAGCGGCGGATATTGGCCGCGCTCGGCGTGTTCTGCGCCAGTGCGTTCAGGTAAGCGAGACCGCCGACCTCTTCCGCCTTGCCCGAGGTGCCGAGCGCCTCGTACACGGTAATCACGTCGGCCGGACGCGTCGCCGCGATCAGCTTGCCGATGTGTTCGAAAATGATGCGGTGGTCGTATCGGTAAAAATCGCTCTGCGACAGGAAGTCGGCGATGCGGTCCCATGCCGCGTTGTCGAGCAGCAGGCCGCCCAGCACCGACTGCTCGGCTTCGATCGAATGCGGCGGGACTTTCAGCGACTCGATTTGGGGATCTTTGGACGGTGCGTTCATGGAGAGGAATTATCGGGTAAATCGAGCGCGCGCGGGCGGCGGAAAAACTAAAAACCGGGCACAAAAAAAGGCAGGGGCCGGTCACCCGGCCCCTGCCCCTTGCCAGCAACGTCCTGGCAGATGCTTACTGATGCTTAGACGTGTTCGCCGATCACAGCCACGTTCACGTCGACGAGAACGTCGGTGTGCAACGAGATCTGCACAGCGTGGTCGCCAACCAGCTTCAGCGGGCCTTCCGGCAGACGCACTTGCGCCTTTTCCACTGCAAAGCCTTGCTTAACCAGTGCGTCAGCGATGTCCGCGTTCGTCACCGAACCGAACAGACGGCCGTCAACGCCAGCCTTCTGATTGATCTGAACCGTCGAGCCTGCCAGCTTTTCGCCTTGAGCTTGAGCAGCAGCCAGCTTTTCAGCGGCGGTCTTTTCGAGTTCAGCGCGGCGAACTTCGAATTCAGCCAGGGCTTCCTTCGTTGCACGGCGAGCTTGCTTGTTCGGGATCAGGAAGTTACGTGCGTAACCGTCCTTGACCTTCACGATGTCGCCCAGGTTACCCAGATTGACGACTTTTTCCAGAAGAATAATTTGCATTCGGATACTCCTTATCGCGTCGTCGGGTTAGGCCTTGTGCTGGTCGGTGTACGGCACCAGCGCGAGGAAACGTGCGCGCTTGATTGCCGTATCCAGCTGGCGTTGATAGTGCGACTTCGTACCCGTGAGACGCGCCGGCGTGATCTTGCCGTTTTCGCCGATGAAGTCCTTCAGCGTTTCGAGGTCCTTGTAGTCGATATGATCGACGTTAGCGGCCGTGAAACGGCAGAACTTCTTGCGCTTGAAGAGCGGATTTTGTTGCTGACGACGCTTGTCGAATTTCTTACCAGTCGGGCGGGGCATGTTCAGTCCTTTCCAATGTCCTGCAATTCTGTGATGTGAAATACCAGAGTTCTTGCGTTGCGGTGCTTTTTTGCCAGAAAGCCTGTGAAGAGCGTTTCCACGCCCATCTGACGACCTTCCAGCTTACCGCTCACCTCGCCCGCGGCCACCGCCTGCATGGTCAGTTCGACTTGCCGGGCAATGCCGGCTTCGACGACTTCCGTGCGGTGGTGCAACGTGCAGCCTGCAATCGGAACGCCGGCGGGGGTATACCGCACCGGTTCGCGTTCGACGACGCTGGCCGTAAGTTGCAGCCGATTCATGTAGCCTTTGGCGAAAGCGACGCTTGATCTGGTAGCTTAAATAGTGTGTCTTAAGCCTGCGCTTCGGACGGTTGCGTAGCAGCCGACTTCTTGGCTTCTTCGCGCTGCACTTCCTTCATCATCGGCGACGGGGCCGTTTCGGCCTTCTTCATCTTGACGATCAGGTGACGCAGAACAGCGTCGTTGAACTTGAATGCGTGTTCCAGCTCGTCGAGCGTGGCTTGGTCGCATTCGATGTTCATGCAGACGTAATGAGCCTTAGCGAGTTTCTCGATCATGTAGGCCAGTTGGCGACGGCCCCAGTCTTCGATACGGTGGATCTGGCCACCGTGCGAGGTGATCGTGGACTTGTAACGCTCGATCATTGCGGGCACTTGCTCGCTTTGATCCGGGTGCACGATAAATACGATTTCGTAATGACGCATATTCACTCCTTGTGGATTAAAGCCACCCGGGCGTCGGAACCGGTGTGGCAAGTGAGAAGCCAAAGAGTGTAACCCGATTAGGGCCGGGTTGCAAGATATCCCGTTAATGCGGCACGTGAATCGGGTGTGTTTTCAAGGGTTTAGGCTGCGGCCAGAACCGAAAACGTGATGGCCGCCGCCGCGACTTCTCTTTGCGCTGCCGTTGGCAGGCCATTTAGCGGTCGTAACGGCCCCTCCGGAGCCTTTCGAGACCCTGTCGGCCGCATTCTCGAGCCGCGACAGAGCGCGGCATTCCCGAATCTGTCAGCCGCCTTCCGTGCGCTCGCTGCCGCCTTGCAGGCGTGCCTTCAGCGCCGCTTCCAGCCCACTCAGCGCATCAGGCGCAGCGTCCGTGATCGCCCACCAGGTCATGCCTTCCGCGTTCCAGTGCGAGATCGAATAGCCTTCGCGGGCAAGTGTCGCGGGGACCGCGCCATCCGCGCTGCGGCCCGTTCCGCCCGAGCCGGCCTCCGGAAACACGTACACGTCGATTACATGCTTGCGGTAGCGGTACACCAGCACGGCCACCCGCTGATGCGCGAGGTAATCCAGCCGCCCGCCCTCCAGTGCGAAGCCGCTCGCCGCCAGATCTTCGACCGGCGGCGAATAATCGAGCCGGCCGTTGAACCACGGCTTGACCGTATGCTTGTCGGTCGAAATCACGTCGATATCGCGCCCCGACACCTGCGCGCGCACGTGGCTCTCGACCAGTTCGTCGGCGAACGGCGGGAACTCCGCCGGGCGATGCAGACTCAGCGTGACGCCCGCGGCCACGGCGCCTAGCGCGACGACCAGTGCGGCCAGCCAGCCTTGCGCAATCAGTCTGTTCGAGCCGACGGCGGCGCCCAGGCCGCCAAAGCCGCCCTGCGGACCCCGCCAGCCGTTCAGCCAGCTATCGACCCACGCAAGCCAGCGCCGCTGACGTGGCGGCGGTTTAACGGCCGCGCCGGCCGGAGCCTGCGTCTCGGCGACGGCATCGTCCGTTCCAGGCAGTCCCGCGAGGATACGGGCCCGCAGCGACGCCGGCGCGCGGTGATACGGCGCCATGCGCAGCGACTCGCTCAACGCATGCAGGTTTTCACTTTCGCGCCGGCAGGCGTCGCAGCTCTCGATGTGCTGCTGGACGCGCTGAGCATCCGGCGCGGTCAATTCGTGGTCGGCGTTCGCATCGAGGAGCGGCCGCGCTTCGTTACAGTCCATCTGGCGTCTCCTGAGCTAAGCCGGCAGCGCTGGCGCCGGGGTTGTTGGATGGACGGCCGTTGGAGGCCGCCCGGAGTGGCGTTACGGACGCCGTGGGCGTCGTGCCGGCGCCCGGCATTGTGGCTCGAGGCGAACCGCCCCCTCCTTGCTTCGCCGTCAGCAGCGCGGCCAGCTTGCGCCTGCCCCGCGCGAGCCGCGACATCACCGTGCCGATCGGCACATCGGCCACCATCGCGATCTCGCGATAACCCATTTCTTCAAGCTCCCGCAGGATCAGCACCTCGCGGTATTCGACCGGCAACTGCGCGAGCGCATCGTGCACGAGCTTCGTATCCTCGTTGCGGATCAGGAGCGTCTGCGGATCCGCACCGCCCGCGCTCCAGCCTTCGAAGGTCGCGTCGTCCATGGTGTCGTCGAACTCGACCACCTCGTGCGACGACGCGCGCCGCCGCCACTCCGTGTACCAGGTGCGGCGCACGATCGCGAGCAGCCACGGCCGCGCCGAGTCGCCACGGAAGGTGTCGAAGAAACGAAACGCGCGCATGAACGCTTCCTGCACCACGTCGTCGGCGTCGTTGGCGTTGCCGCAAAGCCAGCGCGCAAGGTTGTACGCGGCGTCGAGGTGCGGCAGCGCCAGTTGCTGGAAACGGCGGCTCCTCGCTGCATCGGCGTCGGCATTGACGTGTGCGCGGGCGGCGTCTGAATCGGTTTGGACCACCTGGGCCCTCCAGGGCATTGCGGCTAGGCTGTGTAACTCGTTTTCACTCGCTCATCACGCATAACCGGTCACATGCCGAGTTTATTCCCGCCTGGGCCTTGAATCCGAATATATAAGTGAGGAACCACGCCGCCGGCACTTGCCAGGCCGCATCCCCCTGGCGCCGTCGCGGCCTACGCCAGCCGCTAATAAGTCGGGCGATTCCAGTAATCCTCGCTGGCATACACCTCTTTCAGATAGTCGATGAAGTAGCGCACCTTGGCCGGCACATAACGCTGCTGCGGATAGACCGCCAGAATGTCGTAGTCGGGCAGCGCGAATTCATCCAGCACGGTTTCCAGTTCGCCACGCGCCAGTTGCTGCTGGATTTCCCACGTGGAGCGCCAGCCGAGCCCGAGCCCTTCGGACACCCAGCGATGCAGCAGCTCGCCGTCGTTGCAGTCGAGCGTGCCGCCTACCCGCACCGTCGCCAGCTTGCCGTTGCGGCGGAAGTACCAGCCGCGGTTCTGCCCGCCTTGCAGGTTGAATGCGAGGCAGTTGTGCTGCGGCAGGTCCTCCAGCGTTTTCGGCTTGCCGTATTGGCGGAAATATTCCGGCGTGCCGCAGACCACGCGCCGGTTCGACGCCAGCTTCACCGCGACGAAATTTGGATCGACTGCGCCGCCGATCCGGATCGACAGGTCATAACCCTCGCGCACCAGATCCACAACCCGGTCGGTCAGGTTGAACGACACCTGCAATTCCGGTTTGTCGGCGAGAAAAGCCGGCGCAAGCGGTGCGACGTGCTTGCGCCCGAACGCGGCCGGCGCCGACACGATCAGATGGCCGTTCACCGCGCGCCGTCCGGCGCTCAGTTCGTTTTCCGCCTGGTCCCATTCGGTCAGCAGGCCGCGGCAGCGCTCGAGAAACGCCGCGCCGTCTTCGCTGACCACGAGGCGCCGCGTCGAGCGGTACATCAGCTTCACGCCGAGACGCTTTTCCAGCGCGTCGATGCGGCGCCCGAGAATCACCGGCGACACGCCCTCTTCCAGCGCGGCCGCCGCGAGACTGCCCGCGTCGGCGACGCGCACGAAAGTTTCGATTTGTTTGAAGCGGTCCATTTTTTGTCTCCTGTCGACCGGAGTTAGCGCTTTAGCGCTTACTCCGGTCCCATGCAGAGCGGTCGACCGGTGTTAGCGCTTTAGCAGTCGACCAGAGTTCGCGCTTTAGCGCGCTACTCGGGTCCTATGCAGAGCACTTACTGCCGCCCCATGCAGCATCGCTGCGCCCCTCTCGCGCCCCGAGGCCAACGGCTCAGGGTTCAGCGCTTCCCGCCCCGGCTTCACGGGCGCCGGCCGCCCTCTGCTTGCCGCGCCCCAGGCGTCACGCGCCGCACCCGCCCATCCAGACAGGCAAGCCACGCGCCACTCCATACTTTTTGTTTCGAAATAAGCGACCCGAACTGATCTTATCAAACCTTTAGGTGAGGCCTACAGTTCGATCAACACCTTTTGGTTTGCACATCCGTCAGCGAATGCGTTAGCCAACCCATTCGCCCATCCAAGACATTTCAGGAGACATTCATGGCCAAGATGAGAGCCGTCGACGCAGCCGTGCTGGTGCTCGAAAAAGAAGGCATCAACACCGCATTCGGCGTTCCGGGCGCAGCAATCAACCCGTTCTACTCGGCCATGCGCAAGGCAGGCAGCATCAGCCACGTGCTGGCGCGTCACGTCGAAGGTGCGTCGCACATGGCCGAAGGCTATACGCGCGCCCAGCCGGGCAACATCGGCGTGTGTATCGGCACCTCGGGCCCTGCCGGCACCGACATGATCACCGGTTTGTACTCCGCTCAGGCTGACTCGATTCCTATTCTGGCTATCACGGGCCAGGCGCCGCGTGCGCGTCTGTACAAGGAAGACTTCCAGGCCGTCGATATCGAATCGATCGCCAAGCCGGTCACCAAGTGGGCGGTCACCGTGCGCGAACCGGCGCTGGTGCCGCGCGTGTTCCAGCAGGCATTCCATTTGATGCGCTCGGGCCGTCCGGGTCCGGTGCTGGTCGACCTGCCGATCGACGTGCAGCTCGCCGAAATCGAATTCGACATCGACACGTATGAGCCGCTGCCGGTCTACAAGCCGAAAGCGACGAGGAAGCAGATCGAAGCCGCGTTGAAGTTTTTGAATGACGCTGAAAAGCCGTTGATCGTCTCGGGTGGCGGCGTGCTGAACGCAGCCGCTGAAGACCTGCTGGTCGAATTCGCCGAAACCGTCGGCGTGCCGGTGATCCCGACGCTGATGTCGTGGGGCGCGATTCCTGACGACCATCCGCTGATGGCCGGCATGGTCGGCTTGCAAACCTCGCACCGCTACGGCAACGCGACGATGCTCGCCTCCGACTTCGTGCTCGGCATCGGCAACCGTTGGGCGAACCGTCACACGGGCAGCGTCGAGGTTTATACCAAGGGCCGTAAGTTCGTGCATGTGGACATCGAGCCGACGCAGATCGGCCGCGTGTTCGGCCCGGACCTCGGCATCGTATCGGACGCGAAAGCCGCGCTCGAACTGTTCGTTGAAGTGGCCAAGGAATGGAAGGCCGCCGGCAAGCTGAAGGACCGCAGCGCATGGGTCGCCGACTGCCAGCAACGCAAGAAGACGATGCTGCGCAAGACGCACTTCGACAAGGTGCCGATGAAGCCGCAGCGCGTGTACGAAGAGATGAACCAGGTATTCGGCCGCGATACGTGCTACGTGAGCACGATCGGCTTGTCGCAGATCGCCGGCGCACAGTTCCTGCACGTCTACAAGGCGCGCAACTGGATCAACTGCGGCCAGGCAGGCCCGCTCGGCTGGACGATTCCGGCAGCGCTCGGTGTGCGTGCAGCAGATCCGCAACGTCCGATCGTCGCGCTCTCGGGCGACTACGACTTCCAGTTCATGATCGAAGAACTGGCGGCCGGCGCGCAATTCAAGCTGCCGTACGTGCACGTGGTGGTGAACAACTCGTACCTCGGTTTGATCCGTCAGGCACAGCGCGCGTTCGATATGGACTTCTGCGTGCAACTCGGCTTCGAGAACATCAACGCGCCGGAAATGAACGGCTACGGCGTGGACCACGTCGCAGTTGCTGAAGGCCTGGGTTGCAAGGCGATCCGCGTGTTCAAACCGGAAGAACTGAAGCCGGCGCTGTTGAAAGCGCAATCGATGCTCTCCGAGTTCAACGTGCCGGTGATCGTCGAAGTGATCCTCGAACGTGTGACCAACATTTCGATGGGCACCGAGATCGACGCGATCAACGAGTTCGAAGAACTGGCTGAGAAGCGCGAAGACGCGCCGACCGCCATCAGCATGCTCGACTGAGCTTCCTGATTTTGCAGTAGATGAGCGCGATTCAGCCGCGTAGCAATTCGACGCAACTGGATCGCCTCATGAAGTTATTCCACTGACCGACCAGCGAGACACAAGCACCATGCCGAAATTTGCAGCGAATCTCACCATGCTGTTCAACGAAGTCCCGTTCCTCGACCGCTTTGCGGCAGCAGCGGACGCGGGCTTCAACGCCGTCGAATTCCTGTTTCCGTATCCGTATCAGATCGCTGAATTGAGCGAACGTCTGCAGCAGAACCGTCTCAAGCTCGTGTTGCACAACCTGCCCGCGGGCAACTGGGAAGCGGGTGAACGCGGCATCGCGTGCCTGCCGGATCGCGTGGGCGAGTTTCAGGAAGGTGTCGGCCGCGCGATCGAATACGCGACGGCCCTGAAGGTACCGCAATTGAACTGCCTCGTCGGCATTCCGACTGCAGGCGTCGATGCGGACAAGGCGCGCTCGACGATCGTCGACAACCTGCGCTTCGCCGCGGGCGAACTGAAGAAAGCCGGCATCAAACTGCTGGTCGAGCCGTGCAATTCGTATGACATCCCGGGCTTCGCGCTGAACCGTTCGGGCGAAGGCCTCGACGTGATTCGCGCGGTGGGTTCGGACAATCTGTTCCTGCAATACGACATCTATCACATGCAACGGATGGAAGGCGAACTCGCGGCGACGATCAAGAAGAACCTGCCGCAGATCGCGCACATCCAGCTCGCCGACAATCCGGGCCGCAATGAACCGGGCACCGGCGAAATCAACTACCCGTTCCTGTTCGACCTGCTCGATTCGCTCGGCTACGAAGGCTACATCGGTTGCGAATACAAGCCGCGCACGACCACCGCCGCCGGCCTCGGCTGGGTGCAGAGCGTGGCCGGGCAAGCGCGCGGCGCAGCCCACGCCGCTGCCTGATTGACGCATTAGTCGAATCAGGCAGCTCACGCCCCGAAGGACGTCCCCCTGCGGGACCCCAAACAACACTGGAGATTTAGACACATGGCAAAGATCGGTTTTATCGGCCTCGGCATCATGGGCGCGCACATGGCGCGCAACCTCATCAAGGGCGGCCACACGCTGTTCGTGAATGGCGCGTACCCGGTGCCGGAAGATCTGAGCAAGACGACGAACGTCGTCGCTAATTCGACCGCTGTCGCACAAGCCGCCGACATCGTCATCATCATGGTGCCGGACACGCCTGACGTCGCCAACGTGCTGTTCGCCGACGACGGCGTCGCCGCCGGCCTCACGCAGGGCAAACTCGTGATCGACATGAGCTCGATCTCGCCGCTCGACACGCAAGCCTTCGCGAAGAAGATCAACGCGCTCGGCGCCGACTACCTCGATGCGCCGGTGTCCGGCGGCGAAGTCGGCGCACGTGAAGCGTCGCTGACGATCATGGTCGGCGGCCCGGAAAAGGCCTTCACACTCGCCAAGCCGCTGTTCGAACTGATGGGCAAGAACATCTCGCTAATCGGCGACAACGGCGCGGGTCAAACCTGCAAGGTCGCGAACCAGATCATCGTCGCGCTGAACATCGAAGCGGTTGCTGAAGCACTGCTGTTCGCTTCGCGCTCGGGCGCCGATCCGGAACGTGTGCGCAAGGCATTGATGGGTGGCTTCGCTTCGTCGCGCATTCTCGAAGTGCACGGCGAGCGCATGACCAAGCGCAAATTCGATCCGGGCTTCCGCATCGAACTGCACCAGAAGGATCTGAACCTCGCATTGGACGGCGCACGCAAGCTGGGCATCGCCCTGCCGCATACCGCAAGTGCCCAGCAACTGTTCAGCGTGTGTGCAGCAAACGGCGGCAAGGCATGGGATCACTCGGCCATGGTGCGCGCACTCGAAATCATGGCGAACTACGAAGTCGCGCAAGCGCCGGATAGCGAAGCGAAGGCAGCTTAAACAGCAACATAGGTTGCCGTGATCGTTGCATCTTCAACGTCATGGCAATCGCAGGTGGGGCGCCCTTGGCGTCGTGCAGCATGCACGGCGCCAAGGGCAAATCGTGCCGCTCTGGGCTGAGAGCGGCAAGTGGGGTCCGCAGCGGCACCCGGCGGCGCCGGGGAAGCCTTGGTCGGTCAGACGTCGTCGTCGGGTGTCCGGCTGTCGGATTCAAAGTTATGCGTTTTCCGCCAATCTCTCGCAGCGGCTGCATCATGCATGCCGCCTGCCTGCTTGTCTCTTTGCAGGTCTCCGCGCACGTGCGCTCGCAAGTCCGCTCGCAAGTCCGCTCGCAAGTCCGCTCGCAAGTCCGCTTGCATTTGCTTGCAACTCCGCGCCCGCGGCACGACCTTTTTTGACACATCGGTCCGCGCTTTTCTCCTACACTCGTTGAGTCTGGTTGCGGGCGTATCAGCGTTCAAGAGCGGCTTGCCGATCGTAGCAAAGCATGTCCTCGGTTTCATTCGCCCGATTCCCAACCAGTGTTCAACCCGTAAGCGGAATGTGCTTGCGCCAGTAACCCATCTGCAAAGGATTCAGAATGAGCATCTTTGGTGACATCGTAAACAAGCTCTTCGGCAAAGCGAAGCCCGACCAGCCTGCGCCTGCGGTTGAGCCGACACCGGATCCGGCAGCGGCACAAGCTGCTGCACCGGAGGCTACACCGGCGCCCCCGCCGCTGGCCGATGTCGACGTCGCGGCCGTCATGGACCAGTTCGTGAGTGAAAGCGGGCAAACGTTGAACTGGCGCACGTCGATCGTCGACACGCTGAAAGCGCTCGGCGTCGACAGCAGCCTCGAGCATCGCAAGCAGCTCGCACAGGAGTTGAAGTACACCGGCGACACGAACGATTCGGCGAGCATGAACATCTGGTTGCACAAACAGGTGATGCAAGCGCTGGCGGCGAACGGCGGGAAGTTGCCTCCGGATCTGGCCTCCTAACGGCTTGCGAGCCTCGCCTGGTTCCGGCGATAGCGATAAACCTTAAGCTGAAACGACAACGCGGCGCTCGGGTCGATGACCTGGGCGCCGCGTTGTCATTCAAGCTTCACATGCGGGACACGGTTCTGACTTTGAACCGGGCCGTCCGCGCTAAATCAATCAGTACGTATCAAAAGTCTTCTGCAACGCAACCGGCCCCGTGCCGCCCGCGGCCAATGCCAGCATCAGCAGCACCCGCGCCTTGTACGGATTCAGCGAACCCGCGCTGATGAAACCGAGTGCGTCGTCGGCGGCCGCGCCGTTGCGCATCACATGCCCCGAACCCACGCGCGACGAACGCACCACCGCCACGCCTTGCGAGGCCGCATCGGCCAATGCCTGTTGCATGGAAGCGTGGATCGAGCCATTACCCGTGCCCGCCACCACGATGCCGCGCACGCCGGCCGCCACTAGCGCATCCACGGCGATCCGCGAGACGCCTGCATAGCTCACGACGACCTCCACATGCGGCCACTTCGCGCCGATCACGAACTCGGTGGCAAGCGTATGCGGGCGCACCACGTTGCGCTGGAATTCGACGCGGCCGTCCTGCACCCAGCCGAGCGCGCCGATTTCCGGCGAGTGGAAGGCATCGACGGCATACGTGCTCGTCTTGACCACGTCACGTGCGCTGTGAATCCTGTTGTTGAAAGCCACCAGCACGCCCTGCCCGCGCGAGCCCGCGTTCGCCGCGACCGTAACGGCATTCAGCAGATTCAACGGACCATCGGCGGACAGCGCCGATGCCGGGCGCATTGCCGCGGTCAGCACGACCGGCTTATCCGACTTGATCGTCAGATGCAGCAGCCAGGCGGTTTCTTCGAGTGTATCGGTGCCATGCGTGACCACCACGCCGTCAATGTCATCTTCAGCGAGCAGCGTGTTGATGCGTTGCGCGAGCGTGGTCCATAGCGGCATCGCCATGTCTTTACTGTCGACGCTGGCAATCTGTTCGGGCGCAATCCGCGCGACCGTGGACAAAGCCGGCACCACGGCCAGCAATTGATCGACGCCGACCACGCCCGCCTGGTAGCCGGAAGTGTTAGTAGCGTCTGCGGCCGCCCCGGCGATCGTGCCGCCGGTTGCCAGCACGGCGATGCGCGGTAGTTGGGGCGTTGCGCCTTCGCCGGAAGGCGCCGGGGAGGAGGAAGTCAAAGTATTCATGGCGGCGATTGTAAGCGATGCGCAGCGCGCCGCCATGCGTGAAAAAACGGATGCCCGTTCCTTTTGGGTTCGGGCACGTGCCTCAAACCGCCTCGCGCAGTTGTGCGGCGATGTCCGCCTCATTCAACTGCGGTGCAAACATTTCGATCAGCCGGTACGCATACGCACGCAGGAACGCGCCCTTGCGCAAGCCAACCCGCGTCGTGCTCGCTTCGAACAGATGCTGCGTATCCAGCGCGACCAGTTCCGTGTCGCGCTTCGGATCGTAGGCCATAGCCGCGACCACGCCGATGCCCATACCGAGTTCGACGTAAGTCTTGATCACGTCGGCATCGATCGCGGTCAACACGACATCGGGCAATGCGCCCGCTTTCGCGAATGCCTGGTCGATGTGTGAGCGGCCCGTGAAGTCCTGGTCGTACGTGACGATCGGGAATTCGGCGATCTCATCGAGCGTCAGGTTCTCGCGCCCAACCAGCGGATGGCCCTTCGGCACCACCACAATGTGGTGCCACGAATAGCACGGGAACGTGACGATATCCGGGAAGCGGTCGAGCGCCTCGGTCGAAATGCCGATATCCGCTTCGCCGTTGATGATCATCTGCGCGATCTGTTGCGGGCTGCCCTGGCGCAATGCCAGATGCACCTTCGGGAACACCTCGGTGAATTGACGAATCACCTTCGGCAGCGCGTAACGCGCCTGCGTGTGAGTCGTCGCGACGACCAGGTGGCCGCTATCCTGATCGGCGTATTGGCGCGCGACGCGGCGCAGATTCTCCGCATCGAGCAACATCCGCTCGATCAGCTGATGCACCGCCTTGCCCGGCTCGGTGAGCCCCGTCAGACGCTTGCCGCGTCGAATGAAAATATCGACGCCGAGCTCGTCTTCCAGATCCTTGATCTGTTTCGATACGCCCGACTGCGACGTGTACAACACGTTCGCCACCTCAGTCAGATTCATGTTCTGACGCACGGCTTCGCGCACGAAGCGCAATTGCTGAAAGTTCATCTGTATGTCTCCGGTTGAGCCAGAGTTGAGTTATTAGAGTTTGATTGAAACGCCGAGTGTTGTCGCGCTACTTATAGTGTCGCTAGTGGCGCTAGTGGCGCACCTATTGCGCGGGAAATACGCGCAACGCGCGCGGCACGGCCGTCACACCATCGCCAACCGCCAGTTGCAGATCGCGCCACGATTCGCGGTCGAGTTCCGCCTCGAGCACGTTACCCTCACGGCCCGCCAGTTCCACACGCACCGAGCCGCCGAGCGTCACCACGCGCCGCACGTCGACCACAATGCCTTCGCGGTGGCCAGACGCTTGCGGATACAACTGCAGATCGTGCGGCCGCACATAGGCGAACGCCGGCCCGCTGAAACCGGCCGTGATCGCGACCGGCAACGCCGCGCCGTCGACCACGAAGCCGCTCGCATCCACGTTGCCATGCAGACGGTTCGCCGCGCCGAGAAACTCGTAGACGAACGAGGTTTGCGGATGGTCGTACACGTCCTGCGGACTGCCCACCTGCTCCACATGCCCACGATTCAACACGACGATCCGATCGGCCACTTCAAGCGCTTCTTCCTGATCGTGCGTAACAAAAATCGTCGAGATATGCAGATCGTCATGCAAACGACGCAGCCAGCTGCGCAACTCCTTGCGCACCTTCGCGTCCAGCGCGCCGAACGGTTCGTCGAGCAGCAGGACCTTCGGCTCGACAGCCAGCGCGCGCGCCAAAGCAATCCGCTGCCGCTGACCACCCGACAGTTCCGACGGATAGCGTTGCGCGAGCCAGTCGAGTTGCACGAGCTTCAGCAGTTCATGGACCTTCTCGCGAATCACCGCTTCCGAAGGCCGCTCCTTGCGTGGTTTCACACGCAAGCCGAACGCGACATTCTCGAACACCGTCATATGACGGAACAAAGCGTAATGCTGGAACACGAAACCCACTTCACGTTCACGCGCGCCGACCGTCGCGACGTCCTGGCCTTGCAGCACGACCTGGCCGCCGTCCGCGTATTCGAGGCCGGCGATCACGCGCAACAAGGTGGTCTTGCCACAACCCGACGGCCCGAGCAGCGCAACCAGTTCACCCGGCGGAAAGTCGAGCGAAACGTTATCGAGCGCGACGAAATCGCCGAAGCGCTTTTGCAGGTTACGAACGGTGATACCCATTACAGCTCTCCTTGCTTGAGCGGGTGTTGCTGCGACACATGCGTTGCATTGACAGACTGTGAGGTGAACTGTGAAGCGGGCGTCAGCGTGACAGGCCCAGCACACGCCGGCACATCGCGCGCGGCAGACAGTTCCGCCGACATATGGCGCTCGGCGAGCAGTTTCAGACCGAGCGTCACGAGGGCCAATAAGGCCAGCACCGACGCCACGGCGAACGCCGCCGAGAAGTTGTATTCGTTATAGAGAATTTCGACGTGCAGCGGCATCGTGTCGGTCTGGCCGCGAATGTGGCCGGACACCACCGACACCGCGCCGAACTCGCCCATCGCCCGCGCGTTACACAGAATCACGCCGTACAGCAGGCCCCATTTGACGTTCGGCAGCGTGACGCGCCGAAAGATCTGCCAACCCGACGCGCCGAGCACGTGCGCGGCTTCTTCTTCGTCGTTGCCTTGCGCCTGCATCAGCGGAATCAGTTCACGCGCGACGAACGGGAACGTGACGAAGATCGTCGCCAGCACGATGCCCGGCACCGCGAAGATGATCTGCACGTTGTGGTCCTGCAGCCACGGACCGAACCAGCCCTGCGCGCCGAACATCAGCACGTAGATCAAGCCGGAAATCACCGGCGAGACCGAGAACGGCAGATCGATCAACGTGGTCAGCAATGCCTTGCCGCGGAACTCGAACTTGGCGATACACCATGACGCGGCGAGACCGAATACGAGATTCAGCGGCACCGCGATCGCGGCCGTAATCACGGTGAGCTTGATTGCCGACAACGCATCAGGATCGGCAAGCGACTCCAGATAGAAGCCGATGCCCTTCGCCAAGGCCTGATAGAACACGGCGACGAGCGGCACGACGAGGAACAGCGCGAGAAACAGCAACGCGACGCCAGTCAGAACCCAGCGCACGACGGGCGGTTCGGTGACCGGATCGGGCCGGCGCGCGGCGTTAAGCGGCGCGCGTGGGGCCACGGCGACCGCGGCAGCACCGGCACGCTTCACGGAATCGTGGCTCATTGCGCACCCCCGCCGACACCGATCGCCGCGACGCTCGCAGCAGCAGGCGCAGGACCCGCTCCGCCACGACCCGTGCGACGCTGCAGATACCACTGCAGCGTATTGATCAACAACAGCATCAGGAACGACACCACCAGCATCACGACCGCGATGGCAGTGGCGCCGGCGTAGTCGTATTGTTCGAGCTTGGTAATGATCAGCAGCGACGTGATTTCCGATTTCATCGGCACGTTACCGGCGATGAAAATCACCGAGCCGTATTCGCCGAGCGCCCGCGCGAACGCCAGGGCGAAGCCTGTCAGCAAGGCCGGGAACACGGCCGGCAGCACCACGCGGCGAAATGTCAGCCAACGCGACGCGCCGAGGCAGGCGGCCGCTTCTTCCTGTTCGCGCTCGAACTCTTCGAGCACCGGCTGCACGGTCCGCACGACGAACGGCAAGCCGATGAAGGTCAGCGCGACCAGCACACCGGCCGGCGTGAAGGCGATCTTGATGCCGAGCGGTTCGAGAAACTGTCCGATCCAGCCGTTGCCCGCATACACCGCCGCGAGCGAAATACCGGCCACGGACGTCGGCAAAGCAAACGGCAGATCGACCACCGCATCGACGATACGCTTGAACGGAAACGTATAACGCACCAGCACCCACGCGACCAGAAAACCGAACACCGCGTTGATCAGCGCGCCGCCGAGGGCCGAGAAAAACGTGAGGCGATACGACGCGAGCACGCGCGGCGAACTCACCGCGCGCACGAACTGAGCCCAGTCGAGCGTCGCGGTCTTAAGAAAGGTCGCCGCAAGCGGAATCAGCACCACGAGGCTCAGATAAGCCACCGTGATGCCGAGTGTCAGGCCAAAACCGGGCAACGCGCTCGGTTTTCGGAAGGTCAACGTCGTCATGCTCAGTACTCTTTCAGGGTTGAGGCCGGCGGCTCTTTTTCCGGCCGCCTGGCTGGCCAAAAAGCGCGCCTCGCGGGCGCGCTTTTTGGCGAGGTGTGACTAGCGTGTCTAACTACGCATCTCGTCCGGCTGAGTGCCCGTTACTGCGGCGAGTAAATCGAATCGAACACGCCGCCGTCGGCAAAGTGCGTCTTCTGCGCGTTCGCCCAACCGCCGAACGAATCGTCCACCGTGTACAGCTTCAGCTTCGGAAACTTCGCGGTCAGCTCGGCCGGCACCTTGTTCGAACGCGGACGGTAGAAGTTTTTCGCCGCGATTTCCTGACCTTGCTCGCTGTACAGGAAGTTCAGATACGCTTCCGCCAGCTTGCGCGAGCCGTGCTTGTCGACCACTTTGTCCACCACCGCAACCGGCGGCTCGGCCAGAATGCTCACCGACGGCACGACGATTTCAAACTTGTCCGGACCGAATTCCTTCAGCGACAGGAACGCTTCGTTTTCCCACGCGATCAGCACGTCGCCGATCCCGCGTTGTACGAAGCTGGTGGTCGCGCCACGCGCGCCCGAATCCAGCACGCCGGCATTCTTATAAAGCTTGCCAACGAACTCCTTGGCCTTCTGATCGTTGCCGCCCGGCTGATGTTCGGCATAGGCCCATGCCGCCAGGTAGTTCCAGCGCGCGCCGCCCGAGGTCTTCGGATTCGGCGTGACGATCGACACACCCGGCTTGATCAGATCGTCCCAATCCTTGATGTGCTTCGGGTTGCCCTTGCGCACGAGAAACACGATCGTCGAGGTGTACGGCGAAGCGTTGTCCGGCAAACGCTTTTGCCAGCCTTTGTCGAGCAGACCCTTGTTAGCCAGCGCGTCGATGTCGTAGGCGAGAGCCAGCGTCACGACGTCCGCCTGCAAACCATCCAGCACCGAACGCGCTTGTGCACCCGAGCCGCCGTGCGACTGCTTGAAGGTGATCGCCTCGCCCGTTTTCGCCTTCCATTCCTTGCCGAATGCCTGGTTGACGTCCTGGTACAACTCGCGTGTCGGGTCGTACGACACGTTCAGCAGTGTCGTCTCGGCGGCATGTGCCTGCGCCATGACGCCGACCGCGGTGATCGTGCCGACTGCGCCGAATGCGAGCGCCGCGATGAGTTTTCTGGTCCTGCCTGCCAGCCCCGTGCCCTGATGGTTCATGCCAACTTTCTCCGCGTTGTGGTCCGCTGAAACAGCGTGTGGTGTTGTTTTGCGTCGCGGTCACGTGCACATGAGCGCCAACTCGAAGGGCAGTCTATCGAAGAGCTTTCATCATTAAAAATAATGTTTCCTCATTCTTTAATACGCAAAAGTGGTAATGACGGCCGGATAAGGCGTTGCGACGCGAAAACAGGTGTTGGAACGTCCATTTGCGGCGCTGGAACGCCGCCCCAGGCCACGAACTTAAAGTAAAGCTTGAATTGCGCGGAATACTGTATAAAAATACAGTCACCTGTTCATACATACAGTGGCGCCATGACCAAACTCACCGCACGACAGCAGCAGGTTTTCGATCTGATCCGCCGGGCCATCGAACGCACCGGCTTTCCGCCCACCCGCGCGGAGATCGCCGCCGAGCTGGGTTTCAGTTCGGCCAACTCGGCAGAAGAACATTTGCGGGCGCTGGCTCGCAAAGGTGTGATCGAACTCGCGGCCGGTGCATCCCGCGGCATTCGCCTGCTGACGGGTCCGGAAGATTCGCCGTACCAGTTCACGCTGCCGCATGCCAGCATCATGCAACTGTCGCTGCCGCTGATCGGCCGCGTTGCAGCGGGTAGCCCGATCCTCGCGCAGGAACATATCTCGCAGCACTACGCGTGCGACCCGGCGCTGTTCTCGAGCAAGCCGGACTACCTGCTGAAGGTGCGCGGGCTGTCCATGCGCGACGCGGGCATCTTCGACGGCGACCTGCTCGCGGTGCAGAAGAAAAGTGAAGCCAAAGACGGCCAGATCATCATCGCGCGCCTTGGCGACGACGTGACGGTCAAGCGCCTGAAGCGCCGGCCCAACGGTATCGAGCTGATCGCCGAGAACCCCGATTACGACAACATCTTCGTTGAAACCGGCAGTGCGGAGTTCGCGCTCGAGGGTATCGCCGTCGGGCTAATCCGCCCGGGCGAGTTCTAACCACCCGCTTGTCCGCCAACCCAAAGCTGCCCCAACGTTGAATCGCCTGGAGAGACTCATGGAACGCCTTGCCCGCCTGCTGCCTTTTCGCCAGTTCGGTCGTTTGCGCCATCTGCGCAAGCTGGTGCCCTGCTCACTGATCGAGGCGTCCCCGGCCATGACTCCATCGCTATTCGACGCGCCCGCCGCCGTATCGGGGTTGCCGTCTTCGCTGCCAGCTTTTGCTCGCGTGTCGTTGAATTCCGGGCTGAATACGGCTGAACCTGCGCGTCGTGCGCCGGTGCGCGTCTATCACGGGTCGTCGCGGCTGATCATGGTCGGCACAGTAGACGCCGTGTGCCGCATGATCGATCGTTGCATCGCCGAAGAAGCCAACGTGCACGGCGCGGTGTTCGAGTCATAAGCTAGACTGCGCGTGCGCTGCACTCCGCGGTTGTGGTGCGGCGTGCGCCGGGCGGTGTGCAACTGGCGACGCCCGACGTGCGACGCCCGACGTAAAGTCTTTGGCCGCCTACTCCTTCTCGGATTTCGCATCGCCTGGGATCGTTTTCACGTGGCCGTGGTCCACGTTAGATCACACCTGATGGAGAGTCCCACCCGATGGCAGTTTCAACTCGCACGAAGCGCAGCGCCACCCGGCCGCTGATCGTCACTTTAATTGTGATTGCGGTGATCGCCGCGTTGGGGTTCGGTTACGCGTCGCCCTACATGGCGCTGAATAATCTCAAACGTGCGGCGGATGCGCGTGATACCCAAACCGTCAACGAGTACGTCGACTTTCCCGCGTTGCGCGAAAGCCTGAAGCAGCAGGTCACCGGCGTGTTAACACGTCGGCTCGACGCGCATGGCAACGGCAATCCGTTCGCGGCGATTGGTGCAATGATCGGCGTGGCCTTGATTGGTCCGCTGGTCGACGCTTATGCGACACCCGACGGTGTTGCGGCATTGCTGAACGGCATGCCGCCGCGCGGCAACCCGGGCGAACGGCCGCCTGTTCCGCCTGCCCCAGCGGCGCCTGCACCGGCAGAACCCGCACCCTCTGTTGCCGGCAATACGGCTAACGGCCCAGCTAATAGCGTGAACAGTGCAACGCCACCGCAACCGCCCCAAACCACTGCGGGCTATCGCGGCCTCAATGAGTTTGTCGTCACCTATCAGCATGGTGCGGGTGACGCGCGCTACTCGGCGATCTTGCGGCGCGAAGGTTTGTTCACATGGAAGCTTGCCGCGGTCAATCTGAACGAGTGATCGTCTGGCGAGCATTATCGACTTGAGCGAATCACCGAATGGCTGATGCGGTCGCCCTGAACGAGCGACCGTTCGGCGCATGTGGCCCATTCAGCCTACTAAGCCCCGTCCACGCCTTCCACCCCGCCGTGCGTCAAGCCGCCGCTTGCTGCTGCTCCTGCGCGGAAGAACACGCCACCAGAATGCTGCACGAGACCCGATCGAGCAGCGGAGTATTCCCCGCGCCCATCCACCATCGTGACAGACCGGTGCGGCAACGGTGACCGACCACCACGAGATCGACTTGCAATTCGTTGGCGAGGTTGGCGATCTCGTCGATCGGATGGCCAAACGCAAAATGCCCTTGCGCGGTCACGCCGCGTTCGGTGAGCCAGTCCACTCCTTCCTGCAGAATGTCGCGGGCTGTTTTTTCGAAGCTGCCACAGGCCACATCGGTCAGCAGGCCCGCGCTTTGCGCGATGCTCGATCGCATGTCAACCACTGACAGTAAGTGCGTTTCCGCCTTTAGATCCAACGCCAGGTCGGCGCCGCAACGCAACGCTTTGCGGCCTTCGCGCGAGCCGTCATAGCACAACAGAATTTTTTGGTAGCTCGCCATGATTTTTCTCCCATCCCGCGAGGAACGCGGTCTGAATGAATCATGGTGCGCCGCAATTCAGGTTGCAAGGGATGGAAAACGCTAAGTGCGCCCTAAACCGGTGCGTGCTGGATTCAAGCGGGGTTCCGGTCACCCGTGAACCTATGCGGCAGCGCAAGAAATGCCGTTCGGCACATCCGGCGGCGATCAACACCTCGCTGCCGATGCCATAGAATGAGCGGCCTTACCGGCCATTTACGTCTTTTCCCGGAGCCTCGATCGATCCATGTCTGAAGCCGCCATTGAATTCCACCAGGTTAAAAAAAGTTACGGCGAAAAGACGGTCGTCGACGGACTGTCGTTTCATGTCAACGTCGGCGAATGTTTCGGCCTGCTCGGCCCAAACGGCGCAGGCAAGACCACCACCTTGCGCATGCTGCTCGGCATCGCCGCCCCGGACGCCGGCACGATCCGCCTGTGCGGCGAGCCGATTCCCGGCCGCGCGCGCGTGGCGCGAGCGCGCGTCGGCGTCGTGCCGCAGTTCGACAATCTCGATCCCGATTTCACGGTCCGCGAAAACCTGCTGGTGTTCGGGCGCTACTTCGGTCTGAGCGCCGCGCAATGTCGCGCGATGGTGCCGTCGTTGCTTGAATTTGCGCGCCTCGAGAGCAAGGCGGATGCTCGCGTGAGCGAACTGTCGGGTGGCATGAAGCGGCGCCTCACGCTGGCTCGCGCACTCGTCAACGATCCCGACGTGCTGATCATGGATGAGCCGACCACCGGTCTCGATCCTCAAGCGCGCCATCTGATCTGGGAGCGGCTGCGCTCGCTGCTCGCGCGCGGCAAGACCATTCTGCTGACCACACACTTCATGGAAGAAGCCGAACGGCTGTGCCACCGCCTGTGCGTGATCGAGGAAGGACGCAAGATCGCCGAAGGTGCGCCGCGCGAGTTGATCGCATCCGAGATCGGCTGCGATGTGATCGAAATCTTTGGACCCGATCCGGTTGCGTTGCGTGATGAATTGGCGCCGCTTGTCGAGCGCACCGAGATTAGCGGCGAGACGCTCTTCTGCTATGTGAACGACGCCCAGCCGGTGCATGCCCGGCTCAAGCAACGCGCCGATCTGCGCTATCTGCATCGCCCGGCGAATCTGGAAGATGTGTTCCTTCGTCTGACCGGGCGCGAGATGCAGGACTGACGCGAATCGACATCGGCTCGGTCGCAACCCTCTACAGCTATAACGACACGGCAAGAGACACGCAATGGACGCACGCACTTACGAACCCCACGGCGAGATACCGCCGAAGCAGGAAACTTTCGCCGCTTTCCCCGCCAACGCCGTCAACTGGATGGCGGTGTGGCGCCGCAACTATCTGGTCTGGAAGAAGCTCGCGATTGCCTCGATGTTCGGCAATCTCGCCGATCCGATGATCTATCTGTTCGGCCTGGGCTTCGGGCTTGGACTGATGGTCGGGCATGTCGACGGCGTGTCGTATATCGCGTTTCTCGCTGCGGGCACGGTGGCATCGAGCGTGATGATGTCGGCCAGTTTCGAGTCGATGTATTCGGGTTTTTCGCGCATGCACGTACAGCGCACGTGGGAGGCGATCATGCACACGCCGCTGACGCTCGGCGACATCGTGCTCGGCGAGGTGATGTGGGCAGGCAGCAAGTCAATGCTATCGGGCGCGGCGATCATGCTGGTCGCGGGGGGCCTGGGCTACGCGAGTTTTCCGTCGATGCTGCTGGCGTTGCCCGTGATCGTGCTGACGGGGCTCGCATTCGCGAGTGTCGCGATGGTGGTCACCGCGCTCGCTCCGTCGTATGACTTCTTTATGTTTTACCAGACGTTGGTGTTGACGCCGATGTTGCTGCTGTCCGGTGTGTTCTTTCCTGTTTCACAATTGCCTGCCGCGGCGCGGGTCGTGACTGAACTTTTGCCTTTGGCGCACGCTGTCGATCTGATCCGGCCGGCTATGCTTGGGCGGCCTGTCGACGGGGCTGTGTTGCACGTTGCCGTGCTGGTGGCTTATGCGGTGGGTGGGTTTGTTGTTTCGGCGGTTTTGTTTCGACGCAGGATGATGAAATAGGGTTGGGGGCCTCTGGCCAGGTTTTTTTTGCGTGGCGAATGGATGGGTTTTTGCGCGAAGCCCCAAACCCCTTCATCCGCTGCGCGCAAAACCCTTACTCAATCCTCGTCATCCGTCCAGGGAATATCCACATCAGAAATAAAGGCCACCGTCGCAAACGGCCCCCCATCCTGACGTCCGATCTTGCCATCTGCCCGCTGCCATTCAACCCTGAACACCGTGGCAGGATCATCGGCAATCAAACGCACAGTTCGAACTTCGTCCGGATCCGCTTCCTCGACGGGGCCGTCGAGCGAAACCTGCAATTCCTGTGGCCACAGTCCATCGGTGGGATCGTAAATCTTGTCGCCGTCCGGAATCAGCGTGAATGCCTCCACACCGATCGTCGCCGACGCGTCGATGATCATCTTGCCCAACGCCCGCAGCAACGCGGTCGCCCGCGCCGAGTTGGCCTGGCGAATTGCAAGATCCCCGCGCGTCAGCGCCTGCTCAAGTTTTGGGTTTGTTTTTTGTTGCGCCATTCGATGTCCTGAGTCCTATCGCTCTGTTGTGGACGGCACGCCCATTCATCGCGTGCCGCTCTCCATTTTTCGGGCTGAATCCTACCACTGGTGTGGGCCGCAGCATCGTCAGCCGCGCAGTAGAGGCCGACCAGCCCGCCCCGTCCCCACAGTTTAGGTCGTGATTTGCCGTCCGGCAGGGAGATTTGCCTTTCAATGCGATCAATGGGTCGGGCCGCGCTTTCGAGCCGGCTTCGGCGACGCAGCATCGCTGGGCTTCGCGCCGCCGATCTCCGCGATCAGATGGTCGCGGAACGCTTTCACCGACGGTGGCAACTCCCGTCCGGCCATCGTCTGCACCTGGATGCTGCGCTGGCGCATCTGCGGATGCGTCAACGGTATCGCGACGAAGCCGTCGCCGGCGTAACGGTCGCGCACCGACAGCAGCCCCGTGAACATGACCGCCCCTGACTTCTGCGCGTAACGGTACATCGCGCCGCTATTGTTGCAGGTGAGATCGGGCTCGAGCAGGACACCTTCGAGCGCGCAGGTGATGTCGATCAGCTGCCGAATCGTCGTACCAGGCTCCGGCAGCACCAGCGGATAGCGCTGCAGGTCGGCAAGCGACACCTTCGCGCGCGCGGCCAGCGGATGATCGGCACGCAGCAGTGCCAGCACCGGTGCACGCTCGGTGTGTTCGACCTTGACACCCTTTTCCGGCGCAAGACTGAACGTCAGCGCGAGATCGGCGTCGCCGTCGCGCACCCGGCGAGTCGCCTCGCCCGGTGGCACGACGGAGAGCGTGAAGTCGATCCCCGGATAGTGGCTGCGGAACGCCGCCATTGCACTGGGCAGGAAGTCCGCGGCGAACCCCTCCGAACTGGCAACCTTGATCATGCTGCCGTGCAACGCCTCGAGGCCGCCGATTTCCTTCATCACGTGCTCCGCCTCGAGCAGGCTGCGCTGCGCGTAGGCCAGCAGGCGCTCGCCCGCCTCGGAGAGCGACATGCCGCGCGGGCGCCGCTCGAACAGCGCGACGCCGAGATCGCTCTCGAGCCGCGCGATCTGCCGGCTGATCGCCGAGACGGCCACATGCAGCCGCGCGGACGCGTCGCTGATCGAGCCGGTGCGAGCCACCTCAACAAAATAGCGCAATGCAATGCCGTGTAATGAAAGTGCCATAAGCGATGCCTATGCGAGTGAACCTACGAGCGTATGGAGCCGCGTGCGGGAGGGTCTAGCTTTGCCTTTCTGGCAACGCAAGCTTCGAAATACGATCATTGTGACAAAAATAACGGCCTCCTAGAATCGTTTCGAAGCTGATGGCCGCGAACCAGACATGCCACGCGCGACGCCGCGTCGCCGCCATCCCCCGCACCCCGCACCGGAGACAACAATGAGCCGCAACCAGGCCATCGAACACGCGACGCACCATTTCGAATCAGGCGCCTTTCTTGAGAACCTCAACCGGCGCGTCGGATTTCGCACCGAGAGTCAGGAAAGCGACCGTGCCGCCACGCTGCTCTCGTATCTGACTGAGGAAATTGCGCCCGAAGTCGAAGGACTCGGCTTCAGCACGCGCATCGTCGATAACCCGGCGGAAGGTTTCGGGCCGTTCCTGTTCGCCAATCGTCACGAAGACGACCGTCTGCCCACCGTACTGATCTATGGCCACGGCGACGTCGTGCGCGGCTACGACAGCCAGTGGCGCGCGCCGCTGACGCCCTGGGCCGTGACGGTCGAAGGCGAACGCTGGTATGGCCGTGGCACCGCGGACAACAAGGGCCAGCACTCCATCAATCTCGCCGCGCTTGCGAGCGTGCTGGCAGCGCGCGGCGGCAAGCTCGGCTTTAACGCGAAACTGCTGATCGAAATGGGCGAGGAAACCGGCTCGCCGGGCCTCGACGCGATCTGCCACACACACAAGCAGGAACTGGCCGCGGACGTGCTGATCGCGTCCGACGGTCCGCGCCTCGCCGCGCGCCGCCCCACCGTCTTCCTCGGCTCGCGCGGCTCGGTGAACTTCAAGCTCTCGCTGAATCTGCGTGACGGCGCGCACCACTCGGGCAATTGGGGCGGTCTGTTGCGCAACCCGGCCACCGTGCTGGCGAACGCACTCGCGAGTCTGGTCGATGCACGCGGCGTGATCGCCGTCGACGGCTTGCGTCCGCCGCCGATTCCCGAGGCGGTGCGTCGTGCACTGGCCGATATCACGGTAGGCGGCGGCCCGGGCGATCCGGCCGTCGACGATAACTGGGGCGAGCCCGGTCTCACGCCGCCGGAGCGTGTGTTCGGCTGGAACAGCTTCGAAGTGCTGGCCTTCAAGGCGGGCAATCCCGAGAACCCGGTCAATGCCATTCCGTCCTCGGCGTTCGCGCATTGCCAGTTGCGCTTCGTGGTCGGCACCGACTGGGAAAAGCTGGCGCAGCATCTGCGCGCGCATCTGAATGCGCATGGTTTTTCGCTGGTCGAGATCAGCGTCGAGCGCGGTGCGCCGGCCACACGTCTGAATCCCGACGACCCGTGGGTCACGTGGGCCATCGCCTCGCTCGAACAGACCACCGGCAAGAAAACCGCCGTGCTGCCGAATCTCGGCGGCACGCTGCCCAACGAAGTGTTCGCCGACACGCTCGGCCTGCCGACCATCTGGGTGCCGCATTCATACCCGGCCTGCTCGCAACACGCGCCGAACGAGCATCTGCTCGGACCGGTGGTGCGCGAGGGTCTGCAGATCATGGCGGGACTGTTCTGGGATCTCGGCGAGAACTCACCGCACGCAAGCGCGACGACACCAGAAGCCGCGGCCTGAGCGATCAACGCAGCACGCCCGCATCACGCGCGCAGTTCACCGTCACCCGCATCCGCCACGAGGCACGTCCACGATGATCACGTCCACCCTGCCAGCCAGCGCCGCGCGGCCGTCCGCCGCGAAGTTCCATCGCATCATTCTCGCGGCGTCGATCGGCAATGCGCTCGAATGGTTCGACCTCGTCGTCTATGGATTTTTCGCGGTCACGATCGCGAAGCTGTTCTTCCCTGCCCGTACCGAAGCGATTTCGTTGATGCTCACGCTCGGCACCTTCGGCATCTCGTACATGATCCGGCCGCTCGGCGGACTCGTACTCGGCTCGCTCGCGGATCGTGCGGGGCGCAAGGTGTCGCTGCTGCTGTCGATCGGCTTGATGATGATCGGCACTTTGACGATTGCCGTGATGCCGCCGTATGCCGCGATCGGTTTGTGGGCGCCGGCCGGCATCATGCTGTCGCGACTCGTCCAGGGATTCTCGGCGGGCGGCGAGTTCGGCGCTTCCACCGCGTTTCTGGTCGAGCATGCACCCGAGCGGCGCGGCTTCATGGGCAGCTGGCAGTTCGCGAGCCAAGGCCTCGCGACGCTGCTCGCCTCCGGCTTCGGCGCGTTGCTGACGAGCCAGCTCACAACGGCGCAACTCGAATCGTGGGGCTGGCGCATTCCGTTTCTGTTCGGCCTCGCGATCGGCCCGGTGGGCTTCTATATTCGCCGCTACGTGGACGAAGGCGCCGAGTTCAACACGGAGCCCAAAACGCGTACGCCGCTGCGCGATCTGTTCGGCACACAGAAGGTCCGCATGCTGCTCGCGGTCGGTTCACTAGTCATTTCGACCGCGGCCAACTACATGATTCTGTACATGCCGACCTACGCGATCAAGCAGCTGCACTTACCCGCTTCGACCGGCTTCGCGGCCACGCTCGCAACGGGAATCGTACTGACGGTGCTGACGCCGTTCGCCGGCCACTTGTCCGATAGCGCGGGACGGATCCGCATCATGGCGGCTGCGGCAACGTTGATGCTGCTGACGGTCTATCCGACCTTCGTATATATGAATGCGCATCCGTCGTTCGCCACGATGCTGCTGGCGTTGATCTGGATCGGCGTATTGAAGGCCACGTACTTCGGCGCGCTGCCCGCGCTGATGTCGGAGATTTTCCCGACGCAGACACGCGCGACCGGTCTCGCGGTCAGCTACAACATCGGCGTGACGGTGTTCGGCGGTTTTGCGCCCTTCGTGATCACCTGGCTGATTGACGCGAGCGGCAATAAACTCGCGCCCGGCTTTTATCTGATGTTCTGCGCGGTAGCGAGTTTGCTGGCGCTCTATGCGGTACGTTCGAAGCTGAAGATTCGCTGAGCGAGTTTGATGTGGGCAAGGCGGATCAGCTCGCCTTGCCGCCCCAGCAACTGCGTCAAGGCGCTGGATTAGGCTGCAGTTCATGCAGCTTGTCGATCTCCGCGAGCACTTCCGGCGAGAGTTTCACCTCGGCGCTGGCGATGTTTTCCTTCAGCTGATCGAGCGACGTGGCGCCAATCAGATTGCTCGTCAGGAACGGCCGGCTGTTGACGAAGGCCAACGCGAACTGCGCGGGCGACAAACCGTGACGCTTCGCCAGTTCCACATAGCGCGTGGTTGCCTGAACCGCTTGCGGCTTGCTGTAGCGTTGAAAGCGCTCGAACAGCGAAATGCGCGCGCCTGCCGGACGCGCGCCGCCTTCATACTTGCCCGACAGCCAACCAAAGGCCAGCGGCGAATACGCAAGCAAGCCGATGTTGTCGCGATGCGCGTACTCGGACAGACCTACTTCGTACGTGCGGTTCAACAGGCTATACGGATTCTGGATGCTGACGATGCGCGGCAAGCCGAGCTTTTCCGCCGCGCGCAGAAACTGCGCGACGCCCCATGGCGTTTCGTTCGACACGCCGATATGGCGAATCTTGCCTGCCTTGACGAATTCGGCGAGCACCGACAGCGTTTCTTCGATCGGCACCGTGTATGCGTCGTCGACCCACGGATAGGCGGGACGGCCGAACGTCATCGTGCTGCGATCCGGCCAGTGCAACTGGTACAGATCGACGTAGTCTGTTTGCAGGCGCTTCAGGCTATCGTTGAGCGCTTCGGTCAGGTTCTTGCGATCGAACTGGTTGCCCTCGCCACGAATATGGCGCGGATTGTGCGGTTGACGCGCCGGGCCGGCGATCTTGGTGGCAAGCACGATCTTCTCGCGCGCGCTGCGATGCTGCGCGATCCATGTGCCGATATAGCGCTCGGTCGAGCCTTGCGTCTCGGGACGCGGCGGCACCGGGTACATTTCCGCGGCGTCGATCAGATTGACACCGTGGTCGAGCGCGTAGTCGATCTGTGCGTGCGCTTCCTGCTCGGTGTTCTGCTCGCCCCACGTCATGGTGCCGAGACCGATCAGGCTAACCTTCACATCCGAGTCGCCGAGTCTGCGGTATTCCATCGAACCTGTCCTGTTGTGTGTAAAGGGAAAGCGCTGACGTTACCATGTCGGCGCAATGCCTGCAGCGCGGCTAAAATGCTGCTTCAGCAGGCGCTCACACCGCCGCGCTCAATGAATTTTCCGTCGACCCATCTGCGATGAATCCCGAACACCTCGAATTACTGGTCACGCGCGTGATGCCTTACGGAAAATATAAAGGCCGGCTGATCGCGGATCTGCCGGGTCACTATCTGAACTGGTTTGCGAGCCAGGGCTTTCCGCCGGGCGAAATCGGCCGTCTGCTGGCGTTGATGCACGAGATCGATCACAACGGTTTGTCGTCGCTGATCGAGCCTTTACGCAAGCGCTGAGAGCGACGCCTGCGGCAGATGCCAGCCATAGGTGACGGCGAGCACGCGCAAGATGACACACACCGCGCCGCCGGCCAATGCGGCGACGCCCGCCGGCAAGCCGGCGCGCCGCGCGACCACCACGATGAATGCGCCGGCGCGAAAAGCGGTATGGGTCTCGCGCTGACTATTTCGCGAGTCGAGGCTTGCCGAGCCCGCTTTCCCTCGGCAGGCAACCCATCGCGGTCAGATGCACAAGCAGGCGGTCTACCGCTTCTTCGATCGAGACGCGATCGGTTTCGATCATGACATCGGGGTCGAGCGGCACATCGAACGGCCCGGAAATACCGGTGAAATGGGGAATCTCGCCGCGCCGCGCACGCGCATAGAGGCCTTTGACATCGCGCCCTTCGCACACCGTCAGCGGCGCATTCACAAACACTTCGACGAAACCGTCGCCGATGATCTCCCGAGCCATGCGCCGATGCTCATGCGCGGGCGAGATCACCGCGGCAATCGCGATGAAGCCCTGTTGCATGAACAGCGCCGCGACGTGCGCGACCCGCCGCAGATTTTCAGCGCGGTCTTCGGGTGTGAAGCCGAGGCCCGCGGTCAAGCCGCGTCGCAGCACGTCGCCGTCGAGCACGATCGAGGCATGCCCGGCTTCTTTCAGACGCTGATGCAACGCGTCGGCCAAGGTCGATTTACCGGCGCCGGACAAACCGGTCATCCATATGACGGCCCCGCGGATGGCGCTCATGACTTCCGCTCCGTGCCAGTAGTCGCCGTGCCGGCATCTGCCAGCGACGCACGCTCGTGCGCGCTGAAGCTGCCAGCCGGCGCCAGCGCCGGTCCCAACCCCTCGAACAAGGGTTGCAGCAACGCCTGCTGCGGCTGCCAGCGCTGCAGCGATGTCTTGTAGAGCGGGCGGCGCACCTGTGCCGCGCTTGCCGTGTTCACCTGCCGCCTGGTCTGGTGGAACGATAGACAGCGCTCGTCCCAGTCGAGTCCACAATGCGCGAGCAAACGCCGGACATTGCCTTCGAGATCTTCGACCAGCTCTTCGTATTTGATTTCGATCATCGTGCCCTCAGGCAACACGCGTTGCCAATGTGCCATCAGCGCGTCGTACGCGCGATAGTAGCGGCCCAGTTCACCGAGATCGTAACTGAACGGCACGTCGTGGAAAATTCGAGAAAAAATCGACAGGCAGCTCTGCAACGGCGAGCGGCTGCTATGAATGAAGCGCGCATTCGGCAACGCCAGATGAATCAGCCCGACGTTGATGAAATTGAACGGATATTTGTCGGTGAAACGCGTGTAGCCCGGCGCTCCGGTTTGCATTTCCGGCAGCGACGTATACATGCGGCGCAAATAGTCGGCGCCGAGCGTGCGCAATTGCGCGGCACCGAGGCCCTGCAATGCCTCGAAGTTGATACGCAACGGGTCACCTACATTGCGGCCGATGCTATTCACCAGTGCCTCGCCGAACTCCGTGCGCTCACCCGCGCCGAAAACTTGCGGATGACTCGCAAGAATCTGCTCGATCAGGGTCGAACCGGAGCGCGGCATACCGACGATAAAAATCGGTGCGGCCGATGGGTCACCCAGACCGCGTTTGGCCGCCAGCACCTCTGAGCTCAGGAGCTCGGGCAAATGTGCGAACAGGCCGAGTGACGCGGCTTCGTCATAATGCACGCCGGCGCGGTGCAATGCGTTGCCCTTCAGGAAGTGGTCGAACGACGCGTCGTTGCGGCCCACATCGGACAGCGCCTGCCCATACGCGAAGTGAATCTCCGCCTGATTGGCGGGCGTGAGCGAAGCGGCAACGCCGGCGAATTGCTCGAGCGCGACGAACACCGGATCGTCGGCGGTAAGGCGCTTGGATTGCACGAAGTTGCGGTAATACAGCGGCACCTGCGGGGCAGCGTCGATCGCGCGGCGATAGGCTTCGTGCGCCTCATCGAAACGACCGAGTGCCTGCAGGCAGTTGCCCGTGTTGTTGTACGAGCCGTCGGCTTTCGGATTCAATCGGACTGCTTCGCGATAGGCGTCTACTGCGTGCTCGAGCCGGTGCATCTGCTCAAGCGACCAGCCGAGGCCGTGACGCAAATCGGCGTTCAGCGGATCGAATGCGATTGCTTCGTGATAGCGGACGACCGCTTCGGAAAAGCGGTTCAGCGCGCTGAGCGTCGCGGCGAGGCGCTCATGGACGACGGCGTCGACGGGATCGAGCGCGCGCGCTGCTTCGAAACATTGGAGTGCGGCCTGGAGTTCGCCGCGAGCGGCGCAGGCGTCGCCTTTGGCGCACCATTCTGATGCGGTCGCAGGCTGTGGATCGTGCTTCATTGACGGCCAGGTTTTTGCAGGCTTCGCCTCAGGCGGCCCGGCAATGTGGAATGCGTTCTTCTTCGTCCAGCGTCAGCACAAGCATGGGCCTGGATTCAAAAGGAAATTGTCTGACGGGAAAGTATCAGGCGCGCCCTACAGTTACGTTTCGAAGATTTAACGAACTGTTACAGCGTGATGAATCCGTCATAGTTTGGAGGGCTGCCGCAATGCGCGGCCGCTATGCCGTTGGATCGCCGCGCGGGCCTCATGGAAGCGCGCCGGCGCATCCAAGCCGTAATTTGCGGACACAAATCAGGCTGAACTCCGAGGCACGCCGTTTTTCTCATTCTTATACGCGGGAGAAAATCGTGAGCAGGCTCATTGCATCAGTCGCGATGTTGGCCGTGGCGGCAAGTCTCACCGGGTGCGTGGTCGCGCCTGGCTACGACTACGCCTATGCGCAGCCCTATTACCCCCCCTACGGTTATGCCTACGGGCCGGTGTATGGACCGGCTTACGGTGCGATCAACATCTGGGGCGGCTGGGGTGGCCCGTGCTGTTACTACCGTGGGGGTGGTGGGTATTGGCATGGCCAAGGGTGGCACGGCGGAGGGTGGCACGGAGGCGGCGGCTGGCACGGCGGTGGTGGCGGCCACGGTGGTGGCGGTGGCGGCAGTTCGTGGAGCAGTGGCGGCAGCCAGGGCGGGCACGGGCATTGACGCCGCTGCGCAAGGCGCAGGCCAATCGAACCAGGTATCGACTGACGAGACGACGCTGCATCGCGCAGCGTTTTGCAAAGGCAAAAGCAAAAACGGCGTTGTGATTTCTCACAACGCCGTTCGGTCAAACTTTCGCAAACTTTTACTGCTTGAATTCTTTGGGGTGGCTGATGGGGCTCGAACCCACGACAACAGGAATCACAATCCTGGACTCTACCAACTGAGCTACAGCCACCACTGACATCTGCTTGACTTGCTAAGTAACTCGTTGCTGAGAAACTTGGCTCGTCGATGAAGAAACGAGATTATACGAACAAGAATCTCGTTTGCCTAGTCCTTTATTCAAAAATTTCGACGGGCTCACGCAGATGCTGCCTTGCCTCGTCGAAGATGCTCAGATCGCGCGCCGCCAGACGTTTGCTATCGGACAAAACGCGACGCCATCCACGTGCACCTGCCTCACCGCGATAGAGGCCGAGCGCATGACGCGTGATCGAACCAAGGTACGTGCCGCGAGCCATTTCAGCCGCGCAATATTCGATCAGCTTCGCCTCGACCTGCTCGCGCGTGAGCGGCGCATCCGTTGAGCCATAAAAGCGTGCGTCGACATCGGCCAGCACATAAGGGTTGTGATAAGCCTCGCGGCCAAGCATCACACCATCGATGTGCTGAAGATGCGTCTCCACCTCATCAAGCGTCTTGATGCCGCCATTGATGATGATCTCCAGATGCGGGAAATCGCGCTTCAACTGATACGCGTAATCGTATTTGAGTGGCGGAATCTCGCGGTTCTCTTTCGGGCTCAAGCCCTTAAGAATCGCGTTGCGCGCGTGCACGACGAACACGTTGCAACCGGCATCGGCGACCGTGCCGACGAAATCGCGCACAAAGCCATATTCCTCGACCGCATCGACGCCAATCCGGTGCTTGACCGTGACCGGTACCGAGACGGCATCGCGCATTGCCTTCACGCAATCAGCGACGAGTTGCGGCTCGTTCATCAGGCAAGCGCCGAACGCACCGCGCTGCACACGCTCAGACGGGCAGCCGCAGTTCAGATTGATCTCGTCATAGCCCCATTGCTCACCCAGCTTAGCCGAACGCGCAAGGTCGTCAGGCTCACTGCCGCCGAGTTGCAAAGCAACCGGCGCTTCTTCGGGCGTAAACGCCAGATGGCGCGGCACATCGCCGTGCAGCAACGCGCCGGTCGTGACCATTTCGGTGTAGAGCCATGTATGGCGCGATATCACGCGATGCAGCGAGCGGCAGTGACGATCGGTCCAGTCCATCATGGGCGCGACGCTCACGCGGCGTGGACTGGGAGTTTGAGCTGAAGACATGGGGCGGCCAGACGGCTTGAATCAAACCGCAATTTTACCGCAAGTAGCCAAATGCCCCTGAAACGCTTGTGACGAGCGAGGAATTCCCGCAAATCCCGCCGATAACCCGCCCTGCCAAGCGGGTCTTTCAACGTCGAAAACACTTGACAGACGGGGTCAGTCCACCGCTAACACCTGTCCCATATACGTCAGACCGATTATTTCAATAACGAGAACAGTAATTTCAGATTATCGGCACAAATTCTTGATAGTAGGGGTATACACTGCATTCCATCGACGTTGCAGACACACCTCACCGGCCCCTGCGACGCCTTCCTGAAATGAAGTCGAAACGTTATCGGAGTCACACCATGAAGACCAAGCTTATCGCCGCCCTGTTGGTTGCTGTTTCTGCCTCGATCGCTGCTCCCGCATTCGCTAGCGGCTACGGCCCGGCACCGTTCTATCGTCCGTCGGTCGGCGCACCGGCTTCGCAACAAGGCCAGAACTCGCAAACCGTCGCGGCTGAACGCGCTAGCGCCGAATCGAACGCATACGGTGGCGTGAACAACGTGTCGTCGCAATCGGGTACGCGTGCACCGGCTTCGTCGGGCCCGCAATCGGTTTTCTTCGGCCACTAATCTGTTGCCGTTGAAGGTTGCCGTCCACAAGACGGCAGCCGAACTGGGCGCCGCGCATGCAGCAATGCATGCCGGCGCCCAGTCCCGTTTACACGGCGGCCGCGCCTACGGTATCAAGCCCCGACCACGGGCTCATTACGCCCCGCGCATATCCTCTTTCGCCGATTCGCAAAAACGAATCCGGTTACCGAACGGATCGACCGTCTCCAGCACTTTTCCCCACGGCAACGCTTCAACACCCGGTTTCCCGTACTTGTAGTCTTTGCGCTGAAGTTCGGCATGCAACGCGTCGATGTCCCGCACCGGCACGAAAATCGTCGAACCCGGCGTTGCGTCGCCATGATGCTCGCTCAAGTGCAAAATCAGCTCGGAGCGGCGCACCTGCGCGTAGAGGGGAAAATTGGCGTCGAAGCGGTGTTCCCAGTCAATGGTGAAGCCGAGAAAGTCCACGTAAAACTCCCTGGCTTTCTCTTCAGAAAAGATACGGATGATCGGAATGGCAGGTGCCAGGTGCACAGCGGTCTCCAGCAAGTCGAAAGATCGTCAGCTTAATCGAATGCGCTTGCCAGCTCACGCGCTTGTGACTATGCGGCGAGGCCGGCATCGATCGTTTCGCGCGCCGCCGTGAAGCCTGCCTGGGCCGCGGCGTGCTCGGTGGACCACAGGGTGTCGATGTGCACGAGCCGCCAATCGACCACCACCGCGTCGTCGCGCAACACCCGAAAGTGCGCCTTGACGCCGGTGAGCACCTGTTCGACCGCAACTTCGATGTCGTAGACCTGATAGCGCTCCTGGTAGTCGCCCATGTCGAGGCCCTTCGGCTCCATGATCGCCTCCTTGTTGTCTCTCCGTGTTCCTCGCGAAAATCCGCGGCCATACCTCTCCACCGGGCCGTCGTCGCGGCTCGGAGCATGCACCGGCTCGGCCCTCATCTGACGATCAGTCGCAATCGCCAGAAAGGTACTGCCGGCCGCTGCAGGTGATTTCGACTTCGCCGCCGCTCGCTTCGGCGGCGAGCCCGTTCGACAGCAATTCCGCCGTGACGGATTGCGCAAACTTCGGCATGGGCTGTCCGACGCCGACATCGTTCAGGCGCCGCAATGCTTCAACCGCTTCCGGACTTAATGACTTCGACATGGCCGTCTCCGTCGTGATGCTCAATTCATCGTAGCAAGTTTCGCGGGAGCACGCAGGGGCGCGTCGCGGCATGGACGTTGCGTGCCGTTTGGATGGGGGCGTGCCCGGCGTTGCGCGCCGGCATTGTTTGCGCGCCGCTGCGTGCACGGCATTGGCGTATTTAGGCGAGCCGATATCTGAACGCAGCGCAATCCGCGAATTTGCGCGCAGCACTGGGTCTATCCCACGAGCGTGGCGGCAGCAAATCCAGCAAGCGGCATCGGAAAGGAGGACGAGATGGAGCGAAGCAGAATAGCAGCGATGAAGGCATGCGGCGCGCTCGCGGCGTTCAGCGCAAGCGTCACCTTGGCGTTCGGACAAGCGTCGAGTCCGGCGCAAAAGACACAGGCAGCGCCGCAGAATGGCGGCGCATCGATGGTAAAGCCGCCCGAAGCAGCCTCGGGCTCAGGCGGTTCGAGCAATCCCGACAATATGCCGATCAAGCGTCCAGACAAACCGACCAACGACAAGATGATGCACGAGCCGCCCGCCAGCGCCGCCAACGCAAAATAGCGTCGGCGCGCGGGGCGGTACGAATGGTGCAAACGGTGCGAATAGTGCGGTCGGGCTTACAGACGCGCGATCGACACCTCCGTCGACTTCACCAGCGCGACCACTTCCGAGCCGACCTTCAAGTCGAGTTCGTCGACCGAACGTGTGGTGATCACCGAGGTGACGATACCGAACGGCGTGTCCACATCGACCTCGGACACCACCGGTCCGCGGATGATTTCCTTGACCTTGCCTTTGAACTGATTGCGTACATTGATTGCGGAAATGGTCATATCGAGTGACTCCAGAAAAGCGATTGAAAACAGTCAGTCAAGGGATCTCAGACGGCCCAACGGACGTCTGTCGGCCGCCTGAGGCGGCCCTCGTCACGTGCGTCGTAAGCGCGATGGGACAGCGCGTCGTCATTCGGCGCCGTCTTCAGTACGCGTTGCAACACATGTTCTTCCAGCGCGGCAAAACCGGCCGACGCACGCGCCCGCGGGCGCGCAAGCGGCACCGGCTGATCGAGCGCAATGCGACCTTCTTCGATCAGCAGAATCCGGTCGCCTAGCGCGACGGCTTCGTGCACATCGTGCGTCACCAGCAGCGCGGTGAATTGATGTTCGCGCCACAGGCGTTCGATCAGCGCGTGCATCTCGATGCGCGTCAAGGCGTCGAGCGCGCCGAGCGGCTCGTCCAGCAGCAATAATTGCGGCCGATGCACCAGCGCACGCGCCAACGCCACACGCTGACGCTGACCGCCGGAGAGCTGCGCGGGCCAATCGTTGGCGCGCTCCAGCAAGCCGACTTCGTCGAGCACGGCGCGCGCATCTTCACGCGCGCTGCGGCCGAGGCCAAGCATCACGTTTTGCAGCACGCTCTTCCAGGGCAAGAGCCGCGCGTCCTGAAACATAATGCGGGTATCGAGCGGCTGACCGTCTTCGGTGCGCTTTTCGAGCACGCCCGACGTGGTCTTCTCCAGACCCGCGACCAGTCGCAACAAGGTCGATTTCCCGCAGCCGCTGCGGCCGACAATCGCCACGAAGCTGCCGCGCTCGATCGACAGATCAAAATCGGACAACACCTTGCGCTCGCCGTACTGCTTGCCGACGCCGCGTAACTCGACGGAATAATCGGCGGACCGGCGTGCGTCGTTGCGCGCCAAGGCACCCGCCGCCGAGGGCACGCCGCCCACGCGAGGGTAATCGTGCGCCGGATCTGCGCGGTCGAAGCCGGCGGCCTCATCTGCGTCGTGATCGACGGTGCGCGGTTGCGCCAGTTCGGCTTCGAGGTCGCTGCCCACGATACCGCCGAATGACGCCGACAATGTCGTTGCGCTCATACTTTCGCTCCTCGTTGATAGGCCGGATGCCAACGCAGCGACACGCGCTCGAGTGTCTTGGCCAGCACGTCGGCGAGTTTGCCGAGCGCCGCGTACAGCAGGATGCCCACCACCACGACATCGGTTTGCAGGAATTCGCGTGCGTTCATCGTCATGTAGCCGATGCCCGACTGCGCGGAAATGGTTTCAGCGACGATCAGCGTGACCCACATCAGCCCGAACGCGAAACGCACGCCGACCAGAATCGACGGCAACGCGCCCGGCAGGACCACGTGCCGGTACAGTGCGAAACCCTTCACGCCGTAACTGCGCGCCATTTCGATCAGATTGGCATCGACCGAACGGATGCCGTGAAACGTGTTCACGTAGATCGGGAAAAACACGCCCAGCGCGACGAGAAACACCTTCGCTTCTTCCTCGATACCGAACCACAGGATGACGAGCGGGATCATCGCCAGCGCGGGAATGTTGCGGACCATCTGCACGGTCGAATCGAGCGCGATTTCGGCGGGTTTGAAAAGACCCGTCGCGAGGCCGAGCACGAGCCCAATACCGCCGCCGATCGCAAAGCCGGACACCGCGCGCCACGTGCTGACTTTCACGTCCGCCCACATTTCGCCGGACTGGATCAGCGACCACGCGGCCTTCACGACCGCAAGCGGTTCGGGCAGCACACGCGTCGAGAGAATGCCGCTACGCGCCGCGAATTCCCACGCCAGCAGAATCGCCAGCGGCGCGAGCCACGGTGCAAGATGCGCACCGATGCGGCGCAATACGGCGAGACCCGCGCCTTGGCCCGCGCCAGGAGCCGCGCCCGCGTTCGTGCCTCGTTCCGCACGCACAGTGGATTGAGCCATGATGATTTCCTCGTTGCCTATCGATGGGCGTCGTTGACGAACCGGGCGAACCTGCTCAGCTCGAGCTTGTCGCCTTCGGCAGATACTCGTTGCCGACGATCTCGCCGAACGGACCCGAGAGCGGGCCACGGGCCTTCTTGGTTTGATGGCCCGGCAGCAGCGGAAACACCAGTTCGGCGAAGCGATACGACTCTTCAAGATGCGGATAGCCCGACAGGATGAACGTGTCGATACCAAGTTCGGCGTATTCCTTCATTAGCGCGGCCACCTGTTCGGGATTACCGACCAGCGCCGTGCCCGCGCCTCCGCGCACGAGACCCACGCCCGCCCACAGATGCGGATAGACCTCGAGTTCCGCGCGGCCGCCGCGCTTGCCGCCGTGCAAGGCAGCCATGCGCCGCTGCCCTTCCGAATCCATCTTCGAGAACGACGCTTGCGCACGAGCAATCGTTTCGTCGTCGAGCTTGCTGATCAGCTTGTCGGCGGCGGCCCATGCTTCCTCTTCGGTTTCGCGCACGATCACGTGAAGGCGAATGCCGAACTTGATCTGGCGGCCGCGCGCTTCAGCGCGGGCGCGAATGTCGGAGATCTTCTTCGCGATGGCTGCGGGCGGCTCGCCCCACGTCAGATACGTGTCGATGTGATCGGCCGCGATATCGTGCGCCGCAGCCGACGAACCGCCGAACCACAGCGGCGGATGCGGGTTCTGCACCGGCGGATACAGCGACTTGCCGCCCTTCGAGATCAGATGCTTGCCGTTGAATTCGATCGAATCGTTGGTGTGCGCGGCGGTCAGTAGCTTGCGCCAGATGTGCAGGAATTCGTCAGTGATTTCATAACGCGTGTCGTGGTCGACGAATATACCGTCGCCTTCCAGTTCGGCCGGAGCACCACCGGTCACCACATTGATCAGCAAACGCCCGTTCGACAAACGATCGAAAGTGGCCGCCATGCGCGCCGCCAGACCCGGCGAAGAAAGGCCTGGACGGATCGCTACCAGAAACTTCAGGCGTTTGGTCGCGGCGATCAGGCTCGATGCGACGACCCAGGCGTCTTCGCACGAACGGCCGGTCGGCAGCAACACGCCTTCGTAGCCGAGCGTATCGGCGGCGACGGCGACCTGCTGGAAGTAGTCGAAATCGGCTGCGCGTGCGCCTTGGGACGTACCGAGATAGCGGCTGTCGCCGTGAGTCGGAATGAACCAGAACACATTCATTTGCTGCTCCTGCTTGTTCGAAACTGGATTGAAATGGAGACGTGTGTAACGACGGTGCGTCGAGTGAAAGCGCGCACGCTGGTCGCGCGCCGCAAGCCGCGCGCCGCTGGTCGCGCACATCCATCCGGCACGAGAGCCGGAGATGGAAACGCTAAGAAGGACGGAACTACCGCGGTGAAGTGCGAACTAGTTGTGGATTAGTTCCGACAGCGCATCCACGAACGCGCGTGGGTCATGGAACAGTTGAAGATCGGCATCAGGCAGGACATCGCGACGGCTTCCCTCGACCAAATGTGCGCGTGATGCGCTCGATTAAACAGGCGACGGCGGCAAACGCCGTCTGCATGGAGAAACAGTCTATGGATCGGGGCGCGGCTTTTGAACGATTTTTTTTAGCTTAGGTTTTCCACTTTCGTGATTAGCCCGACGCTAAAGCATACGGATGTTGCGCCTCACCGACGCTGGAAGCGGGTTGCCCCTATATATAATGGCGCCACGTTTCCAATAATCCGGTGCAGGCCGCGCGAACCACGCCGCCTGAGCTCTCGCGGTGCAATGCATGCAAAAACTCATCCTGCCGTTCGTCGCCGGTTTTCTGGCTTCCCTGTTCTTTCATGAATCGACCCTGGCGCTGCTGCACGCAGCCGGGCTGATCGACCCAACCGGTTTTTCGACCGCACCGTTTTTGCCGCTCGGGCTGCCCGAGTTCATTGCGAACGCAATCTGGAGCGCGTGCTGGGCGGTACTGATGGCGTGGCTGTTGCGCGTCGCGCCAGGGCGGCGCGCGCCATGGGTGCCCGCCTTTGTATTCGGCGGCATTGCGTTGACGGCGGCGAGCGTGTTCGTGGTCGATCCGCTGCGCGGCATCTGGCCGAGCGGCAATATGCTGCCGCGCCTCGCAGTGGGTTTCGCGGCGAACGCGATGTGGGGCTGGGGCGCGCTGGTGTTCATGCGCGCATTCATGGCGAGCGAAGACGAGGACTGAGCGTCTTGACGCCGGCTCGCGAGCTATGCTGATCGGGCGATCCGGCGATCCGGCGATCCGGCAACCGGCAACCGGCATAGCCTCTGCTGCTATCGTCACTGTTGCCCGGTCTTGCTCAAGCCCGCAGATCGCGCAACGGGTGTTCGTTTGCCGGCCACGGGCTTTCGAACATCTTCGCCACATCGGCGGCGCTCACGTCTTCAATGCGCGCAAAACGCCAGCGCGGCGCGTTGTCCTTGTCGATGATGCGCGCGCGAATCCCTTCGATCGTGTCGCCCTGCGCAAAGCTCGTGCGCGTCAGATCGAGATCGCAGCGCAACACATCGGCCATCGACCCCTCGGCGCGCGTCACCACTTCCAGCGACACGGCCATCGACAACGGCGAACGTTCGCGCAACACGGCAATCGTCTGCTCGGCCCAATCGGCGGCCTCATCTCCATGTTCCCGTTCCTGCTCCAGCGAAGCGAGAATCTGCGTCATGTCGGGCAACGCGAAATGCCGGTCGATCAACGCACGTGCGCTCGCCAGCAGCGAAGCATCGGGTGCCGGCACGACGTGATGCGCAGCCGTCTCGCGCTCGATGCACGCCACCACGTCTGCGCCACGTTCGAACAGTTCGGAGCGCACCGTATCGACTAGCGCGGGCAATGCCGCGTCGTCGATATAGGCGTCGGCGAGGCCTGCGTAGAGCGCATCGGCTGAGCCGATCGTTTCGCCGGTGACCGCCAGATAACGGCCGAGCGCGCCGGGTGTGCGCGCCAGAAACCAGCTCGCACCGACATCGGGAAAGAGCCCGATGCGGGTCTCGGGCATCGCCATCTTCGTCGAATTGGTCACAACACGCAGGCCGCCGGTACGATGCGCGCCCTGCGAAATCCCCATGCCGCCGCCCATCACGACGCCATTCATCAACGCGATGTACGGCTTCGGGTAGGTGAAGATCGCGTGATTGAGCCGGTATTCCTCGGTGAAAAACGTGTCGCGCGCGTCGTGCTCGCCGCGCTGTGCCGACTCGTACAGAAAGCGGATATCGCCGCCCGCACAGAATGCGCGCGGATGCGCGCTGCGCACCACCACGGCGAGCACGTCCGGATTTTCGCGCCACTGATCGAGCGCCGCGTGCATCGCGCGAATCATGCCGGTCGACAGCGCGTTGAGCGCCTTTGGTCTTTCCAGTTCGATGAAACCGATGCGGTTGGCTACGTAAGTCGCGACTTCGTCGCTGACGGCGGGCGAGGCGGAAATGGACATGGAGAGCTAAGCGCGATGGCGCGAAATGAGTCGGAACTGAACGTTATCACGCACTCGCGGCTTTGGGCTTGGTAGCGGGTTCGGTGTCCGCTTTGATGGCGCGGTTGGTATCCGCCTCGGTGGCGGGTTCGACGGCCGATGGCTCAGGCGACCTGGTGGACTTTTTGCCCGACGGCGCGGATGGCTGAGATGGCTGAGATGGCTGAGATGGCTGAGATGGCTGAGATGGCTGAGATGGCTGAGATGGCCGCGTGGCCGGTTCGTCGTACCATTCGTCGTACGATTCAACCGGCGCTTCAGCAGACTTTTTTTCCGCGCGCGGGAAGCACTCGTGACGCCTCGCGGCTGCCCGGCGTCTTGCGTGCCCAGCCAGGCATCCAGTGCGACGCCCACCACCGTATCCAGCGGCGCGCTCGGAAATAAGGATACGAGGAAGGTATCCGTCATGCTTTCGACGCAGCGCGCGAGGCGGCATCGGCGAGCGCCGACACGCACTGGGCGCCGCGAAAACAGACTGACTGAGGACGGCTTTCGCAAGCGAGTGAGTTTGAAGGAGGTTATCCGCGCGTCAGCGATACGAGCCGGATCAGGCCGCCACGTTGCCTGGTGGGAAATGGCCGCTCTTGAGCAGCACGGGCGTGCCATTGCTGATCTGCAAATGTTCGCGCGCAACCGCCTCGATGTGCGGACGCCCGGCGTCGAACGCGCGCATCCAGCCTTCGAGATCCTCTGAGTACGCGCCGAAGTGATCCTCGAGCGCCTCGACCGAGATCGCGCACGGCACCGGTTCGCCGTCCACGAGCGCGGGAAACACAACCGTCAGATTGGAGTCGCGGTAAGCAGGCGCATCCGCGGGAAACCGAATTTCCATGGTCGCCTCATCAGAAGTATCCAGCAGCAAAGGGACACCGGCGATAACCGGCCACCCCCGGACATGCCCGCTATAGTACTCGCGCGGCTGGACCGCGGTCCAGCCTCCTTCGCCCTCCTGCTCGATGTCGCGCGCCCCGGGCAGATAAGTTCTGCAGGCGGATCGATACGCAGAATTGCACTTGTGCCGCCAGCCTCTGTCGAACCGGTTCACCGGCACGATCTGTGCCGACGCAGTGACGCCATTTCGAGTTCACCGAGCGCAATATGGGAAAATATTTTCTGCAGAACCACGAACTGCCTGAGCCGGATGCGGCAAACAAATGGTTTGCGTACGCCGAAAGCCACGGCATCGACATTCCGAAAGCCATCAGCATCTGGGAAGACGCGGCAACCGAAAGCGGCGCGCAAAGCCGCCAACTGGTTAGCGCGGCGGGCATCACGATCGAAACGCCTTAGCCCCTGTAGGGCACACTTCCGGTGTGCGTGGCGAGTCTCGATACCTATTTGAAAGGAAACATCACGATGCATTTCATGACGCAATTGCGCCGCTCCGGCCGCTTCCGACCTAGCAGCGCCGCGCTTGCTCTCGTCCGCAGGGCGTCCCTGTCTGTTGCCCTGCCCGCCGCCATGCTGCTCGGCGCGGGTCTCGCCGGCTGCGCATCGTCGAACACCACGTCGCTGATCAATCTGCCGAACGGTCAGACGGGCTTTGCTGTGAACTGCAGCGGCGCCGACGCCGCTTCCAGTTGGGCCTCGTGCTACGTGCAGGCCGGCAACGCATGTGGCGCGACCGGCTACGACATCGTGTCGAAAGACAACGATGAAGGCGGCGCCGCGGGCGGCAGCGTCACGAACGTCGTCTCGGCCAACGTGAAAAACCGTTCGATGATCGTGCGCTGCAAGTAACGCTCAGTGCGCCTGCATCTTCGAGAACATGTTCAACACGGCGACCCCGGCAACGATCAGCCCAAGCCCGATGATGGCCGGCACGTCAGGCACTTGCCGGTACAGCACGAGCGCGACCAGCGTAATCAGCACGATGCCGGCGCCGGACCATACCGCGTAGACGATGCCCACCGGAATACTTTTGAGCGTGAGCGACAGGCAATAGAACGCGATGCCGTAGCCAATCACCACGACTGTTGCCGGCAACAGTCGCGAAAAACCTTCCGACGCCCGCATTGCGGAGGTCGCGATGACTTCGGCAACGATCGCAATGGCGAGCAATGCATAAGGAGGCATCCGCATCGCCTCAGGCCTTTGCAAGCGCAAGCTTGCTGTAGTCGTGGCCGAGGTGAGCGCACAGCGCCTCCACCACCAATTCGTGATCCGCACGCTGCGGCAAACCGGATACCGTGATCGAGCCGATCACGCCGGCGCCCGCTACCGTCAACGGAAATGCACCGCCATGGGACGCATATTCCGTGACCGGCAAGCCGTGCTTGTCGGCGAGCGTGCTACCCGCCTGTTGCATCTTCAAACCGATCGCGTACGAACTGCGCCGAAAATGCGCGACCGTGTTGCCCTTGCGGCGCGCCCAGTCGACGTTGTCCGGCGTCGCTCCGTGGAGCAAGCTGAAGAACAGCGGCTGGCCGAACGTGCGCACGTCGATGGCGGCGGCGATGCCGCGTGCCTTGGCAACATCGTGCAGGTAGGCACCGACCTGCCATGCGCGGTCGGCATCGAATTGCGGGAACACCAGCGCATGTTCCTGAGCGGCAATCACCTGTAGATCGTGAGCGATATCCATGGAGTTCAGAGCAAGGTAAGAAGTGAAGCGCAGGCCGTTGCACATGCATCCCGGTGCGCGAAGAGAATCTGGATTCTAGCGCAGCGCCTTACGAGTGCCTTCCGGTATGCGACGCCGGCAATGCGCGCCGCGACGTTGGCAAGCGCCGCGCTGTGGAGGCCGCGTCGCATTGGCATGTATTGAAGCCGGTTCTTAAATAGCTATTGCGTTGGTCGCCGCTTTGTCCTATAATCTTTTCTTCGACGGACGCGGGGTGGAGCAGTCTGGCAGCTCGTCGGGCTCATAACCCGAAGGTCGTAGGTTCAAATCCTACCCCCGCAACCAAGTAGCTCTTAAGTAGCTAAAGTGGTTCGAAACGTCGAAACAACATCAAAGGCTTGCCCAACCGGCAGGCCTTTTTTGTTTTCTGCCTCTCGTTTTCTGCCACGTAGTTGCGCGCGTTCCGCACGCCGAATTGCGCATCCTTCCCGCGCTCCTGTCCGTAGCCGGACAAGCACCCAAATCTTTGGCAACCCTGATCACGCTCAGCGCCGCAGCTTCCGCGCGAGCACACCGCCACTCCTGTTCGCCCTCATTGATCTGGACTCCAAACAGAACCGCATTCTTCGTCAACGGTAGTGGCAGGCACACGCGCCAGCGAGGGCCTGACCAGTGAAATATCCTCACCCCGCACTGACTGGCACACACCACCATGGCCCGCTCCCGACAAAACTCGCCCCAGTGATAAACTCCCATCACTCTTTCTCGTCCCCTTCCTATGAAATTCTGTTCTGTCTGCGGCCACGGCGTCAGCCTGAGCATTCCGCCGGGTGACAACCGCGAGCGCTTCGTATGCGGCAGTTGCGGCACGGTGCATTATCAGAATCCGCGCAACGTGGTCGGCACCGTCCCGGTCTGGGACGACAAAGTGCTGCTGTGCCGTCGCGCGATCGAACCGCGCTACGGCTACTGGACGCTGCCGGCAGGCTTCATGGAAATGGGCGAAACCACCGCCGAAGCGGCTTCGCGCGAAACGCTGGAAGAAGCCGGCGCGCGCGTCGAGGTGCAGAGCCTGTTCTCGCTGCTGAACGTGCCGCACGTGCATCAGGTGCATCTGTTCTATATGGCGCGCCTGCTCGATCTCGACATCGCGGCCGGGGAGGAAAGCCTCGAAGTGAAACTCTTCGAGGAACACGAAATTCCGTGGGACGAAATCGCCTTCCCGACCGTCGGCCAGACCTTGCGTTTCTTTTTCGCCGACCGTGCCGCCGGCAGCTTCGGCCTGCATACGGGCGATATCTTCCGCTCGCTGCGCGAAGGTTGAGCGGCGCGCATGGTTCCCTGGCTCGGACCTGACGAACCGTTTCCCTCCGTCGAACGCGCGCTCGGCGCGGCCAGCGGCGCACCCGGCCTGCTCGCCGCCAGCGGCGACCTGCTGCCGTCGCGGCTGATCGACGCCTATCGGCGCGGCATCTTCCCCTGGTATTCGGACGGCCAGCCGGTGTTGTGGTGGAGCCCCGACCCGCGCATGGTCCTGCGCCCCGCCGAATTCAAACTGTCGCCGTCGCTGCGCAAAACGCTAAAGCGCGTGCTGCGAGAAGACGCCTGGGAAATCCGTGTCGACCATGATTTCGCCGCCGTGATGCGTGCCTGTGCGCAGGCGCCGCGGCACGGCCAGCGCGGCACGTGGATCACCGCCGACGTGGTCGAGGCGTATTCATCGCTGCATCGGGTGGGCGATGCGCACAGCATCGAGACCTGGTTCGAAGGCCGGCGCGTCGGCGGTTTGTACGGGGTGTCGTTCGGCCGGATGTTCTTCGGTGAATCGATGTTCGCGGAGGTAACCGATGCGTCGAAAATGGCGCTGGCCGCGCTTGTCGGACACTTGCGCCGTCACGAAATAGAAATGATAGACTGCCAGCAGAACACGTCGCATCTGGCGTCGCTGGGCGGCCGCGAGATCGCGCGCAAAGCGTTCATTGCGCATGTTCGCGCGTCTGTCGATGCACCGCCGATTCCCTGGCGCTTCGACAAGACCGTATTGCGCGATGTCGTCGCGCCGGCGGCGTAGAAAGAATCAGGCCGAATCCGGATCCGTCGCCTACCGAGCCGCGGGTCACGAGCCGTCAGGCACGCCGGGTTTGCAATACCAGAGACGCTTCGAGAGCTGCCAACGTGACTCATCCCAACGAGCTGCCTCTTTCCCCGCTTTCAGCGCTGCAATTTTATGCAACGGCGCCCTATCCCTGCAGCTATCTGGATGGCCGCATCGCGCGGTCGCAAGTCGCCACCCCCAGCCATCTGATCAACTCCGACGTCTATACCGATCTCGTCAAGGCCGGCTTTCGCCGTTCGGGTGTGTTCACCTACCGTCCGTATTGCGATGGCTGCCGCGCCTGCGTGCCGGTGCGCGTGCCGGTCGATCATTTCGAGGCGAATCGCACACAGCGCCGGGTCTGGAAGAAGCACGGCGAGCTGGTCGCAACCGTCGCCCCACTGCATTACGACGAAGAGCACTACGCGCTGTACATGCGCTATCAGTCGGCTCGGCATGCCGGTGGCGGCATGGACCGCGACAGTCGCGATCAATACGAACAGTTCCTGCTGCAGAGCCGGATCAACTCGCGGCTGGTCGAGTTTCGCGAGCCGCTGCCGGATCATCCGGGAGCGCCGGGCATTCTGCGCATGATCAGCATGATCGACATCCTCGGTGACGGGCTCTCGTCGGTCTACACGTTTTTCGAACCGGGCCTGCCGCACACCAGCTTCGGCACCTACAACATCTACTGGCAGATCGAGCAGGCGAAGAGCCTCAAGCTGCCCTACGTCTACCTTGGCTACTGGATTCGCGAGAGTCCGAAGATGGCGTACAAGGCGAATTTCCGGCCGCTCGAAGGCCTGATCGACGGCGCCTGGAAAGTGCTCGATCCCGCCAGCATCGATCTGCCGCCGGTCGATCTGGCGATTCAGGGCAGGCGCGGGCCGCTGCGGCCGTAATGTCCGCGGGCCTCGTCCACCAAGCAGGTGCGGCCCCCACGACGGAGCCAAGCAGGTACGCGCGGCGGCCGGTCGCACAAGACTAGCGCCGCTCGCACCGGCTCACGCCTTTGGCCCACTTCCAGTTAGTCTCATTAAAGTCCCAAAGCCGGTAAAATGGCGGGTTCCCATTTTCCGGCCGCCCGGCTTCGTCCCGTGTTCAGTTCCCTCTACCCGCTCGTACGCGCCCAACTCTTTCGCATGGACGCGGAAGACGCTCACCACCTGACCTTGCGCATCCTCGGCGCCGCCGGCCGCACCGGCCTTGCCGGCGCGCTTGCGCCACGCGTGCCGGATGCGCCGCGCACCGTGATGGGGCTGACGTTCAAGAACCCGGTCGGGCTCGCCGCTGGGCTCGACAAGGACGGCGCGTGCATCGACGGTCTGGCAGCGCTCGGCTTCGGTTTCATTGAAGTGGGCACGGTCACGCCGCGCGCGCAGCCGGGTAATCCGCGCCCGCGCATGTTCCGCCTGCCGCAGGCGAATGCCGTGATCAACCGGATGGGCTTCAACAACGCGGGCGTCGATCAGTTCGTCAAGAACGTGCAGGCCGCGCGCTATCGCGGCATGCTCGGGCTGAACATCGGCAAGAACGCCGACACGCCGATCGAGCGCGCCGCCGAAGACTATCTGTACTGCCTCGAACGCGTGTACCCGTTCGCGAGCTACGTGACAGTCAACATCTCCTCGCCGAATACGAAGAATCTGCGCCAGCTGCAAGGCGCGGGCGAACTCGATGCGCTGCTCGCCGCCTTGAAGGACAAGCAGCAGCGTCTGGCCGACATGCACGGCAAGCTGGTGCCGCTGGCGCTGAAGATCGCGCCGGACCTCGACGACGAACAGATCAAATCGATCGCCGATACGCTGTTGCGCCACAAGTTCGAAGGCGTGATCGCCACCAACACCACGCTGTCGCGTACCGCCGTCACCGGTATGCAATACGGCGACGAAGCCGGTGGCCTGTCGGGCAAGCCGGTGTTCGACGCGTCGAACGAAGTGATCCGCAAGCTGCGCGCCGAAGTCGGCGAAGCGGTTCCGATCATCGGCGTGGGCGGGATTTTCTCAGGCGAGGACGCGCGCGCGAAGCTCGCTGCGGGCGCTTCGCTGGTGCAGCTCTACACCGGCTTCATCTACCGCGGACCGGCGCTCGTGGCCGAATGCGCGCAGGCGCTGCGCTAAGGCGAACGTTGAGCCGTGGTCTTAGGGCCTCGCGGGTTCGTGCGTGGTTTCGGGCCGGCTTGAGCCGACTTGGGCCGGCTTAGGCCGCCGGCCAGTGCCGGGGCCGCAGCCGGCCCAAACCGGGCACAAACCGGACATAAGCGGGACATAAGCGGGACATAAGCGGGGCATAAGCCGGTCCGCTCCCCGCCATCACCCAATCCGCATCCGTAATATAGACATAAACAAACGATATTTACGTTCCGATAGTCTGCTTTGTTATCCTTTCGTCTGTTGAAACGCCAGACGAAAAAAGGAACAGGATGAAATTTGGCTTGTTGAAAAAGATGCTCGTCGCCGGCCTGATCGGCGCGTCGTTCACCGCTGTCACTGCCCACGCGGATGACCTGCTCGACCAGGTCAAGCAACGCGGCACGCTGCGCATCGGTCTGGAAGGCACTTTCCCGCCGTTCAATTCGAAAGCGCCGTCGGGCGAACTGGTCGGCTATGACGTCGACATCGCCAAGGCCGTTGCAGCCAAACTCGGCGTAAAACCGGAATTCGTCACGACCGAGTGGAGCGGCATCATCGCCGGTCTGCAGGCGGGCAAGTTCGACGTGATCGTCAACCAGGTCGGCATCACCGACGCACGCAAGCAGGCGCTCGACTTCTCGCCAGCGTACACGTACTCGGCCGCGCAACTGATCCAGCGTAAGGACGACACGCGCCAGTTCAAATCGCTCGACGATCTGAAGGGCAAGAAGCTCGGCGTCGGTCTGGGCACGAACTACATGGACATGGCGAAGTCGGTGCCGGGCATCGACGTGAAGACGTATCCGGGCGCGCCTGAATACCTGCGCGACCTGGCCGCCGGCCGTTTGGACGCGGCGCTGAACGACCGCCTGATGCTCGCGTATCTGATGAAGAACTCGCAACTGCCGCTGCGCACGGGCGCGACGGTCGGCGCGGGCAACCCGTCGGGCATTCCGTTCAAAAAGGGCAATCCGAAGTTCGCCAAGGCGATCGACGACGCAATGACCCAGCTCGAAGCGGACGGCACGTTCTCAAAGATCTCGGACAAATGGTTCGGTATCGACGTCAGCAAGCCGATCAAGTAACGCGCGCTGGATGAACGAAGGGCGGCATCGTCGATGATGCCGCCCTTCGCTTTTGTCCATGATGTGCGCCTATGCGCGCCAACCCTACCAACCGCCCATGTCCACCACTTCCCTGCTCGTCCAATCGCTTCCTGTGCTCGCACAGGGCGCCGTCCTGACGGTCAAGTTCGCGGTTCTGTCGATGATCTTCGGCCTCTTTGCCGGCGCTGTGCTCGCGGTGATGGGCGTCAGCCACAACCGCGCGCTGAACTGGATCGCGCGCGTTTATGTGAGCGTGTTCCGCGGCACGCCGCTGCTGGTGCAGATCTTCGTGATCTATTACGGCTTGCCGAGTCTCGGCATTTCGCTCGACCCCACCCCCGCGGGCGTGATCGCGTTGTCGGCGAATGTGGCGGCGTATCTGTCGGAGAGCATGCGCGGCGCGATTCTCGGCATTCCCAACGGCCAGTGGCTAGCCGCCTATAGCCTGGGACTCTCGCGACGCCAAACGCTGCGCTATGTAATCGCGCCGCAAGCCTTGCGCATCGCCGTGCCGAGTCTGTCAAACAGCTTGATCAGCCTGATCAAGGATACGTCGCTGGTGTCGGTGATTACCGTGACCGAATTGCTGCGCAGCGCGCAGGAGATCATCGCGTCGACCTATCAGCCGCTGCCGCTGTACCTCGCGGCAGCCGCGGTCTACTGGGTGCTGTGCCAGGTGCTCGAGTGGGTGCAGCACTGGTATGAAAAGCGCCTCGCGCTGCCGGCGCGTCATTGAGCACGCACTGAACACGTCACCGAGCACGTCACTGAGCACGTCACTGAGCACGTCACTGAGCACGTCACTGAGCACGTCAATAAGCACCCAACCTGGCGCGCCGCCTCGCCCCTCGCTCAACGCCACATTGCGCACGCCACTCATCCACCCTTCGCTCGCCGCCTAGCGGCTGGCGGCGAGCGACGCCGCATCCAGCGGCGCGCCGAAGCGCTCGAAGCGCGGTTTGTAGTAGTGATCCGGGTCGAGCGAAAACGCGACGTGACGCGTGCGGCCCATCAGTTCCCTGCGCGGAAAGAAGCCGAAGTAACGCGAGTCGGCGCTGTCGTCGCGATTGTCGCCGAGCATCAGATATTCACCTTGCGGAACGACCACCGGCCCGAACGAATTGCGCGGACTCGGCGCCTCGGGCGCAAGCCGCACCGTGTGCGCAACGCCGTCGAAGCGCTCAGCCAGATAGTCGCCTCGCGATGTTGCATCGCCCGGCAGCGGCTTCAGGTGCAGCGGCTGATAATCCGCGCGCACGCCGTTCACGTACAACACGTTGTCGCGCATGGCGACACGGTCGCCGGGCAAGCCGATCAGACGCTTGACGATCAACTCATGCGCCGCCGAAGAATCGATCGTGACGATATCGCCGCGCTGCGGATCGTGCAGATGCGCGATCGTGATGTGGGTAAGCGGCACGCGCAGATCGTAGGCCATCTTGTCGACGAAAATCCGGTCGCCTTCGCGGATCGTCGGCAACATCGAACCACTCGGCACGACGTTCCAGTCGGCCACGGCGCTGCGGAACAGCACCATCAGAAACAGAAAGGCGACGAGGCTCTTGTTGTCGCGCCACAATTTTCCAAACATGCGCATCGCAGGCGGCTCCAGTGGAAGGTGATCGAAAGCGGTGGGTAGGCGGGCCCTTTTTTATTCGAGTCCGCACGCCCGCGCAAATCGTACCACCGCTGCTTGAAGCGGCGCGGCAACTGCAACGCCATGCCCCGCTCGAGCCGCCCCGTGCGCATTGCTGCTTCAGCGCCGTGCATGTGCCCTCGTCGCACCTGTGCTTGCCGCCCCCAATCGCTCGCAATCGCTGGCAGTCGCCCCCAGCGCCCCTCACTCCCCTGCGAACTTGAGCCCCAACGCGGCGCGCGCGGCGTCGGCCATTTCGATCATCTGCAGCGACTTGCTATGCGGCATCAGCGGGCTCTCAAGCTGCCCCGCTCGAATCAGCTCGCAAAAATGCGCGGTCTCGTAGTTCAAACCGCCACCCTCGAACGGTTCGTCGAGTTCGACCACACGACCGTCGGCGTACCGGATTGTCGCGCGCGCCGGATTCCACCAGGGCTCATGAATCGTGACATGCCCGTCTTTGGCCATCAGCAACGCGTCGCCCTTGCCATGCAGGTCGAGTCCGCAAAACAGCTGGGCGATACCGCGCTCATGCTGACTGTTCAGGCTCGCGAACGTATCGACGCCGGTCGAGCCGAGCCGCCCGAGCGTCTGCACCTCACGCGGCGCACCAAGCCAGTCGACCGCGAGAAACATCTCGTAGACGCCGATATCGAGCAGCGCGCCGCCCGCATGCTCGAACGACATGGACGGATGGTCGTCCGGCACGCCCGGCACCGAACAGCCGGCGCGCACGAGACCCACTTCGCCGATCGGCTCGGCATCCAGATGCGCGCGCAATGTTCTGTAGAGCGGATAAAACGGCGGCTTCATGGCTTCCATGAAAAGCCGTTGCTCGGCGCGCGCGACCGCGAGCACGCGCTCGAGTTGCGGCTTGTTGATGGTGGCGGGTTTTTCGCACAGCACGTGCAGACCGGCTTGCAGCGCGGCGATTGCATAGTCGGCGTGACTGTCCTGCACGGTGGCGATATAAAGCGCGTCAATACCGCTCGCGAGCAGCGCGTCGAAACTCGCGCATACCTCGCCGCCGAATTCTGCAGCAAAGGCCAATGCGGGTTCCGCGCGACGTGACCACAGCGCGGTCAGTGCCGCATGCGGCACATGAGCGAGTCCTTGAGCAAAGCGACCGGCAATGCGGCCCGTCCCGACGATCCCCCAGCGAATCATGCCGCCCGAGGAGGCTTCTTGCATTGCAATTGTCATCGTCCCTTAAAGTCCGTGCAGTTCAGAACAGGCGCTATTGTGACGCAAGCCGCGCGCGTGTGCGCGGGCATGCTGCCGCACCGTTCGTTATGCCGGGCCTCTCTCGGGAAGGCAACCTGAGCCGCCGCCGTAGCGGCCGCACTCAGCCGCGCACCGGTGGTTCCGAAGTGAACTTGCTGCCGATCTCTTCCGCGGTGTAGTCGATCATCGCCAGCGAGGCGATTTCCGCTTCCTTCGGATCGCGCCGTTCGATCGCTTCGACCACGCGTTGATGCGTGCCTACCGCCTTCTCCCACATACCGTCCTTCTGACTGATGATCGGGTTGACGGTCGACAGCGCGCCGCGAATGATCGCCGCCATCTGCTTGAAGAACTGATTGCCGCTCGCCACTACGATGCGCGCGTGGAAGAGCTCGTCGGCAGCCTGATAGCCAGGCTCGCCCGGCCGGATCGCGCGGAACGCTTCGAAGGCCTCGCGAATCGCCGCGATGTCGGCGGCACTCCCCCGCGCGGCCGCCTGCGCCGAGGCGCGCGGTTCGATCAGGATGCGAAACTCGATCACGTCGCGCAGAAACAGCGGATCGGGCTTCGCGCGAAAACGCCAGTTCACGACGTCCTCGTCGATCATGCGCCAATCGCTCATCGGCCGGATGCGCGTGCCGATCTTCGGCCGCACGTCCAGCATGTCGCGCGCGAGCAGCATCGACAGCGCCTCGCGCATGACGGTGCGGCTGACGTCGAACTCCTTCGACAGCACATCCTGCGGTGGCAGTATGGCGCCGTACTTCTCTTCGACAATGCCGGTCACGAGCCCGTCCATGACTTTGCTGACCAGCGATCGATCCTTGTTTGCCTGTTCCATTTGACACTCTCCCCGAAGCGGTGTTTGCCCCCGCGTAGCCTGTTGATCAAGCAGCCCTGGTGTGTCGTTTTATCGGTGTGTAGTTGCTCTTTTACGATACGTTGCTAGCTTCAAAACGGTTGCGCCAGTTGGGAAACTTCCTGAGAGGGTTATCCCTCTGAAGAATTGTTTCTTCCGTGTAACGCCGCATGTTTTGACGGGCCATAAGCTTGCGTCTCAAGCGTGCCTGCGCCGCAAAATTTGCATAGTGCGAAGACGCACGTAGTGGAGCGAATTGTCTGATCCTCACCTCGTCGGCGGTTTCGGACAGGCGCGAAAAGACTGGTGTAACGATGCGGTGGGTCAGGCACCGAGCATCGTCGGCAATTGAATGCGTAAAACACGGGCGAATTGAAAGGAAACGCGACGAGCTTGCCGCTTCAGTTCGTGCCAGTCGTGAGCGGCGTTGTGACCGGTATCGCAAGCGGCAATGTAAGTGGTGTCTCAAAACGGCGAAGGGCACTGGCTGCCCCTCGGATAGCCTCTTCGAGGAGATCAGCCAGGACGCGTCCCACGGCATAGGTGGAACGAACTCGCGCAGACCGTACACACTCATCAGGAGTCCGCCATATACGAGGTCCTCAGGAGAGTCCGCCGATAGTCCGGACAGTGGCATCACGTAACGGTGAGACAGGACGCCACCATGACGGGATACAGCCAGTTGATCACAGGAGCTCGAACGTGTTGACGAATGCCGCGCCGTCGCGCTCGCGGCGCCGCGTCCCAAAGAGCGGCTGGCTGCCGCGCACCTGGCGCGTCAGGCCGATGAACGGCACACCATGTTCGAGGTACGGCCCTTCAGTCTTGCGAAAACCGAATTGTTCGTAGAAATCGCGCAGACCGAGCGGCGCGCTCACGCGCGCGGCGTGTCCCGGCCAACGCTCGGCGATCGCCTGCAGCACCCGCTCGATCAATAGTTCGGCGGTGCCGTCGCCGCGCCGCAACGGGCTCGTCAGCACCTTATCGATGGTGATCTCCGGATCTTCGGCGTCGCCGGGTTGCAGGCGCGCGTAGGCCAGGATCGGCATGGGCCGCGCCATATCCTCGACCGCGAAGACATGTAGCGCGTTCTCGTCGTGGCCATCGGCGTCAAGACAGACGTGTGATTGCTCGACCACGAAGACCGCGCTGCGCGCCCGCAAGATCAGATACAACTCGCGTGCCGAAAGCTGCTCGAAATCCAGCGTTTTCCAGTTCATCACGTTCCCCAGCGATAAATAAGTTCAGCGAGGACGGCGTCGCACGCCGGTCTGTTGTCATGGCTACACAGTACGTCCGCGAAACGCGTGTTTCCGTGCGGCATCGCACTGACGCTGGGCTTTGATGAGCAGCCGGATCGTTTCAGAAGCGGTTCATCTGCCGCAGCGGCGTGCAGGCGTTTGTCACGCTCTCGGCCTGACGGTCCGCGCCGAGCGCGCCGCTGACGGCTGGCAGGTGATTATCGAAGCGAAGCGCTTTGCGCGCTTCGTTCATATCATTGACGCGCATTACCACGCCGCGCACGACTGGTTCCATCCGCCGCCAAACCGCCTCTGCACCGTGTCGCTCCTCCCCGTTGAGAAAATCGTTGCACATGCATCTAATGCACTGTTTAACGCTGACGCAACATACGAGGCACCCGCCGGCGAAGTCCGCGCGATCAATGCGATATCCGCCAGCTTCTACGGTTGAATGTCGTCTCTGAACTAGCTATCGCTTCGCAAGGCGCGGAAAACCTCGCACTGCGCGAATCCACTGTCTGGTCTGCGGAATCACTGTTGGTTTATTTGCGACTTTCCGGTCTTCAAAAAGGACACTTTGTACGGTGCCGTACTTGCCGTATAGAACACATCTGAATCAATTCCGGCACATCCCGGACGGCCCCCGACAACGCTTACGCAAAGGCGATTCCGTCTCTGAGACATCCGCCGCAAAGAGATGCTCGTCAAGCGCTAACCCAATCCGATCAATGACTTGGCTCGAATAAAAATACCCTCCGAAGGCGGCGCGCGTTAGACAGACGTTGTACAGAATTGAAACAAAAAATCGCGTTTGGCTTCGCGCACCGCTAAGGCTTTCTTCGCTGCGCCGCACCAGCGCTCGTTTCCCCTACGGTTGGCACGCTCCTCGCTAAAGAGAAAGCGCAACACCGCGGCGCCGCAACTGGATCTAGAAGAACGGCGGTGGCGCATCAGGCCAATACGGGGCCGTTCCTGTTCATCCCTTCGCTGCTCGCCAGGCAGCATGTCGTCAATTAAAGGATGCAGGCATCGGATCAAAAACACGAAGCCACGCGACGCGCGGCTTCAGCGAGGACCGATCATGTTGACACTTCAATCAGATCTGCACGGCAACCATTTGCTCGGCGCACTGCCGTCCCACGAATGGCAAGCACTTGCACCTCATCTCGAACTGGTTCATCTACGCACCGAACAACTGCTGTGCGATTCAGGTCAACGCATCCATCACGTCTACTTCCCGACCACTGCGATCATCTCCATGCTCTCGACGATGGAAGACGGCAGTTCGGTCGAAATCGCCGCGGTCGGCCGCGAAGGCATGACCGGCGTGCCGGTGCTCACGGGCGGCGAAACCATGCCGAATCGCGTGCAGGTGCAATGCGCCGGCTTCGCCTACCGGATGAGCGCACAGGCACTCAAGCAGCACTTCGCACGCTCTGACTTCCTGCGCCGCCTGATGCTGCTTTACATGCACGCCCTCCTCACGCAAGTCGCGCAGACCGCTGCCTGCAATCGCCACCACGCGTTGAACAAGCAACTGTGCCGGTGGCTCCTGATCGAAGTGGACCGCGTGGCATCGAACGATCTGACGGTCACCCAGCAACTGATCGCCGACATGCTCGGCGTGCGCCGCGAAGGCATCACTGAAGCAGCCGGCAAGTTGCACGACGACGGTCTGATTCATCACAGCCGCGGTCATATCAAGATACTCGATCGCAAAGGTCTCGAAGCGCGCGCCTGCGAATGCTACGGCCTCGTCAAACGCGAATTCGACCGCCTGCTGCCGCGCCTGCGCCAGGCTGAAACGGTCGAATAAGCAGCGCACCAAAGGCTGCATCGCCCGATTACAGGGTGGATCATCATGTTCAGGAATACTGCGCGATGTCTCGATGCACTCTTTGTGATTGCGGGCGGCCTGCTCGCTCATTGGATGCGTTTTTCGACGCCGATTGCGTTGTCGGACACCGAGCATCTCCTGATCGCCTTTAACTGTGTGCTCGTCTTGCTGCTGTTTCCCGGCTTCGGCGTCTATGAACCGTGGCGCGGCAAGGCGCTGTCTTCCATGCTGTTAAGAGTTGCCGCCGCGTGGCTGGTGGTGGTTGCCACCGCCCTTGTGCTGGCGTTCACCTTGCACCGCATGGATGCGGTTTCGCGGCTGTGGTTCGGTTACTCGACGCTGATTTCCGGCGCGCTGATCATCGTCACCAAGTGCCTCGTGCATGTGGCCTTGCGCAGTGTGCGCCGGCGCGGCATGAACTTCCGCACGGTCGCGATCGTCGGTGCGCCCGGTTTCTCGCGTACGTTGCTGGCGCATCTCGACCATGCGCCGCAAGCCGGCTTCAAGCCGGTCTGCATATTCGACACCAGCATCGAACCCGCCGGCACGTATGGCGCGCGTCTGAATCGCCTGCCGGTGCTGACCGATCTGAATGCATTCGCCGCCAAGGTGCGCGAAGAGCATGTGAACGAGGTGTGGCTCGCCTTACCGCTTTCCGAAGAACATACGATCTATCGCTTCACGCGCATCTTCAGGCATGACTTCGTGAATCTGCGCTTCATTCCCGATGTACGCAGCCTCTCGCTTTTCAACCACGCGCTGGTCAATGTCGTCGGTTTACCGACGCTCAATCTGAGCGCGACCCCCGTCTCGCCGCCGCAGATGTGGTCCAAGCTGATCTTCGACCGCCTGTTCGCGGCGGCCGCGCTGCTGGCGCTCGCGCCCGTGTTCATCGTGCTCGCGATCGGCATCAAGCTGAGCTCGCCGGGGCCAGTGTTCTTCCGCCAGACCCGCAAGGGCGTGGACGGCCAGCCGTTCGCCATCTACAAGTTCCGTTCGATGACCGTGCACCACGAAGCCCACGGCCAGGTCACCCAGGCCGCGCGCAACGACGCGCGCATCACGAAGCTCGGCGGCTTCATGCGCCGCACCAGTCTCGACGAATTGCCGCAATTTCTGAATGTGCTGCTCGGCCAGATGTCGGTGGTCGGTCCGCGTCCCCATGCGGTCGAGCACGACGATCTCTACAAGGACCAGGTGTACGGCTATATGAACCGCTACCGGATCAAACCGGGCATCACCGGATGGGCGCAGGTGAACGGCTATCGCGGCGCCACCACCAAGGTCGAAAAGATGGAGACGCGCGTCAAGTTCGATCTCTTCTACATCCACAATTGGTCGTTCTGGTTTGATATGAAGATCGTGTTCATCACGATTTTCAAGGGATTCGTCGGCCGCAACGCCTTCTGACTGTGCCGCTCCGGGGCCTCTGCCGGTTGCTTACAGATCACGATAAATCGGGTTAAAGGCTGTACAACGAACGGGCTGCGCCGGATCCAGGCGCAGCCCTTTTGCATTGGCGCACGGCTCACGCGTATAGAACGGGAGCGCGGCTGATATGACAATCGTCAGCACAGCGCCAGGCACAAGGCTGGCGCTGCGCCCTGCTTACAGAAACGCGCTGACGTCGGTATGAAAACGCAGAGCCAACGCCTTTGCCACCTTTTTGCTGATGGCGCGCCGGCCCGCGAGAATATCGCTCACCACGGTGGGCGATGCGATCCCGATCAAATCCTTTTGCCTGAGCCCGTGCGTCTCCAGCAGATGCCGCAACACCTCACGCGGCTCCGCTTTCGGGATTGTCACGTTGCTCGCTTCCCAGTTCTCGATCAGGTCGGTGACGATCGCGAACAGATCAGCCAGCGGATCCTCCGCGTTACCGTTCAGATGATCGGCGAGCGCATTGGCGAGCCGCACCATCTTCTGATAGTCCAGCTCGCTGCGAATCGGCGTAATGGGCAACTGGGCTTGCAGGGCAGCCCAGGTTTGAGCGATGTCGGGAAAGGCTCCCGGAAGGCGATCGGCGTTCATGAGTTTAAATTCTTCCTCGTCCAAAGGTCGTATTCCGCATGCGTCAGTACGTGACGAACGAACAACGACTGCCTGTTGTAGTGAATCGCCGCGATGATCCGGAACCGGTTGCCGCCTACATTAAAAACAGTGTATTGCGGAGGCACATAGTCCACGCCCGCGAACGTCTGCTTCAGGTCGTTATAGCCATACGCGAGGCAAGCCTGCGCCAGTGCGTACCACGTCAACAGCGCACTGCGCGCCTCCGGATGTCTCTTTATAAAGTCCAGCAACGCCTTCTTTGAAATGACCCGCATCGAATTTCCTCGCATGGTCTCGCGCACTGAACATGCACGCTCTACCTGCAAGGCTAATGGGACGGGATCGACGCCAATAGTCAGCCGGACGGCATAGACCGAACCGCCAGCTACGGCTTACTACGGTACGACGAAAGCATTTTATTCGCATATTGCGAAGTTCTCAATATGCGAATAAAGAGATGATCGACCGCGGTTCATGCATCGCTTTATGCGTGCACAGTTCGAACTTGTGCACGTCGACGGGAGGCGGAATCACCGCCGCATCGCGCCGGCAAATTTTCATCACGCGCCGCGCGGCGAATTGCGAATTCGCGATCAGACGGTCGACGCTGTTCGCCGAGCGCGAATCCCAGCCGCGCAGACAATGAAGCAATGCACGCACGACCCATGACCCCGGCCGGCATGTCAAATTCGCTTCACGCAAATAGTGGTGTTGCCGATCCCACGCGTCGCGCATCGGCGAATGCGCGTAGCTCACGTGCGTCTGATCGGGGCCGACCAGCACGCCCCTGGCGAGCGCATAGGAACTCGTGATGAGCAGGTCGTAGCCCGATAGATCGAACTGGCCGACGGCCAGCGGCATCAACGGCAGATACGCGCGATAGCGGCGCCGCGCAAACGGCAGGCTTTGGATGAACGACGTCGTGACGGGTTTGCCGCCCAGTGGCCGGCGGTCTTCGAGGAAATCGACGATGCTGAAGAGATCGGCATCGGGAAAGCACTCAATGATCTGTTCGAGCACTTTCTCTGCGCCGCCGGGTGCGACGAGCCAGTCGTGCACGATCGCCACTTTCATGATCTCCCGCCTGTAGATAAGCGCCGCATGGCCATACCAACGAGTGTATGTGCCGCATCATTTGCCGTGCGTGCGTATGCCCACATTCGACGCGTGACAGTCCGCGAATAATGAGGACGCGCTGTTCGCCTCTTGCGAACGACGCGTTCAATCACTTCGCCCGACTTCGCACTTTATGCGCCCGACGATCGACGCATTGCGCGCCGATGAGCAAACTGAATTCTCAGTGGATCCGTATTTGCAGCGGATGATGCAGGCGATCGGGCAAGCCGAGCGCTAATGGAGGTCGGCGCAAGTTAGCGCTGGTCGACGCAGGGCAATGCGCAAGAGCGAGCCCGCTGAAGCAGGCTCGCACGCGGCTGCAGAAGCGCGGTGATCAGCTCTTGCTGTATTCGATCGTTTCGACGCCCGTATCCGTGCCGAGCATGCACAGATTCGCGCCGCGGCCCGCGAACAGGCCCGCCGTCACTACGCCCGGCCATGCATTGATGTGCATTTCCAGCGTGCGCGGGTCGCTGATGCGCAGACCCTTGACGTCGATGATCTCGTTGCCGTTATCGGTGATGAACGGCACGCCTTCCTTGGTCACGCGCACCACCGGCACGCCGCCGAGCGCCGTCACGCGGCGGCCGATCGCGGTACGCGCCATCGGCACGACTTCGATCGGCAGCGGGAAGTTGCCAAGCGTGTCGACCAGCTTGCTCGCATCGGCGATGCAAACGAACACGTCCGACACCGAGGCGACGATCTTCTCGCGCGTCAGCGCGCCGCCTCCGCCCTTGATCATCGCGCCGCTGTGGTCGATTTCATCGGCGCCATCCACATACACCGGCAGCGAATCGATTTCGTTCAGGTCGAGCACCTTGAAACCGTGCGATTGCAGACGCGCGGTGGTGGCGAGCGAACTCGACACCGCGCCGCGATAGCGGGTCTTGCTGGCGGCCAGCGCGTCGATGAAACAGTTCGCGGTGGAGCCGGTGCCGACACCGATCACGGAGCCTTCCGGCACGTTGGCGTTCACATAGTCGGCGGCGGCCTGGCCGACCAGTTGCTTGAGTTCGTCTTGGGTCATGGGGAATGCAGGCGAGCAGTAAAAACCACAAGTTTACCGGAGTGGCGAGCGAGCGCCGGATTTACCAGGCACGGTGACCGCTAAAAATGGTCGCCGCGAGCACCGGAACGCCGCTTTTGCCCGTGCCATGCGAGCCGGCCCTGCCATGAACGTTGACGGTTCGGCGAACGGACCGGCGTCGAATGAGGCGGCGGCTGTTTACTTCTTCTTCACCGACCGCTGACGCACCGCTTCGAACAGGCAAACGCCGCTCGCCACGGAGACGTTCAGGCTCTCGACCGTACCCGCCATCGGAATCTGCATGATCACGTCGCAGGTATCGCGCGTGAGACGGCGCATGCCCTCGCCTTCGGCACCCATCACCAGTGCAACCGGACCGTCGAGTTCGGTCTCGTAGAGGCTCTTGGTGGCCTCCTCGGCGGTACCGATCACCCACACGCCCGCGTCCTTCAACTCTCGCAGCGCGCGCGCCAGATTGGTGACCGTGATGTACGGCACGGTGTCGGCTGCGCCGCTCGCCACCTTCGCAGCCGTCGCGTTCAAACCCACCGCGCGGTCACGCGGCACGATCACTGCGTGCGCGCCGGCCGCATCGGCCACGCGCAGGCAGGCGCCGAGATTGTGCGGATCGGTCACGCCGTCCAGCACCAGAATCAACGGCGAACCGTTGATGCCGTCGAGCAGTTCGGCCAGGTTCTGCGCAAGCGGCATGTCGGTCGCACGCGCGACCACGCCCTGGTGACGCTCGGTATGCGCGAGCCCCCACAGACGCGTTTCGTCGGCGGCGATCAGACGCACGCCGGCTTCTTTCGCCGCATGCAGGAATTCGGTCATGCGACGGTCTTTGCGCGTCGCGTCGTAATAAACCTCTTCGACCGTCGACGCATCGTGCCGCATGCGCGCGGTCACTGCGTGGAAACCGTATAGAACCTTGAGACGTGACATGACTGAAAAACCTTTGATTGAGCGCGCCTTGAACGCGCGCTGCTGTGATGAATGCGAGCCTGCTTACTGTGTTGCTTGAGTAGCTTGTCTCGCTACTTGACTTGATTGCGATGAAACGAAGACCGCGCGCAACCGGTACGTTTCAACGTACCCGATGCGCGCGGTTCAAGCCGTCATACGACTTCAGCGCTTCTTGCGGGCCTGCGGTTTCGATGCCGACTTGGCCGGCGCGCCGCCGTGCTTCTTCGCCGCGCCGCGTGCCGCGCGCGCTTCCTTGACGGCCGCGGTTTGCGCCGGCGCGGCCTTCTTGCGACGTCCACCCGCGCCCGCCGCCGCGCCGCCTGCCCCACCGTCCACCGGCGGCAACGAACGCACGCGTGCGCCGCCGCTTTCGCCGGATGCCTTGTCGGCGAGCGCCGGACGACTCGCCGGTGGCTTGATCGGCGTATCCCGCACAAGGCGGAAGTCGATCTTGCGCGCATCGAGATCGACGCGGCTCACCTGCACCCGCACGCGATCCGACAGGCGGTAGCGAATGCCGGTGCGCTCGCCGCGCAACTCGTTCTTGATCTCGTCGTACTGGAAGTAGTCCGAGCCCAGTTCGGTGACGTGCACGAGGCCTTCGATGAAGAGCGAGTCGAGCTGCACGAAAATGCCGAACGACGTCACGCCGTTCACCATGCCGCCGTACTCTTCACCGAGCTTGTCGCGCATGAAGTAGCACTTGAGCCACGCTTCGACGTCGCGCGATGCTTCGTCCGCGCGGCGTTCGTTGGCCGAGCAGTGCAGACCGAGCTCTTCCCAGATCGCCACGTCTTTCGAGCGATTGCGGGCGCCGTGTTTTTCCTCGTCGGCTTGCTGCATTGCGCGGGCGCGCGGCGACAGCGCCGTATTCAATTCGACGCCCTGCGGCGGCTCCGGCTGATACTTGCGGCCTTGCAAAATCGCGTAGATCGCGCGGTGCGTGAGCAGGTCGGGATAACGGCGAATCGGGCTCGTGAAGTGCGCATAAGCCTCATACGCCAGACCGAAGTGGCCGATGTTATCCGGACTGTAGACAGCCTGTTGCATCGAGCGCAGCAGCATGGTCTGCAACATCTGCGCGTCCGGCCGCTCGCGAATCTGCGCCATCAGCGCGGCGTAATCACTGGCGTGCGGCTTGTCGCCGCCGGCGAGCGTGAGGCCCATGCCGCGCAGGAAGGTGCGCAGATTCTCGAGCTTCTCGGCGGTCGGCCCGGCGTGCACGCGGAACAGACCCGGGTGCTTGTTACGCTTGAGGAAGTCGGCCGCGCAGACGTTCGCGGCCAGCATGCATTCCTCGATCAGCTTGTGTGCGTCGTTGCGGGTGCGCGGAATGATCTGTTCGATCTTGCCCTGCGCATTGCAGACGATGTACGTCTCAGTCGTATCGAAGTCGATCGCGCCGCGCTTCTGGCGCGCGGCGAACAGCGACTTGTACACGCCATACAGATTCTGCAGTTGCGGCAGCAAGGCGGCGCGGCGCGCGGCCTCCGGACCCTTGGTGTTCTTCAGTACCGCGGCCACTTCAGTGTAGGTGAGGCGCGCGGCCGAGTTGATCACGCCCGGATAGAACTGATACGCCTTCACTTCGCCACGCGCGGTGACGATCATGTCGCACACCAGCACGCAACGGTCGACGTGCGGATTCAGCGAGCACAGTCCGTTCGACAGCTTTTCCGGCAGCATCGGAATCACACGGCGCGGGAAGTACACCGAGGTGCTGCGCTCGAGCGCGTCGGCGTCGAGCCCGCTCTTCGGATGCACATAGTGCGAGACGTCCGCGATCGCAACGATCAGGCGGAAGCCTTCGCCGCGACCGACCTGAACCGGTTCGCAATAGACCGCATCGTCGAAGTCGCGGGCATCTTCACCGTCGATCGTGACGAGCGGCACGTCGCGCAGATCGATGCGATGACGCGCGTCGACCGGCCGGACTTCGTCGGGCAGTTTGGCGGCTTCGTCGAGCGCGGCCTGGCCGAATTCGTGCGGCACGCCGTACTTGCGCACGGCGATTTCGATTTCCATGCCAGGGTCGTCGATATCGCCGAGTACTTCCACCACGCGGCCGAGCGGCTGCGAGTGACGGCTCGGGAAATCGGTCAGCTCGACCACGACCACCTGGCCGACCTTGGCCTTCTTGGTGTTCTGCTGGATCAGAATGTCGTGACCGATGCGCTTGTCTTCAGGCGCGACGATCAGCGCGCCGTTCTCGTTGAGCAGGCGGCCGATCACACGCTTGTTGGCGCGATCCGTGACTTCGACGATATGCCCTTCCGGCCTGCCACGGCGGTCATAGCCGACGATGCGCGCAAGCACGCGATCGTTGTGCATGACCTTCTGCATTTCGCCGGTGGGCAGGAACAGATCGTCCTGACCGTCGTCGCGAATGAGAAAACCGAAGCCGTCACGATGGCCCTGCACGCGGCCCCCGACGAAGTTCGACGGATGGGTCAGCTGATAGAGATTGCGCTGATCGAGCCGGATCTGGCCGTCGCGCTCCATGGCGCCTAAGCGCTTGAAAAACCCTTCGCGCTCCTGGCGCTTGATCGACAGGGCTTCGGCGATGTCGTTCGCAGCAAGCGGCGTTTCACTCGTGCGCAGGACGCCGAGGATTTCTTCGCGGCTCGGGATCGGATACGGGAATTTGCTCAAGGGCTTGTCGATGATTTTTTCTCGTTGCATGGACGTCGGTCGGCGATGTGGCTCGGCTTAAGAAGCGTTTGGGTTGCGCTTAAGTTGCACTTGCGATTGCACTGGAATGACTGCTCGGGTCCGGCTCGTTCAAGTCTGAGTCCGACGGGCGTGTGCACCGTGCCAACGAACTACTGCGAGGCATTCTAACACCCGTCTTGCGCGCCAAGCGGCCCGTCAATAGTCGCTGTGAGCCGCATGCAGGCTCGCTGCGGCGATGTTTAAGCGACTTTTGAGAAACGCTTGACAGCCCTGAATCTGTCGCTATAATTGCGTTCTTTGCTGTTCATCACCTGCCCAGGTGGCGAAATTGGTAGACGCACTAGGTTCAGGTCCTAGCGGTGGCAACACTGTGGAGGTTCGAGTCCTCTCTTGGGCACCAGATTCAAAAGTAAAGCCGCCTGATGTTTCACATAGGCGGCTTTACTTTTTGTGTGAAGCTACGTGATCCGGTTCTGGTTTTTTCGATCGGAATCCGTGGTTGGCAGGACGGTTGACTCGCGGTGACTCAGCAGCGAAGTTTTGCTTCACTGCATGGCACAACCGGGCGATTGATGAAGCGATAGTTAATTTGCATGTAGGGATTGACACGCTGCATCATCACGCTAAAATAGCGGCCTAGCTTGAAGACGTGCCCAGGTGGCGGAATTGGTAGACGCACTAGGTTCAGGTCCTAGCGGTGGCAACACCGTGGAGGTTCGAGTCCTCTCCTGGGCACCAACAGTTGTTCCGGCGTAAGCCGAAGTAGTTCGAGAAACCCCGTAAGATCAACGTCTTACGGGGTTTTTTGTTTCAATGCGCCGCAACCCGAGTTCCCTGGCGCGGCCGGCGTCAAGGAATACCGCGCGAGCGCGCAGTCACCAGCGGCGCCGCCCCGCGGCTCGTGCGTTCGACGAGCAGTACCGTCGTTGCAGACACGCACATCAGCGCGGCAACGCCGAGCATCGGGACGCGATAGGAGCCCGTAACATCGTGCAGCCAGCCGGTCGCATAGGGTCCGAGAAAACCCGCGAGCGTGCCAATCGTGTTGATGAGCCCAATACCCGCCGCGGCAGCCCCATTGCTGAGATAACGCGGAGGCAACTGCCAGAACGACGCATGCGGCGTATAGACACCGACCGCGCCCAGCGTAAAGGCCGCCATCACTTCATAGGGCGAGGACAGGAACAGCGCCGCGGCAAACGATAAGCCACCCACCGCGGTTGGAATCGCAACATGCCACGCGCTGACAGCTGTGCGCCGCGCATAGTGTCCCCAGAGCAAAATGGTGACTGCCGACACCGCAAACGGAATGGCCGTCATCAGTCCAATCTGGAACACGGAATACTTGACAGCAAACATCCGCGAGAACTCGGCAACGATCTGCGGGAGAAAGAACGAGAGCGCGACGACGCCAATATTGATGCCGAAATAGATCAACCCGAACGTGAGGACTCGCCGATCCAGCAGCGCACGCCACGCGCTTTGCGGCGACACGCGGTTTGCCTCCTGCCGCTCCGCTGCAAGCGCCCGATTCAGTTCTGCGCGCTCGTCAACGGTCAACCATGCGGCATCGTCCGGTCGGTCCTTCATCAAGACGAAGGTGACGACACCTAGCGCGATCGCCGGCAGTCCTTCAATGAAGAACATCGAGCGCCAGCCGGACCATCCGAAGAGGTGCGCATGCTCCATCACGAAGGTCGAAATCGGCGCGCCGAGCATGTTCGACAGCGGGATAGAGAGAAACAGCAGGGACATCAGCCACACCCGCTCCTGCCGGGGCAGCCAGAACGTGACATACAGCACCATTCCAGGAAAAAAGCCGGACTCGGCGACGCCGAGAAGAAAGCGCAGTACGTACAGCGTGTGCGCGCTGTCGACGAACGCGGTCAGCGACGCGACAATGCCCCACGTTACGAGAATGCGCGTCATCCAGATCCGCGCACCGAACCTGGCCAGCATCAGGTTGCTTGGCACGGCAACGAGAATGTAGCCCGCGTAGAAGAGGCCCGCGGCGAATCCGAACTGCGAGACCGACATGCCGAGCTCGCGATTCATGGTCAATGCGGCATAGCCGACATTGGCTCGGTCCATCTGGTTGACGACGTAGAGCAAAATCAGCAGTGGCGCGAGGCGCCAGATGACTTTCCGGGTGATCTGCGGTTTGATTCGTACCGCGTTCAAGGTATCGTTCATGTGACAGTCCTCTCTTGTGATGAGGCACGGTCAGCGCAAGCCGTGCGGGTACGACACGGCAAAGCCTGTGCGTCAAGCGGCCGCAGGCCGGCGCTCCGGTTGCAAAAATCATCCAATCGCGTTGCTCCCCGGCAGAACGGTACGGGCCTTCGGCGTCCACGTTGCAATGTTGTCCAGCGGTACGACGGGTCTCGGCATCCCTTTGAAATCAAAGCGCGACAGGATTGGCGAGGTCAGGCCTGGGGCATCGACACTGATGATTTGTGCGTCAGAAAAGAATTCGTCGAACGCCGCCCTGAAATGCCCGCGCGACTTCAGTACCACCACGCGCGCGCGAGCGATGTCGATGCCGAACATCTCGAAGAACATCGGCTCATGGCACTGATGCCGCTTGCTGATGACGATGACGGTCACGCCTCCCACCTGCAGTGCGGCCGACGGCCCGAGGTCGAAGCTGCAGCCGGCAAGCTGTCCGCGCCGGCCCACTCCTTTGCCGGCGTGCAAGCGCAACACACGGGCCGGCGCCTCGAACGGTTCCGAATACGCGGTGGTTTCGGCGCGATTAAAGCGCGCATGGAACGCTTGCCCGGTGCCCGCCGCATGCGCGTCTGCCGCCAGCTCGGGGTCGGTGACGACACCGAGGATCGCACCGCGAACTTCGTGCTCGAGCAGCGCCTTGAGCACGAACGGGGTGTTGCCGCGCCCACCGCCGCCTGGATTGTCGGCCACGTCGGCAAGGAGCAAGGGCGCGCGCGAAGGATCGTCGCTGGTTATCTTCGCCAGGCGGACCGCATCCTCGGCGGGCGTGAGCCGCGGCGTAAACGCGGCGCGCTCTTGCCAGGCGTACGACGCGAGATCGTTCGCAATCTGAGCCGCGAGCGGCGCATCGCCGCGCGTGGTGACGAGTACCGTCAAGCCATTCTTGGGCGTGTCCGCAAACGCAAACCCACCGACAATCGACACGTTCACGATGCGCGGATCGTCGAGTGCTTCGGCGCGTCGGATCATCTCCGCATACGGCCCGGTTCCCGGGGCCGTCAGCAACTGGGTCGGCGGCGCACAGACGGGCATCCGCACATGCGCGACGGCTGTGCGCATGCCGTCCACCAGTTCAGTGAGGATACGGGCTGCATCGGCGCCGCGCTCGGCCATGTCCGTGTGAGGATTTCGGCGGTACGAGACAAGCGTGTCGACCGCGTCCACCATCCGGTCCGACACGTTCGCATGCAGGTCGACCGTGGCGACGATCGGGACTGCGGCTCCGACCACGCGGCGCACGAGCGTGAACACCACGCCGTCGGGGTCGTTTTCTTCTGTCGTGATGGCCGCACCGTGCTCGCAGATATAGACCGCGTCAAGCGGCAACGCCGCGCGCAAGCGCTGTTCGAACTCGCGCAGCGTGTCGGTGAAGAATTCATGCTCGACCGGGCCGCCCGACTCCGCATTGGCAAAGAGGATCGGGACAGGCGTCCACGGACGGATCGTATCCATCGTACGAACGAACGCCGGGATTTCCGGCGTCATCACCGGAGCATCGCTTCTGGCGTCAGCGAGCAGCGCGGTATCCCGCAGGTAAGCACGCGATACGAAATCGGCACGCGTGGCAACCGGCGCAAACCGGTTCGACTCGATCGCGAAGCCAAGAATGGCAATGCGCGGGCTTTTCATCACTCCCTCCTCAATAGGCCGGCGGCGTCGGCCAGAACCTTAACCACGGTGTCCAGCGCAGCGGCTGTCTGCTCTTCGCAGCGTATCCCCGAGGACGCAGAACTTCGCTTCAGATCCCCACAATGCGACGCCGGATCGTCGTCCTTGCGGCGACCTCCTCCGGCCATACCGCATATCGGGTGGATCAGGTGATTCAAGTGTAAGCAGGGAAAAATGATCGGAGATAATCAAAAGTGAGCCGATCGACCGATAGAAATCGCCGATCATGCGAGTTTCTCTTCAGCAGATCGAAACGTTCTACTGGACTGCCCGTCGAGGACGGTTCCCATGTCGCGACGCCCCAGACTTTCTAGTGGTAGTCTCGAGGCCGACTACAACTATGCTGACCCGGAGCAATATGAACAAACAGTGGACCATAGACGATATTCCGCCGCAGATCGGCAAGCGAGTTCTCATCACTGGCGCGAACAGCGGCATTGGCTACCAGGCCGCATTGACTCTGGCGCGCAAAGGAGCACAAGTCATACTTGCGTGCCGCGATAAACAACGCGGAGAAGAGGCCTTAGCCCGTCTGAACGCCGCCGCACCCGACGCTCGTGCCGAACTCGCGATTCTCGATCTCGCATCCCTCGCGTCGGTACATCAGTTCGCACAGCGTGAGCTCGCCGAGCAACGTCCCATTCACGTTCTGGTCAACAACGCTGGCGTCATGGCGCCGCCGAAACGGCTCGAGACTGCCGACGGCTTCGAGCTGCAATTTGGCACCAACGTACTCGGTCATTTCGCGTTGACTGCGCTCCTGATGCCCGCTCTCGAACTCGCTGCGACTGGTTCGCCTGACCGACCGCGCATCGTCACGATCGCATCCATCGCACACAAGCACGGACAGATCGATTTCAACGACCTCCAATCCCAAAAGACGTATTCGCCGATGCAGTCCTATCGGCAGTCGAAGCTCGCGGATCTGATGTTTGCGTTCGAGCTCGACCGTCGTTTGCAGGCTGCGAATTCCCGTGTTATGTCGGTCGCCGCTCACCCTGGCGTCGCCAACACCAATCTGTTTCGGGGCGGGGATCGCTCCGCGATTTCAGGCGCTGCCCGCGCGCTCCTTAGTCATTTCATCGGCGCCGTGCTGAACACCGATTACGCAGGCGCCCTGCCGACCCTTTACACAGCCACTTCGCGTGACGTCAGCGACGGTGGCTACTATGGTCCGCAAGGCTTTCTGGAGGCACGTGGAAGCAGGATTGGCGAGGCGAGCGTCGCCAGGCAGGCAAAGGACGCTTCGAATGCCGACCGTTTGTGGCAAGTGTGCGAAGAGCTCACTCAGGTACGCTTGCGGCCGTAGTACGGGCCGGCGGATATTGACAGCGAGGATCAGGAACAGGGTCGACGCCAGTCAGCGGTTCTTGTCCTGAGACCCCACACCGCTCGTCGTAGCGATCGCATCGGCTGCCTCGAGCACCAGCCCGAAAAATTTGTCAGCATGCGCCGGGTCGAGCCAGCGCACCACGACTGACAGGCGGCGTTGAGGTTCGATCCAGGTGAAAGAGCTGCCCGCACCGATTGCGAAATAGCTGGAAGCAGGCACGCTCGGAAAGACGGCGCGCTCGTGATTGAGCCAGACAAGATAGCCATAGTACGGTGCAATCGCGCACGGCGTGACCATGCGCTGCAGCCACTCGCTGGAGACTATCTGGCGGCCGTCGATCTTGCCCTGATCGACGAACAGCCGTGCCACCTTGATCTGATCGTTGGCACTGATGGACAGGCCGCCGCCCCAGTGCGTGCCGCCCGGCACGGACTGAACACGCCGCCCGCCCACCTCCACCCACGCGTTGTCGTAGCCGACCCATTGCCAGTTCTCGCTCGCGTTAAGCGGCTGCATGATCGCTTCGCGAAACACCTCGGGCAATGGGCGTCCAAATAGATGCAGCAACGCGAGCGAGAACTGGTTGATACGCACATCGTTGTATTCCCAGTACGTGCCCGAGGTTTGCAACGGCCGCAGCGCCCCTTTCTGGCCATTGGGTGCCTTGCCGAATGCCGAGGCGCGATAGTGGTCGGCCTGGTCGGGCATTCCGAAACACGTGCCTTGCCATTCGCTGGTCTGTTGCAACAGATGCGCCCACGTCACGCTCGCGTTGTGTGCGTCGTCGAAACCGATGCCCGGTACGCGAGCGCGCACAGGTTCGTCGACATCGGGCAGCAGGCCGCGATCGTGCGCGACGCCGGCCAGCAGCGCGAGATATGTCTTGGCGATGCTAAACGTCAGGTCGGGCCGGTCGGGCTCACCCCAGGACGTCAACGTGCGGCCGTCGAGTGCGATCACGCCGGAGACGGGGCCGCGCCCATGCACGGGGCCGAGCAGCCGGTTCCAAGGCGGTGGGTCGTTTGGATGTACACCCCACACACCGTCGACATCGCGGTCCCAGTGCGTTTCACTATCGATGGAAAATCGCACAGCCTGCTGGAAATCTGAGGATTTCATAACGTACTGGTCGATGAATCAAGGGAATGCACCGCGAATTATTTCGCCGCCATCGCCTGGCGAGTGTATTTCTGCACGACGAATTCCGAGTAATCCGGTTGGGCCTTCAGATTGCCCAACGCAATTTGCGTTGCCATCGCGGTCTGCAACGCAGCTTTCGAAACCTCTACGCCTTTGGGATAGACACCTTCCGTCAGCATGCGATGCACGGCAGCATCGACGACAGCGGGTTCAAGCGTCGGGAATTCCTTCTTCGCAATCGCGGCCGCCGCCGTGGGATTGGACTGCATGTACACGATCGCTTCCTGCAAGCCATTGACGAGCCGCTGCGCGGCATCCGGGTCGACATTCTTGCGGGCGGTAATGGCGGCGAACGTGTAGTCGCCATACAGTTTCGGGAAGCCGACCACGACCTTCATGCCATGCGCCACGGCGCGATCGAGGTTGGGCTCGGACATCACGCCCACTTTCACCTGACCCGCGAACAACGGTCCGATTTCCGTGCCTTGCTGAACCTGGACCAGCTTCACACTGCTCTGGTCCATGCCGTTTTCCTTGAGCAGTTTCAGAAAGAGCGACGTGCCCGTGGTCGGCATCATGGCCGATACCACTGTTTGCCCCTGCAGGTCTTTCACCGACTTGAAGTTGACGTCCTGCGTCGTGACGATCCAGTCCGCTGCGCCGTTCGCCACGTCGGCGATCACATTGACGGGTGCGCCCCGCGACGCTGCAATTGCGGTCCATTCGGGTCCATGCATCGAGAAGTCCGAACTGCCGGAAATCACGGCGGTCAGCGCTGCGCTCGGGGAACCGGCGGTTTGCTTGGTGACCTCAAGTCCTGCTTTTTTGAAGAAGCCGCCGTCCATCGCGACATAGAGCGGCAGGTACAGCATCGATTGGAAGCCTTGCGACACCACGACTTGCTTGTCCGCGGCGAAGGCGTGCCCGACGAACGAGCATGCCAGGACAGCAGACAGTACAGCGGACCATTGCTTCGACAACATCATGAGGTTTCTCCGGGAGAGTATGCGTAACGGCAAGGCTTGCTCAAGCGCGCATGGCCATCGCCCGTGCCACGGACAACATGATTTGCGATGCCGTCTCCGCATCCTGGGCCGTCACGTCAAGATGCGTGGTGACGCGAATGAAGTTGCCGCCGATCGCACGCACCCGCACACCTTCGGACCGGCATCGCTCGGCGAAGCGTTCGGCGTTGATGGATTCCGGGTCGAAGGTAAAGCGCAGGATGTTTGTACTCGGCCGCGCCGGATCGAAGCGGAACAGATCGCAGGCCGACAGCCTGCGCCAGATCGCTTGTGCGTGCGCATGGTCGTCCTTGAGTTGCTCGACGTGGTGCTCCAACGCATAAAGGCCGGCGGCGGCGAGTATGCCGGATTGCCGCATTGCGCCGCCCAAACGGTATTTCCATTGCCAGGCATCACGCACAAAGTCGGCGCTGCCACACAAGACGGCTCCCACAGGGCAGCCTAGCCCTTTGCTGAGGTCGATCCACGCGCTATCCCAACCGGCGGCGTATTCTGCGGCGGCGATACCAGTGGCTGCGGTCGCGTTCAGCAGTCGGGCGCCGTCGAGATGACATTTCAGGCCGTGCAAGTGGGCAGCATCACGCACCGCTTGCAGTTGCGGCAAGGGCCAGACGGCGCCGCCGGAAAAGTTCGTGGTCTGTTCGGCCGTGAGCAGGGTCGAACGCGGTGCCGTTCGGGTAGCTGGCCGTATCGCATCGATGACCTGCTGCACGTCGAAGATGCCGTGCGGCGACGGCAGTGCACAAATCGACACGCCGGCAAGCGCGGCGGCACCCGCCGCTTCTGTCCCATAGATGTGCGATTGATGGTCACAAATCAGTTCGTCGCCCGGCCGGGTGTGGGTAAGGATGGCCACCAGGTTGCACATGGTGCCCGACGGCATGAACACGCCGGCTTCCAGGCCCAGCAGATCCGCCACCGTTTCGCACAGTTGCAATGTGGTCGGGTCGTCGTCGGATTGCTCGTCGCCGACCACCGCCTGTGCCATGGCGGCACGCATGCCGGGCGTCGGCCGGGTCTGGGTGTCGCTGTAGAGATCAATGCAATCAGGTTTCATAGGCGTTCAGTTCTTGGTCGCGTCGCAGAGGGACGAGTCCGCTCCGATCGGCTGCGCGAGCGGCAGGCGCTCATGGCAGTCAGTCGCCTGTTGACAGGCTTGGCCGATGTGTCAGCGCCAGCGCTTCCTCAGAAGCGCGACAGGCAATAGCGCTGCAGCGTGCCGGATACGGCGAGCCAGAGGGTCTTCCGGTTTCCGCTAGAGTCCCACCGGATATCCATCCTTGCGGTGATCGGGCGCGGCGGCATAGGCGCCGTTGTCCAGACGCAATGCTGCCTGCCCGCAGCCAGACTAGACATCAAAGCTCGGTGAGAGGGAGACCGGATGCCCACGGGAGGTCAGTCCGTCTCGCGGATCGCGGCACCTGCAATTTAACACGCCATGTTGCATTTTGCATTCAATGATCAAAACTCTCGCCCGAATGCACATGTGCCTGATCCTTTCCAACCTCGGAAACTACGCACGCACGCTAAGCGTCTGCTTTGATGATGACGTCCAAATGCCGGTGGTCTGACAAACAGCGTCAGTGGTCAGAAAAATTAGCGGTTGTTCATCTATAACGCTTATTCATGGTGCAAAGCGTCGCACTTCCGTGCATTCACGCTTTCACGCAGTGCTTAAACCGTCCCACAAATAAGCTAAGCGTTGCTTGGTGCGCAACGCGGTTCTCCCCTATCACTGACCATCGCACGATTCCGCCGGCGCTCAGAAACCCATGGCAAATAGATTGCATTCAAAATTCAATCATTTGATTTAATGCACATGCTTGATGTCGAAAATACTGGAACAGATGCCCGATCTCGGCGGCCCCGCGCAGCCCTCGCTCGCGCCCACGACCGACATCGGCATGATGGCGCGCTTCATCACTGCAGCCAATGTCCCGCCGGCCGGCAACAATTTCGAGCAATGGAAGGACGCCAGGTTTGAGACAGCGCTGGATACCTTGTCCAACGAAACGGACCCGGCAATTATCCAGGCCTCCTACCGCGCAGCGAACGAGCGTCTGGTGGGCGACCCGCCGTGGCTGTACATCGTGCACGACATGAACCCGCGCGCGTTCAGCAAGCGAGTGCACGGCTTCGTCCCGCGCAGTCCTGGTTGACTGATCTGATTCTGGTCAGTGTGCAGTAAGACCGAGGCGCGGCGTTCAGCGCCGCCTATACGAGCCTGTCGGGGGCCTATTTCACTGACGGCCATCTCGTCGAGGATCCGTGCCTGCCGCTCGACGAGGTGGATCAACAGGGGCAACCGACCCGCCTCACGCGCTTCGTCAACCTTCTCGATAAGTGCGCGCTGTCGCTGCCAAACGGCTTTACTGCTGAGCGCTTGCCGAGTTCGCTGCAAATCGTTTGCCGTGGATATGAAGAATCGCTGGCGCTGCGTATCGGCCAGGCTTATCAGCAGGCGACTGACTGGCATGAGCGGATGCCGCCCGCTGTCGAGCAATGAGCCGCGCGTGAGGTGGACCGGGAAAAGTGGCGGCCGACGCTCCGTACAATTGAGGAATGGAGGTATCGATGAACCGAATCCCTAAGGCCACCTACACGAAGGAATTTCTTGAAGAAGGCCGGTAGCATTCACGCAGCGCTTCTATTGAACAAGCTTAAGCAGATGTCGTGCAGTGCCGCTATGATTGCCGCTGCCATTCCTTGCCAACCCGTTGGAGAAAATTATGCCAGAAGTCGTTGTTTACGCAGTAGCAGGGCGCTCACCCGAGCAAAAGAAAGCGCTGATGACGGGGATTACCAAAGCTGTGGTTGACAGCTTCGGTGTCGCCGCTGAACAGGTTGTCGTGCAGATCGTGGAGTCTTCACCAGACTCCAAGTCAAGGGGCGGCATTCCGTTTAGCGAGCGCCAGCGCACGCCTTGAACCCGTATCCCAGCGCATGATGCGGTTGTTCGGAATATCGCTCCACAGCAGGAAGCGGCGGTCGCCGAACCACACCGGTCCTTCGCCGAAGCGCATGCCAGTCGCAAGCCGCTCGACCGCCGCGTTCGTGATCCGGTATTTGAGGGAGCGCGGATCGAGCACTTCCACTGCGGGATCGGGATAGGTTTCACTTTGTTGCCACATCGTGCCGACCCTTTCAGTCAACGGGGCTGCTTGATAAACGCTTCGAATGCCCCGGCATAATCCGGATGCCAGCGCGACAACGGGGGCCGGTTCTCAACGATATCGCCTGCCGCCCATCGAATGCGTAGTTCGTCGAGTGAACGCGGCACGTCGTTGTCGGGACACAGGATGTAGAAATCGCCGGCATCGAGACGCTCGAACATGAAATCGACGGTCTGCTCGGGCGTCCATGCGCCGGCGGGCTTTTCCACGCGGCCGTTGCGTGTCAACTCCGTGAACACGAAGCCAGGAATCAGCAGATGAGCGCTAATCTGGCTGCCGGCGGTGTTGCGCAGTTCGTGCTGCAGCGCCTCGGTGAACGCTTTCAGACCGGCCTTCGCAACGTTGTATGCCGGGTCGCCCGGCGGCGTTGTGATGCCTTGCTTTGAGCCGGTGTTGATCACGAGCCCCGGACGACCGCGCTTGATCATGTCCGGCACGAAGATCTGCGTGCCGTGGATCACGCCCCACAGGTTGACACCCAGCACGCGCTCCCAGTTCTCGGTTGGACCGAATATCCCGCTGCCGGGCTGAATGCCGGCATTGTTCATCAGCACATCGGTTCCACCGAAGCGTTCGACGACGGTTGCGTGCAGGCGGCGAACGTCGTCGGCAACGCTGACGTCAGTCTCGACCGCGAAGACATCTTGCGCGCCGTTTGCGCTCAGCGCGGCGATTTCCTCCACCGCCCGCGCGAGGCGCTCGGCGCCAAGGTCGGCAATGCAGATGCGCAGCCCAAGCTGTGCAAAACGTTTGGCAGCAGCCAGGCCAATGCCGGCGCCGCCGCCGGTGATCACGGCGACGGCGCCCGGCGTCAGGGCAGAATGAGTCATCAGAATCCTCGTGGGTGCTGGAATCGCGGCGCCAACAAGCGACTGCGATCCCGATCCGTTGAAACAGTGAGGCGGCGATCCTAGCATGAACATTTTTTTTGCGTGACCGAGCGGGCTCCCGCTGACAAGCGGTCCTAAGCATGGCGGCGGTATCGCTGCGCGGCGCCAGTCGAGCGTCAGGTCGCCACCACGGGCAATTTGAGCAAGTCCAGGAAAGCACGGGCGACGGGTATGAGCGGTTCTCTCGCACTTCCCTTAAAAACGGCCGCGAGTTCCCAGCATGGCTCCTCGGCTTCGCGCAGGCGCGCCGTTGCGATCCGCGCGCCGCGCGTGTTGCTGCCCCTTGCGGCGACCACGGATTCGGGCACCATGGTGATCGCAAGCCCATGTGCGGCCAGTTCAAGCAACATTGGCATGTCGTTGACTTCGAAGCTGGTCCGGCGCTGCAGCCCTGCGGCCGCAAAGGATCGATCGACGAGCCGCCGCACGCCCCACTCCGGGCGCAGGTCAGCGAATGTTTCGTCGATGAGATCGGCCAGCGCCAGCCCGCTGGCGCCCGCAAGTCGATGCTGCGCCGCGCAGACGACCACCATTGCTTCGCATGCGAACATATGCGATCCGAGATCGTCGAGCGTCGTATCCGGCGGCTGTGTGAACGCGAGGTCGAGGCGCCCTTCCCGCACCTCGTCAATCAACGCGCGCGAGCCGTCCAGTGTCAATTCGATATCGATCCCACCGAACGCGGCCCGAAACTGTCCCAGAGCAGCGGGCAGGTCGACGAAAGGCGCGAGACCGTGAATCGCACCGATACTCAGCCGGCCGCGTGCGAGCCCGTGAACCTGCGTGACGGCGTGCCGCGCGTCGCGCGCGGCAGCCAGTACCCGCTGCGCCTCTGCGAACAGCACTTCGCCGGCAGGCGTCAAGGCGACGCGCCTCGTGCTGCGATTGAACAACGGTCCGCCCAGGTCCTCTTCCAGCGAGCGGATCGACGCAGACAATCCGGACTGCACAAGGTTGAGGCGCCGCGCCGCGCGCGTGAAATGCCGCTCTTCTGCGACCGCCATGAAATGTTCCAGCTGCTTCAAATCCACGTTGGCACTCTTTCTGCAGAGACGATTAATCACGAAAACTGCACAATTGAATCATATCTTTCTATTGGAATGGTAATTCAATCTCCGCTATCGTCGGACGTCTGTGGACGTCAAGGAACACTGGGCACGAAATGCGGGCGCAATGGGACTTAACGACCGCACGCCGGCTGTGAATCCTCGCAACATACATGGAGATTGTTTCATCATGGACTACCGTCAACTTGGCCGTTCGGGCCTCAAAGTGTCGACCATCACGCTTGGCACGATGACGATGGGCGGCAAAGGCAAATTCGCGAGCGTCGGCGAGGTTGGCCTCGACGAGGCACGCCGACAGATCGACATGTGCATCGACGCGGGTGTCAACCTGATCGATACTGCGGACGTCTATTCAAACGGTGCGTCGGAGGAAATCGTCGGCGAGGTGCTCGGCGGCAAGCGCAAAGGCGGCGTACTGATTGCGACGAAAGCCCGCTTTCCCATGGGTGACGGCCCGAACGACCGGGGTCTGTCACGACATCATTTGATAGAAGCCTGCGAGGCAAGCTTACGCCGTCTCAAGACCGACGTGATCGACCTCTACCAGGTGCACGAATGGGACGGACTCACGCCGCTCGAAGAAACGCTTGAAGCGCTCGACCTGCTTGTCCGGCACGGCAAGGTCCGCTATGTCGGCTGCTCGAACTACTCAGGCTGGCACCTGATGAAGGCGTTGCATGTGAGCGAGCGCGATCGCCTGCCGCGCTTCGTGAGCCAGCAGATCCATTACACGCTCGAAGCACGCGAAGCGGAATACGAACTCGCGCCGATCGCACTCGATCAAGGCCTGGGCATTCTCGTCTGGAGCCCGCTCGCAGGCGGCCTGCTGTCGGGTAAGCACCGCCGCGACGCGACGCCCGAGGGCACGCGTCAGCTCGCCGGCTGGACGGAGCCGCCGATCCGCGACGCCGAACGACTGTGGTCGATTGTCGACACGCTTGTCGAGATCGCCGGCGAGCAGAATGTCTCGGCCGCTCAGGTCGCGCTCGCATGGACGCTCGGGCGCGCCGCCGTCACGTCGGTCATCATTGGCGGGCGCAACGAAAAGCAACTGCTCGACAACCTCGGCGCGGCAAACCTCAGGCTGAGCGCCGAACAGCGCGAGCGGCTCGACAAGGTGAGCGCGCCGCCCCTCCTCTACCCGTACTGGCATCAGGTGCAAACCGCGCACGATCGTCTTTCAGTTGCGGACCTGTCCCTGCTGGGACCCCATCTCAAGGCGTAGCGTGTGATGCGGCCGGGATCGCCCTCCCCGGCCGCCCTGAAGGATCGCAGGTCATACCCAGATGTCCCCCTTGGCCGGATCGCAGTAGCTCCATCGTGAAGTCGACTCGCGCGTGCAGCGACTTCACTTGACCGTGGCGCGCCGTCATGAGCCTGCCGCGCCATCAAGCCGATGGATGCCCCTTCATTCCCGGCGTCACTCATCCGCGATCGACATCGTGCGCTGCCACCGGGCCGGTGGCAGCGGCGCCTCGCTCGCATTCAAGCTAACGACGTAACACCGAATCACCATGAAAAAACTCAGAACAGCCATCGTCGGTTGTGGAAAGGTCGGTCATTTCCATGCCCGGGCACTCTCCAATCTGGAAGACTCGGACTTTGTCGCGGTATGCAGCACCTCTCTCGATCGAGCAAAGGCCTTCGCCGAACAATATGGCGTGCATGCGTTCGATAGCGTCGAAGAGATGGTGGAAGCCGCGCAGGTCGACGTGGTATGCATCTGCACTCCGCATCCTCAGCACGCTCCCGTTGCGATCGCCGCCTTGAAAAGCGGCTGTCACGTTCTCATCGAGAAGCCCCTCGCTTCTTCGCTCGAAGACTGCGACGCCATCCTTTCATGTGCCGAAGAACACCGGCGTACGGTCGGCGTCGTGTGCCAGCGGCGCTTTTATCCGTCCGCGATGCGAATCAAGCAGGCCATCGATGCGGGCAAGATTGGCCGCCCTGCGATCGGCAACGTGGTCATGCTTGGATGGCGCGACCGCCAGTACTACGAAAGCGATCCCTGGCGCGGCTCGTGGGCTGGCGAAGGCGGCGGCGTGCTCGTGAACCAGGCACCTCATCAGCTCGATCTGCTGCTCTGGTATCTGGGCGATATCGATGAGGTCTACGGCGTGTGGAAGAACGTCAACCACGACTACATCGAGGTCGAAGACACTGCGGCGGCCATCATCAAGTTCAAAAACGGCGCGATTGCCAACGTTCTGGTCAGCAACGCACAGAATCCTGCTTTGTACGGGAAGGTCCATATCCACGGAGATAACGGCGCGTCGGTCGGTGTGCAGACAGACGGCGGTGCGATGTTCATCGCCGGTGTCTCAACCATCACCGAACCGCCATACAACGATATCTGGACGATTAAAGGCGAAGAAGGAATGCTCGCCGAGTGGAAAACAGCGGATGCGGAGTATTTCAATTCCGCGGAGTCGCTGTACTTCTACCACGAGCAGCAAATCGATGATTTCCTGACTGCCGTCGGCAACGGCACGAAGCCTTTGATCGACGGACTGGACGGCCGGAAGACCGTAGAACTGTTCACAGCCATCTATCGCAGCACGCAGAACAATGCGGTTGTAAAACTCCCACTCTGAGCAGGGCGACGAGTCGCCGGTGTCCCATGCGGGCAATGCATGTTTGGGCGAGCCTCCAGACGGCTTCTTGAATGCAACATCATGAAAACAACAAAGACCCGATATTTCATTGTTTTTCTATTATTTGTAGTCACGGCCATCAACTACATGGATCGTGCGAATCTCTCGATCGCGGGCAGCAGGATCCAGGGGGAATTCGGCCTTTCTCCGACCCAGCTCGGCCTGCTCTTTTCGATGTTCACGTGGACGTATGCGGCCGCCCAGCTTCCCGTCGGGTATCTCCTTGATCGAATCGGATCGAGGGTTCTATACGGAAGTGCAATCGTCATCTGGAGCACATGTACATTCGCAATGGGCTTTGCTTCACATCATCTTTTCGCGACCCTGGGCGCCTCATTTGCGGTGCTGCTGGTCTGCCGGGCCCTGATTGGCCTCGCTGAAGCGCCGTCGTATCTCTCGAATACGAAGATCGTCGCGAACTGGTTTCCGAAGAACGAACGCGCACGGGCGACGGCGACCTATATCAGTTCGCAATATATCGGTCTTGCATTGTTCACGCCCGTCCTGACTTTTCTGACGAGCCGTTACGGCTGGCAAATGGTGTTCTATGCAACGGGTGGAGTGGGAATCGTCTTTGGAGTCTACTGGCTGATCGTTTATCGCGACCCCAAAGACAGCAGGAAAACCGGTCAGGCCGAGCTCGACCTGATCAAGGCCGGCGGTGGCTACGGATCTCAGGATCAATCCACGGTCGGCGCTGTGGTCGCGAGAGACGACGTCCTGTACTTCCTCAAGAACAAAACTGTCTGGGGTCTGTTCATCACGCAGTTCGCCTACAACTCGACACTGATCTTCTTCATGACATGGTTCATTGTCTACCTCGAAAAGGCATTGAATCTCACGCTTTCCAAAGCGGGGCTGGGCGCATCCATTCCCTATCTCATGGCGATGGTCGGCATGCTGGCGGGCGGCTTTCTCAGTGACAGCCTCCTGAAAAAGGGTAAATCGGTCACGCTCGCGCGCAAGTTGCCGGTGATAGTCGGCCTCGTGTTGACGGCCATGATCGTCACCGTCAATTTTTTCGAGAACCAGCCCATCATCGCGATCGGGATCCTTTCGCTAGCCTTTTTCGGAAACAACGTCGCGAATCTCGGCTGGGTGGTGTTTACGGATGTCATTCCTCGCAATTTCATCGGTACGATGGGCGGCTTCCTGAATCTGTTCGGCAATCTGTCCGGCATTACTACGCCCATCGTTTTCGGCATGATCCTGCAGCGCACGCATAGCTTCCACTATGCGATGTGGTACGTGTCGATCGTCGCCGTTTTGGGCATCCTTTCGTATATCTTCCTCGTCGGCAAAATCGAAATGATCGTGCCGCCGAAGAAGCAGGAGCGGGACGCGTACCGGGTTATGCAGTCGAACTAGGCTCCTATACGAGGACTTACGCTGCCCAAGTGGCTGCAGAACTGGTTTTGACTTTTGAGCGCTACGCGATCGCCGCTCTATGTGATGGCGCCAATCTGCCAAGGCACGAATTCATTCTGGCCGTATCCGTGCATCTCGCTTTTCGATGCCTGGCCCGACGCGGTTGCAAGCATGAGCTGGAAGATCTCTTCACCGAGTTCGTCGACCGTTCGTTCGCCCTCGAGAATCGAGCCGCAATTCAGGTCGATGTCCTCTTCCTGGCGTTGCCACAAAGCGGTATTGGTTCCCAACTTCAACGATGGCGACGGCGCGCAACCATAGGCGGAGCCGCGACCGGTCGTAAAGCAGATCAGGTTTGCCCCACCCGCGACCTGCCCGGTCGCCGAAACCGGATCGTAGCCCGGCGTATCCATGAAGACGAGACCGTGTGCACGGACTAGTTCCGCGTACCGGTATACGTCAACCAGATTGGTTGTGCCGCCTTTCGCAACGGCGCCGAGTGACTTTTCGAGGATCGTTGTCAGCCCACCGGCCTTGTTCCCGGCCGATGGATTGTTGTTCAGATCGGCATTCATGCGCGCGCAGTAAGCTTCCCACCAGTGAATCCGCTCGATCAGCTTTTCGCCGACTTCACGTGACACCGCCCGGCGCGTCAATAGATGTTCGGCGCCGTAGACCTCGGGGGTTTCGGAGAGAATCGCCGTTCCACCACGCGCGACCAGACGGTCGACTGCCGCGCCGAGTGCCGGATTTGCCGTAATGCCGGAATAGCCGTCTGAGCCGCCGCATTGCAAGCCGATCACCAGGTGCTTTGCATCGACGGGCTCGCGCCGTACGTTGTTCGCTTCCACGAGCATCGCCTTGACCTGTTCGATGCCCGCCGCCACCGTGCGCGCCGTGCCGCCGGTCGCCTGAATGGTCATCGTCTTCAGCGCCGCGCCGGGCGTAAGACCCTGGCTTTGCACAAGCCCGTCGATCTGATTCGTTTCGCAGCCCAGCCCGACGATCAGTACGCCAGCGAAATTCGGATGCCGCGCATAGCCACCGAGGGTGCGCCGGATCATTGCCAGCGCTTCGCCTTCGGAATCGATCGCGCAGCCTTGAGCGTGCGTCAGCGCAATCACGCCATCAACGTTTGGATAGTCCGCAAGCGCTTGCGGATGGATATCGCGACGAAAGTAATCCGCAATGGCGCGAGCTGCGGTCGCGGAGCAATTGACCGATGTGAGAACACCGATGTAGTTGCGCGTTGCGACACGCCCGTCGGCGCGTACGATGCCCATGAACCGTGCCGCTGCTGCGACCGTCGACGTGGGCTTCGCATCGGCGCCGAAAGCGTAGTCCCGATCGAAGGCGCCCATCGCAAGGTTGTGCGTGTGGACGTGCTCCCCCGCTTCGATGGCGCGTGTCGCAAAGCCGATGATCTGCCCATAGCGCCGTACAGGCGCACCCGCTTCGACGCTGCGAACGGCAAGCTTATGACCTGCCGGGATCAACCCGCGTACGGCAAGACTACTGCGGATACGCATGCCCGCGATAAGCTGGTGCCGCGCGATGACGACATCGTCATCGGGATGCAGTTGCACGACTGGCTCTATGGTCGACGAAGCATCGGCCATTGCGTTTTCAGCGTCGAAGGTCATGACGTGGCCTCCTCGATCTGTGTTGTGCGCACTGCCTCGCCTGTTACGGCACCAAGGCCGACGAGCGCATGATTCGATGCGCAAGCGCCGCGTCGTCCGCCAATGAAATGTTGTCCGGGAATGGTCATGTGAGTGTCCGGTTAAATCGTCTGCAGCGTGTCTGCATGTGCCTAACGAAGCGTCGCTTTGGCCGGGCCTATCGGCGCTTCAGGTACGCCGCGCGGACGCAAGCCGATGCTCAGAAGCAGAAGCACGCCGATGGCACCTGCCAATGCAAGGGTGAACATGCCCGCGCGCTGGCTATGGAAGAGCGTCTCCACTGCCGTCTTCAACGTCGGCGCGATGAAACCGCCGAGATTGCCGAGCGCGCCGATCATCGCAATACCGCTCGCTGCCGCGGTACCGCTCAGGTAGGCCGTCGGCAAGGTCCAGAAGAGCGGCTGAACGACAACAAAGCCGACCGTCGCGATACAGAATGCGACGAGCACGGGTCCGATGTGATTACCAAGGGTCGATAGTGCGATGCCCGCTGCGGCGATCGCCAGCATGGCGACGGCGAGCTGCCGATGCTTGCCTTTCGCATCCGCGTATCCGGTGATAAAGCGCAGTGCGACGAGTGCGCACAGCCAGGGGATGGCGGTGAGAAAGCCGACCTTCGCGCCGATGGCGGTACCCGTCAGCTCCGAAATCCGCGTCGGCAGATAGAAGATGACGCCATACACGCTGACCTGTATGGCGAAATAGATCGATACAAAGCGAAGCACGTTCCAGTTGCGCAGCGCGGTCAACGCAGTAGCCGGTCCATGCGCGACCTTGTGCCGGTCTTCCGCTGCAATGGCGTTTTCCAGGGCGTCTTTTTCGGCCGACGTCAGCCACTTCGCGTGGCCCGGTTTGCTAACCAGGTAGAAGAACGCGACGATGCCGGCAGTTGACGCAGCGAGACCTTCGATGAGGAACATCCATTGCCAGTTGTGCAGCCCGAGGCGGCCACCCATGACTTCCATCAAATAGCCTGACAGCGGGCTGCCCAGCACGAGCGCCACGGGCAAACCGAAGTAGTAGATGCCTAGCGCCTTGCCGCGTTCGCGCGCGGGGAACCAGTACGTGGAATAGAGGATGACGCCGGGCGAAAAACCGGCTTCGGCCACGCCCAGAATAAAACGCAGTGCATAGAACGCGGTCTCGTTGTGCGCAAACATCATGGCCGCCGACGCAAGCCCCCAGGTGACCATGATCCGGCTCAACCAGATCTTCGCCCCCACCCGGTGCAGCATCAGATTGCTCGGGATCTCGAACACCGCATAGCCGATGAAAAAGATTCCGGCCCCGAGCGCAAACGCCGCGTTGCCGATGTTCGAATCGACTTGAAGGGCCTGTTTGACAAACCCGACGTTCGAACGGTCAAGCATCGATAGCGCGAACATCAGCGCGAGGAAGGGCGCGAGCCGCAGGCGCGCCTTGCGCACTGCGCTTTCCAGCGGCTCTTCTGTAACGTGTTGAGTCTGCATCTCGTCTGTCTCCTTGGGAAGCCGGGTATGCCGGTCTGTGTCTGTTATGGCGAGTTAGAGCGGGTTCATACGTGATCAGAGAGAGGCAGTGTCGAGTAGTCCTCGTACAGCAAGGTTCGCCATCAGCGCTCGCACGCCGAAGGTCCACGGCTCGATGCGGTCGCTGTGGTTGACCCGGTTAACCAGCGTGCCGAGCTGCCGGCTCGAAATCTTCACGATGTCGCCCAGCTTGTGTGTGAAGCCCGCGCCAGCGGCGTCGCGGTCTTCGATCGGTGCAAAAAGCGTCCCGAGGAACAAAAGCGCGCCATCGGGGTACTGGTGGGTCGAACTGATCGTCTGCGAAACGAGCTCGAGCGGGTCGCGCGTGATCTGGTCCATCGAACTCGACCCTCGCAAGACAAACCCGTCGCTGCCCTCAACGCGCAAATCGACTGTCGCATGGCGCACATCATCGATCGAGAAAGTCTCGTCGAAAAGCCGCAGGAAAGGACCAATCGCACACGAGCCATTGTTGTCCTTCGCCTTGCCAAGCAGGAGCGCGCTGCGTCCTTCGAAGTCGCGCAGATTGACGTCGTTGCCCAAGGTCGCACCGAGCGTGCGGCCGCGACTGTCGATCGACAGCACGATTTCCGGCTCCGGGTTGTTCCAGGCCGAATTCGGATGCAGCCCGATCTCCGTGCCCGTGCCTAAAGCTGCCAGCACTGGCGCTTTTGTGAAGACTTCCGCGTCAGGGCCGATTCCGACTTCCAGGTACTGAGACCATAGTCCCTGCTCGATCAGCAGCGCCTTCAATTCGCGCGCCTCGGCGGAGTCCGGCCGGATGCTGGTGAGACTATCGCCGACGACAGACCTGATCTGGTCTCGCACGCGCACCGCGCCTTGCGGGTCGCCCTTTGCCTGCTCCTCGATCACGCGTTCAATCAGGCTCGCCGCAAAGGTTACCCCTGCTGCTTTGATGACCTGCAGATCGCAAGGCGCGAGCAGATGGACGTGCCCCGGGTTGCGCGCCAAACCGCCCGTTGCATCGGCCGTATTGGCGATGATCGTGTCCAGCTTGCCAATCCAGCGGCCACTCGCGGCTCGCACTGTCGCGACCGGATCTTCCCGCTCCAGCAAGCTGCTGATGGTCGGTGCCGCGTCGGAAATGTCGAACACGCCGTCGGCGCGCAAGACGACTACGGCGGGACCCGCGGGCATCGATTGCGTGGCAGGAACCCAGGCGCGGCCGACAAGTGTGCCGGCCAACCCGTCCGACGGAAGGGTGTCCGTTACGCTAAGTGAAAGCGGGGATGTCATGTCTGTCTCCACGGATGTTTGTCTGGCGCTCGCGGCTTGCTGCCAGTTCGCGCCTTGATTCGCTCAGTTGCCACTTCAGTTGCCACTCTAGGCAGCCAACCGATAAACATCCAATCTCTTATTCAGTACAATCGATTCCATCCGGTTATGAGTTCTTGCGTGTTTACCCCATGTCCAGACAATTTACCGTGCGTACGTCGAGCGTCCTCGCAAGGCTGCGCTTCAGACATCTTCAACTGCTCGATGCCCTCGGACGCACGCACAACTTGCGCATCGCAGCTGAACAGATGCTCATCACCCAGCCTGCGGCGACAAAAATCCTGAGTGACATCGAATCGATGTTCGGCGCCCAGTTGTTCGAACGGTTGCCACGGGAGATGCGCCCAACCGATCTCGGCGTATTGTCCGTGCGCTACGCAACCACGGCGGTAGCGGATCTGGGCAAGTTCGTGAGCGAGTTCAGCACCCTGAGTGACGGTGGCTACGGTCATCTCACAGTGGGTGCTATCTCGGCTTCGGCCGCTCAGGTGGTGATTACGGGCATCAGGGAGATTCGCCAGCAGCGGCCGCAACTGGTTATCAAACTAGTCGAACAGAGCAGCGACCAACTGGCGGTCTGGCTCGAAGAAAAGAAGCTGGACGTCATGGTCGGCCGTCTGACGGAGCCGCGCCATCAAGTCCTGTTCGACTTCGAGGTGCTGTCTGGGGAACCGGTCTGGGTGGTGGTCGGACAGCATCATCCGTTGCTGCAACGGCGGCGGCTGGAGTTGGCCGATCTTGGCACGTGGCCATGGATTCTCTATCCGCAAGCAACGGCTATCAGGCAGCTGTTCGACGAAACGTTCGCCGGCGCGGGCATTCCTGCGCCGGTGGGCATGGTGGAAACACCGTCAATCTTTTCGACACTGGAACTGCTGCAGGCCACCGATATGATCTCGCTGCAGCCGCGTGCCGCCGTCGAAAAATATGTGAGTAAGGGTCTGCTCGGGCACCTGCCCGTTCCCATCAAGCGGACCATGACGAGCTACGGTATCGTCACGCGCAAGTACGAGTTGCCGTCGCAGCCCATGCAGGAATTCATCACCATTCTGCGTTCGGTCGCCGGGCGTGTGGGCGATCAGGCGCTTCCAACGCGGGACGGATCGTATGAGGCAACGTGACCATATGGATCAACGAAAGCGTACCGACGATGGCCTTAGAACACCGCACCTGGCCTTTCGCGAGCCCGGAATGAGCGACTAAGTCGCGTCGCTTTCTCATCGCCACAACCGAACGACGGATTGTGGCGATGACGCTACGACGTCACAGGCCCCTGCCTCAATGCATATGCTGGCCGCCGTTGATGGCGATATTGGACCCGGTCACAAAACCTGCATCGTCCGAGCACAGATACCTCACAAGGGCCGCGACTTCATCTGGCTTGCCCAGACGACCGGCTGGAATCTGCGGCAGGATCTTTGTTTCCAGAATCTCCTGCGGAATCGCAGTGACCATCTTCGTAGCGAGATAGCCTGGCGAAATCGTGTTAACCGTTACGCCTTTGCGCGCGACCTCCAGCGCCAGTGATTTGGTGAAACCGTGCATGCCAGCCTTGGCCGCGGCGTAATTGGTCTGGCCGATCGAGCCTTTCGAACCGTTGACGGACGAGATGTTGATGATTCGGCCCCAGCCTCGCGCGACCATGTCTTCGCACAACGGCTTGGTCATATTGAACACCGAATCCAGATTGGTGCGAATCACCGCGTCCCAGTTGACCTTATCCATCTTCCTGAGCGTCATATCCTGCGTGATCCCGGCGTTGTTCACCAATATGTCGACCGGGCCGACTTCAACCTGAATTCTTGCTACACAGTGCTGGCACGAGTCATAGTCGGCCACATCGACCGGATATGCGCGAAAATTGCGCCCTTGAGATTCCATGCCAGCCAGCCAGTCGTCCGAACCCGTATTGACCGTCGAGTGCGTTACTACGACGGCATAACCGGCATCATGCAGTTTCGTGCTAATCACTTCTCCAAGTCCGCCCATACCGCCCGTTACTACAACGATTCGCTTCGTCATCCTTTCCGCCCGTGATCGTAGTATCTGCGAGGATCAAGAATATCCAATGGCCGTCCCGCACAACCCGCCGTTGGATTGCAACAATGCGTCACCTCCTCCCAGGATGCAGAGAATGGTGGTTCCAGCATTGATCGAACTGCGCGGCTTTTTGTAGGCTTCTGGTATTGCGCAAATGAAGTTTGAATCACCTGCGGGTGACAATGCGCCACGCAGGCCATTCGCTGATTCCTGGCCGTTAACGGGCGCGCGACACACACTGACCGCGCGCCGTAACGGTCTCTCTCAGGTCCCACCTTTTATGGTCTTGCCGGGTACCCGTTACACCCGTATCGAATGCGGTCCGAAGATGTCAGGCATGCCGTTTGAACAAGCATGCGAGATGATTATTTCAGCCACCTCTTGCGATCACAAGAGGGCACTTGACGGTTTCATACTTTCCCCACAGAAACTAATTGCTACGACGGGCCTTGCGCCGACGACAGTGCGCAGAAAAGAGCCAAAGACGTTGTGCCAACTCGGGCGCGACGGACCGGTTTCGCGCATGGCGATTGCCACACGCCGTCGGCGGCGTGAAACCCATTTCCCAGTCCACCTGTTTTGCGCACAACTGTTTTGCGCAAAAAATCGCTTTCACAACTATTTATCGCCCGTTACTCTGCTTCGGCGCGCCGCTGCGTTCAGAGTGTCGAGCCATGTTTGCGAAGCTGTGAAATCTCGTTGATCAAGGTTTAGCGACATCCTGCGGGCGCGGCGTCGGCACGGACCAGCGTCCCAGAAGCGGCTCATGAAACGCTTTGCATACATGCCATTAGTAATCCTCTTCATGAACATAACGTTTGTGTTGTAGTTCGACTCGGCACGCAAGCAGACGTCGCGGCTAGCCAGTGACGATCATCGTAAAAGATGTGACAGCAACGTTAAAACCCCATCTTCAGAATGAAAGTTGATTCTTTGAATGGCGTCTATCGTGCGTCCAGACGCATGAATGGACCTCTTGAACAATTGGTAATAAAAAACGCTGACGAAATAGCATTCGCCGGAAGTGACACTCGTGCGTCTGTGTCCGGTTCTTGCCAGGCACCACTCTGTCCAGCAACGACAAGGTATTCCCGGTACGTGCAAGCAAAGCGAAATGAGCTTACCCGGCATCCATACGTGCCTGACTTTTCATTTGTCCTTCAGCAGGAATGCTGAGCTTTGTGTACATTCGCGCTTTAGTTGCGTTGCGGCACATCGGCACCTGTCCCAAGGCAGACTTCTTCGTTGCGCGTGTCTTTTCGGGTCATCGCATGCCGCGCTAGCCTCCACCAAGACACTCTTACGTTTTACCCCAAGCTCTGGAATTCTCATGCTCGGCCTAGTCCGTATCGCCCTTCGGCGACCCTACACCTTCGTAGTCTTGGCGATCTTCATCCTCATCATCGGTCCTTTGTCCGCGATGAGAACGCCTACCGACATTTTTCCGGATATCAGAATTCCCGTGATTAGTGTCGTGTGGCAATACACGGGGCTGCCGCCGGACCAGATGGCCGGCCGCATCACGTCGCCATTCGAACGTACGTTGACCACAACCGTGAACGACGTCGAGCATATCGAGGCGGAATCGGTCGCCGGCTTCGGGATCATCAAGATCTTCTTCCAGCCGGGGGTGAATATCAGCACGGCGAATGCGCAGGTGACTTCGGTCGCGCAAACTCAATTGCGGCAGTTGCCTGCAGGTACGACGCCTCCGCTGATCCTGAACTACAACGCGTCGACCGTGCCGATCATCCAGTTGGCGCTGTCCGGCAAAGGACTCTCTGAACAGAACCTCGCTGACCTTGGCCTGAATGCAGTGCGCCCGATTCTCACGACGGTCGCAGGCGCAGCGATTCCTTACCCGTTCGGCGGCAAGACACGTCAGGTGCAGATCGACGTCGACCCGGTGGCGCTCCAGGCGCGCGGCTTGTCCGCGCAGGACGTCGCCAACGCACTTGCCGGCCAGAACCTGATCACGCCGGTCGGCACGGAAAAGATCGGTGACTACGAGTACACGCTGCAACTGAACAATGCGCCGTCGGCAATCAAAGCCTTGGGCGATCTGCCCGTCAAGGCGGCCAATGGCACTACGGTCTATATTCGTGACATTGCGAATGTGCGCGACGGCAGCCCACCGCAGACGAATATCGTGCACGTCGACGGCCGGCGTTCGGTACTGATGTCCGTACTCAAGAACGGTTCGGTTTCGACCCTCGGCATCATCTCCGGTATCAAGGAGCGCCTTGCTGCAGGGAAAGCTTCGTGGCCCGATAACCTGCAGATCGAGCCCATCGGCGACCAGTCGCTGTTCGTACGGGCGGCCATCACCGGCGTGGCGCGCGAGGGTGTGATCGCGGCCGTGCTGACGAGCCTCATGATCCTGCTGTTCCTCGGCAGCTGGCGCTCGACGATCATCATCGCCACCTCAATCCCACTCGCGATCCTGGGCTCCATCGCCACGCTATCCGCCCTCGGCGAGACGTTGAACATCATGACGCTCGGCGGTCTCGCGCTAGCGGTGGGGATTCTGGTCGACGATGCCACGGTGACGATCGAAAACATCAACTGGCACCTCGAGCACGGCAAGGAGGTGGAGACGGCTATTCTCGACGGTGCCGCGCAGATCGTCACGCCAGCATTCGTCTCGCTGCTGTGTATCTGCATCGTGTTCGTGCCGATGTTCTTCCTGAGCGGTGTCGCACGCTTCCTGTTCGTGCCGATGGCTGAAGCGGTGATCTTCGCGATGATTTCGTCGTTCATCCTGTCGCGAACCCTTGTGCCGACGATGGCGAAATACCTGCTGAAACAGCATGTAAAAGGCGAACACGCCCATGAAACCGGGAGCCCCGGTCCGCTTGGGCGTTTCCAGCGTGGCTTCGAAGCGCGCTTTGAAAAGGTGCGTAGCGTCTACCGTGGGTTGCTCGAACTCGCGCTGACCCACCGGCGTCCGTTCGTCAGTGGCTTCCTCGGCTTTGTCGCCCTCTCGTTCGCGCTGGTGCCGTTCCTCGGCCGCAACTTCTTCCCTTCGGTCGATTCCGGACAAATCCTGTTGCATGTGCGCGCACCGGTCGGCGTTCGCGTTGAAAAAACCGCGCAGATTTTTGCGGACGTCGAAGGCGCGATCCGCCAGATCGTCCCGCCGGCGGATCTCGGCACCGTGGTTGACAACATGGGTCTGCCGGTCAGCGGTATCAACACCGCGTACAACAACACCGGTACGGTCGGCTCGCAGGACGGTGACATCCAGATCGCGCTGAACGAAGGGCATGGCCCAACCGAAGAGTATGTTCGCCTCATGCGCGAGAGATTGCCGCGGGAATTCCCGGGCGTCACGTTTTCGTTCCCGCCGGCGGACATCATCAGTCAGATCCTGAACTTCGGCTCACCGGCGCCGATCGACCTGCAGATTCGCGGCAATGATCTGAACGCCAACTACGCGTACGCGGACACTCTGCTGCGCCAGGTTCGCGATGTTCCGGGCGTGGTCGATGCGCGGATCGCGCAGTCGCACGGCAACCCGACTTTCAACGTCGATGTCGACCGCACACGCGCGCAATTGCTCGGCATCACCGAGCGCGATGTGACGAACAGCATGGTGGTGAACCTCGCAGGTTCCAGCCAGATCGCGCCCACGTTCTGGCTGAACAACGCGAACGGTGTCTCTTATCCGATCGTGATGCAAACGCCGCAATACAGCCTCGATTCGCTCGCCGCCTTGCAAAATCTTCCGATCACGGCCAGCGGCGGAAGCGCCGCCCAGATCCTCGGTGGTCTGGCGACAGTCGAACGCACCAGCAGCAATGAGGTTGTCAGCCAGTACAACATCCAGCCCATGGTCGAGATCTTCGCGACCACCCAGGGCCGCGACCTCGGCGCGGTGGCATCCGATATTCAGCGCATCGTGCACGACAACGCAAGCACCTTGCCCAAGGGCTCGGCCGTCGCGCTGCTCGGCCAGGTGCAGACGATGAACAGCGCCTTTGCCGGCATGTTGTTCGGCTTGCTGGGTGCGGTGGTGCTGATCTATCTGCTGATCGTGGTCAATTTCCAGTCGTGGGCCGACCCGTTCGTGATCGTAAGCGCGTTGCCTGCCGCGTTGGCAGGTATCGTCTGGATGCTGTTCGCGACCCACACGACGCTCTCGGTACCCGCATTGACCGGTGCGATCATGTGCATGGGGGTGGCGACGGCCAACTCGATTCTGGTCGTCAGTTTCTGCCGCGAACGTTTTGCCGTACACGGCGACCCGTTCAAGGCCGCCCTCGAAGCGGGCTTCACGCGTTTTCGCCCCGTGCTCATGACCGCGCTCTCCATGATCATCGGCATGGCGCCGATGGCACTCGCCCTCGGCGAAGGCGGTGAGCAAAACGCGCCGCTTGGCCGCGCCGTAATCGGCGGTCTGCTGTTTGCGACCACCGCTTCGCTGTTCCTCGTCCCCGTCATTTTTTGTATCGTGCACGCGCGCCCCGGGCGCGCGGCTACCCCGGCATCCGTCTCGGGAGGTCCTGCTCATGTCATCTGAATCTACTTTTCCCACTAATACACCGTCGCGCCGCCCGCTTCTGGTAGCAGGCGTGGTCGGCTTGCTGGTCGCCTTAGGCATCGTCGTTGCCGGCCTCACGCTGCGAGCCGCCGATGCCCGCAAGCTGAAAACCTGGACCGACGCCCAAGCCGTGCCGACAGTCAACCTGATCCAGCCCTTGCGCGACGCCAACGGCCCCTCGCTGCAACTGCCCGGCCGCCTCGAAGCGTTTACGCGGGCGCCGATCTTTGCGCAGGTCAGCGGCTATCTGAAATCATGGAGTGTCGATATCGGTGCGCCGGTCAAAGCGGGCCAGGTGCTCGCCGAAATCGAAACGCCTGAGCTCGACCAGCAGCTATTGCAGGCACGCGCCGATCTCCAGAGTGCCCAGGCGAATGCTTTGGTTGCGGGTACGACGGCGAAGCGCTGGGAAGCGCTAAGCGGCACCGATTCCGTTGCCCAACAGGATGTCGACCAACGCACCGCTGACTACACCGCCAAGGAGGCGATCGTTGCGGCCGCGAAGGCCAACGTCGACCGCCTCGTCGCCACCAAGGCCTTCGCGCGCATCGTCGCCCCATTCGACGGCGTGGTGACCGCCCGCGATACCGACGTCGGCGCGTTGGTCAACGCCGGCAGCGGTGGGGTAGGACAGGAGCTGTTCGCGGTCTCCGACGTCAAGCAGTTACGCGTGTATGTCCAGGTGCCGCAGAATTACGCGCCGGCGATACACGACGGCACGACCGCCATCCTGAGCGTCCCCGAGTATCCCGACCAGCAGTTCACCGCGCGCGTCGTTGCGGCGGCAGACTCGGTTAACTCGAGCTCGGGAACCACGCTGGTTCAACTGCTGGTTGACAACGCGAACGGCAAGCTGCTGCCGGGTGGGTTCGCCAGTCTGAAATTCTCGTTGCCCGCCTCCGCCGATTCGCTCCGTGTACCGGCCAGCGCACTCGTCTTCGATAGCCGCGGCGTCGTGGTCGCCACGCTTGGCGCGAACGGTCACGTGCGGTTCAAGCAGGTGAAGATCAACCGCGATCTGGGCGACTCAGTGGAGATCGGCTCGGGGCTCGCCGCAACCGATCGCGTGATCGATACACCGCCCGACGGACTCGCCGACGGCGACAACGTGCAAGTTGCGACGGCGACCGACAAGAAGGCAGCGGCACATGGTTAAGTATGGACTTCCGGCGCTTCTCGCGAGCGTCGTCGCACTCAGCGCGTGCTCGCTCGCGCCGCAATATCAGGTCCCGCCGACACCGATCGCGGCGCAATACAAGACAGTTGGCCCGTGGACCACGGCACAGCCGGCCGACCGGATAGACCGCAACGGCTGGTGGAAAATGTATGGCGACGCCCAGCTCGACGATCTCGAAGCGCGCCTGCTGGCAAACAACACCGATTTGCGCGCGGCGTACGCACACTATGCGCAAGCGCAGGCTTTCGTGGCGCAGGTCGAATCGGGACTGTACCCGTCGATCAGTGCCAGCGCCGTGCCGCAGCGCGATCGTCAGTCCGATAACCGGCCGTTGCGCGCGGGCGGCCCGAACGACTACAACTCCGTCACGCTTGGCGGCGAAATCAACTACGACCTCGACCTGTGGGGCCGCGTGCGCGACTCCGTGGTGGCCGGCAAAGACGAGGCGCAGGCGACCAAGGCCGATCTGGCCTCGGTCAGGCTGAGTCTGCAGGTCGAACTGGCGGACAGTTACGTCCGCTTGCGCGGCCTCGATCAGCAAACCGAGCTGTTGAACGAGACTGTCGTGGCGTATGCGAAGGCCCTGCAACTCACGCAAACCTTGCACAACAGTGGGATCGTGTCGGGCCTCGACGTTTCCCGAGCGCAAACGCAACTTTCGTCGGCGAAGTCGGAGCTGTCACAGAACCTGGCGCAACGGGCTCTGATTGAACACGCGATCGCGGTGCTGGTTGGAACCTCCGCGTCCGAATTCAGCCTGCCGCAACAAACCGCCGCCATCGCCTTGCCGGCGATTCCAACCGGCCTGCCCTCGACGCTGCTGCAGCGACGGCCCGACGTCGCTGCGGCGGAGCGCCGGGTGGCTGAGGCCAACGCAAAAATTGGCGTCGCGCGGGCGGCCTACTTCCCGGACATCACGCTGAGTTTGCAGGGTGGTGTGCAAAGCGCAGCCTATGCCGGCCTGGTGAGCGCGCCCAATCTGTTCTGGGCGATCGGCCCGCAGCTTGTGCAGTACGTGTTCGACGGAGGGTATCGTCGCGCGCAACTCGATTCCGCCAAGGCCGCAACCGAAGAAGCGGGAGAACTTTACCGCGGCGTGGTGCTGTCTGCATTCCAGCAGGTTGAAGACAATCTCGCCCTGCTGTCGTATCTCGGCACGGCGCTTAGTGACCAACGGGATGCAGCAAACGCCGCGCAGTACTCGGTCGACCTCGCGTTACGCCAATATCGCCAAGGCACAGTGGGTTACCTCGATGTCGTGCAGGCGCAAACCGTCTCGCTCGAGGCGCAACGCAGCGTGCTCGATATCCAGACACGCCAGCTGAGCGCGAATGTGCAACTGCTGCATGCGCTCGGCGGTGGATGGTCGAGCGATGAACTCGCTCAAGTGGCTGCAGCGCCTGCACTCGTCGCGACAGCAACGGAACGCAGCGCGAATTGACCGCCTCTGCGCGGCGCGGGAGATCAGATGAGCGTTCCCTTGCCTTCCCGATACAGATCGAGCGAGGTGTCTGCCCCGATTCAACCACGCAGACAAAACTCTGAAGAAAGCGGGAGTCCATCGAAAGAAATTTTATGTTTTGAAGAAAGAAAAAACTGCTTCTTCTGAGGGGCGACGACTAGCATACTCGTTGCAAACACCCCCCGGTGTGTCTGGTTGCTAGTGGCAAACTGGGGCACCACCATGACGGAATCGGCCGGCAAAAGGGAAGGAGACGATGACTGTGTCAGCCAGCCTGTCCGGCACAACCGAAACGCTGGTCAAAAGCGTTTCCCTGTTCAACCTCGGCACACTGATCAACGACCAGTCGTCGTTGACGATGCGCCGCGGAATGGGCACGCGGGTCGAGGTTCCCGTGACCGGCGCATTTGTCGAAATGAAGGACGGTGAACATATTCTGTTCGATACCGGTCTTCTGCCGCATAACTGCGAACGCAATGATGGCGCCGCCCGCTGCCTGTCGATGAAGCGCTTTTCCGAAATGATCGCGCGCTATGACCGACAGGACGACATTCGCGCACGGCTGGCCGAGCTCGGTCGTACGCCAGAGGACGTCAAGATCGTCATCAACAGCCACTTCCACTGGGACCACTCGGGCGGCAACCTGTTATTCCCTCACGCGCGCTTTCTGGTACAGGGTTCGGAATACCGCTTTGCGTATCAGCCTGACAGCTTTGCCGCGCGGCCGTACGAGCGCGCCTATTTCGATTGCGACATCGACTATGAATTGTTGCGCGGCGATCAGGTGATAAAGCCCGGCGTGGCCGTGCTCACGACACCGGGCCACACGCCGGGACATCAATCGCTGATGGTGCGTCTGCCGTCGGGCACGCTCATGTTCATGACCGGTGATGCAGTGTTCTGCCCAGCCAACCTCGAACCCGACTCGCCGCCCGGCAATGCGCACACGACCGAACAGGCGATCGCATCGATCGCGCGGCTGCGCCTGCTGTGTGAGTTCTTCGGCGGTGAACTGGTGATCTGCCACGATCCCGACTTCTGGAAGAAGTGGCAACCGGCGCCACATCGCTACGCGTGAGTCGGAAGGTTTGACCCCGGGTTCGCAGGGCGGCGCCAGATCGGATTCAACTCCTGCGCTGCCTGAGCAGGTTTTCGTGCAGTGCATTGCATGCTGAGGCGGCCAGGATCGTCGCGATGCCACGCCGGGATATTTTTCAACACGTAGCGATACAAAAATAAACACGTGCTGTCGCGCAGGGCCGGTTGCTGCCTTGTCGGCATACACGCGAAACATGGAGACAGATGATGAAGCAAAGATGGTTTCGCTTACTGCCCGTGATGATGATGACCTTGATCATCGCGTTCATGGACCGCACCAACATCGGCTTTGCGATTCCGTCGATGGGCAAGGAGCTCGGGCTGACCGCCTCGATACTCGGATTCGCGTCAGGCGTGCTGTTTCTCGGCTATGGCGCCTCCCAGGTTCTGGGCGGCTGGATCGCCGACAAGGGCCACGGCAAGGCGCTGATTGCCATGCTGATGGTGCTGTGGGGAGCGATCGAAATGGCGCAGGGTTTCGTCCACAACGCGCAGGAGCTGGTCGCGGTTCGCTTCGCGATCGGCGTGTTCGAAGGCGGCATATTCCCGACGTTCCTGCTGTTCGTGAGGAACTGGTTTGCACCGTCCGAGCGTGCTCGCGCAAATGGTATCTGGCAACTTTGTTACCCGTTCGCCGCGATGGCGAGCGGTCCTATCGCCGGCTACATCCTGAAGATCGGCGACTGGCGCACGTTGTTCATCATCGAGGGCGTGTTTCCGCTCGTATGGGTATTTGTGTGGCTGTGGGGCGTAGCCGATTCGCCGCGCAACGCGAAATGGTTGAAAGCTGCCGATCGCGCGCAACTGCTCGAACGCCTCGACTCGGAAAAGACATGGCACACGTCGCAAGCCCCCTCCCCCACACCGGTGTCATTCAGCGCGCAGTTGCGGCGTCCGGCGGTGTGGCTCTTTGCAACGGCGATCCTGCTTTGGAACACCGGCTTCCTCGGCTTTGTGATCTGGCTGCCCAGCGTGATTCATCAACAGCCGGGGCTTTCGTCGACGGACATCGGCTGGCTCTCATCGATTCCCTACGCGTTCGCGATCGTGCTCATGCCGATCCTGACTTACTGGTCCGACCGCAAACTGGACCGGCGGCTCTTTTCCGCGATACCGCTGGCCATTTCCGGCCTGGCCCTGCTGGTTGGCGGCGAGACCTTTGAGTCCAATCCGTTCGTCGCGAACATGGCGCTACTCGTGATCGCCGGCGCGACACTTTACGGATCGCAGCCGGTACTCTGGTCCATCGCCACCGAACTCGTGCCGCCCGAAGTGACGGCACGAATCAGCGGCATGATCAACGGTATCGGCATGATCGGGGCATTTGGAGGGCCTTACTTCGTCGGCTACGCGCGTTCATTTACCCACTCGTTTTCCGCCGGGCTGTTGGTAATGGGCCTCTGTCTGATTGGCACGAGCGCGTTCGTGATGTTGATCAAGGATGCCGCCAAACCACGGCGTCAGCGTGATAAGACGGCGGAGCCGAATGTAGGCCGTACCTGAGCCCGGGGTAGCCGCGAGGCTTCACACGCGCGCAACGCCACACGCCTTCACGACGCTCGCCCAGTCAGAGAACTTCACCTTTTCTGCTGCTTCAGTCAGCCGGGCAAAACGGCACGGGCGCAAGGAACACCGATTCCTGATGCACCAGGTACGGCAGGATGCGAGGCGTGAAGGCTTGCCAACGCGGATCCGCTGCGAGCTTCGCGCGCTGCGCGGCGCGATGCGCGTAGTCCTCATAGCTCCAGCAGAACACGACCGAATTCAACGTGCCCGAGTCTTTTGTCCAGCAGCCCTTGAGCCGCGCGTACTGACTGATGATCGCGAGCCCCTCGCGCTCGTAGATTTGCAGAAACTCACCCACCTTTCCTGCCGTAATCTGGTACGTACGCATTTCCACCAACATGATTGCCTCCTGTTGCAATTCAAACGCTCACAAAACGATGGCCGCCGAGCACGCTGTCGCGCCGCCCGGCAGCCCTGTACTCCACTCCAGGTTAGAAGCTGTGTCGGATGCCCACGCGCACCGCGACCTGATTCGGCGTCGACGAAGGTGACAGATAAGTCAGATCCGCTACCGCAGCGTGTCCCGTCGAATCGACGCCGCTGGCGCGTTGCCAGGCAACGATCAGGTAAGTGAAAGTACGTTTGGAAAATGAATACTCGGACCCCGCCGCCAGCTGGTTGTAGTGCGCATGCGGTGACGACGTGTAGTCGTAGGTCAGACCCGCCATGACAGCCGGTGTGAAGCTATGACTGACGAACGCTTCGTACGAGCCGAGTGCCGCAGAACCCTGGAACGTGGTGCTGGTGGTCGCTACTGCGTTGCTGAAGCGCGTGTCGGTGTAAAGCGCGCCCAATGTCGTGGCGCCGAACTGATAGTTGCCGGCTACTCCGAGCGTCTGCATGCTGTGCGCGGTGGCGTAGCCGCTATAAATCGGGTTCGTTACAGGATTCGTAAACGCCTCGCCGGCTGTCGCTCCCGTGGTGCCGTCAAATCGCGTCACTGCCGGGTTGTTCACATAGAGATAGGCGGCCGCCAGCTTCAGCGGACCGTTCGCATAGCTCAGGCCGAAGCCGTACTGCCGCGAGTCGCCGACCGAACCCGGCACGCCACCGAAACTATAGAGCGCGCCCGCCGTGATGCCGCGATACGTCGGACTCACGTACTTGATCGCGTTGCTGACGGGATACGTGCCCCAGATTCCGTCCACATCGCCCGCATGCGACGACAGCGAGCCGCCGAACGCCAGCGATGAAGTCAGCGGCTGGAGATTGGTCACCATGAAGTCATACTGCCGCCCAAGGCGCACGCTGCCGTAGTTTCCGGACAAGCCCACATATGACTGACGGCCGAACAACCGGCCGTTATAGCCGAGCTTGCCGCTATTTACGTCATAGCCGCTCTCGAGCTGGAAGATTGCGCTCATGCCGCCGCCTAGATCCTCACTGCCCAGCAGGCCAAACTTGCTTCCGCCCATACCACCGCTGAAGGTCTGGTAATTGGCATGGCCGCCCTGATTGTTGGTGTAGGTAATGCCATCGTCGGCGACGCCGTAGAGGGTCACGCTGCTTTGCGCCTGAGCGACCTCTGCAAGGCAGGCCAGCGCTATTAGGACAACTATTTTTTTGCTCACGAGAAATCCTGTCGAATGAAAAAGTTGATTTGATCAAACGCTGAACTACAGAACGAACAAGGTTGCCACTGGAACGGCTTGTGATCCACGCGCAGCGCGCTCACGCATTGCAGCGCCGAGGCTCTTTACTTCTCAAAGCGGTGCCCGGTCTGCATGCAGGCCGGGCGCCACCATCGCAACGCGGACCGTCAGGCCGCGTGCCCAATCAGAAATCCCACCAGCAAACCGAGCACCCCCGAACCTGCACCGACCAGCCAGACCCGCAGACCCGATGCCGGGCCGGGTTTGGGCGTGACGGCGGACGGCTTCGTGTCGCCATGCGCCTGAGGTTGCACGCCGCGGGTGAGTGGCGCGTCGTCCGGCTGTGTCTGCGGCGCCGGCTCGACAACTTGCATGGCGTCCACGGGCGCCGCCTCCTTTTCGATGTGCGCCTTCAGCGCGCCGAAGAAGGCGTCGAGATTCTTGCCCGCCGCGGACTGAATCAGGCGGGACCCCACGCTCATTAGCTTTCCGCCGATTTCGACATCCGCGTCGTATGCGAGCACCGTGGTCTCGGCTTCCGGTTCGAGTTGCACGCGCGCGGTGACCTTCGCAAAGCCAACTGCGCCCGCATTGCCCGTGCCGACGATCGTGTAAGCCCTGGGTGGATCAAGATCCGACAGCTCCACATTGCTTTTGAAGGTCGCCGCCACCGGACCCACGCGAATCTGCACGGTCGACTCGAAATGCCGGTCGTCCAACATCGCGAGCGATTTACACCCGGGCAGGCACGCCTCGAGCACGGCGGGATCGTTCAGCGCACGCCACACGGCCTCGGGTCGTGCGGGGAGAATGCATTGATCAGCTAGCTTCATCGCGGCTCCTCAGCATTCGTAGAGTTTGAAGAGCGCCTGGGTGCCGTTGCGCGTAAAACCTTGCTCGGCGAGCTCCTGATAAAGACTGCGCACCAGGTCCAGCCCCGGCAACTCACATCCCATGTGAGCCGCTTCCTCATGCGCAATCCGCATGTCCTTGATGAAATGCTCGATAAAGAAGCCAGGCGCGAAATCGCCTTTCGCAATGCGCGGCCCCATGTTATTCAACTGGAAGCCGCCAGCCGCGCCGCCGCCGATCGCGCTCAACACGGTCTGCGCATCCAGCCCGGCGCTGCGCGCATAGGCCAGGCCTTCGCACACGCCCAGCATCGTCGATGCGATCACGATCTGATTGCACAGCTTGGTGTGCTGACCCGCACCCGGTCCGCCTTGCAGCACGATGTTCGTGCCGAGGCAGCGCAGCATCGGCTCGACCCGCGCGAGCACATCGGCCGCGCCGCCCACCATGATAGACAGCCGCCCCTCGCGCGCGCCGACATCGCCGCCCGAAACCGGCGCGTCCAGCACGTGCACGCCGCGGGCTGCAGCATGCGTGGCTAGCTCTTCGGCCAGTTGCGGGCTCGAGGTCGTCATGTCGATCAGCACGGCATCGCGCCGCGCGTTCGCGATCAGACCGTCGTCGCCGAGGTACAGCGCGCTCACGTCGTCAGGCGTGCCGACGATCGTGATGACCACGTCGGAGGCTTCAGCGAGCGCCTTCGGGGTGGCGTGCCAGGATGCGCCCGCCTCGATGAGCGGCTCGGCCTTCGCACGCGTACGGTTATAGACGTGTAGCGGATAGCCGGCTGCGGCGAGCCGCGCCGCCATCGAGGCGCCCATGATGCCGAGGCCGATAAAGCCGATAGCAGGTTTGATTGCAGATTGATTCATGATTGTCTGATCCGGTCAGAGTTTGTCGCGCAACAGGTCGCGCAACAGCATAGGAGTCAAAGGATGACGGTCGGCGACCACGCCGAATGGCGCTAGCGCGTCGTTCACGGCGTTGGTCAAGGCGCCGAGCGCGCCCATCACGCCGCCTTCGGCCATCCCTTTGATGCCCGCCGCCGTCGCGCGGCTAGGCGTATGCAACGGGATGATCTCGAAGTTGGGTAATTCGGTCGACGTGGCGATCAGGTAGTCGGCAAGCGAGCCGGTCACGTTCTGTCCCGTTTCGTCGTAGCGCGTATGTTCGAACAACGCGCCGGACAATCCCATCGCCACTGCGCCGTGTTGCTGCCCTGTCACCACGGTGGGATTGAGCAGCGTGCCGCAGTCTTCGGCGATCACGTAGCGCGCAAAATGGATCGCACCGGTGGTTACGTCCACCTCGATCTCGCATCCGTGCGTCGAATTCGAGTAGGTCATCGGCGGCGGATCGTAGGTCAGGTGAAACTCGAGGCCAGGCGTGAGGCCCTCCGGCAGCGAAGTCGGATCCATGTAGGCACTCCGCGCCACGTCGGCGAGCGTTAGACCCGCGTCGACCCACGTGTCGCCGCTACGGCGCTCGACGCGCGCATCGACAAGCCGAAGCGAGTCGCTGTCCGGCAGCTCGAGACAACCGGCGGCAATGGCGAGCACCTTGCGGCGCGCATCCAGCGCGCACAAATAAAGCGCGCCGCCGCCCGCCGTGCCACTGCGGGCGCCGCGGCTGCCCATTCCGTATGGCGCGATATCGGTGTGGCCCAGATGAATACGCACGCTCGACGGATGCACACCGAGACCTTCGGCTACCGCGTTGGCCATCGCACTTTCATAGCCCTGTCCGCTGGGGCCGAGACCCACCGAGGCGTTCACGACACCACTCGGCTCGATACGGATCCAGCTTGCCTCGTGTCCCGAGCCCGGAATGCCGGCCGATTTATAGAAGCGCGAACCGTACGTCGTCGGCTCGACCACATTGCACAAGCCAAGCCCAAGATAGCGGCCGGCCGCCCGCGCGGCCTGCTGCCGTGCGCGAAACGCGTCGTAGTCGAAGGCCGCCAGCACCGCCTCAAAGGTTTGCGACGGCGTGATGTCGGCCAGCAATTCGCCGGTGGCCGTGCGGTACGGCAATTCTTCCGGCGTCAACAGGTTGCGGCGGCGTACTTCGACCGGATCCAGCTTCAGTTCGCGCGCAATCGCTTCCATCGTGCCTTCCATGACCCAGCTGGTGATGGACATCGGCGCGCGCATGGGTGCATTGCCGCACTTGTGACTGAGCACGATCTTCACGTCGAACGCGTAGTGCTGCAGCCGGTACGGTCCGCTCAACACCATCGCGACGACGCGCGCGAGGTAGTTCGCCGGAAAGAAGCAATACGCGCCGAAGTCTTCGCGCATCTCCAGATCGAGCGCGAGCAACGTGCCATGCTCATCCACCGCGGCGCGCGTGCGGCAGAAGTCTTCGCGCGAATTGGCCGCTGCGGTCAGATTCTCGAGACGGTCTTCGCGCCAGCGCACCGGCCGCTTCAGATGACGCGCGAGTGCAGCCACGGTCAACTCTTCGCGGTACAAGGCGATTTTCTGGCCGAACGACCCGCCGACATCGGGCGAAATCACCGTCACCTGGGACTCGCTGAGCCTGAGCCGTTGCGCGAGCTGAGTGCGCAAAGGATGCGGCACCTGGGTTCCGATGTGGAACGTCAGGTGGTCGCGCCCGGCATCCCAGACTGCTGCGCAACCGCGCGTTTCGATGGGCACATGGGTCTGCCGCTGCTGCTGAAAGGTCGCCTCGATCACGCGGTAAGCTTGCTGGCTCGCGCGCTGCGGATCGCCGTTCGAGTACGTCTGGTGCGACACCAGGTTGCCGGGCACGCCGGGGTCGACTTGCGCGGCATCGGCTTCGAGCGCCTGCCACATATCGGTCACCACAGGCAACGGCTCGAACTCGACCACGACCTGCTCCGCCGCATCTTCCGCGAGGTACCGGTCCGTGGCGACCACACACGCGACAAGATCGCCCTGAAAGCGCACGATGTCGGTCGGCATCGTCGCGAACTCGACTGGCAACAAGCCCTCGATCGGCGCGGCAACACGCATCGGCGTGGTCCACTGCGCCAGCTCCCGGCCAGTGACGACGGTCACGACACCGGGCATGCCAGCAGCCGCGGCAGTATCCACTGAAACGATCCGCGCATGCGCATGCGGCGAGCGCACAAAGCACACATGCAGGGCGCCCGCGATTTCGATATCGTCGAGATAGCGGCCATAGCCCGTCAGGAGGCGATAGTCTTCGGTGCGCGGCACCGCCTTGTTGAGGTAGCGAAACGTCTGCTCAGACATCGGCGGTCTCCCCGCGCATCCGCTCAGCCGCGATCAGGATCGCGCGCACGATGTTCTGGTACCCCGTGCAGCGGCACAGGTTGCCGGAAAGCGCCTCGCGCACCTCGGCCTCAGATGGGCTTGGGTGCTCGCGCAGATAAGCCTCGAAGGTCATCACGATGCCCGGCGTGCAAAAGCCGCACTGCAGGCCATGACACTCATGCATCGCCTGTTGAAGCGGCGAGAGGCGGCCATCCTGCGCGACGGCTTCGATCGTGGTGATCTGCACTTCGTCCATCTGAACGGCGTACGCGAGGCACGAGCGCGCCGGACGTCCGTCGATCAGCACCGTGCATGCGCCGCATACGCCGTGCTCGCAGCCGACGTGCGTGCCAGTCAGCCGGCAGTCTTCACGAAGCGCATCGGAAAGGAGCTTGCGAGGCTCGCATTGCACTTCGTGATGGGTACCGTTCACACTGAGATAAATTGCTTTCTTTTCCATAACTCACTTCGAGGTCGTGTTGGCCGGCTGCGTCGCACGTTGCAACGCGCGCGCCGTGAGCGCCCTGACGAGGTCGCGCCGGTACGCGGCGCTGATGTCCGGTTGATCGTACGGATCGATAGCGCCGGCCACCGCGTCGGCGATTGCAGCCAGCGTCGGCGCATCGACCGGCGCGCCGAGGAAGTCCGCAGCAAGTTCGTTCAGCACGAGCGGCGCATCCGCCACGCCGCCGAGGCCAATGCGCAGGCTGGAGAATCTGTTGCCGTCGACGACGGCGGTGAGTGCGCAAGCCGCAATCGCGAAGTCGCCGTGCCGCCTGCTAAAGAGTTCAAATGCGTGCCGCTCGCCCGGGCGTGCAACCGGAAAATACACGGCTCGAATGATTTCTTCGGCGGCGAGATCGGTCGTCATCACGGCAATCAGGAACTCACCGGCCGGCACCTCACGGCTGCCGTCCGGTCCGGCGATCTCGATGCGCGCACCGAGCGTGCTTGCAATGAGCGGCATTTGCGCAGCAGGATCCGCATGCGCAAGGCTGCCCCCAAGCGTGCCGCGCTGGCGGATCGCGTAGTGTCCGATGGTCGCGGCCGCTTCCGCGAGCAGCGGACAAGCGGCGCGCACCGTGTTGTTAGTGGCCACTTCGTGATGGCGCGTCATCGCGCCAATGGATAGCGAATCACCCGCAAGCGTCACGCCGCTGAGTTGCGGCAATGCGTTGAGGTCGATCAGATGCGCCGGCTGCGCAAAGCGCATGTTCATCATCGGCGCGAGGCTTTGCCCGCCCGCGATGACCTTGGCGTCAAAGCCGTGCAGCGCGAGCAGCGACAGCGCATCTTCAAGCGTGTGAGGCCGGTGATACGAAAATACTGCGGGTTTCATGCGTTTTGTGCCTTCAGATTCACGCCGCTCACCTGATCGAAAAGGTGCAGACGGCGGCGGTTGATCGACAGAGTCACGCGTTCGCCGACCTTGCAGGAACGCTCCTTGCCGACACGAAAAAACATCGACTGCCCCAAACATTGCAAGCCGATAAACTGATCGGAGCCGACCGGCAGCAACGAAGCGATGTCGCCCGTCAGCGAACAATCGGTCGCGTCGCCATGCTCGTCGATGTCCTCGGCACGAATGCCGACCGACACGGCCCGGCCACTGCATCCTGCAAGCAGGCACTGCGTCTCCTCATCGAGGGCGAGCGAAAGATCGCCGCTGCGAAAACGCAAACCGTGGTCGCCTTGCATCAGCATGCCGTCAATAAAGTTGATCGGCGGGCTGCCGAGGAAATTGGCGACGAATTTATTGGCTGGCCGCTCATAGATGTCGTCGGGCGAGCCGATCTGCTGCACGACGCCCTGGCGCATCACGACGATGCGGTCGGCGAGCGTCAGCGCTTCGGCCTGATCGTGCGTCACGTACACGAAGGTCGTCTGCATCGACTGATGCAACGCCTTGATGCTCGCGCGCATCGACACGCGCAGCGCCGCGTCGAGGTTCGACAGCGGTTCATCCATCAGAAAGACGGCAGGCTGGCGCACCATCGCGCGGCCCAGCGCGACACGCTGGCGCTGCCCGCCCGACAGCTGCCCAGGCCGCCGGTCCAGCAGATGCTCGATCTCAAGCGACTTTGCAGCCGCGCGCACTCGCGTATCGATCTCCTGTGGCGGATATTTGCGCATCCGCAAGCCGAAGGCGATGTTGTCGTACACGTTCTTGTGCGGGTACAGCGCGTAGCTTTGAAACACCATCGCCACATCGCGCCGGTGCGCCGGCAAGCCGTTCACCTCGACATCGTCGAACCGCAAGCTGCCCTGAGTGACCTCTTCCAGTCCGGCGATCATGTTGAGCGTCGTCGACTTGCCGCAGCCGGACGGTCCGAGCAGAACGAGGAACTCCTTGTCCTCGATCCGCAGATTCAGGTTGTCCAATGCGACATGCCCGTTCGCATACTGCTTGCCCACCTGCTTGAATTCGATTTGAGCCATGACCCTTCCCTTTAACCCTTTACCGCGCCGGCCGTCAGACCCGACACGATGTAACGCTCGAATACCACGGCAATGATCACAGGCGGCACGATCGCGACCACGCCGGCTGCGTTGATGAACGAAAAGCTCGTTGTGAAATCCGACGTGAACGACGCGACGATGATCGGGACGGTTTGCGACGCGGCGGTCTGCGTAAACATCAAAGCGAACAGGAACTCGTTCCAGCTGCTCAGGAATGTGAACATGATGACGGCGACGAGCGACGGCACCGCAAGCGGCAAAAACACCTTCAGCAACACCTGAATCCGCGAGCAGCCGTCGACCCGAGCCGCCTTGTCGAGTTCGTCCGGTAGCGATTCGAAATAGCTGAGCAACATGAAGACGCTGAACGGCACCGTGATCGCCAGATAGGTGATGATCAGCGACCCGACGCTGTCGAGCAGGCCGAGCTTGCGCACGAACAGAAAGAACGGCACGACGAGCGCGATATCGGGAATCACGCGGGTAGCCAGCATGAAATACACCGACAGATCGCGGCCGATATAACGGATTTTCGCCATCGCATACGCGGCCGGTACGCTGACGAGCAGATTCAGCAACACCACCGCAGCGGCGACCTCGAGGCTATTGCGCAACGCCGGCAGCAGGTACTGCGCGGTAGACGGAACGAAGGCAGCGTTGCCGTCGTCGGACGTCGTTCCGGTGCTCGCCGCGACGATCGCCTTGAAGCTGGACAGCGTGGGCGGATGGGGAATCCAGTGTGGCGGAATGGAGGTGATATCCGCTTCGCGTTGCAGCGAAGACGACAGCAACCACGCAACCGGCGCCAGCACATACAACAACATCACGATTGAACCGGCGAGCAGCGCGAGGCGCTTCAAAAAGAGAGAAGATGACATCGCTTAGAGCCTCTTGCCGAGTAGACGAATAATGGCGTACGACATCGCAAACGTGGCAAGCGCGAGCACATACGCGACCGCCGCACCGGTGCCGAACGACAGGTTGCGGAACGTCTCGACATAGATGTGCCAGGAGAGCACGTGCGACGCGTCGGCCGGACCGCCCTCGGTCAGAATGAAGAAGAGGTCGAAGTGCCGCACCGCCATCATCGCTTCGTAGATCATCACGAGCATGAAACCGGGTTTCAGCGCCGGCAGCGTCACGTGCACGAATCGACTCCACAGGTTGGCGCCGTCTACGCGCGCCGCCCCGTACAGGTCCGCCGGAATGGACTTCATCGTCACCAGCAGCAGGATGGTCGCGAGCGGCACTTCCTTCCACACGAATGCGTTGCTGATCAGCGCCAGCGTCTTGTGCGTGTCGCCCAGCCACACCATGTACTGGCCGATCACGCCCAGTTGCAACAGCAGTCCGTTCAGCGCGCCGTACCCTGAGTCGTAGATCCACTTCCACATCAGACCGTCGACCACATACGGAATAGCCCATGGAATCAACAAGGCGGTCGACAGGATGCGCCGGCCGCGAAACTCCTGATTCAGCAATAGCGCCATCAGCGTCGCGATGACCATGATCGCGAGGACCGACACGACGGTGAACCACGCGGTGCGCTCGACCGCCGCCCAAAACATTGGATCGCGGAAAGTCTGGATGTAGTTGCCGAGGCCGACGAACGACACGCTGCTCATGCGCGTCAAATGAATGTCGAACAGGCTCGTCCAGAACGAGTAAAGCACCGGAAACACGGCGACTGCGAGCAGCACCAGCATCATCGGCGTCAGCAGCAGCATCGCGCTACGCTGATCGGAGGGCGCCACGGAATGTCTGGCAAGCCAGCGGCGGCCCAGGGCTTGAACGCTCATATCGACCTCAGGCTTTGCTCAATGCGGTCCACTTCTGCGCGGACGTCTTCAGCGCATCTGCGACGCTCGATTGACCGAGGATCGCGGCTTGCCAGGCGGTTCCGTTGGTCTCGTCCCACTCGCCGAACCAGCGCGTGATCACATCCTTCTTGCGAGCCAGATCCTGCTGCTTCTGGAACATCGAGAAATCGCCGTACTTTTCATACGCGGTGCGGACTTCCGGGTCGTTAAAGAGCGGCTTCACGCCGAATGCCGTGCCGGTATCCAGGAACATCGCTTTCTGGAACGCGTACTGGCCGTCGAATCGTCCGCCGAACGCTTCGATCAGGCGTGTCGCCTCAGCAGCCCGCGTCTTGTTGGCGCCGGCGGCGGCGCTCATCGCGTGCATGCGCATCCACGCAACCGTGGCGTGCGAACCGTTCGGGCCGGCCGGCATCAACGCCTGTTTGATATGGCCCGCGACCCGCGATTGACGCGGATCGTTAAGCGCCTGAATCCGGTAGCGCGGCAACAACGCGAACGCGTGATTGCCCGACGCCACGGCCTTGAAACCGTTCAGTTCGCCCAGCTCGACGCAGGCAGGCGAAACGATGTGGTGCTTGTTGACCGCATCGGCAACCCATTGCAGGGAAGTGACCGCGCCGTGCTTCGGATCGTCCATCACCGCCTTGCCGCTGTCGTCGACAAAGCGACCGCCGTTGGAAAACACCAGTGACGACATGAACTCGATCAGCCAGCTTTCGCGTGCCATCGAGAGCATCAGCGGGTATTGCGAGAGACCCGCATTCTTGATCTTCAGCGATTGCGCGACCAATTCGTCCCACGTTGCAGGAGGCGCCGCGATGCCCGCCTTGGCGAGTTTGTCGGCGTCGTACAGAAACGCCATGTAGTCCGTGTAGTACGTGAGACCGTACTGACGACCCTTGTAGCGCATCGATTGGGTGCAGAAGTCCTGCACCTCGCCGTTGTACTTGAGCAGTTGCGGATAGCCGTCGAGCGGCGCGAGCCAGCCCGCGTCGGCCCACTCGGGCAGCCAGCCGTCGGACACCCACAGCACATCGATCGGCGCCTGGCCGACGAACTTCGTCACCATCGCCTCGCGATACTGCGCGAACGGGAGGTTGTTGTAGTTGACGTTCAACCCCGATTCCTTCTGAAACGGCACGAGCAAGCGCTTCACCGTATCGACGCCGGCCGACCAGGTATGGAGATTCACGCTGTCGGCAGCAAAGGCCCGTGACATCCCACCCACCAAACCGGAAGCAGCGAGCCCCGCGCCCGCCGACAACTGTAGAAATCGACGACGACTGTTCCCGAATCTATTGACGACGTTACTCATGGTTCGCTCCGACCGCCTGCGCGGCGCTGTTCACACGTGGCGTAGCCGCTGATCCGGCTACCTCTTGAGACGCGACGATATCTTCGAGAAAATAAATCGTCAACTGACGACATACATTTTTTATGCAGGAATTTTTTGTCTGTCGGTGACGCGGGCCAAGTGAGATAATCCCAGCGAATTCAGGCCTTTTACGTTATTTGATCTGATGAATTTCCTCGTCAGATCGCGCAATTCTTTATCGTCGATCGACGATTGACATGGACAACCTTGATACCGGACGAGCTGTGGAAGAGCAATGCGGTGGGAATTCTGCAGAGATCGGGCACGCACAGAGGGCAGCCCAGAATGGACGCACGTGAGTCGCATACGCGACTGAGGCGGTCAGAAAGTGATGGATGCTGGCCCGGCGAATCCGCCGAACCGGCAGACCGCTCGGCGCGTCACGCGCAGGTGAGTTCCAGCGCCGGCAGCAGTGAAGGCATGTCGGCCCGAAAAGCTCGGACGTGCATCGCCATCACCGCGTCGGAAGGCACAGTATTGTCATTCGAGTCAATGCGGCCCGCGTTGCCGAAGCGAGCGTGTCCTCGCAGGCATCATGCAACGCGGGATTGCTTGGCCGCATCCCAGCGTGGCCAGGCCGCGGCCGATGAATTAGCCGTTTATACGACCGCCCACAACGTCTGCAACCAGCAGCGCCGTCATGTTGACGATGCGGCGAACCGTGGCCGAAGCCGTCAGCACATGCACCGGCTTGGCCGCGCCGAGCAGCATCGGACCAATCGCGATGTTGTTGCCCGCCGCGGTCTTCAGCAGGTTGTACGAGATGTTGGCCGCGTCGATGTTCGGCAGCACCAGCAGGTTCGCGTCGCCTTCGAGCGTCGAGTCGGGCAGCACTTCGCGGCGCAGATTCGCGTCGAGCGCGAGGTCGCCGTGCATTTCGCCGTCCACTTGCAGTTCCGGCGCGCGCTCGCGCAG
>NZ_JABBGJ010000017.1 GCF_012927345.1 Paraburkholderia polaris
TCTCCAGCACCACCCTGAACTTGTCGGCGCTTGACCATCGATCGCTGGTTTTGCCATTGCCCGGCATGAATTTCCCTGTCTGTCTTGCACTTTGCCGCCAGGTCCGTAGCGTCACCGTCGTGATGCCCGTCGCTCCTGACAACTCGATGACCGCACGATTGAACGGCGGCATCATCTGCTGGATTGCCCATTCCCGGGTTTCCGCTGAATAGCGTTTCATTTCCCATTCGCTGTCCGCCCCCCATCTTTACATCAATCGGTTCGGGTGAGGCGACAACTAGCCTGACATGGAGGGCCGCCGCAAAGAAAGATAAGCAAAGAAAGCGGCTCAAACCGCTCATGCTAAGTGGGCACCGTGGCCTGCAAGTGGTAGTGGCTCCGTAGAATCTGTGTTCGTGCACCTGCATGCGCTAGTGACAAGGGTGTCATTCTTCCGGCGGCGCTGCGCGCGCCGAAGCGTACTTCACCAAACCGTCCGCTAGTCTTTGCGCGCGCCTTCAATTCGGCATAGGCCTTGCTGCATTCAATTGAACGCGAAAACGAGGATAACCGACATGCCGGAATACGCCGCTGTTCCCACGCCTCCCCTCCCGATGCACGCTCACCGTCCCGAGCCAATCGAGCCGCCATCGCCGCCGCCGGATCCGGGCGAGCCCGACACGATTCCAAATCCCAGCCCGACTCCGGACCCCATCGAACCGGTCGCGCCGCCGATCGGCGATCCGCCGCCACAACCCACGCAAACGCCACAAGCCAGCGAGCGTCTGCCGTCGCGCGCTGTGAGCATGCACCTCTGACACGCTCCGTGCGCTGGACCACAGTCCGGCGCCGCGAATTTATGTACTTGTTACAAAGCCGGCGCATCTTTTACAGGCAATTTACCGTCGTGAACCCTACACTGAATTGATGCCGTCTCGATGGCGGCGCGCTTCCCGTGGAGGCATCGATCATGAGACATCCAGCACTGCGACGTTCCGCGCGCCACTCGAAGCGCGACTCCCGACCGGCCACCAGCAAGAGCAGCCCGGAAGAGTCGCCGGACCCGGCCGCGCAGAATCGCGTCGCGCCCGATGCGCCGCCAGACGGCGAGCACAATCAGGGCGGCGTGCGTCGGGAAGGACTGGAGTACCAGCGCGATCTCGGCTCGGAACAGGACGCATGAACCCGTCTGACAGCAGGTAAGAAGGGTTCCGGTTTCGTCGTACAAAGCAGAAAAAACTTCTTCGCGATGCGTCGATATCGCGCGTTTCTGCTCGTTCGTCACATTTGCATACATTTTTATTTTCAGCATCTCAAAAAACGGCACGCGACTTGCGTGCACCTTCTTGGCACATATCCGTATGCAACGAAACAACTGACTAGGTGGAGCACCAATGAGCAGACTGATCGTGGTATCGAATCGTGTGGCGCCGACCCAGGAAGGCCGCCCCGCAGCAGGTGGGCTCGCGATCGGCGTGCTGGACGCGTTGAAGGAAACTGGCGGCGTCTGGTTCGGCTGGAGCGGTGAAACGGTGAGCGAGTCGTCCCCTCCGGTGATCGAGAAGCAGGGCAATGTGACGTACGCGACGGTGGGCCTCACCAAGCGCGACTATGACCAGTACTATCGCGGCTTTTCGAACGCGACACTGTGGCCGACGTTCCACTATCGCAACGACCTGTCGCGCTACGACCGGCAGGAATACGCGGGCTATCAGCGTGTCAACGCGACGCTCGCCAAACAGCTCAAGGAGCTGCTCAAACCCGATGACATCGTCTGGGTGCACGACTATCACCTGCTGCCGTTCGCGCGATGCCTGCGCGAGCTCGGCGTGAAGAATCCAATTGGCTTCTTCCTGCATATCCCCTTTCCGGTGCCGGAAGTACTCCGCACGATTCCGCCGCACGAGGAATTGGTCAAAGCCATGTGCAGCTACGACGTGGTCGGTTTCCAGACCGAGGCGGACCGCCAGTCGTTCGTCGACTTTATCGAGCGCGGCCAGCACGGCACCTCGAGCGAAGACGGCATGGTGCACGCCTACAACCGTTTCCTGAAAGTGGCGGCGTACCCGATCGGCATCTATCCGGACGCGATCGCCAAGGCCGCCGAGCAATTCACCGATCGCAAGCCGGTGCGCAGCCTGCGTGACGGCATGCGCGGGCGCAAGCTGATCATGAGCGTCGACCGGCTCGATTATTCGAAGGGTTTGGTGGAGCGCTTTCAGGCGTTCGAACGACTCCTGCTGAATGCACCGGGTTGGCACGGACGCGTATCGCTGGTGCAGATCGCGCCGCCGACGCGCGCGGATGTGCAGACGTACCAACGCATTCGTCAGACGCTGGAAGGCGAGGCCGGTCGCATCAACGGCCGTTTCGCGCAACTCGACTGGACGCCGATCCAGTACCTGAACCGTAAGTACGAGCGCAATCTGCTGATGGCGCTGTTCCGTCAGTCTCAGGTCGGCTATGTGACGCCGCTGCGCGACGGGATGAACCTGGTCGCCAAGGAGTACGTTGCATCGCAGGATCCGGCCGATCCGGGCGTACTCGTGTTGTCGCAATTTGCCGGTGCGGCCGAGCAACTACCGGGGGCGCTGGTCGTCAATCCGTTCGATCTGTCGCAGATGGCTGAGGCGCTCGAGCGCGCATTGTCGATGCCGCTCGCCGAGCGTCAAGCGCGCCATGCGGACATGATGGCGCCGATGCGCGAGAACAATCTGTCGGTCTGGCGCGATACGTTCCTGGGTGATCTGCGCAACGTCGCGACCGCCTCTTCGGTGACGGCCAAAGCGGTAAAGCTCGCTGACGTGACGGCATCGTCGTAGTCGCATCAGCGGCGGCGCGGCTTTGTTCCAGAGCCGCGCGGGCTGGTCACGTCGAACTGTTTGCTTGCACCCGCTGGAACGTTTACGCGCGCTGCATCACGCGCAACGTACTGACCACGGCGGCGACCGCTGAAAAGCACGCGGCCACATACAGCACGACAGTCGGCCCGTGCTGCGGCGCAATGCCGAAGATCAGCGCGACCAGTGCCGCGCCGAGCGTCTGTCCGGTGAGGCGCGCGGTGCCGAGCATGCCGCTCGCACCGCCGCTGCGCTCACGCGGCGCGGCGGACAACATGGTCCGATTGTTCGGCGACTGGAAGATCCCGAAGCCCGCGCCGCACAGCGCCATGCGCCACGCGATCTGCATGGGTTCGGGATGCGCGCCGAGGGTGGCGAGCAGCAGCAGGCCCACCGTCATCGCAACGAGTCCAACGCCGCCTAGCCAGCCTGACGACACCTTGTCCGACAGTACGCCGGCAATCGGCGCGGCGATGATGATTACCGCCGGCCACGGCGTCATCAGCAAACCGGTTTCTACCTGCGAGAAACCGAGCGTGTCCTGCAACAGAAACGGCAACGACACGAAGGCCAGCATCTGCGCGCAGAACGAACAGACCGAGGTGCCGATCGAGAGGGCGAACACCGGAATCCTCAGCAAATCGATTGGCAGCAGAGGCGCGGACTGGGTCAACTGACGGCGCACAAAGAAGTAGCCGATCACAACCGCGCCGAGTGCTTCCGCGACGACCCAGCCGAAATGCTCGCCATGACCGAGACCGTCGACAGCGAAAATCAGCAGACCGAACACAAACGCGTTCATCACCGCGCTCAGATAGTCGTACGGAGACTCGTGGCCGGGATTCATCGGCAGCGCCTTGAAGCCGCCGACAATCGCCGCGATTCCGATCGGCACATTGATCGCGAACAGCCACGGCCACGAGGCGACAGCGAGCACGCCGGAGGCTACCGTCGGCCCGACTGCCGACGATACCGCCACGACCATCGCGTTGATCGCAACGCCGCGCCCAAGCTGCGCGGGCGGATAGATCATGCGCACGAGCGCGGTGTTCACGCTCATGATGCCCGCCGCACCGAAGCCCTGGACCACGCGAGCGAGCGCGAGCGTCGGCAGCGAGGTGGACAATGCGCAACCGAACGACGCCACGGTGAACAGAATCAGCCCGGCCAGATAGATCCGCCGGTAGCCGATGCGATCGCCAAGCGACGCGAGCGGTAGCAGGGAAATGGTGATGGCGAGCTGGTAAGCGTTGACGACCCAGATCGAGCCGGCTGCGCTCGCATGCAGATTGCGCGCGATGGTCGGCAGCGCCACGTTGGCGATCGCGCTGTCGAGCACTGCCAGCGTGAGGGCGAGGGCGATAACCAGCATCGCCCAGTAGCGTTGCGGAATCGGCAAGCCTTGTTCGGTGCTATCCGCGAGTGGTGTGCCGGCGGCGAGTGGGGTAGCCGAGGCGGCATCGGCCGGCATCGAACTGTCCTTGCGCGATGGTTGTGCGTGCATCGTTCTTTTGGATTTGGGGTGGGGCGGTTCATCGACCCTGCGACCCTGCGATGAACCACGCGCGCTGCGTGCCGCCCTGGAAAGACAAGACGGCACGCAGCGACGATGCCGGCGCCGCAACAGCGTACCGGCATCGCGTCTCACGCATTATTTGAGTTCGTACAGACCGGTGTGGGTGGTCGAGTCGAGTTCGTTCAGATGCGTCATGAAACGCGCTACCGCATTGGTGGTGTCCGCGTTGATCGGCAGGTGCGGCACCTTCAGCGCGTGCAGGCGGAAGATGTAGCGATGCGTCCTGTCGCCACGCGGTGGCGCCGCGCCGCCGAAGCCGACCGTGCCGTAGTCGTTGCGCAACTGCAGTGCGCCTTGCGGCAGCAGCGAGCCATCGGCCTTGCCGGCGTTGCGCGGCAGTGAGCGGGCGTCTGCCGGAATGTTGACGACGACCCAGTGCCAGAAGCCGCTGCCGGTGGGTGCGTCGGGATCGTGAACGGTGAGCGCGAAGCTTTGGGTGTCGGCCGGCGGCGCATCCCACTGCAACGAGGGCGAGATGTTCTCGCCGTCTACGCCGAAGGCCTTGTCGTGATATTCGTGGGCTTTCGGCATAAAGCCGTTGGTGGGGAAATCGTCGGACCAGAGACGGAATTCAGCCATTGTGTGCCTCCCTTCTTGATTGGTTCTGGGATGGTCGGGGCGTGCTTGCTTGCTGCCGGCTTGCCATTGGATTGTTGGCAAGGCGTTAGCCAGGTGTTGCCGGCTTACTGCCCGATTTCTGCAGGTTCGGCACGCAAAAAATGCCCCGAGCTAGCCAATCGAGTGTATCACCAGCGGCCTCCGGATTTGTTCGAACCGGGCAGGCTACAAGCGGCTTTCAGCCGCGCTCCTCGAAGCGTGGCGCGTCGCTCTTCAACCACTCGACAAGCCGCTGCAATACGCCCTCGATATCGCGATTCGCTCCACGCAAAGCACATTCCCACACCACTCCGACGCGCCAGCCAGTTGCGAGTAACGCCGCCTGAACCTTGTCGTCGTTGCTGCGATTGCGGCCGATCTTGTCGCGCCAGAATTCAGGCCGCGTTTGCGGCCACTTGAAAAGATGACAGTCGTGACCGTGCCAGAAGCAGCCGTGCACCAGGACGACAGCGCGGTATCGCGGCAGCACGATGTCCGGACGGCCCGGCAGGTCGCGCGCGTCCAAACGGAAGCGAAAGCCCTGGCCATGCAGCAGGCTGCGGATCAGAATTTCCGGTTTCGTATTGCGGCCGCGAATGCCGGACATCATCCGGCTGCGCGTGGCGCTGTCGACGATATCGACCATCGCTAGCGCCTGGGCAACGGATCGGACCGCGCAGGATCAGACCGCTCAGGAATAGAGCGAAAGGGCTTGCTTCGAACCATTGTGCGTTTCCTCGGCGAGCAGGGTTTGCACGTGCGGCAGCATGATGCGCGCGACTTCCCGCATCACCGGCATGACGACGCTGTTGCCGAATTGCCGGTAAGCCTGCGTGTCGCTGACCGGAATCCTGAAGGTATCGGGAAAACCCATCAGCCGGGCACATTCGCGTGGCGTGAGGCGCCGCGGCCGCAACTGCTCGCCCTGATAGACCAGAATTTCGCTGCCGTCCTTGTGATAACGCGCGGAGAGCGTGCGCGTGACGCTGTCGGGATAAGCCATGCCGAAGCCGAAGCCGTTCCCCGCCGCGCGATGCTTCGCCGCGTAGTTTTGCAGATAGGTCCAGAGATTCGGCGTGAGCGTGTACTTTGCTTGCACGCGTTTGCCGGAGTGGTCGAAAAAGCGATCGTGGTCCCACGGCAGCACCGGTTCGCTGCCGTCCGTGCGATGCAGGATCGAGCCGAGGCGCGGACCGCTTTCCGGCAGACGCAGATCGTCCCAGGAGAACGACGTCTTGCCGCGAAAGCCGACGATGATGATGCGTTCCCGGTGCTGCGGCGTGAAATGCTGGCCGTCGACCACGCGGTAGTGCACTTCGTAGCCGAGTTCGTCGCGCAGGGTCTGCAGGATCACGTCGAAGGTGCGGCCTTTGTCGTGCGAGAGCAGATTCTTCACGTTCTCCAGCAGGAACGCGGCGGGGCGCTTTGCCGCGATGATCCGCGCGACATCGAAAAACAGCGTGCCTTGCGTCGTGCATTCGAATCCGTGCGGGCGGCCTAGGGCGTTCTTCTTGCTGACGCCGGCGATCGAGAACGGCTGGCACGGAAAGCCGCCGAGCAGCACATCGTGGCTCGGCACCTCTTCAGCGGGAAACGAAACGATGTCGCCAATCAGCGCGTGTTCGCCGTCGGCCGGGTAGTTCTCGCGATAGGTTTTAGTGGAGAAATCGTTCCACTCGCTCGTGAAGACGCAGTCGCCGCCGTGCGCCTCGAAACCCATACGAATGCCGCCGATACCGGCAAACAGATCGATAAAGCGGAACTGGGCGCCGTCCGTAGCCGCACTGGCCTTCGCCCGGCCGCTGCTGTGCAGCAGATCGCGCAAAGCCGGTTCGAGCATGGATGGGCACGGCGTTTCGCCTTTTTCCCAGCGGCGCACCGTCTTGATGTCCTTGCCGACGTGCGCTGCGATTTCGCGTTGAGTGAAGCGGGCGCGTGCCTGTCTGAGCAGGTCGAGCGGTGCGGCGAGGGTCACGGAGGTCCTTGCTGGGAATTTTTGCGGACATTATGACCTAAGGTCGTCCCTTTTTCCTATTTTCGCCGACGAGGGGCAGAAAATTTCCGGCAATGCAAAGACCACTTTCGCCTAAATGCGACTGTCACGGTTGGACGTGTAGGCTTGTGGTGTGACGCGAATTCCCCGCGTTGCGACGTGTTCAGGCCGCGACAGGTTTCGCGGCCTTTTTTTAGCGGGGGAGGAGTCGGACTGGCCGGCGCGGAAGGCCGGCCATCAAGGCTTGCAGCGTGTCAGATATTGTCAGATATGACGGTCAGCGGCCATGAGGTGTAGCCGCCGGGGTAGCGCGGCGGCTGCCTGGGCTAGCTCATTCCATACTGGCTGGGGGCTGGCTTCGAACAGATCGAGCTGCAGCAGGAGGCTGTCGACCCCGCACAGTTGCGCATGGGACAGATGGCCGGTGTCGAGCAACTGGTGCAGACGCTTGCGCCAGTAGGTGGCCGGCAGAATCGGTCCGCCCAGATCGCCGTGTAAAGACGGCCGCATCACGCGCCCGATATGCGCGATGTCCTGGTCGATCAGCGCCGCCTGGGTTGAACCCGTCAGCGTAATGAGTGTGCGTTCCATAGCCCCTCCATGGCACCTTTACGGCAGGCTACGGCGGGACTTTAGGGCTGTTTTGAAATATTTTCCGCGACCGGCTTCACCGGGAAAAACGGGCGGGAGGCGGGCGTGGGCACACCCGTTGCTGAGTAGGGGATACTGGCGTAATGTCGCGCCGGCATTCCAAATAGTGGAGCCGAACATGAACAAGGACCAGGTGAAGGGTGTGGGTGAACAGATCAAGGGCAAGGTCAACGAAGCGGTTGGCAAGGCCACCAACAACCCGGGCAAGGAGCTCAAGGGCGACCTTCAACAAGGCGCCGGCAAAGTACAAAAAGCCTATGGCGATGCTAAGGAAGACGCCAAGGACAATGCAAAGCGCAACGCGCCGTAATTCGGCTCGCGGTGTCGCTTGACGGAAAAGGCGCTTCGGCGCCTTTTTCGTTTTTACAGGGCTTTGGGTGTCGGGTTTTGGTTGTCAGGCATCAGGAATCGGCTGCTGGGCTCCAGGCGCCGCGCCGCTTTCGCCTGGGAGTAACCCGGGTTCGGTGCCACGGATGTTCCGCGCGCCGTGCGCCGCCTTTAGACTTGGCGCATCCAAACCCGGAGGAGGCGCCCATGACACCTGAAAAAGTGCTTTCGATGTTCGAACGGTTGTACCTGGAGGGCAAAGTGCCCGTCGACCTCGAAACCACTTGTGCGAGTTTCGCCACCTGGCTGGCAGCGACATGGGAGCAGCTCGATGGCGAGCAGAAGACGTTGTTGCTGACGGTCGGCGCGACGCTCTGGCGCGATGGGTATAACCTGCGCGCCGGTACGGCGACCAAGGATTTGTGGTGAGTCCCGGTGGCTTCTTGCGGTTATGGGGTAGGGAAGCGCGTTGAGTGGCCACGTTCGCGTTGGGGTGTTTGAGGCGAGCTCAAACGCGTTGTGCTGAGTCGGTTTATATTTGTCGGTCGCGCGTTCGGGTGTTTCTTTTCGGCTTTCTGGCTGATCGCCAATTCCCGATTCCCCGATTCCGATTTCCAGCCGCAGCTCTCGCACAAGGGTTACACCATCACCATGACCGATCTTTCCACCTTTCCGATCACGAAGAAATGGCCTGCCGAGCATCCGGACCGGATTCAGCTGTATTCGCTGCCGACGCCCAACGGCGTGAAGGTGTCGATTATGCTCGAAGAGACCGGTCTGCCCTATGAGCCGCACCTCGTGCGCTTCGATACGAACGATCAGATGTCGGCGGAGTTTCTGTCACTGAATCCGAACAACAAGATTCCGGCGATCATCGATCCGAACGGCCCCGACGGCAAGCCGCTGCCGCTGTTCGAATCCGGCGCGATTCTGATTTACCTCGCGGACAAGACGGGTAAATTGATTCCGCAGGATGCCGCTGGCCGTTACGAAGCGATCCAGTGGGTGATGTTCCAGATGGGCGGCATCGGCCCGATGTTCGGCCAGGTTGGTTTCTTCCACAAGTTCGCCGGCAAGGAATACGAAGACAAACGCCCGCGCGACCGCTACATCGCCGAGTCGAAACGGCTGCTTGCGGTGCTGGATCAGCAGCTCGAAGGGCGCGACTGGATTCTGGGCGATACGTACTCCATCGCCGATATCGCGACCTTCCCATGGGTGCGCAATCTGATTGGCTTCTACGAAGCAGGGGATCTGGTCGGGATCGACGACTTTTCGAATGTGAAGCGGGTGCTGGCGGCGTTCGTTGCGCGTCCGGCGGTGGTGAAGGGATTGGACATTCCGAAACGGCCTGCGTGAGTGATTGGTGCGGCCGGGAGGGCGTGGGTTGCTACCGGCCGTAGTTCACTTCGGTTCGCGCGTTCTGCGTGGGCTACGCGTTCCCTTCCATCGAGTCAAGGCAAAGCGTTTGGATCGCCACCCATTGCGCGATAAAGGTCGCGCACAAACTGCTCGCTGACGACGTCCCATGCAGGTGAGCCATAGAGAACGTCTTCAGGATTCTTCTTGCCCTGCGCGTGACGCAAGGTGCGCACGGTCAATTCGAGGGCCATTGCTTCTTCATAAAGCGGGTGGCCCGGGCGGAGGCGGTCGTCGTTGTCCATGCCTGATTTTCGGCGGCCGCTGAGAATACTTTAGGTGTCGGCGGGCGACGCGCTTTTACAAGCCGCATAGATTCCGCGGATACGATCAGGCGAGTCCGGTCTGCACGCAAGGCAGAGTGAGATTTAGCTTCAGCCGTCGCGTATTCAGCAAACGTGGGCAATGACGGCGACAAAAAAGCCCCGCCAGGCAGCGCCGGGCGGGGCTTTTTGAGGTGTTTGGATGTTGCTGATTGGTCCCCCGACAGAACTCACGGATCCAGCTATATGAATCGTCTGGGATTGATTCATGAATTTTATACCCCCACCGATACCCCCAAAAAAGCGTAGCAGTGAAATTTACGGCTTCGGTTTCGCTTGTACGGAGCACCTGCCGGAGCGCCGAAAAGTATGCGGCATTTGTCCCGACATCATCGATACGTCGCGAGCTGGCGGAAGACTGGGTGACCGATAGGTTTCGCAGCGCAGCCGGGTTCCTCATACCATACCCCAACCTGTACAAACTCACAGTACAATCGTCCGCAACCGTTGCCCAATAGCGGCAACCATATCAAATCGCGCCTAGGCTGATCCCGAAAGCCGGGCCCCCACCCGGCCGGCGCGGTCCTCTTCCTGGGATGACTGCAATGGGAAGCAGATGGCTGACATTGATAAAGCGAACGCACGTACTAAATCTGCGCTGATCTCCGCCATGCAGGAAGTACGGCGACAGACGGGAGAGGAGCCGTTGAACGACGAAGAGCTTGCGCAATTATTCGCTGATGAGTCACCAAAAAAGAAGTGGATTGGCCCGAGGCGATCGTCTTCAGTGCTAGAAGATTTCATTGAGGAGACTTACCGTGAGCGTTATGGTCTGAAACAAGATCCGGGCGCCACTGCGAGCCTTGCTCAAAATCTAACGGCGATCGCAGACGCAAACTCGGAAATTGAGCGGCTAAGGGCCGAAGTGGAACAACTGAAGGCTGAGTTGGCACAAGGTAAAGGGGGTGAATCGCTCGCCGACCATCCCAACTGGCCGGAAGAACTTGATATCTCAATTACCGCTTGGCGAGCCGCCGTAAACGGGGCCGCGCAATCTGGACGGAAGCCAGGCGCGTTTTTGCGCGATTGGCTGCGTCAGAACTACGGAACGCTCAAAGAAGAACAGATAAAACGAATAGCGATCGTCGCAAACTGGGACAAGACGCCCGGTCCCAAATAGACCCGAGCCAGTTTCTGCTGTCCAGCCGTTAAACCAAACTGTGATTATCGACGTGGCGAACACCGGGGCCCCTACTCGGTGGGAGCGCTTCTTCATAGGGGGCTTGCGTATTGGGTGTGCAGATGGGTATCAAAGAACTGCTCGAGGAACAGGATCCCGACTTCATTAGTCTTCAGGATCTGTTGGAGCAAATGTCATCGGAAGACGGTTCCTCGGAAGAGGATGCCGCCATGCTGCTTGACAACAAGATTAGGCAGGCTTCCCGAAAGAGCCGTCCAGTACCTCGTTGGCATCAACTGCATCCGCACGGATGGGAAGCCGCGACAACCGACACCGCTGAGCGATTCCTGTCTGACATTGCCGCCTTCGGGTATCCGCTGTGTGACCTCGCCCTCGAGCTTGAGGACGGAGTGCTAATCAGCACTGAGCCGGGTGTGAGTGATTTTGGTTTTCTTCGTTCGGAAATCTACGACTTTCTTGACAGCCGAGGTCTGGAATTGAACCGTGAGGCTCATGCTCCGAGTACCTCGAAGCCATATATGAATCGTTCAGATGATGCCGGACTACCGCAAAATGACTCCGCGCCCTGTCCAGACTCGCCTGGTGATGCATCAATCAGAGATTTACTGCCTGTAGAAAAACGGGGCGCCCCAGAGCACGGCGGAGCTTGGGAAGCCAAACTCGCCTTACTCAATGGCCAACTAAAAGACGCAAGAGCGGAAACCGAGAGGGTGCGGGCCGACCTTATGGCGGCAAGCGAGAAGGATGCGCGGCGATTGCAAGAAGATCTGGATAAATATCGGAGGCTTAATGAACAACTGGCAGCAGAAGTTTCGCGGTTAAATGACCGGTTTGGTGTCGTCGGCGAGACCAACGACATACCCGGCTGGATGAAGCCTTATATCGGTCAGAGGCGTATCGCTTTCTGGGATATTTCGAAAATTCTGGCCGGGATATTACCCAAACAAGTGCCCGTGTTCGACAGCGATAAAGATCAGGAAATTCGCGAGTGGTATGCGGCACTTGAGGAGGCAGACACCGATGGAGAGTTGGGCGAAGTTATGTGGAGTGGGATCAAGGGAGATAATTTAGCTCTTCAAGCGAACGTCCGCCATTGGTGTGCGAAGCGTGGGTACCCTTGGCCGATCCCCGATCCAAACCCGTTGCCGACGACGGACAGCGAAGCACTTGCCGAGATTGAACACCTCAAAGCCGAGGTGGCGGGACTCAAGGCGGAGCTAACCGAAGCAAAGGATGGTGCCGCTTTTGCGGACCATGAAAATTGGCCCTACGAACTCGATCTGGCAATGATCGCGTGGCGGGCCGCATTGTCTGGCGCCGAGCAGGCAGCAAAAAAGCCTAAGGTCTACATGCTCGAATGGCTTGAAAAAAACTACGGCGTGAAGCTCAATCCGACCCAGCGCGATCGCATCGCGACAGTGGCGAACTGGGACAAAACCCCCGGCCCGAAGTAATACCCTGCCTATCTCAAACCCTTGCCACATAAGGGTTGCAGGCACAGCCAGCACCGATACCCAGCCTATCTCGCCCGCCACTGCTCACCGGTTAGGCAGGGTAGGCGACGTATCTTTTGCTTGATGGCCGCCATACGCTGCACCCCATCGCAATTAACGCCCATCAGGGCAAAGGAACAGCGATGGTTAGCAAAGTAGCGAGCGCGCAACCGACCGGTGGCGCGTCCCCGAATAAAGCGAAGCGCACGCCGCGCGCACTCCCGCTTCTGCCCAATCTGGACGCGTTTCCCGAGACGGGCCGTAGCCGTTGGCGCGACATCGAGCCGTTCGTCAGATACAGCCGCGAATGGGCACGTCAACATGAAATGGCGGGCCGCTTCCCGAAGCGCCAGCACATGGGGCGCACAGCCCTTTGGGAAAACTCAGAAATCAAACGCTGGCTTGCTGATCCGGTCAACTACCGCGCGGAAGCCTAAGCGATGCCGACGACCACACAAAAGCAAAAGGGCCGCGACTCTGGCAAGTACGCGACCCCGACGACCACGGCTAATGATACCGCGCTAGCGCTTCGAGAGTCACGCGGCGAATCACGGGTCGATAGTCGGATTATCGCGGCGCACCTCGGCGTCCAGCATGAAAGCTCGATGCGCAGCATCACCGACTACGCCGACGACTTCAAGGCGCTCGGAATACTCCGATTTGAAATCGGAGAAATACAGGGGCGTGGGCAGCCGGAACGCTTCGTGTTGTTGAGCGAGGATCAGTGCTATCTGCTGCTGGCCTACAGTCGCAACACGGATCGCGTCCGCGCGCTCAAGCTCAAGTTGGTGCTGGCATTCCGCGAAGCCCGCGAACGCCGCGCCCTGACCGACGCAGCATACCTGCCCGGTTATCACGCCTTGCACGACGAGGTGATGGCGCTGGCCCAACTCGCTCACGACCGAGGCAGCGTGGCCGGAGACGACGTGTTCCATTGCAACGCCAACAAGCTGGTCAACAAGGCGGCAGGCATTGGCGCTGGGATGCGCGACAAGCTCACGGATAGCCAACAGTTGATGGTTATCAACCTGCAGGCTGTGATCCGCAATACGATCCATGCCGCGATCTCCGGCGGTGCCGACCACAAGACGGCGTATCAACAAGCGAAGGATGCGGCCATGTCCTTCGCCGCGACGGCCGGCAGGTTGCTCGGAGGTGTGCAATGAACCGCAACTCTGCCGCCGCCCAGCGCGAACGCTTACTCGCCGCAGCAAACCAAGCGGGGGGTTGCTTAATGGCCGAAAAAAACTTGTTGACGCCCGTAAACCGGCAGCGCTATTCTGTGCTCGTCGCTGAAACAACAGCGACCAGGTTTGGCGACCTGAGAATGTTGGCGGACAACCGCCTCAGCGCGGTTTTTTTACGTCCGTACGCCTTCGCGCGCCCCTACGATCAACGGGCGGGCCTGGGTGGGGAGACCTTCGGGTCTGCCGGTGCCAACGTTCCGGTTCGCCAACCCCGTCCAGTGCCCGCCCACCCATTTGGCGATGGGAAGCGGGCTTTCAACCCCAACGTTGGAGGCCGCATTATGTTGCGCCGTACCCCCGCTCGTTCTGAGCAAACTCAAACACCTGATATCCAACCTGGCGATCGCGTTCGCAGCATCTGGCTTCGTCGCACCGGAACCGCCGTCAAAGTCTATCCCGATGGCTCAGCCGCCGTTCGCTGGGACGACGGCGACAAAACACTCAAGCATCAAACGATGCCGCAGCACGTGCTCGAGTTGATCGAGCAGCTGGCCCGCAGTCGCTCCAACCACGCACCTCTCCCGAATAGTCTCACCGAAAGATTTCCACTCTTCGCATACGCTGGCCGCAATGCTGCCGAGTTGTGGCTCGTTGGCGCACCGATGAGCATGGCCGACTCCCGTGATCTCCGCTTCCGCAACCTGGTAGCCGGTGACACGGTTTTCGCGGGCGATGCCGCACGCCGCGAAGCATTCAATGACGCATTTGCCCGTCAGATCGCTGTGTCGATTGCTCAGAAGTCCCGTGCGGAGGTGCGCCATGGCTAAGACCATTGTCGACAAAATGCCGACTCGCGCTGACGTGCTGCGCGAAGCAACCGACGATCTGGGCGCTGTGGCTGAAGTACTCGGCTGGATCAACACTCTGGTCCTTCACATCGACGAGCACACCGGGAGTCAAGATTCGGATCCATGGCTGCAACTTCTACGAATCAAAGAACTGGCAGGCCTAGCGCGGTATCTCTCCACGAGTTGGCGCGGCGAGGCCGAAAACATGGCCAGCAAGTTCGAAGAAGCGCTTACGGAGGTGCGCCATGCATAAGCAACTCTCCGCAACCGAAATGGCAAAGCGTGCTGCGGCTGAGTTGGCCGGTGCGCAACGCGCCATCGAGCAGGCGAATGCTCTTTTTGGAGTGATTCAAATGCTAGTCAACTGCGGCGACCCAGCACAGATTTTTCTCATGGCGCAAATTGGCGGTGAGATGACTGGCTATTCCGCAGAACGCGCGGAGTCGGAAAGCGAATATTTTGCAGGGGCCGGCCATGATTAAGCTTCCTACGTTCGAACACTGCCCGAAGGATGGCACCGTAAGCGTGACACATAGCGGATACGACATTCGCACCTATGCCGAGGTGCGCTCCGGACAACTAACCGCGCTTCTATCGGTGTTCCAATCATGCAAATTGGATGACGAGCACGCGGACATGGTCATCGTCTACGGCTTGGCCGAGGAACTCGCTCGCGAAGTCTCGGGCCTCGTTGAGACGTTCACGCGGACTGATTGCCTGGAGGTGAGCCATGAATAAACCCGATCAATCCCTCAGCAATCTTGATCGCGCTCAAAAATTGGCAACCCAACTCGACGCGCTACTTGCAGTCACCACAGGCGAGGTGGGCGAAAGCTTTCGCATACTCTCCGACTCTTTGCAGAACGGTTTCCTGTGGGCCTGTTCAGACATGGCGGGTGAATTGGCGAACATCATTGGCGAGATTGGGGTGCGCCATGAATAAGCCCACTCCACGTTACGAGCAAACCGATTTTGGCCTGAAGGTAATTTACGTTAGCGGCACGGTGTCGGTCGTTCGAGCATCCGTTTGCCAAAACCCTGTCGGCGAAGCCGCGGTCATTTCCGAGCGCCTGTACGCGCTCACAAACCTTCTGACCGGGCCGTCGGGCGCCGAGGCATTCGACAATATTCTGTCCCACGAGCAGCAGTCGATTTTCGAGATCCTCCATAGCCTTGCCGCTGAAACGGCGGCGCTGTCGGTGATGGCGCGCGATCTGGATTGCGGGTTTTCGCGTGACCACTCCGATGAGGACTCCTCATGGGGGGGCGAATGAACGCAATCGTAGATGAGCAGCAACGCGTCGAAGCGGCGCTTGCGACAATTCCTCCAGACGTAGAGCGCGAACAGTGGTGGCGTGTCGCTGCGGCCCTTAAGGATGAGATGGGCGACGCGGGGTTCGACCTATTCGACGCGTGGAGTCGGGGTGCTGAGGCGTATGTCGTAACGGACGTAAAAGATACGTGGCGCTCCGTGCAACCGGGCCGCGGTATTGGGATCGGCACCTTGTTTGATATCGCGAAGAAGCACGGCTTCGACACTCGGTCGCATCCATCCGTGCCGATCGATTCCGCCGAGTTCGAGCGGCGACGCACGGAGCGTCAGGCCCGAGCCAGGCATGCCGAGGAGAAGCGCGCGAGGGAACGGGCGCACGCGGTAACGCTTGCACTCGCCGTCTGGAGCAGGGCCAAGCCGGCAGAGGATGACCACGCTTACCTGTTCCGCAAGGGGCTGGCCGCTCCGCAGACACTGCGCGAGATTAGCGCCGACAAGCTGGCCGGCCTGATCGGCTATAAACCGTCGTCATCGAACGAGGTGCTGACGGGGCGCATCCTCGTCGCTCGTGTGCACGTTGGTTCGATTGTCACGACCCTTGAATTTATCGATGAGGCCGGACGCAAATCGGCACTGTCTGGTGGTGCCAAGGCTGGCGGGCACTGGGCGGTAACAAAGATAGGACCCGGTATCGATCGCATCCTCATCGGCGAAGGCGTAGCAACCGTGCTTTCCGCTCACGTTGCGACCGGCTGTGCGGCCGTTGCGGCACTGTCAGCAGGCAATCTAAGAAAGGTAGCTGAAGCAATGCGACAGGATTATCCGGCGGCGGAGATCGCCGTGCTGGGCGATATTGGAAACGGTCAGGAACAAGCGTTCGAAGCCGCGCAGGCTGTCGGCGGTGCCCTCGCTCTGCCCGATTTCGGATCTGACCGGCAGGAAGATCAAACGGACTTCAACGACCTGCATGTCGCGCTTGGTGCCGATGCGGTGAAGCGTTGCATCGACGTGGCTGTCGCGTCAACCGACGAACCGGAGTCCACGGTGGTCGATTCGCAGGCCGATGCTCAATCCGCCGACCGATTAATCGATGACCTGAGCTTTCCGGGACTGGATGAACGCCCATGCTGGCGTGTGTATGAAGGGTGGCACAGGGTAGGCGGGAGCAAGGTCAAGCCGGGAGTTTACTGGCATGGAGTGAAGCCGGGGAAGAATGACTCACCGCCCGCGATGATCGACAAGTGGATCTGCACGCCGATGACGGTCAAGGCCGTGACGCGCAACCGTGAGGACGCCGAGTATGGACGGCTCCTTGAAATCCTTTCCCCTGCCGGTAAGCGGAAAAAGTGGGCTATGCCCATGTCCATGCTCGCGGGGGATGGCAATGAGGCTCGCGGTGTACTGCTGAGCGAGGGGCTGGTGTTCGACCTGCACGACAAGGGCGCGATTCTTCGCTATATCGCCGGTCAGTTTCCCAAGGAGACAATGCGAGCCGCCAGCGTAACCGGCTGGCACGACGATGCATTCGTTTTGCCGGATGCGGTGATTGGTGCGGACGATATCTGGTTTCAGGCATCAGGCCGCACGGCACCCTATGCGAGCGCCGGCACGTTTGAGGGCTGGTGCGAACTCGCTGCGCTGGCGACGGGCAATCCGTTGCTCATGCTGGCGATGTCGGCGGCACTGGCGGGTCCGCTGCTAGGTTCGCTAAACGTCGACGGCGGCGGCGTGCACCTGTATGGCGATTCATCAAGTGGCAAGACTACTGCCCTGCTGGCGGCAATCAGCGTATGGGGCGGTCCGGCGTTCAAACGGACGTGGCGCGCCACGGCAAACGGGCTCGAGGGCGCTGGCTCGCTCCATTCCGACACTCTGCTTGCGTTGGATGAGTTGGGCGAGATCGACCCGAAAAGCCTGTACGAATCAGCATACGCACTTATCAATGGCATGGGCAAAACGCGAGCTAACCGGCACGGCGAGGCGCGGCAGGCGACACGCTGGCGCGTATTCCTGCTGTCGACCGGCGAGCTTACGATCGGGGCGCGAATGGGCGCCGGCGGCATCGAAGCCAAAGCCGGTCAGGAGTTACGCATTCTGGACATTCCCGTGAATGGTGCTTACGGCTTATTCGACGATCTACGCGGGCGGCCCGCTGGGGGTGTGCTGTCGGATGACGTTCGCAACCTTTCCGCGAAGCACTACGGCCATGCAGGGCCTCGATTTGTTGAAGCACTGGTCAGTAACCTGCGCACCGGCTTCAGACTGACCGACTCGCTTCAACCGCTTGTCGACCGCTTCGGTGCGGCGGAGGGGCAGGAGCGGCGGGCGGCGCGGACCTTCGCTATCTGCGCGCTGGCAGGCGAACTGTCTGTGCTGTGGGGCGTGACGCCGTGGGTCAGTGGTGAGCCAATTCAGTCCGCGATCCACGCTTTCAATCTCTGGCGCAATCGTCGCTCGACCAACGGCCACAGCGCGGAGCACGCGGCGATCCTGCGCGCCGTCTCCGACTTCATCGACAGACACGCCGATAGCCGATTTTCCAGTATCGAGGGCAGCGCGGACCTTGTTCGCGACCGAGCGGGGTACTGGAAGCAGGACGGCGGCGGCAGGCTGTACCTGTTCACGTCCGGCGGCCTGCGGGAAGCGACGAAGGGTTACGACATGTCTCGCGTGACGGCAGCGCTTGCGAAGGCTGATGCGCTTGACAGCGAATCCGGGCGGCATACGAAAAGCACGCGTACCCCAGACGGTCGAAAGACGAAGCTGTATCACGTCAACCCGGAAAAGCTGACAGAGGGCGAATGATGCAAGTGCTATCGCAATTTCGATCGGGGACAACGGGGACAACGGGGGCGGCCTTATGTGGCAAGCCTTGCAGGCGTCCCCACTTCACGAGATCTACCGGGGACACCGGGGACGAGTTGTACTCCGGATGGACGCCGGATACACGTTTGTCCCCGCCGCCCCCACTAGCCCAACAGCAATGGGGACACGGCAAATCCTTGTGCAGCAAGGCTGTCCCCACCGTCCCCGCTGTCCCCACTCAAAACGCTGGAGGCAAATATGCTTTCTAAGAAGATCGATGCGGCACAGGTTCAGGACGGCCGTGATCAGCCAGAGATCGAATGGCCAGCTTGCCTAGATTTCGCCGTCAGTTACGGTATGGGGCGACACATCGACTCCGATGATGCGCTTTCCGAGCGCTTCTCGTGGACGGTAGAGCCACGCTACCGAGGTTTGTTCTGGCCGTGGCGCGAAAGCATGACTGTGCTGGACGCCCGCTATATGCGCGTGGACTTGATCGGCATGATCGAGGAACTAGCGGGACTTGAGTGCTGGCCGAGCTCACTGCTGGACGAGGTGCTGGCTACTGCTGTGCGCGCTCCATTGTCGGCGTTGTTGCCCGACTTGTACCACTTCAACGAACGACTGTCGGCGGCGCGCGCTGAGGCTGCGACGCGAACCGCACTGGACCAGTCGCAGTGGGGGCATACCGATGACCATTGATATGGATGCGCTTCGCAAATCCGGGCTTTGCTTGGCGATCGCAGCGACCGGCACGGCAGTTTGTATCTCGGTGCTCGCCGGATGGCAGCGTGGCGGCTGGCTGTCGGAGCGCCTGCTGTGGGTCGCGATCGGCGCGGTGCTGGTCGTAAGTGCTCATCTGCTGCCAGCACTCTGCAAAGCCTCGCCCGTTGCGGTTCGCTGGGTTGGGGGAATCCTATGGGCTGCATGCATGGTTGCGACTTGCTACGGTCACGCCACATTCTTCCTGATGGCTCAGCAGCACGCCGGGGAGGTTCGGGCCGCGGTAGTCGCGGTGCCCGCCAGCATCGTCACGACCGGTCGCGGCTTGACGGAGATTGCCGATGAGCGTGCTGCGACGGTCGCTGAGCTTGCGACCTTTACGGCGCAGCGGTGCATCGGCGGGTGCGCGACGGCGCGGGTGAAGCGGGCGACGCTCACGGCACAGCTCGACGCGCTTGACGTAGAAGCGACTGAAACGAAACGACGGGAAGCGGCCGAAGACCGGCTGACAGTTCAGCAGGATCATGCCGTGACGCTGCGTGACGCGATGCGCGCCGATCCAGTCACAACTAGGGTAGCGGCGTTCGTCGGCATCCCGGAGTCGCGGGTTGACCTGGTGTCAGGGTTGGCGTTTGCCGGCGTGCTCGAGGGCGTCGCCTGTTTGCTCTGGTTCGTGGCCTTTCAGGCCCGTGACTCAGGGGCGGCCGGCGCAGTCACGTCCGCTCAGACCGCGCCAGTCACGGCGAGTAACGAGGCAGTCACGACCCGTCACGCGCCGGTCGACGAGCTTGTGACGCTTCAGTCGGAAGATCCAGAAAGCGAGGTGACGCGACTGGCGAGCGAGATCGCAGCCGGACGTGTGCGCGCGACCGTGGCGGATATTCGGCGGTATCTCGGTTGCTCACAGGCGAAAGCGGCGGCACTGCGCCGGCAATTCAGTGAATCGGCAGTGAACCAATGACCGAAGGTAACGAGGAGAAGAATGATTGGCGGACTGCAAACGGCAAGCTGTACGGCACGGCGACGAGCAAGACCGGCGCGAGCAACAGCGCGAGGTGACGGCTTTGCTTCGGGCCTGCATGACTGGCTGAAACGTATTTGAAAGTACAATTCGACTACGCGCACACTGGCCAAGGGCTATGTCACAAGTTCGTAGCCGTCAATCGACAGGATGAAGCGCGAAATGTCTTCTCGCTCAAGGTAATAGGCCGGAAGGCGCGTAACACTATTGAGATGCGCGTACGCCAGTCGGTGATTGCCGTCGATAACCACGTACGTTCCGTGCCACGATCCATCATCTCGAACCTCTGTCATGCCACTCGAGTCGGGGCCAACATCGGCCACGATTATTGGGCGCTTTAGTGCGCCACTCTGGGCGACAGTTTCGACATGGCTCCGGCTAAGGGTAACGCGGTCCCGTCCCGAGGTTGGCGTTGACTCATCGTCGAATCGTAGCATCTCAGTTAAATACCAATCCATTAAACCTTTCCCGATGTAGGTCAGGCGCGGGATTAGCAACCGTTGTTCGATTTCAGACAGAATGGCTGATATGTCGTACACGGTCGACTTCCATTCGAACGTCTCTGACTTCGACTCTTTGCTACCCATGGCGTCACCTAATGAGGTCAATTGGCCGCAGTGTAAGAGCGAGTGTCAGGAATAGCCACCCCGCCATTTCAGACGTTAGAGAAGAGTCATGTAGCTGCCTGTGACGCTCCGACTTCGCAGCGCCGACGCGATGACCGGAGAAATTGAGATTCAGCGCCAGGTGCCGCTCGATACGTGGCTGCACGAGAACGCAGGCGCGCGGACTATCTGGCGCTTCGGCAGTCCGCGTCTGATTGACCCCGCCGACACGGGCAAATGGTTACGGCGGCACGAAGCGAGACTGACCGTGCGGGGCGCGGTGATGCGCTTGGGCGCTGCGTGACGGATTTCGGAGCCGACGCTCCGCCCGGCGCTGTTCGAGATACTCGGCGAGGAGCGTGAGCGCGCGAGCAAGACAAGGCCGTGACGGGATTTACCTTGACCCAGCCTTGACGGATTCCGATCGCTCATTTCCCTGAAATCCTTGCTAGGCGGTTCTTTCAGGGAAACCGGCGCACATTGCGGTCAAAGTAAACCGGCCTGACGCTGGACCCAGATTGCGCGGGCGGCGCGCTGGTTTCAGATAGCCGTGTCTTCCTTGCATCCTCCGACGGCGGTAGTATCTTGTTCCGTCGTCATGCCGGGAAAAATCTCCATGTAGGTAGTGGCAGCGCGCATCCTCGCCATATCAGGCCCGGAAACGCGCCAGGTAATAACGGCGGGTACACCGCGCGGCCCCGATACCTGATATTGCGGACCTGAGTCGCCCTGGCATACTCGCTGCACGGTGACCCCTGCGCTTTCGAGCGCTTGCCGAATATCGCCAGTGCATACGCTCGAATCAATGGACGTGCAATCGTTTGTGCCGATGCCGATCTGGGTCAAGCCATCACCTTTGGGAGCGATATGAATATCGCCAATTGCGCCGTTCTCGAACACTAGGATGCCGTCACGGCTTGGTATATCGCTCTGCTTGGTCCATTTCACTGGCAGACCACCGCTGTTTGTCCACGCCGCCTGCGTGCCTGCGGTTGATAGCAAGGCAGCGGCCAGTTTTCCGATGCTCACCACAGGCGTACCGCACTCATATCTGTTGCGCGATGGATTGCATATCATGCTGTCACTGCCATGCGCTGTCACGGCCGCAGCGACCCGCTGTTCGACAGTCGCCGGGTTAGCCTGCCGCTCAGTTGCGGACGAGTTCACGGAAGCTGCTCGACTGGGACCATAACTTCCGTCATAGCCGCCGTCCGGCTTCTCCCATGCGCTGAATCGATAGTTCTTGTCGACGTGGCCGTCGTCCCAAGAAACGGAAATCGTGCAGTCGATTCGGTAGCGGCCATTACCGATTTGACGTGCATGGGAATTGCCGGTCGGAACGATTCCCATGATTTTCGGGCCGTCCGAAGCGATGTGGAGCAACTGCGGTATAGCCGACAACTCCATGGAATTTGCCATTGGCGCTCGGCAGTTCTCTGGCATCCCTTGGGCGAACGACAGCGTTGGCACCGCCAGCAGTGCAGCAATCCACAAACGATTCATCATGGTCCCCTCTTGGTCTGTGTTCGTTCTCTAGATTCTATCGAAGACGACTTCGAGATTAGAAAACGCCGAATTTTGCCGCAAATTAGTTCGCACTTTTCCGCGCGGTTTCGAAACGGTCGGATTGGCGGGAAGGCATGGGCGGCAAAGGGGAAAGGGCCGGCGCGGCCGGAAGTTTCGGAACGATTTCCGCGCAGATAAGTACGCAGATAGATCCGAACGCCGAGCGCAACATTACGGCATAGCTTGCGAATTGCATACATTGAGGCGCGGTATGCACGGCCGAGGTACGCAGCGCGGTACGCACGGAAAGTTGCAGGCTGACGGACAAAAAAGCAGGTTCGCACCGCAGAGGTTCGCAGCAAGGTTCGCAGCGAAACCGATGGTTACCATCGCGCGGTTACCAAGCGGTTACCAAGCGGTTACCACGGTTTCGAGCGTTTTCGAAACAACTCCATATACGGTATCGGCAGCGTGTGCGCCGAGTTTCTTTAGTCCCTAAAGGGCTGCGTGGATAGTCGCGAAACAAACCTCATGAATACAGTGGTTTGAAACAACCCCATGGACGACGGACATGGCTCGTCGAAGCACCCCAAAACCGTCGTCTACCTTGACAGCGCCTTTGCGGATCGGGGGGGCGCCGGAACCCCTTGCTGACGGAGGCCTCCAGAGAATTGGCGCCGCTCGGCATAAATGTCGTCGGATAACGCGAAGCCACAATACGATAATCCACGGGCTGCGGTAGATTTGTCGTACCTAGCAAAAAATAAGCGGTCAAATGGGGAGGGGGAACAAATGATAAAGATAACGGCGACACTTGGCTGCCTCAGCGTAGCAGTGTTGATTTTGTCTGGATGTGGAAAGGATTCGGGGAATCAGCCATCAGTTGCCAGCCAGCCGGCTTCTGCGCCCCCAGTTGCCGCGACGCCCGTACCGGCGCCCGCTCCTACGCCAGCGCTTGAACCGGCCGAGCCGCAGCCACCGAGCCATAGCTACGCCATGGTCGATAGCGGCACCTACGGGTATGAGCCTGCCCTAAGCGAGGAGGACGTTCGTAACGGGACGGCTACGAAGCCGCTCATCATGATGCGCTATGAGGGCAACAGGAATGGGACGTTTGTAATCCTCATATTGGGCACCGACTTAAATAATCCCGGTTTTGTCAATCGTGTCAGTTGTCACGCACCTTGCGAATTTGCGAAATCGGAAACTCTATCGGGTGACGTCATATTGAAGACGGAGACGCTACGGATTACTCCCGACTCAATCGTGGGAGCGATGTTCCAAGATGCTGTATCTGGACAACTCATTCCTTTTGGCCAGGGACAAGATGGCGGACATATCGCGATGCCGCCCCAACAGGTGGCTACACAACAACCGGCTGAACCGCAGATAGTGGTTGCTCAGCCAACCTCCTCCAGACCAATCTCCGAAGGGACAACGGATATGTGGCTAGGCCCGCTGGACATGAACCTCCGATCATGTCTTGGCACAACCTGTTCAGCATTGATAGTAATTCCAAAGCACGCTAAGGTCAGCGTCGAAACGGCATCAATCCGCAATGTTACGGAAGCATCAGGTGCGCAGACGCCATGGGCTCGAGTCACATACTCAGGTCCGTATTGCGACCCGGCGACGCTGGATCAGAAGGTCGGATGCGTCACACTTCATGAACCAGGTAATCCCATTACTGGCTGGATGAATTACCAACGTCTGTCCGCGACGCCGACCGGGCAGTAGGGCAATGACTATTTGCTGACTCGCCCGCTGCCTAATTGAGAATCCGGCGGCGGCCCTCCACACCAGCATGATGTAATTCTTCGCGCCGGCGATCACATCGCCGGTGGGGTATCTGGGTCACATCCTCGCCCAAATCGTGGGCCATCCAATCAGCCGGGTTGATGAGTTGTTGCCGTGGCGTGTCGCCGCGTCGCTGCGCTCGGCGCCAATCTGACGCAGCCACCCTCCGAACGTTGCTGTCGACCACGGTCGCGATGCAGCGCTTACCTATGTCCGATAACGTTCGATTTCGTACATGTTTCTCAAGTAGTGTACGAAAAATAGCCTTGACATTAAAAGTACATCCTATATGATTCGTACATCGTCAACGTACATCAACGGGGTTCAACAAATGTCACGCACATTCATCTACGCCCGCGTCTCGACATCCGACCAAACTACCGAAAATCAGTTGCGCGAGATTCAAGCCGCCGGCTTTGCGATCGAGGAAGACAAGCGTAAGCAGCGCATCGTTACCGAATGCATTAGCGGAAGCGTTGCGGCGAGCGAGCGGCCCGGCTTCTCGAAGTTGCTGGACCGGCTTGAATCGGGCGACGTACTAATCGTCACGAAACTGGATCGGCTGGGTCGGAACGCGATGGATGTGCGAGCAACGGTCGACCGGCTTTCCGAAATGGGCGTGCGCGTGCACTGCTTGGCATTGGGTGGTGTGGATCTGACGAGCGCTGCTGGCCGAATGACTATGGGCGTGCTTAACGCGGTTGCGGAGTTCGAACGCGATCTGTTGATCGAACGTACACAGTCCGGACTGGCTCGAGCAAAGGCTGAGGGAAAGGTGCTGGGTCGCAAACCGGCTCTCACACCCGAACAGCAGGAGGAGGCCCGCCAGCAGCTAGCCAAAGGTGTTTCCGTGTCAGAACTTGCCCGCATCTACAAAACAACCCGTCAGACCATCATGCGCGTGCGTGCAGCAGGGGAGGCAGTATGAGCGCAGCTATTGAAGGTGGAATTTTCCGTGATGCCCGCGAGGCGCTTGTCTTCGCATTGAACTACCAGTGTGATCAATACGCGACATCGGCATTGGCGCGCCTGGCTCAAGAAGGGGCAATTGGTAGTGGCCGTGGCTTGGTCGGCCTTGATGGGGCGGCGCAAGCGGGTATGGTTAAGTCCCGGCTTCAGTGGATGAGCGACCATTCAGTCGCGGCGTTGATAGCCCGCTGTGTGCCACACCAGGTCAAATGCGACGGTGGCGGCACTGCCGGCGCCCAGCTGAAAGATAGTGCTGTATGGCTGGCTGCGATTGACGAGGTACGCCGGTTTATCGAGACAACACAGGCCCATGCGGTCGTGGTCGACGTTGTGGTTGTAGCCGCCATCCGGAAATTCTTTGGCGAGCGCAAAACGGTTCAGGAGATCGCTGACCACGCCCGAATGCACCGCGTCACAGCAAACCGGCAAATCCTGCTCATCAAAGCCGAGCTGGAAAGGCTCGAGGTCGAAGCGTGGGCCGAGCTTGATAGTTCACTTCGTGCGGCAGGCATGATCCAGTAAGGACTACTGAAAAAGTTCTTGCGCTACAAAACGAGGTATGTTCTAATTCAATTTAGATACATTGAAGAAGTGCGCCCAGTCTGGCGCGCTTCGAGATGGGCCGCGGATCGCTCCGGGGTCCAGTAGTTGAGAATCAGATGTTCAATCGGCCATAGCGCCGTCCACCGGGACTATCCAGACCCCGGCAAGTCTTCCGTAGTACCTCTCAAACTAAAACTAAAACTCGCGTCATCCCACCCGGGCCGCGTTCGTGCGTCCTCTTCTCCTCAACTCCTCCAAAGGAGCGATTCGCCGTGTCTCAAGACGCAATTGAATACCTAGATACGCACCAGGTTGCGCAGCTTTTTTGCGTTAAACCACAATCCATTAATGCCCGGATTTGTCGAACCGGGTCTCTGTGGGGCGTTAAACCCCTAAAAGCGCCTAATCGCCGCAACCTGTTTCTCTCGGCAGAGATCCACGCATTGATCACCGAACGCCGTATGTCTGACGACAGCGCCAAGGCGGAATAAGGAGATCGCGCAATGAATGAACGAAAAAAAAGCCCGCGCGGTGCGAGCTTTCCTAAAGAGCCTGTGATTCGTGGGGGCGAATCCACAGCGTCAATTCAAATGCGGATGGGTCGATATTATCACGCGCTCCGGCAGTTCTGGAAATCAAATGGCATTGACGTCCAATCGACTGAAACGACCGCGCAGTGCGAGCGGCTGGCGGCAATTTTGCGTCTGCAGGGCAGCCGTGGATTGGGTTCGTTAGAGGGTCGCGCAGCCGGCGGGTTCGTGCAATTGCCGACGCGAATATCCGACCTGAAAGAAGACGGGTTCGATATTGCGAGCATCCCTGAAAACAAGCACGGCGGCGATGGCTTGTTTCACATGAGAACGGCTCGTTACGTCTTGATCTCCGAACCAAAGCGGGCGGCAGCATGAAGGATCGCAAGGGTAAAGGAAGCGAGCGCTTCGTCGGCGTTCCGTTTTGGGTGATGAACCATCCTTCATTTCGAGCAGCGTCGCACCGATCGCGCGCGCTCCTGCTAGATGTGCTGCTTCAGTACAACGGCCGCAACAACGGCTCGTTAGTCATCTGCGATAAGGCGTTAAAACCGTTGGGCTGGAATAGTCGGGACGGTCTGACCAAAGCAAAGCGCGAACTGGTCGAGTTGGGGCTGCTGGTGGAGACTCGGCAGGGCGCAAAACCGAATCGCGCGGCCTGGTACGCGCTGAGCTGGCGACAGCTTGATGTGAAGGACGGGCTAGATATCAGTGTCCGTTCCTACGTCACTTTGGCGGCACAAAAAATTGAAGTGAGACCCCCGCACGGCGGTCTAGAGCCCGCCAGCATACGACCGTCACACGGTCAAAGGGTTGAGCTTGCTAGACCGCACCACGGTCCTATGCGCGCAAATTCCGATACCCCGCCTAGACCGCCACACGGTCAGTATCTAGAGGTTGCCATACCCAGTGCAGCGAATGAGGGGGTGCAGCATGCCTGAGGTCAGGGAAGCGAGCACCGTTGACGTGCAGGCGCGCATTCGTCACCTCGAGCAAAAGCGTGGTGATCTGTGGTCCATTGCTGGCGGGTCAAAGTCGGCGGCGAACATTTACCGGGCATTCCTGGATGGGCGGCGGTCACCGTCTGATGCATCGCTCGCTATGGCGGCATTCGAGGGTTTCGACCTGATGGACCGTTACCGTCACTTGCTGGCGGAAAAGCTCACGCGAGCGGCAATCGCCAAAGCACAGGCCAAATGCCTGACCGACGAGATCCGGAGGCTTCGGGTTGGGGATGCCCCATGAGCGCTATCTGGGTACACATAGAGTCATCGGACGAAGCCGGACACGCCTGGGTGCGTCACCGGGCCCGTCCTAATCCCGCCTGGATGCCGCGGGCCTATATCCGCGCCGACAAGCTGAACTCCTATCTGTTGTCGATACTGGACGCGACCAAACCAAACACGGAAACATCGGAATGAAGCTATTCAACAAAAACAGCAACTCAGACACGACGACGGACAGCGCAAAGCGTGACGTGACGATTACCGCCGAGGCACCGCGTTTACCGAGCCATGTGGTTGCCGAGACGGACGACGCCCGCTGGAAAATACCCCTCACGCTCGATGAGCAATACCATCTTGCGCACGAATATGAGCGCGGCGTAAGCGACGAGGCGCGGGTGCTGCGCGACTTTCTCGAGCTCATGTACCAAGGCAGTGATGGTGGCGCGGTACGGCTTACCGTCGAGATCAAGCTTGAAGGTCCGGGCGAGGTATCGTTGGTAGCCACCCCCAGCGGGCACGGGAGCGTAAGCAGGGCGGTTGCCCCATCAATGAAGTACGCGGATGTAGGCCGCCATATCCTCGGATGGGTAGCGGAGGCGCAGACCCGCCCCGATTTGGTAGCGGACCTTGTGGCCTCACTCGCTGACGAACAGGAGTGAGCGTGGCGTCGACAAAGAAACCACGTGCGAAAGAGAGGGCACAGGCCAGCGAGCGGGTTAGCGCGGTTGACCGGTTGTGTATCGTCCTGACCAAGGCGTTCGACGCCAACGCCAAGGAAGACGACCGAGGCCGAGCCATTGGGGCTGTTAGCCAGCTACTGGACGGTGCGCGCCGTCGCGGGTTTGCGAACACGGGTGCCCTGCTGACAATGGCCGCCAACGGCGCGGAGGCGCGATGCTTCGAATCGCTGGCACGGGAGGCTATGGCCGGCGCCACGGATGAGGAGCTGGAAGCGGCCATTGGCCAACTACGGGAGGGCGGTAAATGAAGAAAAGAAACCCGGAAGCAATCGTGCCAGCAGACCCGCCCGCCACGGTGCGGACGCCGGAGCAAGCCAAGTTGAGATCTGAGAGGCTGGCGCGTATCACAGTGTCCGGACAATTGGCGTCCACGCAATTGATGAGTATGTTCGTCCCGCCACTGGCTACCGAATCAATCCCGATTGGCGAGCTTGCTGAGGCGCTACGCGGTCTGACGGGGCAGGTTACTGCCGGCGATATGTCGGGCGTAGAGGTGTTGCTCGTCAGTCAGGCCGTTGCGCTCAATACGCTGTTTGGGGAATTTGCCCACCGTGCTTCTGTGAATCTAGGTACTCACCTGGGTGCAACCGAAAGCTATATGCGCCTTGCCCTGAAATGCCAGCAGCAATCGGCAAGCACTCTGCGGACATTGGGTGATATCAAAAACCCGCGTGCGCCGGTCTCGTTCGTGAAGCAGGCGAATATCACGAGCGGTAATCAGCAAATCAACAACCACGGCACCGCGCCCACCGCGACCAGTACGCACGCGCACACGCGCACGGGAGAAAAGCCGGTCCCGACGAACGAACTATTGGAGCATCAGGATGGCGAAAGGCTGGACACCGGAGCGGCGAGCGGCTCAAGCCGAGGCGATCAAACGATGGCGGCCGTGGGAGCGGTCCACAGGACCGGCGACTGACATAGGCAAAGCTATTGCTTCACAGAACGCACACAAACACGGACTGCGTGGCCGCGAGTGGATCGAGATGCGCAAGCGCATGAACGACATGTTGCGTTCCTGCCGGAAGCGTCTGGAGGAGCTGTGAGTGATTGCACCGTAATCCGTGCCCGCCGCGGCGCAGCCCGCATCGATCCGCGCAAATAACAATCGGCTGCCCACATCGATAAATTGATCATGCGCAGTGGTCGAAAGCCAAAACACATGGAAGCCAAAATGATCCTTAACGGAAAAGCACTTAATACCACGCCACTCATTGTGCGTGCTGTAACTCCCCAGCAAGAAAATGACGCCACGCATACGGACGAAGATGCATCGCGAACCGAGCAGCCCGCGGAGCATGAGCGATGCGCCAAGTTTCTTGCCAACGAGCAGGAGGTGTCATAGGCAACTCACCCACACGTAGATCGCCACACCCTCCAGATAGCTTGGCGGCATCGCCGCCGGACATCAACATAGGCCGCCTTCGGGTGGCCTTTTCATTTCCCGTCCGCATTCGCGGCACTTCCTGAGGTAATACAGACATGACGACTTACGTCATTGCGAACAACGTCAACACGCAGCTCGCCTCGGCGATCTCGTCGGCGTCGACCACCATCGCTCTATCGAGCGCTGCGAACCTGCCGACTCTTTCGGCCGGCCAGATCATGCCGCTTACGCTCAACGATGCGTCGACGGGGCTGAACTACGAAATTGTCTATGTGACGGCAATCAGCGGAAGCTCGCTGACCGTGACGCGCGCGCAGGAAGGCACAAGCGCACTGAACTGGAATGTGGGTGACTACGCTTATTGCGCGTTCACGGTAGGGACGACGGCGGTTTCGACGGGCAATCCGTCGAATACGTTTCAAGTCGCCCCCGGCACCGCAAGCCAGCATGCCGTGCAGCTGGGGCAGGCCTTGGGGCTTGGGCAGTCTTGGACAGTCCTTACTGGTTCACGAGCGGCCGGCACGACCTACACAAATTCGACGAGCAAACCGATTTTCGTGATGGCGACCGTGAGTATCGCCAGCGGTGGAACGGCCAGTATCTCCGTGAATGGCGTAGTTGCGTCCACCACGGGCGGCCCGGTTTCACCGGGTATGGCGGCATGGGTGGGGGCAGTTGTCCCGCCCGGACAATCATATGTCGTATCTCTTTCCGGAACACCCGTTCCTACGCTTACGGCGTGGGCTGAATTACGTTAAGGCGAAAAAATGCAGACTTTCATTGATACAACGAATCAACAGGTTTGGGCATTTGAAGATGACGTCGTCGTTTCACAGACTTCGGGTGGCGCGTACGCATTTACGGCAGCGGAGGGATTTACCCTTGCGGTCCCTGCAACTCTCAAGCCGTACACCGTGCCCGAGCCGACAGAGGCTGAACTTGCTGCGAAGGCCCTGCTTCAGTCTGCCATGGCAGCCATGGCAGCCGGGCTGACTATTGCGAGCACTGCGACGCAGGCGATTGATGCCACCTACGCCGTCGACCAAGTGAGCCAGATGGACATCATCGCCATCGAAACGAGCCTGAACGCCGGAAAGGGCTTCCCTGGAGGTGCTACGACGTTTAACTACCCGGATACGTCGGGCATGATGCACACGTTCAGTGAAAGCAATTTCACGGACTTCGCCGCCGCAGTGCGTGATTACGTCTATGCGCTGAAGTCGGTGATTGCTGGTAGCTCGAGCGCGCTGCCAACGGCGTCGACAACCATCGCTTAAACTAACGACGGAGAGACGGGCGCCTTCGGGCGGCCCTTCTATTTTTGCCTGCCGGTGTTTGGTGGCGGCAACAGGTCCGCGATCGGGCGCGCATCTGCCCACTCCTCCACCTCTCGCACCAACCAGGCAACCCGGCGCCCAGACAAGAGCCGTGGTTCTGGGAATGTCTTTTCCCGGACCATCTTCTGTACGGTCGTGGGGGACAAGGAAAGCGCTTCGGCCACGCCCGAGAGATCAAGGTAAATTGGCTTCATCGTGACGATGGTGCGCTGAGATTTGGTGGCCACTCGTTTCTCCCTTGCCAGTTCGAGTCCGGTCCCCAGCACTAGAAGTGCCAGTATGTCAGTGTACGAAATTAACGTACGAATTGGCGTTGATGTACAAAATGGCATTTGCTAATTTTCGTACAGAGCATTTACCGATGTACGTAACCGGTCGTCATCGGACATGTCCGTCCCCGCGGCGGTGAGGAGTCCTATGCGAGCGTTGCTGCGGTCGTCACTATCGACCGCACATACTCGCACATCCCTGACTAGCCACCGCTTCCTCGGCCTCGCTTCGACGACCCTCATTGAGCAAGGGTTCAATCCAGACCGGATAGAGCGGCGGCTTGTGCAGTCGGAACGCGACGAGGAACGCGCAGCCGACAACGACGCCCAGTGCTTGCCGGAGCCCCGGAAGATGATGCATGGCGGGGCGACTATCTGCATCTGAAAAAGGGGCATAATGCGATGCCAGAGGCCGTCGAGCAGTCCTGATACCCAAGCGCCAGAAGTACCGGAGGCGGCTATCTGCTAAAAAATAACCTTCGGGGGACATATGGAACGCTTGGCGGTACTCCTGTTGCTGTCGTTTTCGCTGGTTTCAGCGAACGCGGCATATCAACATCCCAGAGAATCAGAGCTCCGGGAGCATGGGCACTACACAAACCGGAGTGGGCATAAAGTCCACTCGCCTGCTCACGCGACCAATGGCGGCGTTCCGACCGGTGCCACGGCACACTGCGGCGACGGCACCTATAGTTTCAGTGAACACCATTCAGGAACATGCTCTGGCCATCGCGGCGTTGCGGAGTGGGAGTGATGCCGGAGCTAAGGAAGTGCCTGAGGCAGTGAGTCCGTAAATAGACTAAAATGACAAGTCAATTCGAAACGATAGCGATCCGTTATGAGGGCGGCGATGCTGCCAATCATGAGATCGATCTCAACCAGCTTGGATTGTCCCTCCAGGGTTTTGCGCGTATCCTGGCTGTATGCGCAAACTTCGTGGAAACCGGGCGATACAACAAGCAGTTCGACAGCCTGTCGGTGAAGGTGCTTGCGAGGGAGCCGGGCGAGCATCAGTGCTACGAGGTATGGGCGACAATCACGAGCGCCCTGTCCTCGGGAACCTTGTGGACGGGCGTTGGAGCCGGTGCAACGCTGCTTGCCCCTGTGATTGGATATGTACTTAGTCGGCGCGACCAACAAGAGATGAAACTGCTAAAGGATGCTCTTGATAAATCGCTGGCGAATCAGGCCGAGACTACCGGCAAACTGATTGCGACCATCGAGAAGATGGCAGATGCCCTAGGTCCGGCTGCCAGGTCTGCACTTGCGCCGATCGGGCGCTCTGTTTCGAATATTGATCTGCACGAAGGCGCGACACGTTTCGTATCGGCTGACGAAACTCTCAAGGAGCATTTCGCCAAACCGTCTGCGTCAAAGTTCGAATCGACCAGAAAATACTCCGGCCTGATTTCCGAAATGGACATGAAAACCGGTGGCTGTAAGGTTTCATTCCCGGACGACGAAACACGCATCCAGGCAGAAATCACCGATCCCATTCGGGCGCTTCCAAACAACGCCTATGCGATGGCGTTTGCCAGCCAGACGCCGCTTGCATTCATGGCGAAGGCGGAGATGGATGAGGACGGTGCGATTGCCAAGCTTTACATCAGTGATTTGGCGTAGTCCGCATCTCCGGCGCTCACCGCGTCCAAGTTAGCAACTAGCCCCGCCCCGAGCGGGGCTTTTCACTTCTGCATTCCAAAAAAGAAGCCGCGGAAACACTGCGGCCCAAACCACACGCGGTAGATCACCGCGCACCCAGCGTCGCATAGGCCACCCATGCCGGCAATCGGGTTTCTGGTCTGAACAACACCTCCCTTGACTTCTACGGGCCGCATATCCGCTGCCGCCGCGGAAACCGCTAAGAAACGACAATCAGGCGTCGAGCGGGTCACTCTTCGAATAAAGAACCGCAGTCCGCCATTTTGGACGGAAGGTCTCGTCTTGCTTCTGGTTTCCGAAAATCACGCCTTCGGATCTTTACGGTCGTGGGTGCTGTGAAGTCCGTGCGTCGTGCGCCTCCATGCTTCGTCGGCGCGTTGCTGCGCCGATTGGAGAGTATGGGCGACCCCTCGTTTGCTCTTCGGTGCGGGTGCCAATGCCGAAGTCAGACCGGAAAGTGTCCGGCGGACGGTCTTAGCGACCATAGCGCGCTCCGCATTCGTGTCGGGATGGTAAGTCTAGGCCTTTACGTGCAGCTCGCGATACTGTACGTTTACACAGTACTTTGACGAGGCCACTATGGACGAGAGAGAACGCCTCGCGCGCAACCGTGCCCCGTACGATCCCGCCACGCCCGGAGAGTCGGGGACGATCCACTACGCGCTCAAAACAGTGCTAATGGGGATCAGGCAGGCCTGCGTGATTATCCGCGGCGTTCGCATTAGCAACGAGACTCAAGACGCACTGGAATCGCTCGAGCGGGCCCGGCACGAACTGGACGGGTTCATCCGCCGGGAGGATCGAAATGGCAGATGACCTGCGGCGACAACTCCGCGAAGTTGAGCAAGCGCTAATGGCGCTCGACGGCGTCATTGCAGTACGACGGGAATACGTGGCACTGCGAGAGCGGGTTGGCTGGTGTGAGCGTGATCTTGCGGGCTTGGAAGCGCTGGTGGATGCGGCTGAGAAATTGCGATCGCAACGCGACGGACTGGAGACGAGAATTGCATGCCGGGGCGTGTAGATCAGCCGCGACTCGGAGCTATGCCTCCACAGAAGCCAGCCGCTTAGCCGCGAAGCTGATCGCATTCCTTCTGGGCTTCCGCCCGCCGCGCGTCAATGTAGTCGGCAAGATCCTGGATGTGGACTCCCTTCGCTGACTTCTGGCTCTTCTCGATGCGGACAAGCGGCAGCGCGATTTCCCCAAGTGCGATCTTGCGCACGAGTTTGTCGACCTCCAGGTGCGGGAAGTAGTCTCGGCACACTGTGTCGATCGGTATGATTGCCCTCGCGTCGTACTGGGCCAGAAGCAGGAAGACGGTTTTCAAGTTAATCCTTTCCTGATGGAGGCGGCAACAGGTCCGATACCGGCCTCGCTTCCATCCATTCCTCGAGCTCGCGCACGAGCCATCCGACGCGCCTCCCCGACAGTTGGCGGGGCTTCGGAAATCTGCCCTCCCTGACGAGGCGCCTAACGCCCGTGGCGGACAGCGAAACCGCGTGCGCTGTGTCTTCGAGATCGAGACACAGCGGCTTCATCGTGACGATGGTTTTCTTCTTTCCTTTAGCGTCGGTAATGTCCAAGGCTTCTTTTCCTTAAGGCTGCCGTCGTTATTGTAAACATCCGGTTGCCACTTCTTTGTCTGTTGGTCCGTCAATGCCTGCGGCACCGACTTCCGCCTTGGCATTGGCTCGCTATGCGGCCCCGTGAAATACGCGCGAGCGATGATCGGCCGGCCTCGGGCATTTACCCAGAATGGAATGCCACTTGTGCGCATCCATTCGGCCTGCAACTCCTCGCGCCTTTTGCCGCGGCGCCCCGTCTTGATGCCGGTCAGTTCGGCGACTTCTTCTTCCGTCAGGAACAGTTCGCTCATCGTGATCCACCTGTCATCCGCCGGATCTTCTGTACCACCGGATCGAAGTACTCGGCATCTGGGCTGCAAAAATAGGACCGTCCGACCTTGGTGGGCATCGGATAGATCTTTCCCGCCTTGACCCAGCTTAATAGTGTGTGCCGATGCGGCGCATATTCACCGAATGTTTCTTCCGCCCATACAGCGATGGGGATTAGTTTGGGGCGTCGCTTTGTTGTTGTCGTGGGTGCCGGCGCTGGAGGCGGAGCCTTTGCGCGCGCTTCCGTCACCGCTTTCACGAATCTTTTGTCACCGTCTTCAATACTGCGGCTCACGCGCTCGAGGAAAGGCAGTTTGCGGGCATCCTTTTCCTCTCTGAGCCATTCGAGGTACTCGGTAACGTTCAGTTCGAACTCGCCTGCGCCGACACGACGGAAATGCCGGTCGCGCTGGATGCGACCGTTCCGCATCTGACTTTTGATTATCCTCAGGCTGCGGTTCATTACCGCTGCTGCTTCCTCGAGCGGTAGCCAACGGTCTATCTTCTTGTCCGCCATCACCTGTCCCTCCGTAATCGGACTAGCGCGACCTTCTGTGCGCCACCACTCCTCGATCAGGTCAGCTTGCCAGCGCAAAATCCGAGGCGCCAGCCGGACCGAAGGAGGGAAGTCAGCAGACCATCATGCCATGCCGGCGAACTACCTTAGGCCGCGACGGATCGCGTCACTTTGCAAAATCGGGCGTAAGACCAATGCCGTCGCGAAAATGGATATGCGTCACTCTGTAATCGCGATCGTCATACTGGAAGCGGCGCATGTCGGAGATCGGCCGGCAGCGAAAAAGTGGTTGCGGAACCGTACTCGTCCAATTAACCTGTGCAGGCACAGCTCGCCTCGGATGGGGCATCGACGTCCGCTGGAACATATCCAGCCATTAAGTGAAAGCTCGCATTGCGGGCGCGGTGACTAAGTCTCCGTTTTTTAATCGAAAGTTGGGCCCGACACCTAAAATCCGTCCGCAGTTTCCCGACGGCATGTGAAGAAGCGCCGCCGCCCGGTGGCGCTGCTGCTTTCTGCGTTCTGCAGGAGGCTTACCCCGTAATCCGTTTGTTCGTGAAAAGCCGCATGCCGGCTATCAACTTGAGACGTGCGCTTCCCCAAGCGCCATCGCCACGTCTTGGCTCGTTTGCCCATCGCCTCGCTTCGAGGCATCGGGCGGCGCCGCCGTGCGCGTGCGCCGGAATCGGTGTCCAGCAGTACCGGGCACCCATCAATTAACGAGGTCGGGCCGTGGCGCCCCCGATCGGTCGAGAAAAGCCACATTCACGGTAACAAACGGGGGAAGTGTCCTCCCGCCGCGCGGCCGCCCTAACGGGCCGTCGTGCCGCGGGCTACGTCGGCTTGCCGACGCAGAACACTCCCGAACTCACCAGCTCGAGGCTCGTGCCCCTGTTTGTTGTCTCCCCAGCGTGCGCGCTGGCACACCGTGGCCCATCGGGGGAGGCAACCTGGGGTCGAGCCTCAAGACTGGATTGTCGGGGGTACGCATGTCTCATCAATCACTGACGGCTGACCTGTGCCGTGCCGCGCGCCGTGCGCGTGGCAAACAGGCCGACGACACCCGGAGGGGTAGGGAGCAGGCGTTCGCGCGCTTTGCCCAGTTCCTCTGGAACGCGGGTTACCAGATTCACACGGTAGGGCAGATCCGGGAGAAGCATTTCAGGGCCTGGATCGATGACATGGTCGCGCGCGCTCGCTCAAAGCGGACAATCGCGAACAACGCGACGCACATTCGCACGGCGCTTGAGGGCATCGGACGGCGCCCGTTTGCGGACAAGGTCAGCAACGCCTCGCTCGGCGTTGCTGGCGCCAGCCGCGCTGGCACCAAGCGGCCGATGGGGCCGGACGTCTTCGAGACGTACCGCGTCGAGGTTGCTGTGACCGATCTCGGAGTTGCACTGGTAATGGAGCTTCAGTTTGAGCTCGGTCTGCGCGCCGAAGAGGGCGTCCAGTCCGTGAAGTCGCTCGCGGACTGGCATCGTGCGCTTACCAATCCGATTGGCGATGGCTTCGTAACCGTCCTCCACGGCACCAAAGGCGGAAAGACGCGCCGCGGCCCGCCTCTGGACCGGGAGCGGGCAGCGGAGATCGTGCGGCGCGCGATGGAGTTCAGCAGGCAGCACCGCGGCAGGCTCGTGCGCAAGCCTGACATGGAGAAAGCTATGGAGCGCTACCACTACGTGGCGGGCAAGGCCGGCATGAAGGGTGAGAATGCGCCACACAGCCTTCGCTACTGGTACGCGACCGAACACCTGCGACGTCTCAAGGCAGCGGGCGTATCGCGCCGCGAGGCGGCCGCCGCGGTGTCGACGTGGCTCGGGCATGGTGATGGCCGTGGGACGTGGGTCGAGCTTGTATATGGGCGCGAAGAGCTCGCCGGCGGGGAGGTGAGCAATGGCTAAGCGTGTCGACTCATTGCCACTGATCGGGCTCTCCCGCTGGAAGCAGATTGAACCATTTGTTGGCGTTTCTCGGGAGACTTGGCGCAAGTTGTGTCTCGAGGGGCGGGCACCGCGTCCGATTCGGTTGTCGCCGCGGTGCACAGTCTGGGACAACTGCGAACTCCTGAGATATCTTGCTGACCCGCTGAATTACCAACCTGCGTACCACGACATTCACCATGCGGCGGTGGGCAAAGCTATCGGTTAGGAACGCCTATGGGGATGATCGTCGCGCCGGCTTGGAGCGCATCCAGGTGGTCCGCCCAATGCTGCATCATCTTGCGGCGATCGGGCAGAAACTCTGCATGCACGTACGCAGCTGTGACCTGGTTGCGTTCAGCGTGCGCGAGCTGCCGATCGACAAGGTCGCGGCTGTAGCCGAGTTCGCGCAGCACCGTTGCCGCGAGCCCTCGAAAGCCGTGTCCCGTCATGCGCGACTTGTACCCCATGCGATACAAGGCGTAGAGCATCGTATTGTTCGAGATCGGCCGGCGTCCTTGGACGCTGTGGAACACGTGCTGCTCCGCGCCGTTCAGCTTGCGCAACTCCTCGAGCAGTTCAAGCGCCTGGCGTGACAGCGGCACAATGTGCGGATCGCGCATCTTCATTCGATCGGCTGGAATCCGCCATTCTGCGGCCTTCTCGTCGAACTCGGTCCACTCCGCCTGGATCATCTCGGTCGTGCGCACGAACGTGAGCGCCATGAAACGCAGCGCTAGGCGCGTCACCACGTCGCCCTGATAGTCCTTGATGTCGCGCATCAGCTGCGGAATCTCCATCGACTTCACACGCGCCATATGCTGCACCCCGGCATTCTTTTTGAGTACCGTCTCGGCGTCGATGTCACTGGCGGGGTTGCGCGAGCACCGCCCGGTCATGATTCCGTACTGGAAGACTGCGCGCGAACGCTGGAGCACGCGCTTGGCCGTTTCTCGGACACCGCGGGCCTCGACGGCGCGCAGGATTTCGAGCATTTGGGGCGCCTCGATGTCGGCAATCGGGTTGGTGCCGATCTTCGGGAAGACGTCGACTTCGAGCGAATTAATCACCTTGCCGGCGTAGACCTCTGTCCAACCGTCGCGTTGAGACTCGAACCACTCTCGCGCAACTCCTTCGAAAGAAGATGTGGCTTCCAGCGCGCGTAGCCGTTTTGTCTCCTTCTTCTGCGCGGACGGGTCAGTGCCGGCTGCCAACTGCTGCCGAGCGACAAGGCACGCCTTTCGCGCATCCGCGAGCGATACCTCCGGATAGACGCCAAACGCCGCCACTTTCTCCTTTCCGTCGACTCGGTACTTCATCCGCCAGTACCGGGACCCGTTGGGCATGACCTGGAGGTACAGGCCTTTACCGTCTGCGAGGCGATAGGGCTGCTCGGCCGGCTTCGCCTTTCGTACCTGCAACTCGGTCAGTGAGGCGATCTGCTTGGGCATGTGCGGTTTTGGGGGTATCGGTTTTGGGGGTATGTGGTGATAACCCCACCGATACCCCCAAAACATCTTGCTTGTATTGGGCAACCTTTGGCAATGATGGCAGCAAAAAGCCCCGCAGCGCAAGGCTTGGCGGGGCTTTCTAGGCAAACTTGGGAGGTGCTGGGAACTAAGATGGTCCCCCCGACAGGAATCGAACCTGTATCTAGCGCTTAGGAGGCACTTGTTCTATCCATTGAACTACGGGGAGAGGACCGAACCAAAATAATCGCTGCAATCCCGCCGACTAACAACCCCGGCAGGGACCAGGCGAGTCCAAATTCGCCAGCGAGCGCAGAGTATATCAAACACGCCCAGCCGCGAGGAGGGCTGCAAAGCCCGTCCCACAGAGCAAACGGCCCAGCGGGCATCACCCACTGGGCCGCGCGAACCGCCCGGCGCACTACCGCAGCACTACGTCAAGCAGCGCACCCCCGGTTCAATCGAGCTCACTCAGAATTCCACTACCGCAAACTCCGCCTTGCCCACATCGCACAGCGGGCAGCGCCAGTCGTCCGGAATCGCGGCGAAGCGCGTGCCCGGGGCGATACCTTCTTCGGGAAGGCCTTCTTCTTCGTTGTAGATCCAGCCGCAAATCAGGCAGACCCAGCTCTTATATTCAATCACTTCAATGACTTCGCTCACGACGTACTCTTCTTTGGTTCAATGCAATGATCCGCCAAGTCTGCCCCTTTTTTGGGCACGGCGGCGACCCGCAATATTACCGGAATTTGTCAATTGGGCCGCTAATTACCCATGCGGCATCGCCGCAAAGCGCCTGAGACATGTCCGGGCCCGCGTGACGGACCCGTCATACACAGCGTGTATGCTCTGATCCGCAGCTCATCTTTTGGACAGGCGCAGCGGGCGCCTGGCATGCCTTGCGACGATCGGCCTCAGGTAACCGGAGCCGCAATCGACGCCTGCATGGCCCGCGCATGACTCTTGTTTCCCAAAAAGGAGAAAAACGATGTTTAAAAACAAATGGTTGGCCGGTACGGTACTGGCCGGGTTGCTCGCTGTATCGGGCGCGGCGCAGGCCGCAAGCGTGTCTTTTGTGCAGCCGCCGGACGGCGCAACCGTCAGCAATCCGGTGCACGTCGTGTTTGGTGTCGACGGCATGACGATCGCGCCGGCCGGCACGATGACGGAAGGCACGGGCCATCATCACCTGCTGATCGACGGCAAGCCGCTTCCCAAGGGCGAAGTGATTCCCGCCAACGACAAATCGCTGCACTTCGGCAAGGGCCAGACCGAAACCGATCTGACACTGCCGCCGGGCGACCATACGCTGACGCTGCAATTCGGCGACGGCATGCATCGTTCGTATGGTCCGGAATTGAGCAAGACCATCACCGTGCACGTAAAGTAACGTGACGGGTGAGGCGGCTGGGCGTGCGCGAGCGCCGTCCGGCCGCGTTTTCCGTTTTGTATCCTGGCTTGCGCAGGGCTTGAACGCAGTCGGGTCCAGTCTGCCTCGGGCCTGAGTACGGTTCATCCCCGTTTTGCAAGCCGGCCATTTGGCCTATCTCTTCCGGCATACAGGCACCCGCCCGTGCGCCCGGTACAATGAGCAGTTCCGACTCATCGCTGTCTTCTCCAATTCTCCATGTCGCTTTACACCATTACCGGGGCCCAACTGGCGTTCGGTCACGTCGCGTTGCTCGATCACGCGGATTTCTCTCTCGAAGCGGGCGAACGCGTTGGGCTGATCGGCCGTAACGGCGCGGGCAAGTCGTCGCTGTTGAAGATCGTTGCCGATCTGACCAAGCCGGACGACGGCCTCGTCACGCGCCAGCAAGGTCTGACTTCGGTCTACGTGCCGCAAGAGCCGGAGTTCGATACGGACGACACGGTGTTCGAAGCGGTCGCCGCCGGCCTGACCCACGCCCGCGAGCTGCTGGATCAATACGACGCGGTCGCTAATCAGCTTGCCGACGAGCCGGAAGGCCCGGAGCACGACGCGTTGATGTCGCGCATGAACACGCTGCAATCGGCGCTGGACCATTCGGACGCCTGGAACTGGAGCACGCGCGTGGCCACCACGCTGCAGCAGATCGGTTTGAATGGCGAGGCGCGGGTCGGTTCGCTGTCGGGCGGGATGCAAAAGCGCGTGGCGCTGGCGCGCGCGCTGGTGGTGCAGCCGGACGTGTTGCTGCTCGACGAACCGACCAACCACCTGGACTTCGACGGCATCCGCTGGCTCGAGGAACTGCTGGTCTCGCTGCGCGCGGGCCTGCTTTTCATCACCCACGATCGCGCGTTTCTCGACCGTGTCGCCACGCGCATCGTCGAACTGGATCGCGGGCGTCTGCTGTCGTATCCGGGCAATTTCAGCGCCTACCAGACCAGGAAGGCGCAGCAGCTTGAGGTCGAGCAAGTCGAAGCGGCCAAGTTCGACAAGCTGCTCGCGCAGGAAGAAGTGTGGATTCGCAAGGGCGTGGAAGCGCGCCGTACGCGCAGCGTCGGCCGGATCGCGCGGCTCGTGCAGATGCGCAATGAGCGCGCCGAGCGCCGCAATGTGCAGGGCAACGTCAAGCTCGACGTCGGCCAGGGCGAGAAGTCCGGCAAGATCGTCGCGGAACTGACCGACGTCACCAAGCGCTACGGTTCGCGCACGGTGGTCGATAATTTCACGGCTACCGTGATGCGCGGCGACAAGATCGGCTTCGTCGGTCCGAACGGCGCGGGCAAGACCACACTGCTGAAGATGATCCTCGGTGAGTTGCCGCCGGACGAAGGCACGGTGCGTATCGGCACCAATCTGCAGGTCGCGTACTTCGACCAGATGCGCGCGCAGCTCGATCTGGACAAGAGTCTCGCCGATACGATCAGCCCGGGTAGCGAGTGGGTCGAAGTCAACGGCCAGAAGAAGCACGTGATGAGCTATCTTGGCGACTTCCTGTTCGCGCCGGAACGCGCGCGTTCGCCGGTCAAGTCGCTGTCGGGCGGCGAGCGCAATCGCCTGCTGCTGGCGCGTCTGTTCGCGCGGCCGGCCAACGTGCTGGTGCTCGATGAACCGACCAACGACCTCGACATTCCGACGCTCGAACTGCTCGAAGAACTGCTCACCGAGTACGACGGCACCGTGCTGCTGGTCAGCCACGATCGCGCGTTTCTGGATAACGTCGCGACCTCGGTGATCGCTTCGGAAGGCGCCGGCAAGTGGCGCGAGTACGTCGGCGGCTTTACCGACTGGCAGATTCAGCGCGACCGCTCGCAGCAGATGGCGCAGGAAGCGCAGAAGGAAGCCGCTAAAGAAGTGGCATCGAAAGACGGCAGCGCAAGCGGCGCGGGCCGCAATACGCAGCGCGCCGCCAAGCTGTCGTTCAAGGATCAGCGCGAACTCGAGGCGTTGCCGGCGAAAATTGCCGCGCTCGAAGCCGAGCAGAAAACCATCGGCGCTCAACTCGAAGACGGTTCGGTCTTCGCGAAAGACGCTCAGGAAGGCACGCGTCTGACTGAGCGCTACGCCGCGATCGACGAGGAACTGCTGATCGCGCTGGAACGCTGGGACGAGCTGGAAAACAAGCGCAAGTGATGCACGGGGGCGGCGCGATCCGAGGTTGCGCCGATCCCATGCGGCGGTCGGGTGCCGCAGCCAGGCAGAGGTCCCGTCACAGTTTTTTCACGGTCCCGCAGCGGTCTTGTCGCGGTCGCATAATTGGCCGAAGCTGTGCGCCGCCCCTTATCCAAACGGCCAATCCCGCACGTCGTGAATTGCCGCCTGTATCGAAATCAGTAAAATACCCCGCGAACAGGCTTCCCCCGGCGTTCGCACCGGGGCCGTTGCCGGGCTGCGGAGCCCGCATCGAGCCGCCGTCGAGCGCGCCCATGGGGAGTCAGGCGACAAAACAGCTTGCCCGCACTGCGGGCACCCCACCTAACCCCGTTGTTTCGTTTCGCTTTTTTTGAAAACTCAACGCATTGTCCACGGACCTGTCCACAGGTCCTGTGGACAACGATGAACCGACGCACCCGAGTCAACCATGTCTACGAAAAAGCCAAACGCCGCGTATAGCGAAGCGTCGATCAAGGTGTTGAAGGGCCTGGAGCCGGTCAAGCAACGGCCCGGGATGTACACCCGCACCGAAAATCCGCTGCACATCATTCAGGAAGTTATCGACAACGCGTCGGACGAGGCCCTCGGCGGTCACGGCCGGCAAATCACGGTCACGCTGCACGCGGACCATTCGGTCTCGGTCGAAGACGACGGCCGCGGCATTCCGTTCGGCCTGCATCCGGAAGAAGGCGTGCCGGTCGTCGAGATCGTTTTCACGCGCCTGCACGCGGGCGGCAAGTTCGATAAAGCCGCCGGCGGCGCGTACACGTTCTCGGGCGGCCTGCACGGCGTCGGCGTGTCGGTCACCAACGCGCTGTCCACGCGCCTCGACGTCACCGTGTGGCGCGACGGCAAAGTCGCCGAGTTGAGCTTTGCCAACGGCGACGTCGCGAAGCAGCTTGAAGTGCGCGCCGCGACCAAAGGCGACAAGAAGTCCGGTACGCGCGTTACCGCGTGGGCCAATCCGAAATACTTCGATTCGCCGAACTTGCCGCTCGGCGAACTGCAACGTCTGCTGCGTTCGAAAGCGGTGTTGTTGCCGGGTGTCGAAGTCACGCTGATCAACGAGAAAACCGGCGAAACGCAAACCTGGAAATACGAAGACGGTTTGCGCGGCTACCTGCTCGAAGGCATGAACGGCAGCGATCTGCTGATTCCGCTGTTCGAAGGCGAGCGCTATGTCGAAAATTCACGCGCCAGCGAAGAGACGTTTGCTGAAGGCGAAGGCGCCGCATGGGTCGTTGCATGGAGTGAAGAGGGTACGCTGATGCGCGAGTCGTACGTCAACCTGATTCCGACGCCTGCGGGCGGTACGCACGAATCCGGTTTGCGTGACGGTCTGTTCCAGGCGGTGAAGAGCTTTGTCGAGTTGCATAACCTGCAGCCGAAGGGTGTGAAATTGCTCGCCGAAGACGTGTTCGCGCGCGTGTCGTTCGTGTTGTCGGCAAAGGTGCTCGATCCGCAATTCCAAGGGCAGATCAAGGAGCGCCTGAATAGCCGTGATGCGGTGAAGCTGGTGTCGTCGTTCTCGCGGCCTGCTTTGGAGCTGTGGCTGAACCAGCACGTCGAGCACGGCAAGAAACTCGCCGACCTCGTCATCAAACAGGCGCAGGCACGTACGCGTGCCGGCCAGAAGGTCGAGAAGCGCAAGAGCTCGGGCGTCGCCGTGCTGCCGGGCAAGCTGACCGATTGCGAATCGACGGAAATCGGCCGCAACGAACTGTTCCTCGTCGAGGGCGATTCGGCGGGTGGCTCGGCGAAAATGGGTCGCGACAAGGAATACCAGGCAATCCTGCCGCTGCGCGGCAAGGTGTTGAACACGTGGGAAACCGAGCGCGACCGCCTGTTTGCCAACAACGAAGTGCATGACATCTCGGTGGCGATCGGCGTCGATCCGCATAGCCCCGACGACAAGGTGGATCTGTCGAATCTGCGCTACGGCAAGATCTGCATTCTGTCGGATGCTGACGTCGACGGTTCGCACATCCAGGTGCTGCTGCTCACGCTGTTCTTCAAGCATTTCCCGCAGCTGATCGAACGTGGGCATGTGTGTGTGGCGCGTCCGCCGCTGTTCCGGGTCGATGCGCCCGCGCGCGGCAAGAAGCCGGCGCAGAAGCTCTATGCGCTCGACGAAGGCGAGCTCGAAGCGATTCTCGACAAGCTGCGCAAAGACGGCGTCCGCGATACGCAATGGTCCATCAGCCGCTTCAAAGGCTTGGGCGAAATGAGCGCCGAGCAGCTGTGGGACACCACGATGAACCCCGACACGCGGCGCCTGACGCCGGTGGCGCTCGGCGAACTCGACTATGACGCCACAGTGGCGCGCATGACGATGCTGATGGGCAAGGGCGAAGCGGCGTCGCGGCGCAGCTGGCTGGAAGAAAAAGGCAACGAAGTGGAAGCGGATATCTGAGCGAGCGTTCTTAACGACGCTCTGCCTTCGCACGAAACTTCACGCCAAACACGGATACGGAATCTAGATGGACGACGATAACACTCTCGACCTTTTCACCGAGCCGCCGCCCCCGGAAGGCGACTTCCTGACGCTCGGCAACTATGCGGAACGCCAGTACCTCGACTACGCGGTGAGCGTGGTCAAGGGCCGCGCGCTGCCTGACGTATGCGACGGCCAGAAGCCGGTGCAGCGCCGCATCCTGTTCGCCATGAACGACATGGGCCTCGGCGACAACGCCAAGCCCGTCAAGTCGGCGCGCGTGGTCGGCGACGTGCTGGGTAAGTACCACCCGCACGGCGACCAGTCGGCGTACGACGCATTGGTGCGTCTTGCGCAAGATTTTTCGATGCGCTATCCGCTGATCGACGGCCAGGGTAACTTCGGTTCGCGCGACGGCGACGGCGCAGCGGCGATGCGGTACACCGAAGCGCGCCTGACGCCGATCGCGAAGCTGCTGCTCGATGAGATCGACCAGGGCACGGTCGATTTCATGAAGAACTACGACGGCGAGTTTGAAGAGCCGAAGCTGTTGCCCGCGCGCTTGCCGTTCGTGTTGCTGAACGGGGCATCCGGCATTGCAGTGGGGCTGGCCACGGAAATCCCGTCGCACAATCTGCGCGAAGTCGCAGCGGCTGCGGTGGCGATGATCCGTAATCCGAAGATCGAGCACGCCGAGTTGATGCAACACATCGCCGGGCCGGACTTTCCGGGCGGCGGCCAGATCATTTCGAGCGACGCCGAGATCTCCGCAGCCTACGAAAGCGGCCGCGGCAGCCTGAAAGTGCGCGCTCGCTGGAAGATCGAAGAGCTCGCGCGCGGCCAGTGGCAACTCGTAATCACCGAACTGCCGCCGAATACGGCCGCGCAGAAGGTGCTCGAAGAAATCGAAGAGCAGACCAACCCGAAGATCAAGCTCGGCAAGAAGACGCTCACGCCCGAACAGTTGCAGACCAAGCAGACCATGCTCGCGCTGCTCGACGCCGTGCGCGACGAGTCGGGCAGGGACGCGCCGGTGCGTCTCGTGTTCGAGCCGAAGTCGAGCCGCATCGATCAAACCGAGTTCGTCAATTCGCTGCTCGCCCATACGAGCCTCGAATCGAACGCGTCGCTCAATATGGTGATGGTGGGCGGCGATGGCCGGCCGCGTCAGAAGGGCTTGAGCGAAATCATCCACGAGTGGATCGCGTTCCGCTTCGCGACGGTCACGCGCCGCACGCGTCATAGGTTGAGCAAGGTCGACGACCGGATTCATATCCTCGAAGGCCGGATGATCGTCTTTTTGAATATCGACGAAGTCATCCGCATCATCCGCGAATCGGACGAACCGAAGGTCGCACTGATGGCCGCGTTCGGGCTTTCCGATCGTCAGACCGAAGACATTCTCGAAATCCGCTTGCGTCAGTTGGCGCGGCTCGAGAAGATCAAGATCGAGAAGGAACTGTCCGAGCTGCGCGACGAGAAGGCCAAGCTCGAAGAACTGCTCGGCAGCGAATCGGCGATGAAGCGTCTGCTCATCAAGGAAATCGAAGGCGACGCGAAGCAATACGGCGACGAGCGCCGCACGCTGATCCAGCAGGAAAAGCGCGCCACATTCGAAGCGCGCGTGGTCGACGAGCCGGTTACGGTGGTGGTGTCGCAAAAGGGCTGGGTCCGCGCGCTGAAGGGTCACGGCCTGGATGTGGCCGGCTTCACGTTCAAGGCCGGCGACGGACTCTACGCAGCGTTCCAGTGCCGCACGCCGGATACGCTGGTTGCGTGGGGCAGCAATGGCCGTGTCTATTCGGTGGCGGTTGCCTTGCTGCCGGGTGGGCGGGGCGATGGCGTGCCGGTCACGTCGCTGATCGAACTCGAATCGGGTAGCCACCTGATGCATTACTACGCGGCTTCCGCGGATCAGGCATTGCTGCTCGCATCGAGCAACGGCTTCGGCTTTATCGCCAAGGTCGGCGACATGGTGAGCCGCGTGAAGGCCGGCAAATCATTTATGACGATCGACGCGGGTGCCGCGCCGCTCGCGCCGATGCCGATGCTGCCGGATGCGACGCACATCGCGTGTCTGTCTTCAGGTGGGCGCCTGCTGGTGTTCGGCCTGGACGAGATGAAAACGCTCTCGGGCGGTGGACGCGGCGTCACGCTAATGGCGCTCGACGACAACGAAACGCTGCTGCAGGCACTGTCCATCAACAAAGCGGGCGTGGTGTTGATCGGCACGCGTCGCGGTGGACGTGTCGACGAAGAGAAGCTGAGCGGCGCCGCACTCACGCCGCAGATTGGCAAGCGGGCGCGCAAGGGGCGCGCGCCTGAGAGCAAGATGAAGCTCGACGGTATGCGTCCGGTGCTCGCCGCGTAACTGTAGTAGAAGTAGATGGAAGTAGGGTACGGCCAGGCATGAACGCGGCGTGTGCTTCGAAGCGCGAGCAGCAACATCGCGCTTTGAAGCGCACGCCGCGCGTAGCAAAAATACGGGGTGCAGCGCCGTCGCGGTATCGGGCGCGCTGCAATAACAACTACAAAGAATGTGAAGACGCTGCCAGCACACGGAACTGCACGCATAGCGCGCGGTCGAATGCGCTCAATAGCCGCTACTAATATCATTCGTCATAAGCGGTGTGGCGTCGTCGGGAGAGGAAAACAACATGAACAAAGCTATCGAACTCGCACTCTTTTTGCATCTGCTCGCGGTCGCGGTGTGGGTGGGTGGGATGGTGTTCGCACATTTCTGTCTGCGTCCGGCCATTGCCGATCTTTCGCCGCAACTGCGCTTGCCTTTGTGGGAATCGGTGTTCGGCCGCTTCTTCAACTGGGTCGCCGCAGCCGTGCTGGTGATTCTCCTCACCGGTGGCTTTCTGCTGATGCAATTCGGCGGCGGTCACGCCACGTGGCCGTTGCACGCCATGGCCGGTCTCGGCATCGTGATGATGCTGATCTTCGGGCACATCCGCTTCGCTGTGTTCCCGCGCATTCGCCGCGCGGTGCAGGCGCAGAAGTGGCCGGACGGCGCGCAGGCGGTCGGCACGATCCGGCGTCTGGTGCTGGTGAATATCGTGCTGGGCGTAGTGACGATCGGTGTGGCTGTGCTGTCGCGCGGGTTCTGAAACCCGGCTTTTTACGGTCGACCTCGGCGCGTGCTGTGAAGTATGGCTTTACGGCGTGGCCGTGACTGGTGGCTCCGAAGCTCCGAGCGCGTATGAAGGCCCGCTATCAGGCGCGTGCCACTATCGCCTACGGCGTGGCGCCGAAGGCAAGCCACAACCCACACACGATCGCCACGGTCCCGTACACCGCATATACCGGCACCTTGAGCTTCGCGAAGCACATGCCGGAGAACAGCGCCGTCACCAGATACACCGGTTTGAACGGCACATGCCCCGCGATACGCAGCACGGCCACCGCCAGGAACGCGGTGGTGACCGCGCGCAAGATACGCATGCCGTGCTCGAAACGCGGATTGGCCTTCAACTGATGCAGATGCCGCTGCGCCAGCACGACGAGGCAGCCCGACGGCACAAAGAGCGCAAGCGTAGCAATCAGCGCGCCTGCCCAACCATCGACCAGATAGCCGAAGAACGGCACTACATTCAACAGCGGTCCGGGCGATAGCGGGGATAGCGAAAACGCCAAGGTGAAGTCGTTATCCGACACACCGATCGCCGGCGTGACGAACAGCGTCTTGAGTACCGGCAACGCCGAGAAACCGCCACCAAATAACGTCATGCCCGCACCGGCCAGCCGCGGCCATAGCAGCGCCAGTTCATAGCGATGCGGCAACGGCAGTGCGAATATCACCAGCAGCACGCACAGTGCGGCCAGCATGTGCCAGTCGCCGCGCCCGAGCGACACCACGATGCGCGTATTACGGACTGGACTGACCAGCCAGCCGGTGCCGAAAGCCGCGCTGAGCATCCCCACGTAGGCCGCGGGGCTGTGCGCATAGAAGAGCGCCACACACCCGAACACCGCCGCGGTCCATTCGAGCTTGCCGCGCACCAGTGCGCGTGTCTGTTTGTACCAGGTGATCGCGATCAGCGTGGCCAGCACCATGCTGAAATGATTGAGCAAAGTTTGAGAGGCAGCGGCGCGCACGAGCGGCGTGCGATAGAAGATCGCGAACAGCGTCATCAGCGTGAAAAAGGGCAGCACGCTTGCGACGCCCGCCACCCAGGCGCCGGCACGTCCACGCAGCGCGTGCCCCAGTTGCACGGCGACGTTGCAGCCCACCGGTCCTGGCACCATCCATGCGAGCGCGATCAGATCGGAAAAGGCCACGCGCGAGAGCCGTCCCTCGCGTTCCACGTAGTGATTTTCAAGTTGCGCCATCAGCGCGAGGCCGCCCCACGACAGCGCCGACAGGCCGAACACGACCCGGAACAGCGTCCGTAGCGGCTCCCGTTTCCCTCGTCTGGCGGCTTCCTGGCTCGTGATCGTCTGCATGGCGCCGCGGGCCCCCGCACGCGCGCGGCCCACCCTTTGAGATCATCATTATGTGTGTTGGCGCGGCCGATGACCGGCGTCGCACCGTAACGCAGTACAGCGTGAATGTAGCTGGTTTTGTAATGCAGCGGTTGGATAAGCGGGCGGCTCGCCGGTTATAGGCTGTATGCGGCTCACTGGTGTGTCGCAAGCGCCAGCGCCGAACTACCTACGCCGGGCCGTCAGCCGTCAGCCGCCAGGCGTGCAGGTCGCGCTCAGCTATTGGTGCTTGTGCTCGTGCTGGACACGCTGCTGGTGCTATCGATGTCACGCGCGGGCTGCCGCCCCTTCATGCCACACACGCCGAAGCGTTCGAGCAGTGCCGGAATCGCGTCGACCGGCACCGGACGCGAGAACAGGAAACCCTGCGCCTCAATATGGCCAAGCGCGGCGAGCCACGCAATCTGCTCTTCGGTCTCGGTGCCTTCGACCACCACCGTGAGCCCGAGCGAACGCGCCAGGTTGACGATCGCGGTGACCATCACGCACACGCTGCGGTCGCCGGGAATCGCCTGGACGAACGAACGGTCCACCTTCAGCGTGTCGACCGAGAAGCGGTTCAGGTAGGACAGCGAGGAATAGCCTGTGCCGAAGTCGTCGAGCGCGATGCGCACGCCGAGGCGCTTCAACGCGAAGATCTTCTCCGACACGAGTTCCGGATATTCCATCATCGCCGTCTCGGTGATTTCGAGTTCCAACCGGCGCGCGGAGATGCCGCTTTCCTCGATTGCGTGTGAGATGGTTTCGTACAGATCGCCGCGCCAGAACTGCACCGCGGAGATGTTCACCGCGAGCGACAGCGTGTCGTAGCCCTGTTGCTGCCACAACGCCAATTGACGGCAGGCGGTTTCAATCACGAAGTCGCCGATCGGCACGATCAGGCCGGTCGACTCGGCGACCGGAATGAATTCGTTGGCCGGAATCAGACCGTGTTGCGGGTGGTTCCAGCGCACCAGCGCTTCGAAACCGGTGATGCAGCGGCGCGTCAGATCGATCTTCGGCTGATAGGCGAGAAACAGTTGGCCTTCGGCGAGCGCGACGCGCAACTGCTGTTCCCACTTCATCAAATGGTCCGCACGGTGCGACAAATGCGGCGAATAGAACTGGTAGCAGTTCTTGCCCGCGTCCTTCGCGCTGTACATCGCCAGGTCGGCTTTTTTCAGCAGGTCGATTTCACTCTCGTTGGCGACCGAGTAGAGCGCGATGCCGATGCTTGCATGCAGTACGAACGAACTGCCGCGCACTTCGAAAGGCTTGGCGAATGCTTCGGCCGCCGCTTCGGCGAGTGTGACCGCGCGCTTTTCTACGTCGTCGCCCTTGATCACCACGACGAACTCGTCGCCGCCGATGCGGCTCAACGCGCCGCCGTCGCCAACCGCGCCGGCGAGGCGCGAGGCCGTCATTTGCAACACGATGTCGCCGGCGTTGTGGCCAAGCGTGTCATTAACGGTCTTGAAGTTGTCGAGGTCGATGAAGAGAATCGCGAGGCGCCCGAGATTGGAAGGCTGCGCCACGTCGTGCCGTAGCGTTTGCAGCGTCGCATAGCGATTGCGCAAACCGGTCAGCAGATCGTACTCGACCAGATGCGTCATCTCGCGCTCGCGCCCGAGCAGCTTGCCGATCAAACCGGTGGCCACCGCGAAGAAGCTCAACATCGCGAGCGAGATGAAGCCGGCCATCAGCAGATAGACGTTGCGCGTGTGGTTGTAGTCGGCGAATTCCTCGGCTTGCGACAGGCCCACCAGCACGCCGAGCGGATAGCCGTCGATATGCCGGTACGAGACGATACGCGTGACGTTGTCGATCGAATCGACGTAGGTGCCCGACACATGCTCCGAGGTCGGATATGAGCCGCTCGCCGAGAATGAGCCGTTGGCACTGTCGGCGCTGCCCGTGCGGCGCGCCAATACGGTGCCGTTGTCCGAGATCACTGCGATCACGCCTTCGCGGCCAATGGCCGCGTTGTTGTAGAAGTCGCTAGTGAAATAGCTTGGGTCTTCGGAGACCACCACGACCCCTGCGAAGGAGCCGTCGGGATGATTCAGACGCCGCGTCATCTGCAAGGTCCAGTGGCCGGATATGCGGCCGAGTACCGGCTTGCTGATATACAACTGGTCGTCGTTTTCGTGTTCGTGGACCTTGAAGTGTTCGCGGTCCGACAGGTCGATGTGCTTGGGATTGAGTTCGGCCGTGTTGGCGATCAGCGTGCCGTGCTCGTCGATCAGCGACACCTGCACCAGCGTCTCGCTTTGCACCACGCCTTTTTCGACTGTGCTGGCGAGATCGAAATGATTCGGCGTTTTCTCGAACTCGTATTTAACGAAGCGGGTAATCTGGTCGACCTGGTGAATCGCCTTGACCGTGTGCTGCTCCAGCGCCGCGGAGAGAATCGCGGCAGAGGCCGTCGCTTCACGATTCGTGGCTTCTTTCTCAACCGACAGACGCGCGAAGATCACGGTCCAAAGCAGGATCAGCACCAGCACGCCGAGCGCGGGGATGGCGAGCAAGGCACGGCGGCGCGACACGGCCGGATCGCGGCGGGGTTTGGTTTCGCGCTGGTCGGAGAAGCGGAACTGGCTCATCGGGTGGCCCGTTCCCTGGTGCCGGCCAATTGCAACTGCGCGAGCGTCGACTGCGCTAATTTCATGGGTGGCTGCATGGTGACCAAGGTGCCGGTACTGCTGCGCAGGGGAAGAGAGCGTGGCGTCGTGCCTGACCATCCGCAGGTAATCGGGTACGTTTCGATATTACTTAATGCCACTGGATTAAGGAAGGGTCCGCGCATCGGGTATACGCGGGCGCGACAGACCGCCCCAGCCGGACGAATTCGCAGCCGGCGCGGCCAGCCTTGGGGCCGCAGCCTGGCAGTCGTTTTCGAATATTTCATCGGGCTCCGGAATTCAGGTGTGCCAGGCCTCTCGTCATGCATGACGCATTAATCGTGCAGGCGGTGCGGCGTTTTGTGCTTAAGCGTGGCCGGAAGCGGCGAGACACGGTCGACGTTCAGCGGCAGGACAGCGGTCGCGAGGCTGCAATCGCGAGCCGCGCCGGTCATGGCAACCGGAACGTGCCGTCGACGATCGTTACCGACGGCCCACCGATCCACGTCTTGCCGGCTGCGTCGTCGTAGTGCACCGAAACGTTGCCGGCGCGGCCCAGTACGGTGCCTTGGCGGGCCGTGTAGTGTGAGCCCGGGCGCAACTGCTGGGCGCTCAGGAGGCCCGCGACCGCGGCGTTCGCGCTGCCCGTTACCGGATCTTCGCCGACGCCGAAGCCGCCGCCTGTCATCAGGCAGCGCACCTCGAAAGTGGCCGGCCCGTCAGCGTCGTGCGGTCCGTAGACGGCTAGGCCATGAGTGTCCATCGCATGCACGATGTCGGCGAGCGCAGCGGCATCAGGTTCGAGTGCGAGGCAGTCGCGCGCTGAATTGACGCGCACCACGAGCCATGGCGCACCATTGTCGACCGCGCAGGGCGTTGCACTGAAATCGATCGCATCGCTACGCAAAGCCGTAGTCAGTGCCGCGTACTGATCTTGGGGAAGCGCCGTGACGCGCGCGGGCGGCGCGGCGAAAGCCCATCCGCCTTGCGTCTGGCCGGCCGATCCAGATTCAGTTAGCGCTTGCAAGTCGACGAGACCCACGCCGCATTGCTGTACCAGCTTGCCGGCCTGCTTCGGTCGATACCCACTTTCGAGCAACGCATGCGCGGTGCCGAGTGTCGGATGACCGGCGAACGGCAATTCGCCATGCGTCGTGAAAATACGCACGCGATAGTCGGCGGCCGGGTCGGTCGGCTTCAGCAGGAAGGTGGTTTCGGACAGATTGGTCCAGTGCGCGATCGCTTGCATCTGATCCGTATCGAGCGCATCGGCGTCGAACACGACCGCAAGGGGATTGCCTTTGAACGGCACCGACGTGAACACGTCGACCTGTTTAAAACGAACGGTGTTGGCGGGCATCGGGCGCAATCCGGAGAATCCAGCAAATGGGTAGGATTCGCGGATTCTATCTGGTGCCAAAGGAACGATCTACCTCGCCGCAAAAGCAAAACGCGCCGCAGGTGACAGACACCTCGCGACGCGTTCAGTAAGTTCAGGACGATCCGCTGGGCGAACCAGCAGCCGAACCTGTTGGCATGTGTTATTCGACTTCGGCGATCATCTCGATCTCGACGCATGCGCCGAGCGGAATCTGCGCGACGCCGAACGCCGAGCGTGCATGCTTGCCGCGCTCGGCGAACACGTCCGCGACCAGTTCGGACGCGCCGTTGGTGACCAGATGCTGCTCCGTGAACTCCAGCGTCGAGTTGACGAGGCTCATCAGTTTAACGATGCGCGTGACGCGGTTCAGATCGCCCACATGCGCGTGCAGCGTGGCGAGCAGGTCGATCGCGATCGAGCGTGCGGCGGCCTTGCCTTCTTCGGTGGTGAGCGTGGCGCCGAGCTTGCCGGTCCACACCTTGCCGTCCTTCTTGGCGATGTGACCGGACAGGTACACCGTGTTGCCGCTTTGCGCGCTCATCACATAGGCGGCTGCGGGAGCGCCTGCGCTCGGCAATTCGATGCCCAGTTCCTTAAGCTTGTCGTACACATTCGTTTGAGCCATGGTGTGTCCTTGGTCAGTAGTGGAATTCGGTAACCCGGCGGGGCCGCCGGGGTCGCTTAGACCTTCGCGCGGATCAGCGCCGCGAGACGCGATACGCCTTCGTCGATCTTGGCCGGCGGCACCGTCACGAACGACAGGCGCAGCGTGTTGTGCTGGGCTTCGCTCGCGAAGAACGGACCGCCTGGCACGAATGCGACGTTCTGCGCGACAGCTTCTTCGAGCAGCTTCATGCTGTCGATCTGTGCGGGCAGATTGACCCACACGAACATGCCGCCTTCCGGACGGTTCCAGCTTACGCCTTCGGGCATGTAGCGTTCGAGCGAGGCGAGCATTGCCGCGCATTGGTCGCGATACAGCTCGCGAATGGTCGGCACGTGCGTGTCGAGGAAGCCATCTTTGATCACTTCGTACACGATGCGTTGCGTGAAGCTCGGCGTGTGCAGATCGGTGGCTTGCTTGGCCTGCACGAGCTTGAAGATCAACTCTTCGGGCGCAATGATGTAGCCGACCCGCAGGCCCGGCGCCAGCACTTTCGAGAACGAGCCGAGATGGACGATGTGATCCGGCGCCATCGACAGCATGGTGGGCAGCGGCTCACCGGCGTAGTCGAGCGCGCCGTAGGGATCGTCTTCGATCACCGGGAACGGTGCGGTCTTCGCAAACGCGGCCAATGCACGGCGGCGCTCGACCGGCAGGCGGCGGCCCGTTGGATTCTGGAAGTTCGGTTGCGCGTACAAGAGGCGTGCGCCGGCCGTCAGTTCGGGCGTCAGCGCCTCGGGAATCAGGCCTTGCTCGTCGGTCGGCACCTGCACGTAGCGTGGTTCGTACATCGAGAACGATTGCAGCGCGCCGAGGTAGGTCGGCGTTTCGACCAGCACGGGGCTGTCCGGGCACACCAGCACTTTGCCGAGCAGGTCGAGCGCTTGTTGCGAGCCGGTCGTGATCAGCACCTGCGAAGGGCGAATCTGCGCGCCGTTCACCGAATAGCGTTGGGCAATCCATTCGCGCAGCGGCAGGTAGCCTTCAGTCGCGCTGTATTGCAAAGCCGCGGCGGGCGCGTCGCGCAGAATGCGGTCGGATGCTTCGCGCATGCGTTCGGCCGGGAAAGTCGCCGGCGAGGGCAGGCCGCCCGCGAACGAAATGACTTCGGGCCGTTCCGTGACCTTCAGGATCTCGCGGATCGCCGAGCTCGTGAGCTTGCGCGCGCGTTCGGACAGTTGCCACGTGGGGGCTTTCAAGTCGCTTTGGTCCATGGTCTCCTCTGCTGGTATCTCTGGAACCGGTCAAAACTGCAATTATCGCGCGAGTTGGCGACCCGCGCGCGCTGCTTATTTAAGGGTCCGTAGACCCTCGGGTGTTTCAAATTCGGCGATGAGCGCCGCTGCGCCTTCTGTGGCCTCGAGTGCGATCAGGTGCGCCGCGCCCAGCCAGTGCAATTGCGCAGCAATCACGTCGGCTTGCGGATGTGCTGCTTTCAAAGCTTTCAGTGCAATGTCTGTTTCCGGCAATACCGCCGACGGATGCCGCGGCGTGTCCCACTGGATCAGCGACGGCAACACGCCGTCGCCGGCGCCTTGCCACGCGGGGAACGCGCCGTCGTCAGGCACCGACAGCCCCCAGCTGAAATCGCCACGCGTCATCGGCACGATCGGTGCAAGGCGCTGCGGGTACTGCGTCTGCCACGCCGCGAGCCGCTTCGGGCGGTCGACTCGCGCGACCCAGTGCGACAGGTACGGCCCTTTCTCGAGCCGCGCTTGCGTCGCCGGGTCGTCGAGCGCGAACAGGCGAGCACGGGGCGCGGCACCCTTCGTGGGTTCCGCGGCCTGCGGGTCGACCGCGATTACCTCCAGATACACGCCGCCCCACAGGTTCAACAGGCGATTGTGCGTGCGCATCAGCGGATGCGTGCCGCCGCCGGCCGGTGCGACGCCGAGCGTGTCGGCAACGTACTGCGTGCCCTCGTCGAGGGTACGGGCGGAAATCACGAGGTGATCGAGACGGAGCGAATGGGCAGTCATGGCGGATCAGGAAAACGGTTTCTGCGGTAAGCCGGAACGCGCGCCGGATGCGGCAGCAGCGTTGCCGGGGTCGTAAGCATAACCGTTTGCCGGGTCGGCGGGGCAGGCGGATGGCGTTTGGGCTGGTCTTGTCCGGTGCCGCTCGCGTGCAATGCATGCCGCCCGAGCCGCTTCATCATCCGTTGCTTATCTCAAATGTAGCCTTGAATGTAGCGGCGGCGACCGGCACAGTAACGGTACAATCGATTCAATACTCTACGGTACAGTTGGAGCCCGTTATGTCCGTCCCGCTTGCCCAGATTCCTACCCCGCACGATACGGCCTCGCTGACGCTGGTCGAGCAGCTCGTCCAGTGGGCGCGCCGCCGCATCGAGGAGCGCGTGTTCCGTCCCGGCATGCGCATGCCGTCGATCCGCAAGCTGGCGCAGGACAAGGGCGTGTCGCGCTTCACCGTGGTCGAGGCGTACGAGCGCTTGGTGGCGCAGGGCTATCTGGAGTCGCGGCGCGGTTCCGGTTTCTATGTGCGTGAACGATTGGGCGGTGCGCCGACGGCTGAGATCCACACGATCGCCGCAGCGGCGCCCGCGCCGGCCACGATCGACGTCGTCTGGCTGCTGCGCAATATGCTGCATACGGGCGCGCGCCCCGAGCGCAGCCCGGGTCTGGGCTACCTGCCGGGGCGCTGGCTCGACGGCGATCTGATCACCAACGCGCTGCGCACGCTCGGCCGGCAAAGCGGCGCGCAGATGCTCGGCATCGGCACGCCGCAGGGCTTTTTGCCGCTGCGCCAGCAATTGCAGACGCGGCTGGAGGAGCTGGAAATCGGCGCTTCGCCGGATCAGATCGTGATGGTCTCCGGCATTACCCAGGCAATTGACCTGATTTCGCGGATTTACGTGAAGCCAGGCGATGCGGTGATCGTCGGCGATCCCGCCTGGTTTCAGATGTTCGGGCGCTTCGCGTCGCAGGGCGCGCGGTTGGTTGGCATGCCGTACACGCCGGATGGGCCGGACCTCGACGCGCTCGAGTCGATCGTGCAGACGTGGCGGCCGAAAATGCTGGTGATCAATTCGGTGCTGCAGAATCCCACCGGCACGTCACTCACGGCCGCGCAGGCGTTCCGCATTCTGCGTCTCGCCGAGGCCTACGACTTCATCGTCGTCGAAGATGATATTTACGGCGATCTGTGCCCGCCGAGCAATCCCGGCACGCGGCTCGCGAGCCTCGACCAGTTGAAGCGGGTGATTTACCTCGGCAGCTTTTCGAAGACGCTCGCGCCCAATCTGCGCGTGGGTTTTATCGCCTGCGCGCCGGAGGTGGCCACGGCCGTCAGCGATCAGAAAATGCTGGTCGGCATGACGAGCCCCGAACTGAACGAGCGCGTGCTCTACAAGATTCTCACCGAGGGCCACTATCGCCGGCATGTCGAGCGGCTACGCGCGCGGCTCGACGGCGTGCGCGAAAAATCCGTGCGGATGCTCGAGAAGACCGGCATGAAACTGTTCCTGACGCCCACGGCAGGCATGTTTCTGTGGGCCGACACCGGCGTCGATGCGAGCGCGCTGGCGGCCGCCGGCCACGAAGACGGCTTTCTGTTGACGCCCGGGAGCCTGTTTTCTCCGCAACAGTCGCCGACCACGTGGATGCGCTTCAATATCGCCAACTGCGGCGATCCTGAGTTGTCGACGTTCCTGTGCCGCTATCTGGACAGTGTTGTGCGGCGCGCCTCTTGAAAGCGTGCCGGCTTGCCCCAATTTAGGCGGACAACCCAGCTGCACGGCGTCCGGCGTCCGGCGCCGGCGATCCAGTCCGCTGGCGTGCAAAAAAGCGCCGACCGCGGCTGAAGCAGCCAGCGGCCCAGCGTCGCACCTGACTAGAACCCCATTCGTAACAGAGAGGAAGTCCGACCATGGCACAAGAAACCATGAGCTTTCAGGCAGAAGTTAAACAACTTCTGCACCTGATGATCCATTCGCTGTACAGCAACAAGGAAATCTTTCTGCGCGAGCTGATTTCGAACGCGTCCGACGCGGCCGACAAGCTGCGCTTCGAAGCGATCGAAAACAGCGCGCTGTACGAAAACGATCCGAATCTGCGGATTCGCGTCTCGTACGACAAGGCCGCGCGCACCATCACGCTCGACGACAACGGCATCGGCATGAGCCGTGACGAAGCGATCGCCAACCTCGGCACGATCGCGCGCTCGGGCACCAAGGAATTCTTCGGCAAGCTCTCCGGCGACCAGCAGAAAGATGCGGCGCTGATCGGCCAGTTCGGCGTGGGCTTCTACTCGGGCTTCATCGTCGCGGACAAGATCACGGTCGAAACACGCCGCGCCGGCTTGCCGGCCTCGGAAGGCGTGCGCTGGGAAAGCGCGGGCGAGGGCGATTTCGCGGTGGAGCAGATCGAACGTGCCGCGCGCGGCACGACCATCACGCTGCATCTGCGTGCCGATGAAGACGAACTGCTGTCGTCGCATCGTCTGAAGTCGATCATCCAGAAGTACTCGGATCACGTCGCGCTGCCGATCCTGATGGCGAAGGAAGAGTGGGACGCCGAAAAGAGCGAGATGGTCACGAAGGACGAGGACGAGACCGTCAACCAGGCGAGCGCGCTGTGGACCCGTTCGAAGAACGACATCACCGAAGAACAGTACAAGCAGTTCTACCAGCACCTCTCGCACGATCATCAGGATCCGCTGACGTGGACGCATAACCGCGTCGAAGGCCGCAGCGAATACACGCAACTGCTGTACGTGCCGACGCATGCGCCGTTTGATATGTTCAACCGCGATCATCGCGGCGGCCTGAAGCTGTACGTCAAGCGCGTGTTTATCATGGACGACGCCGAGCAACTCCTGCCGGCGTATCTGCGTTTCGTGAAGGGCGTAGTCGATTCGGCTGATTTGCCGTTGAACGTGTCGCGCGAAATCCTGCAGGAAAGCCGCGATGTGAAGGCGATCCGCGAAGGCGTGACCAAGCGTTCGCTGTCGATGCTCGAAGAATTGGCCAACTCCGAGAACGACGCGGATAAGGAAAAATACGCTGGCTTCTGGAAGGAATTCGGTCAGGTGCTGAAGGAAGGCATCGGCGAAGACTTCGCCAATCGCGAGCGTATTGCGAAGCTGGTGCGTTTTGCATCGACCCATACGGAATCGCCGGAGCAGACCGTGTCGCTCGCCGACTACGTCGCGCGGATGAAGCCCGAGCAAACGAAGATCTATTACGTGACTGCCGACACCTGGCAGGCCGCGACCCACAGCCCGCATCTTGAAGTGTTCCGCAAGAAGGGCGTGGAAGTGCTGCTGCTGACCGATCGCGTCGATGAATGGATGCTGTCGTTCCTGAACGAATTCGACGGCAAGCCGCTGCAAAGCGTCGCGCGTGGCGATCTCGATCTGGGCGCGCTGAATGACGAAGAAAAGCAGGCGCAGGAGAAGGTCGGCGAAGAGTTCAAGCCGCTCGTCGATAAGATGAAAGAAGCGCTGAAGGACAAGGCCAAGGACGTGCGCTTGACGTTCCGCCTGACCGATTCGCCGTCCTGCCTCGTGGCGGACGACGGCGAAATGAGCGGCTATCTGCAGCGCATGCTGAAGGCCGCCGGCCAGGACGCGCCGTCGTTCCACCCGATTCTCGAAGTGAATCCGGAGCATGCGCTGGTGAAGGGCTTGCATGCAGACAGCGCGAATTTCGACGACTGGTGCCATCTGCTGTTCGATCAGGCGCTGCTTGCCGAAGGTGGCGCGCTGGAAGATCCTGCTAGCTTTGTGAAGCGTACCAACGCGTTGTTGTTGGCGCGTGCGGGTTGAGTTTTCGAGTTTAAATTGAGCTTGGACCGGCGTCGCTTTGACGCTTGTGTTTGAAAAATGCGCTGCTTCGGCAGCGCATTTTTTTTATCCTATTGCCTCACCGCCGAACTGTCCGGCGGAGCGTTTGCGCAGGTACTTGGCTGCGCCGCGGCAAGGTTTTAGTGTGCGGGCGCTTGCCCATGCAAATGACGCACTTGCGAAAGCACGGAGCCGGCCAGTTCCTTGGCCTCGATGCAGGAATGATGGTCGGCCAGTACTTTCGCCGCGAGACTGCCGATCGCCGTGCTTGTCTGTTTAGACGTGTGGTGCTGCGCGAGCGCAGAACCGGCAAGTTCCTTTTCCTGATACAAGGCGCCCGGGCGCCGCAAAACGACCGCGGCCAGATGAGCGATGCGGTCGGAAGTTTCTTTTGAGTTCGTCGTATTCAAGCCTTTACTCCTGTGTGTTTTTTGTCGATTCAGACGAAGCTTCTTGCTGAAAAAATCGCCTGAAAAATAATTATGGTTAACTAATCAAAACTCTTCAACGATCATAAATTGAGATTGGTTTATGAGATGTAAAAGCGCCAATTTGTCTTATGCTCGCGCGTTCGAAACTCAGAGGCTTAGAGGATTATTTGCAATCTTTAGGCTGCTTATGCACTGAGTCTTATTTCTGCGATGACGCATCCACGCAACCCCGCGTTGCGACCCACTCCTCGTATTTCCATGTCCGACTCTGCCTTGGCGAAAGCCGCCGATCCTGTTCATCTGTTGTTGTCCATTTTGCGCGAGCAAGGCTTCGATGCCGCCGCGCGATGCGCCGTCGAGTTCGCTGCGCAAGGCGTGACGCCGCAGTTGCACGCGGACTTGTGCGCGAGCGCGGGCCGCTTCGAAGAGGCCTATCACAGCGCATCGCAAGCGCAGGCCGTGACGAGTGGTGCGCGTCATGCACGGCTGGCGCTCTTCGCCGATGCACTCGGCCATGCCGAGGCTGCGCAGCGCAACAGCGAACTAGCGGTGGCTGCTCATCCGCATGCTGCGACGATCGACTGGATTGTCTGGTTGATCGATCACTGCGGCGCGCATTCGGCGGCGGCGCACATGCTGCGCGCGTATGAGCGGCACGTGCCGCAGGACGCGCGTGCGTCGTGGTGGCTGGCGATTTCGCTGGCAGCGCAAACGGATGCGAGCGCGCGAGCCGAGCGTCGCCAGGCGTTGCTGCGGGCCTATGCGCTGGATCCGTCGATCCACCCCGCGTTGCCGTTGCAACTCGTGTTGGCGTTCCGGGAGATACGCGATTGGCAGACGGTTGAACGTGTTTGTCGCGAGATGCTCGCGCGCAATCCGACCGATGCCGAGATGGCCTGGCAATTGAGCCACGCGCAATGGCAGTGCAACGACGCAGCCGCGGCAGAGGCGACCATGCGCGCCGTCGATGCCGCCGCGCCCGGCAACGCCGACGTATTGGCTGCAACCGGCATGTATCTCGCCGAGCAGGCGCGCTACGACGAGAGCGAAGCGGCACTGCATGCGGCGCTCGTGCTCGATTCTTCGACGGTGCAGGCGGCGGTCGATCTGGCCGACCTGGAGCTGCGGCGCGGTGCCTGGGCGAGCGCATGGCCGCGCTTCGAGGCGCGCCTGACGCGCGACGACCGCGAGGCGAACAACGTGGTGGCCGTCATGGGACGCATGGCGCCGCGCTGGCGGGCTGAGCCGCTCGCCGGCAAGACGCTGCTCGTGCACAGCGAGCAGGGCAATGGCGACGACATCCAGATGGTCCGATTCGTCCCGGAGCTTGCGGCGCGGGTGCGCGACGAGGGCGGCCGACTGGTGCTTGCGGTGCGCCGGGCATTGCAGCCGCTGTTGGCTCGCTATTACGCCGATTGCGTGTCTATCGAAGACGGGCCACTTGGCAAGCCACACTACGTATTGCCGATTATGAGCATACCGTCCGTGCTCGGCTTGCGGCCTGAGCGGGTTGGCGGTGCGGCCTATCTGCACGCCGATGCGAACAACGTAGCGAGATGGCGCGAGCGGATAACGGCGTGTGCTGCGGATGCAAAGCTGCATATCGGTCTCGTGTGGTCGGGCAGTCCGACACACCGGCGCGACGCGAAGCGATCCATCCCGCTGGCGGCGCTGGCGCCGATACTGGCGCAGCCCGATGTCGTGTTCCATCCGCTGACGCCAGGACGCAGCGCCGATGTGATGGCTGTGACTGCGCAGGGCCATCGCTTTTGCGATCTGACCGGGCACTACGAAGCCGGTTTCGATGACGTCGCGGCACACCTCACCGCGCTCGATGCGCTCGTGACGATCGACAGTGCGCCGCTGCATCTCGGTGGCGCGCTGGGGCGTCCTGTGTTGGCGATGCTCGATCACGTGTCGCACTGGTGTTGGGGCAATCAGGAGGTGCAGCCTTGGTATGACTCTGTCGAGCTGTTCAGGCAGCCGCAGCCGGGAGAGTGGGGGGCGGTGGTCGAGCGGGTGGCGGCCCGTTTGCAGGCGATGTTAAGCGCGCGATAGTTGTTCGCGCGAATCGCGCTGAAACTGGAAGGTCACATCTATAAGAACGCACACGTAAAAACGCCCGCATGATACGGGCGTTTTTACGAGACCAGCATCAGGTGGCGAATGCCTACTTCCGCCCCATCAGCGTATCCATCGTCTCGCCGCGCACCAAAATCTCCGTGCGCCGGTTCAACGCGCGCCCGTCGGCCGTATCGTTGCTCGCCACGGGGTTGTTATACGCGTAGCCCTTAGTGCGAATGCGCTCCGTCGTCACGCCGCGTGCCACCAGCGCATACCCTACCGCAATAGCGCGCTCTTCCGAGAGTTGCTGGTTATATTCGAGCGTGCCGACGTTATCGGTGTATCCCTCCACCACGATCGGCTTCTTGCTGCGTTTGAGCAACACAGCGGAGCGGTTGATCACCATGGCCGCGTCGCCGCGTACTTCGGATTTACCGAATTCGAACAGCGCGGCCTCCGGCAGCTTCACCGATACACCACCGGCGACCGGCGCCACCTCGATGCCGACCGCCTTATTCAGCGACGTTTCCGTATCGCGGTTGAGCGGTGTTGCGCAACCCGCCATCAGCAGGACCGACATTGCGCATGCTGTTGTGCCGAGGAACGTTCTCATGTCTCTTCTTCTCCTTCTCTATCCGATCAAATGGCGCGCCCTTCGATCGCAGGCGAGCCGCCGACTTTGTAAAGCACGAAGGTTGTAACGCGCGTCGCTGGCGAGGGAGAATCGGAACTATCTGAAATCGACAATCTTATTGAGGCGGGTCAGCATCCGAAGGGCTGTCAATGGAACTTCCTGACGGGAGAGTAGTGCGAGGTCGGCAATGCTCTGACGGCCGCGCCGTTATAATCCGACACCATGCCTATCCGTTTCGATGCCGCCGACGCCCACTGGCGTGTCGGTCCCTTACCCGGTTTTAGCGCCGCCCAGAAAGACTGGCTGACGCGCGGTGGTTCATTGACCGCGCATCTGCGCACGCTTGGCGCGGTCGCGGTGCGCGTCACGCGCGAAGCCATCGCGCTGCCGTGGACCGACGAGCACGCCGCGCTCGGCCTCGCGCCGCGCGCGCCGGTGTGGGTTCGGGAAGTGGTGTTGTCGGTCGACGGTGTGCCGTTTGTCGCGGCGCATAGTGTCGCGCCGCTGGCCGCAAGCGTCGGCGTATGGCAGGCCACGCGCCGGCTGCGCACCCGGCCACTCGCCGAGTTGCTCTACAGCGATAGCAGCGTCGCGCGTTCGTCGCTGGTGAGCCGCAGGTTGACCGCGCGCCATCCGCTGTATCGACTGGCCGTGCAGGAGATCGGCACAACGTCGCCGCATGCGCTGGTCGCGCGCCGCTCGGTGTTCGAGCGCCACGGTGCGCCGTTGATGGTGACTGAATGCATGTTGCCCGCGCTGTGGGCGCATCTGGCGTCTACGGCGAGCAGATCGTCTGCGCACACGGTGTCGGCGCAGGCGCCGCAGCGCACCCATGTGCGGGAACATGGCCGGCCGCTCGAGCATACGGTGTCGCGCGCTCATGGCGCACCGCGTGCGGAGCCCGAAAATCATGCCGAACAGGGCGCGCGTGAAGCCGGGCACGCTCCGGCATCAGACAGCAAGGTGAAGCGCTGATGCTGCGCGGCTTTCCCCCCGTCGTCGCGGCGGATACGCATACGCTGATACTCGGTACTTTTCCCGGCGAGGCATCGCTCGTGGCGACGCAGTATTACGCGCATCCGCGCAACCAGTTCTGGCGTCTGCTCGGCACGGTACTCGACGAACCGCTTCCCGAGCTCGCCTATGAAGAGCGTTTGCGCCGCGTGCTATCGCACGGCATCGGCGTGTGGGACGTGCTCGCCGCCTGCGAGCGCGAAGGCAGTCTCGACGCGGCAATCCGCAACGCCAGCCCCAACGATTTCGCTTCGCTGCGTGCCCACGCGCCGAAGCTTGCCAAAGTCTGCTTCAACGGCAAGACGGCGGGCCGCTTTGCGCCGGTGATCGGTGAAGCCGGTTACGCCACCCTCGTATTGCCTTCGTCGAGTCCGGCGAATGCTATGCTCTCGTTCGACCAAAAATTGTGCCTCTGGCGCGACATCCTTACATGACGAAATTGATCAAGCGTGCTTCGGCTGAAGCGCGTGCCTTCCGCAATCAAGACGCTGACGCCGCCGGCAGCAAACAGAAAGTAGTGCGCAACAAAAAGCGCACGCTGCACGACGACGACCTGCACGACGCGCCGCAAATCGAAGCGCCGCGCAAGCCGCGTTTCGCGCCGGTCACATTCTCGGAAGAGGGCGGCGTGCGCTTCCTGCATTTCGGCACGGAATGGGTGCAAGGCGCGATGCGTCTGCGCAAACCGGATCACATCGAACTCGAATACGCGCAGCAGATGATGGCCTGGCTGCTGTTCATCGAAACGCCCAAGCGGATCGTGCAACTCGGTCTGGGCGCTGCGGCGCTGACCAAGTTTGCGCACCGCTTCCTGAAGCACGCGAAGGTCGAGGCGGTCGAAGTGAACCCGGCGGTGGTCGTGGCCGCGCGCACGATGTTCGAACTGCCGCACGACGACGCACGTCTGACCGTGCACGAAATGGACGCATGGGACTTCGTCAACGACCGCGCTAACCACGGCACGATCGGCGCGCTGCAAATCGATGTGTATGACGCAACCGCGCGTGGCCCGGTGCTCGACAGCGTTGGCTTCTACCGCGCAGTGCGCGCATGTCTGACCGAAGCGGGCGTGGTGACGATCAACCTGTTCGGCGACCATCCGAGCTTCGTGCGGAACATGAAGCGTTTGAACGAAGCGTTCGACGGCCGCGTCGTTGCGTTGCCGGAAGTTCATGACGGCAACCGGATCGCGATCGCCTTCTCGGGCCCGGCGCTCGACGTGCCGTTCACGGCGTTGCAAGCGCGCGCAAAGTTGATCGAAACGGAACTGGGCTTGCCGGCACGCAAGTGGATCAAGGGTCTGCAAGAATCGACCGGGCAGAAGGAAGGCTCGTTCTCGATCTGATGAGTGAAGCAGTCGGGCCGGGCAAGCCGGCCCGCTTGCACAGATCGAAAAGCCTGCTGCCGCCGTGCTGTAAGTGTCCGCGCCGGGCGAAGCGCTGCCGGATGGCCTCAGCGGCAAGACCGGCGCTCCAACAGAATCAACCGTGTCGATCCAACTGGCGCCGGAGCCGTCTAGCGCTGTGCACAGCCGCTTCTCCCTTTAGGCCGTACCCGCCGCAGTACAAAAGTCTAATCTTGCCGTTGCGCCCACGCGACGGTCCTCAGCGTCACAACCCATCGCGCATCGCCCATCGCGCAGCCTATCGACGTCGCGCGTGAGGGCTCATCTGCGAGCGAGGCATAGGGCGCCCGGCCTGAGGCTTGTGTCCTGCCGCCGCACCAGTATCGCGTCCCGCGGCGAAGCCTTGTCCCGCCCCCTCGAAGCACCAGCCCACCTGCCTCAGAAGCACATCCCGCCTCGGGTCGTCCCTGCTTGACCGGACGTTCGCCGCTCCTATACTCTTTCGAAGCTTTCGGGGCGCCCGTGGCCATCCGCTGTGGGATCCACCACCCGTCAAAACACGGGCCAACATTTCAATAATAGGGAAGAGGAGACGTCATGGCTCACGACGCCGACGCGAACAAGGCCAGCAAGCACTGGCTCTGGTTGCTGCTGTTGCCCTGGATCGCAATGATCTGGGTGCCGTCATATAACAAGGTCGAACCGCAGTTGTTCGATTTTCCGTTCTTCTACTGGTACCAGCTCCTGTGGGTGCTGATCAGCGCGGTTATCACGGCGCTCGTGTACTTCAAGACCAAGACCCGCTCAGTGGGCAAACCGGGCAGCTCGCAAGGGGGCGCAAAATAATGAACGCCACCGCAACCTTCGTCTTCGTCCTGTTTTTCATCGGCGTTACCATTCTTGGCTTTGTCGCGGCCCACTGGCGCAAGGGCGACCTGGCCCATCTGGAAGAGTGGGGCCTCGGCGGCCGGCGCTTCGGCACCATCGTCACGTGGTTCCTGCTGGGCGGCGACCTGTACACCGCCTACACCTTCATCGCCGTGCCGGCGCTGGTGTTCGGTGCGGGCGCAACGGGCTTCTTTGCGCTGCCGTACACGATCCTGATCTATCCGTTCGCGTTCGTCGTGTTCCCGAAACTGTGGAGCATTGCCAAACGTCAGGGCTACGTGACATCGGCCGACTTCGTCTCGGCTCGCTACGGCAGCCGCATGCTTGCGCTGGCGATTGCCGTGACCGGTATTGTCGCGACGATGCCGTACATCGCGCTGCAACTGGTCGGTATCGAAGTGGTGATCGGCGCGTTGGGTTTCGACACCAAGGGCTTCGTCGGCGATCTGCCGCTGATCATCGCCTTCGCGATTCTGGCGGCGTACACGTACACGTCGGGCCTGCGCGCGCCGGCCATGATCGCGGTCGTCAAGGACGTGCTGATCTATATCGTGATCTTTGCCGCGATCATCGTGATTCCGCCGCAACTGGGCGGCTTCGGTCACATCTTCAGCGTAGTGCCGCCGGCCAAGCTGCTGCTGAAGGCGCCGGACGTGTCGAGCCTGAACGGCTACAGCGCGTACGCGACGCTTGCGGTCGGCTCGGCGCTCGCGTTGTTCCTGTACCCGCACTCGATCACCGCGGTGCTGTCGTCGAAGTCGGGTAACACGATCCGCCGCAATATGGCGATGCTGCCGGCTTACTCGCTGGTGCTCGGTCTACTCGCGCTGCTGGGCTTCATGGCTTTGGCCTCGGGCGTGAAGGACATGCCGGAATTCGCGCCGTACTTCAAGGCGTTCGGCCCGAACTTCGCGGTGCCGGCGCTGTTCCTGCACTTCTTCCCGTCGTGGTTTGTCGGTGTGGCGTTCGCGGCGATCGGCATCGGCGCGCTGGTGCCGGCGGCGATCATGTCGATCGCGGCCGCGAACCTGTACACGCGCAACATCCACAAGGAGTTCGTCAACCGCAACATGACGAACGAGCAGGAGACCAATGTCGCGAAGCTGGTCTCGCTGATCGTCAAGGTCGGCGCGGTCGCGTTCATTCTTGGCCTGCCGTTGACGTACGCGATCCAGCTGCAGTTGCTGGGCGGTATCTGGATCATCCAGACGCTGCCGGCCATCGTGCTGGGTCTCTACACGCGTGTGCTCGACTACCGCGGCCTCCTGATCGGCTGGGCGGTCGGCATCGCAACGGGCACGTGGATGGCGATTTCGCTGAAGCTGGCGGGCTCGATCTTCACGATCCACCTGTTCGGCATGGCGATCCCCGGCTATGCAGCGGTGTGGTCGCTGATCGTCAACCTGGTGGTCTCGGTGGTGGTGAGCCTGCTGGTGCGGATGTTCGGCATGCAGCGTGCCGAGGACCGTACTCGTCCGGAAGATTATCTGGACGTGGTCGAAGGCTAAGTCAGCCGTTCCGTCCCGCCTGAAAAAGCAACGCCCGCAGATTAAAGTTTGCGGGCGTTTGTCTTTCCGGGGCACTCCAGGGCAGGATAGCGGAACCGTCCTTCAAAGCGTCCGTCGCGCGAGCTATGGCTTCTGCCGATTCCCGCCGTGTAATTGTCCGCCGCTCGGCCATTAGCCGTATGGTCCGAACGATCACGTCGCCGTACTACCGCTATCGCCACGCGAAGGTGCTGCATAGCCTGCGCGTCGGCGTCGCGATGCTGGTGTCGATTCTCGCCACCACCGGGATCGACATTCCCCACGGCATCTGGTCGTCGGTGACCCTGCTGGTGGTGATCGGCGGCTTGCAGCATCACGGCAATATCCGCAAGAAGGCCGCCGACCGGGCGGCGGGAACCCTGCTCGGCGCGGCGATCGGGCTTCTGCTCATCCTGACGCAGAATCTGACCGGCTCGCTACCGCTCACCTATGTACTGATGGCGATCGTCGCGGGGGTCTGCGCGTGGTTCGCTATCGGTTCGTCGGGGTATATCGGCCTGCTGACGGCGATCACGATGTGCATCGTCGCGGGACATGGCGACAATCTGATCGACGTCGGCCTATGGCGCACGCTGAACGTGCTGATCGGCATTGTGATCGCGTTGGCGTTTTCGTTCGCGTTGCCGCTGCACGCGACTTATTCGTGGCGCTATGGGATTGCCGCCAATTTGCGCGACTGCGCGCGGATCTACAGCCGTTTGCTGGAAGGGGAGACGATCAGCGAGGACGAGCAGGTGCAACGCTTCCTCGCGATCAACAAGCGGCTGGTTCAGTTGCGCTCGCTGATGCCTTCGGTGGCGAAGGAGATCGATGTGCCGCAGGCTAAGCTCGACGAGATTCAGCGGCTGCATCGGTCTGTGCTCAGTTCGCTGGAATTGCTGGCGACCGGTCCGCTGATGCGCGCCGATGCTGCGGCGCGCGCTGCGTATGCGCGGGAGTGCGGCGTCGAGGTGCACGCTGTGCGCGCCATTCTGCTTGCGATGGCGCGCGGCTTGCGCTTTGGCCGCGCGACGCACTTCGGCATTCCGGCCGCGTCACCGCTCGCACCGGCGTGCGGCGATGCGGCATTTAACTTGCCGCCCGACTTGCAAGGGCCGTATTGGCTCGGGCAGCGGCTTGCTGAACAGGTGGACCGGCTGCGCGCTTTGCTGCTGGAGACTGAGCCGAACTGGAACATCGAGCGGCATTCGCGCACTTCGCTGAAGGCTTAGCTCTTCACTTTGGCCGGGTGAGGCGGCGTGGCGGCCTGACAGGCTGCGGCTACATACAGCATGGCTGCTGCATGGTTACGACGATCGCGTAGGCAGACCACCGCAGCGGCAACCGCCGAAGCCGCAACCGCCGAACCCGCAACCGCCGAAGCCGCCATGCGTAACGCGCTCAGGCGTCTGGTATCGTCACCATCCACGCGAGACCGAAGCGGTCCACCACCATCCCGAAGCCCTTGCTCCAGAAAGTGGCTTGCCACGGCATCGTCACGGACCCGCCGTCGGCCAGCGCGTTGAAATATTTCTCGCCCGACTCGACATCGTCTGCCGTCAGGGAGAGGCTGAAGCCGCTGAACGTCGCCTGGGGGTCGCAGTGGCCGTCGGAGGCCATCCAGTTGGTCGAGCCGAGCTTGATCGTGGCGTGCATGATCTTTTCTTCCAGGCCGGGCCGCGGCTGGTTCTGCGGGTCGGGGTTCGGCGGCGCGTCCTTATAGCGCATCAGTAGCAATACCTCGGCGCCAAGCTTCTCGGTGTAGTACTTGAGCGCTTCTTCACAACGCCCGTTGAAAAATACGTAAGGCTGAACGTACATGATCGTCTCCCGGAATATGGGTCAGCGGCGCCGCGTTCCTTCGGCAAATGGCAGCGAGGGAGAGCGGGCGTGCAGACGATTGTAGTCGTCCGTTGGGGCGGCGATTGTGACATTGTGTCGGCGGCAAGCGGCAAGCGGCAAGCGGCAAGCGGCAAGCGGCAAGCGGCAAGCGGCAAGCGGCAAGCGGCAAGCGGCAAGCGGCAAGCGGCAAGCGGCAAGCGGCAAGCGGCAAGCGGCAAGCGGCAAGCGGCAAGCGGCAAGCGACAAGCGACAAGCGACAAGCGACAAGCGACAAGCGACAAGCGACAAGCGACAAGCGACAAGCGACAAGCGACAAGCGACAAGCGACAAGCGACAAGCGACAAGCGGCGGGCAGCAAGCAGCAAGCGACAAGCGACAAGCGACAAGCGGCGGGCAGCAAGCAGCAAGGCGCTGCGGCGCGGGGCGCTTCCAACCCGACTCGGTAAACGGCATGCGGCCCTGAACCGGAAAGGCTCAGGGCCGCATGTTTGACCGCGTGCTTAAGCTATACGGCAGTGGGCTTTAACGCAACGCTTCGATCAGCTTTTCCAGCTTGACGGCGTCTGCCGCAAACGCGCGGATACCTTCAGCGAGCTTTTCGGTCGCCATGGCTTCGTCGTTGACGAGGAAACGGAACGACGATTCGTCGACCGGCACGCGTTCGATATCTGCGCCGTTGCCCATTTCAGGCGACAGCTTGCGCTCGACCTTCTCGGTGCTCTCCTGCAGCTTTTGCAGCAGATCCGGGCTAATGGTCAGCAGATCACAGCCGGCCAGTTCCAGAATCTGGCCCGGGGTGCGGAAGCTCGCGCCCATCACCTCGGTCTTGTAGCCGAACTTCTTGTAGTACGCATAAATGCGGCGCACCGATTTGACGCCAGGATCGTTGGCGCCGCCGTCTTTCGCTTCGTCCCACGCGCTGCCGGCGTTCTTCTTGTACCAGTCGTAGATGCGGCCGACGAACGGCGAGATCAGTTGCGCGCCCGCTTCGGCACAGGCGGCAGCCTGCGCAAGCGAGAACAGCAGCGTCATGTTGCAGTGGATGCCTTCCTTCTGCAGCACTTCGGCCGCGCGGACGCCTTCCCACGTGGAGGCCAGCTTGATCAGCACGCGTTCGCGGCCGATGCCGTGATCTTTGTACAGGGCGATCAGCTCACGGCCCTTGGCGATCGACGCTTCGGTGTCGAACGACAGGCGTGCATCCACTTCGGTCGACACACGACCCGGGATGATCTTGAGAATTTCGGTGCCGAAGGCGATCAGCAACTGGTCGATGATCGCGGCGACCGGCTTCGACGCGTGCGCTTTCACGGTCTTTTCGAGCAGCGGCTTGTAGTCGTCTTTCTGGACGGCCTTCAGAATCAGCGACGGATTGGTGGTCGCGTCCTGCGGCTTGTACTGGGCAAGCTGCTGGAAGTCGCCGGTATCGGCCACGACAGTGGTGTATTGCTTGAGTTGATCGAGTGCGGTTGTCATGTTCGAGCCTTCATGGCGCGTGCGCCGTGGTTCAGGAGAAATGAGGTCGCCACCGGACGGAAAAGACAAAACAGTTCCGGCGGCCGCGGGTCACGCTGCAGCGTTCGTCCGCCATGTTGCCGGGAAATTTTGACGGAAAGCGCTGCCGGATGCTTCTATTCTATGGCGGATCGCCTGATGCAGTATTGACACTTGCCCGCGGTGATCCGTTCACACGGATTTTGGGTGACGGCTTTCGGTGCCGGTTTCAGGCAACGGCCTCTGGCATCGACTTCTGGCACCGACGTCCATTGACTCCCGGCGTCGACTTCTGACACCGATTCGCCGTCGACAATGTGCCGCCCGCCAATTTCGGCCGACGATTCAGCCGCGCCGGGCGTTCAGCACCAGTTGCGTCAGCACGCCCGCCACCAGCCCCCAGAACGCCGAGCCGATCGACAGCAGCGTGAGGCCCGAGGCCGTCACCATGAACGTCACCAGCGCCGCCTCGCGCTGCTTCAGGTCCTGCATCGCGTTGGCGAGGCCGCTCATGATCGAGCCGAACAGCGCCAGCGCTGCGACGGAAACCACCAGCGCCTTCGGCAAGGCGGCGAACAGCGCGGCGATGGTTGCACCGAAAATCCCGGCGATCAGATAGAAAATACCGCACCAGACCGCTGCGGTGTAACGTTTGTCGCGATTTTCGTGCGCTTCGGGGCCGGTACAGATCGCCGCCGTAATAGCCGCAAGATTGATGCCGTGCGAGCCGAACGGCGCGAGCAGCAGCGAGGCGATGCCCGTTGTCGAAATCAGCGGCGCGGAAGGCGTGGTGTAGCCGTCCGCGCGCAGCACGGCGATCCCCGGCACGTTCTGCGACGCCATCGCAACGACAAACAGCGGAATGCCGATGCTAATGCTCGCCGCGACCGAAAACACCGGCATCGTGAACACCGGATGCGCGAGCGCGACGTGAAAGCGACTGAAGTCGAGCAGCCCGAGCGCACCGGCGGCGGCCGTGCCGACGATCAGCGTCGTCACAATCGCATAGCGCGGCGCGAGGCGTTTGACGATCAGATAGGTGAAGAACATCGTCAGCACGAGCGCGGTCTGGAACTGCGCCGCGCGGAAAATCTCGATGCCGATCTCGAACAGAATGCCCGCCAGCAATGCCGAGGCGATGCCTGCCGGGATTTTCTTCATCAGCGTATCGAACCAGCCGGTCAGGCCGACCACCGTCAGCAACACCGCGCAGACGATGAACGCGCCGATCGCCTCAGGGTAGGCCACATGCGGCAGCGACGACACCAGCAGCGCCGCGCCGGGCGTCGACCATGCAATCACGATCGGCGCGCGAAAGCGCAGCGAGAGGCCGATGGTGCAGACGGCCATGCCGATCGACAGCGCCCAGATCCACGACGAAATCTGCGCATCGGTGAGATGTGCGGCCTGGCCTGCCTGGAACATCAGCACAAGCGAGCTGGTATAGCCCGTCATCATCGCGACGAAGCCGGCGACGAGGGCGGACAACGACGTATCGGCAAACGGTCTGAGCCGCCCGGGGTGTGCGTTGACAGGGGACAAATCGGGCGATGAAGACGGATTCATGCTGAAGCTTTCTTATAGTTGGAGTGAAAACGTGACCGGATTATTTGCTCAACATGCGCATCGCCGTTTCGAGTCCGGCGAGGGTGAGCGGATACATGCGGTGACCGAGCACTTCCCGGATCGCGCTGACCGACTGCCGGTACGCCCACAAACCTTCCGGCTCCGGATTGAGCCACGCGTAATGCGGGAAATGATCGGCGAGGCGGCGCAGCCACACGGCGCCGGCTTCGGCGTTGTTGTATTCGACCGAGCCGCCCGGTTGCAGCACTTCGTACGGGCTCATGGTCGCGTCGCCGACGAAGATCAGTTTGTAGTCGGGTGTGAACTTGTGCAGCAGGTCCCACGTCGGCATGCGCTCGGCATGACGACGGCGATTGTTCTTCCACAGGAAGTCGTACACACAGTTGTGGAAGTAATAAAACTCGAGATGCTTGAATTCGGCCTTGGCGGCGGAAAAGAGCTCTTCGGTGCGCTTGATGTGATCGTCCATCGAGCCGCCCACGTCGAGCAGCATCAGCACTTTCACCTTGTTGTGCCGCTCTGGCACCATCTTCAGGTCGAGCCAGCCGGCGTTTGCCGCGGTGCTGCGGATCGTGTCGGGCAGATCGAGCTCTTCGGCCGCGCCTTCGCGGGCGAAACGGCGCAGGCGGCGCAGCGCAACCTTGATGTTGCGCGTGCCGATTTCGACCTGGTCGTCGTAGTCGCGATAGGCGCGCGCTTCCCACACCTTCACCGCCGTGCGATTGCCCGCCGCGTCGCCGCCGATGCGCACGCCCTCAGGGTTATAGCCACCGTTGCCGAACGGCGAGGTGCCGCCCGTGCCGATCCATTTGTTGCCGCCTTCGTGGCGCTCTTTCTGTTCGTCGAACAGTTCTTTCAGGCGCTCCATCAGCTTGTCGAGGCCGCCCATCGCTTCGATCTGCGCCTTTTCTTCGGGCGACAGATCGCGTTGCAGCTTCTTCTTCAGCCAGTCGAGCGGGACGTCGAAAGCGAGCTCCGAGGCTTGCGCGACGCCGTTGAAATACGCGCCGAACGCCTGGTCGAACTTGTCGAAATACTGCTCGTCCTTGACCAGCGTGATGCGCGCGAGATAGTAGAACTCGTCGAGCGACGGCGCGATCACATTGGCTTTCAGCGCCTCGAGCAGCGTCAGGTATTCCTTCACCGACACCGGCAGTTTGGCGGCGCGCAGCGAGTAGAAGAAGTCGATCAGCATGCTGTGTCCTCGGCGGCGTCTGGCGTGCGGGGGAGTGCGGTCCGCAGTGCGATCCTCAGTGAGGTGTGCGGTGCGGTCATCCGTAAGCGCGTCAGAGGGCGCACCGCTGCGCCGCTCGGCGTGCTCCTCGCTATGCTCATCGACGGCGCGTTCACGGTACGAATGGTCTTAACGGTTGTTGCGGTTCATGAAGATCAGCCGCTCGAACAGGCTCACGTCCTGCTCGTTCTTCAAGAGCGCGCCGTGCAGCGGCGGGATGATCTGCTTCTGGTCGGACGAGCGTAGCGCTTCGGGGGGAATGTCTTCGGCGAGCAGCAGCTTCAGCCAGTCGAGCAGTTCCGACGTGGACGGTTTCTTCTTCAGACCGGCGACGTTGCGCAACTCGAAGAAGCTCTGCATGGCCGCGGCGAGCAGTTCCTTCTTGATGCCGGGGTAGTGCACCTCGACGATCTGCTGCATCGTCACCGGGTCGGGGAACTTGATGTAGTGGAAAAAGCAGCGGCGCAGGAACGCGTCGGGCAGCTCCTTCTCGTTGTTCGACGTGATGATCACGAGCGGGCGCTGTTTCGCGCGAATCAGCTCGTGGGTCTCATACACGTAGAACTCCATGCGGTCGAGTTCGCGCAGCAGGTCGTTCGGGAATTCGATGTCGGCCTTGTCGATCTCGTCGATCAGGAGCACCGTCTGCTCGTCCGACTCGAACGCCTGCCACAACACGCCCTTGACGATGTAGTTGCGGATGTCCTTGACGCGCTCGTCGCCGAGTTGCGAGTCACGCAGGCGCGACACCGCGTCGTACTCGTACAGGCCTTGCTGGGCCTTGGTGGTGGACTTGATATGCCATTGCAGCAGCGGCATGCCGAGCGCGGCGGCGACCTCTTCGGCGAGCATGGTTTTGCCGGTGCCGGGTTCGCCCTTGATCAGCAACGGGCGCTTCAGCGTCATCGCGGCGTTGACCGCGAGCTTGAGGTCGTCGGTGGCGACGTACTGCGATGAGCCTTCAAAACGCATGGCGAGATGCTCTTTTTTGGGAAAAAACCCAGTATAAGTCAGAAGGCCTGTTGCGCTGAAACGGGCTCGCGTATGGTTTCACCCGCAGTGTCGGACGCCGAAGCGGGCGCCCATGCGGCGCTCGCGAGCGGCCCGTACTCGCCCGGCGTGCCCGGTGGGCGGGCGCGCCGGGCGTTGTGGGCAAGACCGGCCGGATCGCGGTGGTTGGCACAAAGCCATGCGGAACAGGCGCGGCGGAGCAAAAATGGCGCTAGCTGTGGTTTTGCGGCGGCCGGATGCGCCGCTGGCCCCGCGCGGTGGACGTTCGGCGCGGCGTCGCGGTACAATTAGCCCGATTTTTTTGGCCTGCGTGGCTACCCTATAAGAATAACGGCGCGGGCCGTTGCCTTTTCGGGCGCCCGTTTCCCCTCAAGCCAGGTTACATGCTATGAATAAATTCGTCGGCAAACACGTCGTGATCGCAGCGCTGTCGGTGCTCGCGGGCTATGCGGCCAGTGCGCAGGCAGCGGATGTCGTCGGCAACGCGAAGGCGGGCCAAGGCAAGGTCGCGATGTGTATTGGCTGCCACGGCATCCCTGAATACCGCACGGCTTACCCTGAGGTCTACCGCGTGCCCATGCTTGGCGGCCAGAATCAGGCGTACCTCGAAAACGCGTTGCACGCCTACAAGAAGGGCGACCGCCATTTCGAAACGATGCGCGCGATCACCACGTCGCTGTCGGATCAGGACATCGCCGACATCGCTGCCTACTACGCAGCGCAAAATTCCTCTTCGAAGAGCAATCCCGACAAGTGATCGGCTGCGGTCATCCAACCGGTCACTCAGCTATTTATATTCGCGGGATAGGAGAATTCATGAATAAGCCCCAACAGGCACTTCATACGGTGTTCAAGGCTGCATGCGCGTCGGTGGCAGTCATCGGTCTGGTTGCAGCGAATGTGGCGCACGCCGCTGACGCCGGCAACGGCAAGGTGCTGGCCAGCAACCACAACTGCGCGGCTTGCCATGGCGTCAACCTGAACAATCCTGTGAGCCCGGAATATCCGAAGCTCGCCGGTCAGCATGCCGACTACGTCTACTGGGCGCTGCGCCAGTACCAGATGGGCAACGGCAACCCGCACCTCGGTCGCAACAACGCGATCATGCAGGCGCAGGTGCAAAGCCTGTCGCCAAGCGACATGAAAGACATCGCGGCCTACATCGAATCGTTGGACGGCGCTCTGGTGCAGAAGAAGTAATCGCGTCCCGCCGTTTTTGCGCTGCTTTCAGATTGAACGACACCCCGCTTCGGCGGGGTGTTGTGCTTTTGAGGCTGGGGTTTGGTGCCGGGAGCGGGGTCGGGCAGCATGCTAACCGCTGAGCCCGCTGAGCCCGCTGAGCCCGCTGGGTCGCTTCAGTCCCGCGTGGCGCGTTGCTCGATACGCTGCAAGTAAGCGTCCGTGTCCGGCGGGGTGCCGGTGCGCTGGGCTTCCCAGATGGTTTCGCCGAGGCAGTCCATGATCGCGTGCTGCGCCTCGTGGGTCGAGCCGAGGCGGGCGGCGAGCCGTTCGTGCGCCGCGCGGATGCCCGGTGGCTGGTCGATCGACAACTGTTCGGTGATCGCCAGATGCATCGACAGATGCAGGAACGGGTTGGTCTGGCCGCGTTCGGGCGAGTAGTCCTGCGCCTGGGCGGCTTCCGTGCTGGTTAAGTCGGCGTGATATTCCGGATGCTCGACGATCCAGTCGGCAGCGATCGCTTCGAGCGGCGTCAGAATCTCGCCTTGACGCTGTTTGCGCCAGGTGTCGGTGAAAAATTGGCGGACTTCGTCGCGGCTGGGATTGAACATCGTGGGAGCGGTGTGTTGGGGTGAGGCGGATTGGAAGGGGGTGATTTTACGCCGAGGCAGGCCGGCTTGCTGGCGGCGCGTCAGCGGAACGGAGCGCGGCGCAGGCTGCGGGCGCTTCTTGGTGCGTGCAACGTATGCAACATACAAACACGCCACGGCGATGCGGCGTCCTCTCGTGCGCTCGCCGAATGGCACCGCCCTCAAAGATCCGGCGGCGGCGTCTTGGGCCGGAATTCGCACAGTGGCTCGATCACGCAATGCCAGCATTCCGGCCGGCGCGCTTTGCATACGTAGCGGCCGTGCAGAATCAGCCAGTGGTGAGCATCCTGCTTGAACTCGGCGGGCGTGAATTTCTCCAGCGCTGCTTCGACCGCGCGCACGTCTTTGCCTGGCGCGAGCCCGGTTCGATTCGCAACCCGAAAGATGTGCGTATCGACGGCGATGGTCGGATGACCGAACGCCGTATTCAGGATCACGTTCGCCGTTTTACGGCCGACCCCCGGCAAGCTTTCGAGCGCTTCACGATCCTCCGGCACTTCGCCGCCGTACTGGTCGAGCAGAATGCGGCAGGTTGCGATCACATTCTTCGCCTTGGTCCGATACAGGCCAATCGTCTTGATGTAGCCGGCAACCCCTTCTTCACCGAGATCGAACACTTTCTGCGGCGTGTTCGCGACCGGGAACATCTTGCGCATCGCCTTGTTCACCGAGACGTCGGTGGCCTGCGCCGACAGCAGCACGGCAATCAGCAGTTCGAACGGTGTGGTGTACTCGAGTTCGGTCGTGGGATGCGGGTTGAGACTCTGAAGCGTCTCGTAGATGGCGCGGCGTTTGTTCGCGTTCATGCGCAGCGTAGAGTCAAGGGTTAGCGCTTCGTTGGCGGAATATCACTGTTACCCGCGGTGTTGTCCGCGGCGAGTCCGAGACGGCGGCGGCGTGCTTCGGCGGCATCGATCTGCGCCTGCACGTCGGCGCTGACGCGCTCCGTATTTTGCGGGCCCTGGCCCTTGGCGGCCAACTCTTCCTTCTTCTGACGCGCACGCTCGAGCGCGGCCTGGATGATCGCGCGTTTTTTCGCTTCAGCGGAGTCCGTTGCGGGCACAGTGGGTGTTGCCGAGGCACCGGTTTCCCTTGCTTGAGCGGGCGTGCTGCTGGCCGCTCGCCGCGCTGCAGCACGCGCTTCGGCCGCTTCGCGTTCGCGAGCGAGGCGGGCTTCACGCCGGTTGTGACGTTCGCGAGCGGCGTCGGCCTGGTCCTCGCTCCATGCGTCCCATCCGGTTGCCTCGCCCGTGACAGACGGCATTGCGATGCAATCGACCGGGCAGGGCGGCACGCATAGGTCGCAACCGGTACAGAGCTCGGCAATCACCGTATGCATCTGTTTCGGTGCGCCAACTATTGCATCGACCGGACAGGCCTGCATGCACAGCGTGCAGCCGATGCAAACTTGTTCGTCGATAACCGCCAACGGACGGGGCCGTTCGACACCGTTGGCGGAATTGAGCGGAATCACCGGTTTGCCGAGCAGTGCGGCGAGGCGGGCGATGCCTTCGGCGCCGCCCGGCGGACACTGGTTGTAGTTGGCTTCGCCATTGGCGACGGCTTCGGCATACGGACGGCACGCCGGATAGCCGCACTTGGTGCATTGCGTTTGGGGCAGCAGATCCTCGATGCGGTCTGCGAGTGTTTTGGAGTCGATCACGGTCACAACGTTGGTGCTTGCCTTGCGGCCGCGTAGCTTGAACTAAATAGCACATTATCGCCGATTTCCCCGATTGCCATCCGCAATCCATGTGCCATAATCGAAGCGCTTTTTCGAAAGACCGCATAAGGGTGTTCCCCCAACCAGCCCGTTCAGTGCTGTCGGTGCAAGGCCCGAGGAGAGGCCGGCGGCGCGATCCGGATAACGCGGCTCACGAAGACGATGCCACCATGAATCAGCCGAAAATCAAAAGAGATCCTGAAGGCACGCGGCGCCGCATTCTGCTTGCGGCGGCCGAAGAGTTTGCAAATGGAGGGCTGTTCGGCGCGCGCGTCGACCAAATCGCCCGCCGCGCGGAGACTAATGAACGCATGCTCTATTACTACTTCGGTAGCAAGGAGCAGCTTTTCACTGCTGTACTCGAGCACGCATTCAGCGCGCTCAATGAAGCGGAACGAACGCTCGAATTGAACGGTGTCGCGCCGGTCGAGGCGGTGACGCGTCTTGCGCATTTTGTTTGGGATTACTACCGCGATCATCCCGAGTTGCTGCGTCTCGTCAACAACGAGAATCTGCATGAGGCACGTTACATGCAGAAGTCGACGCGCATCCGCGAAATGATCTCGCCGATCGTCGCCACGCTCGGTGGCATTCTTGAGCGCGGTCAACGCGCGGGGCTGTTTCGCACCAACGTCGATCCGCTGCGCTTTTACGTGACGCTGTCCGGCATGGGCTACTACATCGTATCGAACCGCTTCACGCTCGAAGCGACACTCGGTCGCGATTTCAGCAGTGCGAGCGAACGCAGCGAAGTCATTCAGATGAACACCGAGTTGCTGCTTGCGTATCTGTTGCGGAAGTAAGCTGCAGCGTAGCTGCGCGCAAACGCCATAACACGCGTCATAAGAAGGATCAGAAACGACAACGGCCTCTGAAGAAGAGGCCGTTGTTTATATCCTTGCGCGCGGTGCTCAGGCTTCGACTTTTTCCTTCGCTACCTTCGGCGCTTTGTTGTGCTCGAGGATGAAGTCGCGCAACTGCGGATAGATGATGGTGCGCCAGCGGCGGCCCGAGAAAATGCCATAATGGCCGCATTTTTCCGCGGTGAAGTGACGCTTGTTCCCCTCCGGAATGCCGCTGCACAACTCTTGCGCGGCGAACGTCTGACCGTCGCCGGAGATATCGTCCAGTTCGCCTTCGATCGTGAAGAGCGCGGTCTTCTTGATGTCCTGCGGACGCACCCGTTCGCCCGCGACGTCCCACGTGCCTTCGGCCAGACGGAATTCCTGGAACACCACGCGGATCGTGTCGAGGTAATAGTCCGCGTCCATGTCGAGCACGGCGTTGTACTCGTCGTAGAAGCGGCGATGTGCTTCCGCGTCGTCTTCGTCGCCGCGCAACAGGCTCTGGTAATAATCCCAGTGCGAGGCTGCGTGCCGTTCCGGGTTCATCGCGACGAAACCGGTGTGTTGCAGGAAGCCCGGGTAAACCTTGCGGCCCACGCCCGGATAGTTCGGCGGCACCGTGAAGATCACGTTGTTTTCGAACCACTCATACGAGTGCTGCGTGGCGAGCGAGTTGACCGAGGTCGGGCTCTTGCGCGCGTCGATCGGGCCACCCATCATCGTCATGGTGCGCGGCGTGTCTTCGCCGCGGCTCGCCAGCAGCGAAATCGCGGCGAGCACCGGAACCGTGGGCTGGCACACCGAGATCACGTGCAGATTCTTCGCGCCGATGTGGCGGATGAATTCCTGGATGTAGGCGATGTAATCGTCGAGATGAAACTCGCCTTCTTCGAGCGGCACCATGCGTGCGTCGATCCAGTCGGTCAGGTAGACCTTGTGGTCTTGCAGCAACGTGCGCACCGTATCGCGCAGCAGCGTGGCGTGGTGCCCTGACAACGGTGCGCACACCAGCACGACCGGTTCATCTTTCAATTGGGTAACAGCGTCGCTGTCGTCCGCGAAACGCTTGAAGCGCATGAGGCGGCAGAACGGCTTCTCGATGATGGTCTGTTCGATGATCGGGATGTTATGACCATCTTTAACAATCTGATGCAGGTTGAACTCAGGCTTTTCGTAATCTTTGCCGAGCCGGTAGAGGAGTTCGTAACCGGCAGAGAGGCGTGTGGCACCGGGCACATAGGCCAATGGGCTGGCGGGATTCGCGAATGATTTCGACGCGGCCTGGGCCCAGGCGGTGAGGGGGCTCAACATCGCCCGCTGGAATTCGTGCAGTTGGTAGAGCATGGGTGCTCCGTTTAAGCGGTTCGCATGGGGCTTGGCAAACACGCGTGTGGCGTTGCGGCAGGCCGTATTGGTTGTGGGCACATTGATTTTCGGCCAACAGTCTGCTCGATCATACTGAACAAAGCGTACTTGTGCAATGCAGCAATTTGCGCGCGGGCTACGCGCAAACCGTCATTAAATCATGGTACTGGCGATGCTGCCGCGCCGCTATCAGGGGTTGCCGCAGCTTCAAGTTCCTCTGCCATGGTGCCGTTATGCGGCGGTTGTCCGGTCGTCTGGGCCATTGCCTGTTCATGTTTCATCAGGTTCAGGCCGGTGTGCACCAGCGCCACATGCGAAAACGCCTGCGGGAAGTTGCCGACCAGGCGCTTCGCGGCCGGGTCGTACTCTTCCGCGAGCAGACCAACGTCATTGCAGAGGCCGAGCAGCCGTTCGTACATCGCGACAGCTTCATCGATACGGCCCTGTAAGGCGAGGTTGTCCACCATCCAGAACGAGCACGCGAGGAAGGTGCCTTCGCCGGGCGGCAGGCCGTCGTCGAATTCGGTGGTGCGGTAGCGCATCACGAAGCCGCCGTGCATCAAGTCCTTTTCGATCGCCGCAACCGTGCCTTTGATGCGCGGATCGTCCGGTGGAAGGAAGCCGACCAGCGGCATCAGCAGGACGCTCGCATCGAGCTGGTCGCTGCCGTAGGACTGGGAGAATGCGTTGAGCGCCGGATTCCATGCCTTTGCGCAGACTTCCGCGTGGATTTTCGCGCGGGTTGCGCGCCATTCATCGAGTGGGCCTTCCAGCTTGAACATTTCGGCCGACCGAATGGCGCGGTCGTAGGCGACCCACGCCATCACCTTGGAGAAGGTGAAGTGCTGGCGGCCGCCGCGCGTTTCCCAGATGCCTTCGTCCGGCTCTTCCCAGATCGTGTCGAGGTGGCCGAGCAGCGCGCGCTGCACGTTCCATGCGGTGTCGTCCGCCTGCAGGCCGCCGACCCGCGCGAGATGCAGCGCGTTCATTACTTCGCCGTAAACGTCGAGCTGGCGCTGGCCGACCGCGTTGTTGCCGATCCGCACGGGTTTGGCATCCTGATAGCCCGGCAGCCAGTCGATTTCGAACTCGGGCAGGCGCCGCTCGCCGGCAATCCCGTACATGATCTGCAGTTGATCGGGCGCGCCGGCCATCACGCGGCCGAGCCAGCTGCGCCACGCGCGGGCTTCGTCGTAGTAGCCGCCGCGCATCATCGCGAGCAGCGTGATGGTGGCGTCGCGCAGCCAGCAGTAGCGGTAGTCCCAGTTGCGCGTGCCGCCCAACTGTTCCGGAAGAGACGTGGTGGGCGCGGCGACGATGCCGCCAGTCGGCTCGTACGCGAGCGCCTTCAGCGTAATCAGCGAACGGCGGATCGGCGCGGCCCATCTACCCTCGACAGTGCTGCGCGCCGACCATTCGAGCCAATGGTTCTCGGTGCGTGCAAGCGACGTGTGCGGATCGCGGCCCGGCGGAATGCGCAGATGCGAGGCCGCATAGGCCAGCGAAAACGGCACGCGCTCACCTTCGCTCACAGTGAACTCGGCGACGGTTTTCATGTTCTCGCCGCGCAACTCGACCGGCGTGCGCAGCACCGCGGTGTCGGGGCCGACTATCGCCTTGACGCCGCTGTCGTGCTTCAGGCGATCGACCCACGGAATCGAAAAGCCGTAGTCGAAGCGCAGCACCAGTTCCATCTGCATACGCACCGTGCCGCGTTTGCCGACCACGATCCGTACCATTTCCGACCAGCCGTTGCCAGGCGGCATGAAGTCGATCAGCGTGACCGCGCCTTCGGCCGTTTCGAAATCGGTCTCGAGCACGAGGGTTTCGCCGCGATAACGGCGCGTGATCCTGGGCGGCGTATCCGACACCGGCGAAATCAGCCAGCGGCCGTTGTCAGGCGTGCCGAGCAGGGCGGCGAAGCAGGCGCCGGAGTCGAAACGCGGCCAGCAAAGCCAGTCGACGGAGCCTTCCCGGGAGATGAGCGCGGCCGTGTGGCCGTCGCCGATGAGCGCGTAGTCTTCGATGAGTGCGGGCATGGGGCGTGTCTGTTTTACGCGCGGCGAAGGCCGCCGCGCTTGGGGGCGTCGTTCTTACCCGACTCGCGCGATGCGTTTTGGTTCAGCACGCAATGGGGCGAAACGCGAGTTGGTAATTGTCAAATCACTGCCTACAATCAATTTTCATGCCGATGCGCGGAGCTCTCCGGATCATGCACCGGCCTTGCCCATGGCGCATGCAGACGCCACTTTCGAGGACCGAAGCTATGCTGAACCCGTCGAAATCCGATTGCATCACGATTCTCTCAGCCGCCAGCGAACTGGCTGACGATTCGATGTTGCCGCTCGAACATGGCCGGCTGGGCCTGAGCCGCAACGGCATGCTGGCCGCGGCGGCCTTTCTGATCGAACGGGCCTGCTTCCGGCGTCATCAGGAAGGTGACGGTCATTATGCCGTCGGCGGATTGTCGTTGCAGGGGCGCTTGCGTCTCGACCAGCTTTCGAACGGCTGACCATCCGTTGCGCGGCTTGCGCCGCGCGGCTGTCTTGCATCCGGCGCTCCGTGTCTGGCGCGGATCTGTCGCGCACGTACCGTTTCGCTGTGCCAATTGTTGCGCTGCCGCAGCCGCCATCAATCCGCGCGCCACTTCCCATCCCGGCACCCGATTCGTGCAAGACGTTACCGGGCCAGCACTGCACCCGGTCGCGCGTCCCTTCCTGCTCATCTTGCTGACTGCCGTCGCCTAGAAGTGCGACGCCCCCACGCCAAAAATCCCAATGATGCCGATGATGATCAGGTAGAGCGCGACGATGTAGTTCAACAGGCGCGGCATGACGAGAATCAGAATACCGGCGATCAACGAAACCAGCGGGCCCAGGCTGAGTGTGACGTTCATGAAGACTCCGTAGTGTGAGATGCGTGAGACGCGATTGAAAAAACTTATACTTGCTTTGATAAAACAATTCGACCGATTGCGCGGCGGACCAGAGACACCATTACAACCGAATCAACCGAATAACCGATGTCCAGGAGGTCATATGCTTCGTAGTCACCGGGTCGCAGTGCACGCCATTTCAAACTCTTCTTTGCCTTCTGCTGCTCAATCCACCTCATGGCGCGACGGGCGGCCAGCTCCTCTGCGCTCCGCCCGCTCGATAATAAAAGGTTTCGTGCTCATGGTCTCGATTGTTGCTTCGCATGCGTTTGCGCAAGATTCCGGCCCGGCTCCCGCCGACGGCGTCTATGACATGCTGGTTGGCACCTACACCGGGGGCAAGAGCGAGGGCCTGTACGTCTATCGCTTCGACACGAAGACGGGTGAAGCGACCCGCGTGTCGGTCGCGCAGACAGTCAACCCGTCGTACCTGGTGGTGAGCCGCGACCGGCGCTTCGTCTATGCGGTCAACGAATTGCCCGGCGACAACGGTCCGGCGACGCAACGCGGCGGCATCAGCGCGTTTCGCTTCGATGCCGCGAGCGGCCAGCTGACCTTTCTCAACAAGGTCTCGTCGGACGGCAATGACCCGTGCTATCTAAGCCTGTCGCCGGACGGCAAATATCTGCTGACCGCGAACTACTCGGTGGCGGCCGATCCGGGCGGCAGCTTCGCGGTGTTCCCGTTGCAGGCGGATGGCCAGGTGGGCGCGTCGGTGCTCACGGTGCATCATGAAGGCGGCGGTCCGGTGAAGGGACGTCAGGACAACTCGCACGTTCACTCCACCGTGTTCTCGCCGGACGGTCACTACCTGTTCGCGCAGGATCTGGGCGCCGACAAGCTTTACTCGTACCGGTACACGCCGGACGGAAGCCGCGGCCTGTTCGGCCCGACCGACTGGCGTTACACCCAGGAGAAAGCAGGCACGGGCCCGCGTCACCTGGTGTTCGGCGCGGACGGCAAGCATGCGTATCTGACGAGCGAACTGGCCGGCACGGTCAGCACCTTCAACTACGCCGACGGCAAGCTCACGCAGGTGCAGACGCTCTCGTTGACCGAGCCTGGCTTCAAGGGCGCCGTGGGCGGCTCGGCGATTCATCTGTCGCCGGACGGGCGTTTCCTGTACGCGACCAATCGCGGCGATGCGAACGATATCGTGATCTTCTCGGTCGATCCGGCCAACGGTCATCTGAAGAAGATCGGGCATCAGCCGAGCCTCGGCAAGTCGCCGCGCGAATTCGCGATCGACCCGACCGGCAACTGGCTGATCGTCGGCAATCAGAACAGCGGCACGGTGTATGTGTTCAAGCGCGATCAGCAGAGCGGCTTGCTCGAAGCTAATCCGAAGCGGATTGAGATCGATTCGCCGGTGGACTTCAAGTTGGTGTCGCCTTCGTGAGGTGGGGTTGCGGGCGGGCGCCGTGCTAGAAGACGGGCCGCATCGGGCAATGCTGTTTTTGAGGAGAGCCGAACGGCGATGATGACAGCGGGCTTCTAAGTTGTTGCCGCCGCCTTGGGCTATGCTTCCGTCGGGGCGGTTCTGGACAGCTCTTAATCAACGTTTCCGAAGTTTCGGACAGAAATTTCTGAAATAATATCGACCGGGCCGATTTAGCCTGCGCGGGTAAGCGCGTGCTACATCGTGCGGCTTATACTCAGAAAGCCGTCGAGACAACGACGGTTCAGGCTTGGCAGCCTGAGTCACTGAAACCCGCGCGCCTGCTTCGGCAGGTCGTGCGTTTGCATCCGCACGCCTGTTTTCCATGGGCGGGCTGTAGCAAGGAGACCTTCGGGTCTGCCGGTTTGTGGTTTCAGTACCGGTCTGCCAACTTTGTTACGTGCCCGCTCACCCTATCTGTTAGCAAGTGTCGGGCGATTCAGGAACGAACCGGAAATCGCACCATGACAAAAATCACTAAACAGCTTCAAACTGCGTCACGTCCCCCGGTCGACGCACTTCAGTACGAGAAGCTCGCGCTTTCAACTTTCCACTTATGCGATCAGCAACTTGGCCAGCTTAATCGGCTGGTTAATCTGGCAAGCACAATCTATCGATGCCCGACCGTGACACGCGACGAACGGCAAAGCCAGCGCGCATTGCTGGAACTCCTGGTAGAGACGGTCGAAGGATATAAAAGTGATCTTGTGCGTGATCGCGAGTTGTATCAGGTCATCGCGCTTGATGCTAAAGGTGTACCTGAAAGCCGTATCACCGCGAAGCATGCCGCAGGCCTGCTTGCTAGTGCAGCAATAGCACATGCTGCAACGAGCGCAAGCATGTCTGTCGCACCGCTAACCAATGCTGACGCATAGCGCATAACCATGCGGTAGTCGCTGTAGCGTTGAGGGGGCTTTGCGTCCCTGTGAGAAATAAAGGCGTGAAGCGATCCACGCCTTTTTCTCATCGCCACGCTCATCTCTGTGGTGGTGGCTCGGTCATGCACGGTCAATGCGACGCCGTCTCTTCGTTCCTGCCAAGAACCACAGACCGACTGCAACGCAATCAGATTTTTCGGAATTGTCGTATATAAAAATATTTCACTCTCCTTAAAAATGCTTTCGCCTTCATCGGCGAAACGAACAACTAAAGGGAGAAAAATGAAATTCCGGACATGCCAGAGTGGCTCGGCCAGCATGCGGTGCCGCTTCCTCGCCGCATTCATGTTGTTACTGGTGGCGTTTGGTGCAAACGCGACCGACTGCTTCACGCTGTACTCAAATTCGGGCGCAACGCCCGGTACCAAGTCCTGCCGCCTCGACGTGGTCAGCAATACACCCGGTGGCATGGGGAACTATGCGTGCATCAACGACATCGCGCAGATCGACCAATGGTGTTCCGTTCCTGCGACGGATGAGCCAGAACAAAGCTGTCCGGTAGCCGATCCGGTTTATCCCGGCAATGGCGCGGTCACGCTGACGGAAGCGGATTTCGTCAGCGGCGACGATATTCCGATGCCGTTCACGCGCACCTATCGCTCCAAACCACTTGCGAAGAATGCGATCTCGATGGGACCGGTCTGGTTCCATAGCTGGCAGCGCAGCCTGGACCTCGCAAGTGCGAGCAGCGGCAGTTCATCAAAGGTTATTGCGTATCGCGCGAATGGTGAGCCTGTCACGTTCAACTGGTCGGCGGGCACTTGGCGCACGGCTGGCTTTACTGGTCTCGCACTCGCGCAGAACGCGTCCGGCTGGACGCTTACTGATCTTCAGACGGAGACAGTCGAGTCGTACTCGGCGCAAGGGGTCCTGCTGTCGGAGGAGACGAAGACCCGGTTTATCCGCACGGCAACCTACGATGCATCGGGCCTGTTAACCGCCATCACTCAGCATGCTGCCGGCACGGACGCGAACAAAGACATTACGCTTCGACTCGACTATGACGACAAGCGTCGTCTGTCTCGCCTGAACGATCCTTTGGGAAGGATGACGCAGTACGGTTACGACGCGAATGGCAATCTCGTTTCTGTTACGTGGCCGGATGGGTACACGCACCGTTACGCCTATGAAGATTCCCGGTTCAAGAATGCGCTGACGGGAGAGATCAACGAAGTCGGCACGCGTGTCGCGGCGTGGACTTATGACGCGCAAGGTCGGGCGGTGGCGGTCGACCATCCTGACTCTGCACGCAATGTGCAGTTCGCGTATAGCATCGGCTCGACGGTTATTACTGGCAGCAAGCGCACCACCACGTTGAATATGTCGTCGATTGGCGGCGTGCTGCGGCCGACCACTAGCACGTCGGCGGCGGGAAATGCGAGCAGCGCATGGGATGCGTCGGGCAATCTGCTGAAAGATTCCGACGCAAGCGGCGGAACGTCGGAATACAGCTACGACGATGCGGGACGTCCAATCAAGGCGACCGTTAAGCGCGGCTCGGCGACTTCGATATCCACGATTCGCTATGCCGATGCGACGAGCCTGCGTCCGTCGATGATTGCGTCGCCGAACCTCATTCAGTCATTCGTCTACGACGCTCGCGGCAACACGACAGGCATCGCCGAGACGCCGACGAGCGACGCGACCGGAATCCAGGGCTTCGATGCACCGAAGCCTGAAGGCGCCGTGACGACGGCCTACGGCATGACGTACGACGCGACGAATCGGCTGTCGTTTGCCCAGCAACTCGCCGCTGGGAAGGTCGTTGCTCAATGGGTCGTGACGCGTGATGCGACCGGGAATGTATTTTCAATCTATCCCGTGGAGCAAGACGTCGCCAGTGAGGCGATTTCGCGCGATGCCGCTCACCGGATCGAGTACGGCTACAACCCGACCGGCGACTATTTCCTGCGCTACGACCGGCGTGGACGAATCGACCTCTTCAAGTTTCAGGAGGATGCAAGTCCTGCGAACGGTGGTGTCCGGCGCATTTTAAAAGTCAGGTTCACGTATTCGCCCGATGGTCAGGTCGTGTCACGTACGGGCACGGTTGCCAGAAACGGCAGTCTGCTCGACCTGAACGACGGTACGGATATTCCGGTCGGCGACGAGGAAATCAATCAGTGGATTGATAACTACAACTATGGGGACTCGCCTATAGCGCCACCGGCAAATCTTCAGGGCGCACGTCGGCTTCTCGGTGCTTCTTCGCTTTCGACTTCGACTGTTTGTGGTGGTTGCCATTTTTCGGCGGGGCTGATTGACGGCGCGGCACGGGGAATCGTGATTGTCTGGCGACTCGTCAATAATCCGGCTGTCAAATACGGCATCAGTCAAGGCGCAAGGAAAGCGGCGGAGAACTGGGACCGTATCAAGCAGATGTGCAAGCCCGCGGCTGAGACGGAGGTGGATGGGATTCCGCCGGGGCGGATTACGTCGGAATACACTGATATCACGGTGGGGGGTAGTATTCGCAACATCCGAACTGATGTAGGCAAGGCGGAATTCGAAGCTAACCTTGTAGAGAGCGGCTATGTGAAGACTCTTAGTAAGGATGGCAGAGCAGATATTTTTTCAAAGGATGGGGCCCGTTACACCGTCCGGGAAGATTCCAATGCAGGATATCCTACCGCTGAGTATGTTCCCCCCGGCGCACCGCGCGGCACAATTAAGATACGACTTCCAAAATGAGCGATATTGACTTTATTAGTGATTCTGCGACGTTCTTGCCGCTGTGGGAGCGTGCGAATGCAAGTACGAAAGCACTGGTCAACATTCCGTCGACGGACTTGCTTTATTTCGATGCCGTCGATATATCAACTCAAAAATTCTTCGATCTTGTTCGAGCCATGCTTGCCTTCAAGGGCGCGGGGGATTTTGCCTCGCTAGTACTGAAGCCGGATCCGTTTGGTTACTTTCACTTTCATTTTGGCAAGTATCCTGGTTTTGTGCATCGTGCTGAACACACCGATGATGACTTCTTTGAGTCATGGCAAAAGGATCCTGGCGACAGCCCGGCGGACTGTCTTTGGGCCAACTCAGAACGATATGCTGTGTTGCCGATCCCTGGAGATTGGTTCGTGTATGCGGACAGAAAATGGGAGATGGGCGTGTTATCGGGCCCTCCGGAAATTCTTTCGTTTGCCCGCAATTTCTATCCATTTTTTGTTGATCCGGGGGAAGGGTTCAAGATGGTTGAATAGAACTATAGATACAGGCTGTCGTCAGCAAGCCAAAAGGCGCGATTGTCGCGCCTTTATGCGAGCCGTCAAAAAGAGTGGATACAGGTGGATGAGACTCCGCTGGAGCGGATCACATCCGGTAATACATTGATATCGCCGTGGGTCGTGGGCGGCAGATCAGCTTGATTAAAAATTCGTTTTGGATGGGAAAAAAATGAATCGACAAAAAGGCAACTTTCTAAACAATCTGGAAGATTTCTTGCCGTTATGGGATCGCGCGAATGCGGCGATCCAGACTTTGGCCCACTCTGCGCGGACCGAACCGACGCTTTATTTCGACTCGATCGATATCTCTACCCCGACATTTTTCTTCTTTATTCGTGCGCTCCTGGCGTTCGAGGGCGCGGATACTTTCGTCGTACTTGCCCTCCGTCCGGATCCGTTCACCTATTTCCATCACCATTTCAAAAAATATCCAGCTTTCTTCGTTGGCCCTGAGCACAGTGTCGACGACTACTTCGCATTTTTAAATGCTGATCCGGGCGACAGCTTGGCGGACGCGTTGGCGAGCAACGCACAACGCTATGCGATTTTGCCGATCAATGGGAGCTGGTTCGTGTATGGGAATTGGAGCAAGGAAATGAGCGCCCTAACCGGACCGCTCGATGTTCTCAAGTTCAGTCGCGGGCACTATCCTTTCTTCCTTTACCCAGGTCCGAATATTCAGATAGTCGACTAGAGCTAGATACAAGCTGCTATGGACAAGCTAGAAGGCGCGGTTGCCGCGCCTTCTTCTGATGCGGCGTAGAACTGCTACCTGTCACTACGTGGCGGCGGCAGCCCGTTTCCTACCTGCAGCAATTCCACCCGCCGCATACTCATTCCGCCGCGCCCGGCGCCAATACCTCACGGCTACCGTTAATCCCCATCGCAGACACCAAACCCGCCGTCTCCATCTGCTCGACAAGCCGCGCCGCGCGGTTATAGCCGATGCGTAATTGCCGCTGCACCGACGAGATCGACGCACGCCGCGTGCGCACCACGAAGGCCACCGCTTCGTCATAAAGCGGATCGGCTTCGGCATCTGGCGAATCGCCGAACAGATCGGGCGACGCGCCCTCGGTGGCCGGCCCGTCGAGAATGCCTTCCTCGTATTGCGGTTCGCCGAACTGCTTCAGATACTCGACGATCCGATGCACTTCCTCATCGGCGACAAACGCGCCGTGCACACGCTGCGGGTAACCCGTGCCTGGCGGCAGGAACAGCATGTCGCCCTGGCCGAGCAGCGATTCGGCGCCCATCTGATCGAGAATCGTGCGCGAGTCGATTTTCGACGATACCTGGAACGCCACGCGCGTCGGAATGTTCGCCTTGATGAGGCCGGTGATCACGTCCACCGACGGACGCTGCGTCGCCAGAATCAGGTGAATGCCGGCGGCGCGCGCCTTCTGCGCGAGACGCGCGATCAGCTCTTCGATCTTCTTGCCCGCGACCATCATCAGGTCGGCCAGCTCGTCGATCACGACGACGATCAGCGGCAGCGGCGCGAGCGGCTCGGGTGCTTCCGGCGTCAGCGAGAACGGGTTGCCGAGCTTTTTGCCCTTGGCTTCCGTATCGCGAATCTTCTGGTTGAAGCCGGCCAGGTTGCGCACGCCGACCGCGGACATGAGCCGATAGCGCTTTTCCATTTCGCCGACGCACCAGTTCAGCGCGTTGGCCGCCAGCTTCATATCGGTGACGACCGGCGCGAGCAGATGCGGGATGCCTTCGTACACCGACAGTTCCAGCATCTTCGGGTCAATCATGATGAGCCGCACTTCTTCGGGCGTCGCCTTGTACAGCAGCGAGCAGATCATCGCGTTGATCGCCACGGACTTGCCCGAACCCGTCGTGCCTGCAACCAGCATGTGCGGCGCTTTCGCCAGATCGGCGACCACCGGATGGCCGGTGATGTCCTTGCCCATCGCCAGCGTCAACTGCGAATGCGAGTTCTGGTAGACGCTTGCTTCGAGAATTTCGGACAAACGGATCGTCTGCCGCTTGGCATTCGGTAACTCGAGACCCATGCAGGTCTTGCCGGGAATCGTCTCGACCACGCGAATCGATGTGAGACCGAGGCCGCGCGATAAGTCCTTCATCAGGCCGACGATCTGACTGCCACGCACGCCGAGCGCCGGCTCGACTTCGAAGCGCGTGATGACCGGGCCGGCCGAATGGCCGACCACAGTGACCGGCACCTTGAATTCCTGCAGCCGCTGCTCGATCAGCAGACCGGTTTCGATGAGCTTTTCTTCTGAAACGGGTTCGACGTCGGTGTCGGCACACGCGAGCAGATCGAGCGTCGGCAACTCGACCATCGATGCCGCGGGTGCGCGGAATTCGAAGCCGTTGGCCGGGCTGTGGCCGCGCAGCGGCGTGCGCTGGACTGCGGGTTCGGCGGGTTCCGCTGGCTCGGCGGATTCGGCGGACTCGGGCGAAGATTCGGTTGCGAGGTAGGCTGCAGACGGTGCGGTGTGGGTGGCGGGAATGCTCGGTGCGGCCGTTGTGCCTGGTACGCTCGGTGCTGCCTGTGCTGCCTGTGCTGCCTGTGCTGCCGGTGCTGCCGGTGCTGCCGGTCCGCTCGGTGCGTAAGCCAGCCCGCGGGCGGCTTCGTCGACGACGGCGGCAGCGGTTACCGGAGCGGCCTGAACCGCGAAACGCGGGAAGCGAACCACGTTCGACGCGTGCGATATGCTGCTCTGCAGCTCTACTGCGGCGACGGTCGAAGCGTCCGAGGCGGCTGACGAGTTCAAATCGTCCGATACGTCCGATACGTCCGATACGTCCGATAGGGCAGGGGTGTCCGTCGTTTCCGCTTCGACTGGCGCGGCTGCTTCGCTCGCGCTCGCGACGTGCCATGGCGGCGTGGCGTGATGCATCGGCACGAGCGTCGCGGTGTGCGCGTGCGTGGGGGTGATCTGCGCAACGTGCGTCGTTGTGTCCTGCGACGGTGCGGCGGTCGAGCTGGACGACTGCACTTCTTCGGCGCGCATTTCGCTAACGTGCGCTACGACCGCTTTATCAGCAGTAGTAGCCCCATTCGACGCTGCAATTTGTGAATACGCTGAAGGCTGATCAAAGGGCTGCCCCTGCTCAGTGCGCAAAGTTTCGGCACGCGCTGCTTCTGCGGGAACGGCGCTGTTGGCGACATCCGATGCTGCCACCTGTGACGGCACCGCAGCCTGATTGATCGGCTGCTCGCGTTCAGCGGGTGCGTTTGCATTGCTGTCGCTCTGATTCGGGAATTGCGTCGGTTCGTCTTCAACAAATGTTGACACGTCCGTTTGCGCGCCGCTCGCTTCCAACTGGGCTGCAAAGATTTGAAACGGTGTGGGCGTGGGTACCGGTGCTGCATACTGCTTGGCTGGTGCTGGTGCTGGTGCTGGTGCTGGTGCTGGTGCTGGTGCTGGTGCTGGTGCTGGTGCTGGTGCTGGTGCCGCCTCTGCCTGTGCGGGTGCTTCTGCCTGTGCGGGTGCCTCTGCCTGTGCCGGTGCCTCTGCCTGTGCCGGTGCCTCTGCCTGTGCCGATGCCTCTGCCTGTGCCTGTGCTTCTGCCTCCGCCGGTGCTTCTGCTCGTGCCGATGCCTGTGCTTGTACTGATGCCGATGTCTCCGCTGGCGCCGATGCTTTTGCAAGTGTCGATGGCAATGCGGATGTGGGCGCCGCTGCGGCGACCAACGGTGTCTGGATGATCGGCGGCTCAATCGGCCATTGAACGACGGGCTCGATGCTTTTCTCGATCGGCGCCTCGAATGCGGCTTCCATCCGCGGCGGTTCAACTGGCGGCTGCGCTTCAACCGCCCGCTGCGCTGACGTATGAGTCGGCGCAGCTTCGGCTTCGTTCTGCGAAGGCATGCTGGCGCCCGGGACTGCGGCCTGTTCAATCTCGCTTACACGCGACGAAGCCAAGCCCGAGTGCCCAGCCTCGACCGGTGGCTCGGTGCTCAACGGAGTCGTCGTGGCCATCGTGTTGTCTGCGCCGCTGCTGCGCGCGAGGCTGACGCCGGCGATATCGGTCCAGCGTGCGGCGTTTTCCGCGATGCTGCGAAGCGTCTCCTGGACGCTGGCGGGCGGCGTGACCTTTTGCGCTGTGGCCATCGGTCGCGTATAGCTGGGTGCCGGCGCACTGAACGATGCAGGGCGCCGCGTGGGCTGCGCCGGCGTGATGTTGGTGTTCGCGCGCGAAGCGGGCGGGAATGGCTGCTGGGCCGCCGTGGAGCGACTTCCTTGGAATCCTCCAGCGGCTGAACCTTGGGTAGTCGACGGACGGCCTGCGCTAGCCGGGGCGTTCATCGCCGATCCGGCTGTCGAACCCGGTGCCATCCGCGCTGCCGCCATGGCGTGCGCCGCCTGTGTCGTCTGTGCCGCAGCAGCCGAAGTGGCGACTGCATCCGCGAAACCGGCACCACCCATCATGCCCGAGCCAGCCGCCGGCGATCCCACCCGACGTTGCTCGCCAGCCGAGCGTCGACCAACCTGCGATGCGCCATCGCGAGCCAGAGTCGCTGTCGCTCCTGATCCCGCAGTCGAACCGGCTACAGTTGTGGTCGCGCGCGGCGCGGTTGCCGGCTCACGCAGCCATCCGGCCGGCGCAACCGGCTCGGCCGGCATCCATGCAGCCCTGTCCGTGTTCAGCGAGTGCGGCTGTGTTGGCGTCTGCGCCTGCATAGGCACTGGCCGCGGCGGCTGGCGCGGCGGCGTCCCGGCGGATGTACGCAGCACCGGCTCCGCTTGGGCAGCCTGACTGCGCGTCTTCACTGCGCCGGTGCGCCAATTCGCCCCGGCGCCGCGCGCCGTTGCGTCCCTGGTCGTCGCTGCGCCAGCTGCGCCTGTTGCACCAGCCGCACCGCCAGCCGCAGCCGCAACACGGCCACTCGCCGGCGGCCGCCAGACGGTCGGGCGCGCATAACGTCCATTGCTTTTTGGCGCCATCGTATTGGTGGACGGCGACACGTGCGACGGCAAACCGTCATCGACGCTGCGATGGCGGCGCGCTTCCTCGTCGCGTTTGGCAAGGCCGCGTGACAGGCCGAGGCCGAATGCCCCATCGGCCCACACGGCGACGTCGCGCCAGCGGAAGTCGACCAGCCAGGGCAGGCTGATCACGAGCAGGGCGAGCGCCGCGAGCGGCGTGCCGATATGGCCGAGCAGATGACCGAAGCCCGCCGCCAGCGCATGGCCGAAGCCATTCACGCCGGCCGCGCCGATCAGCGACGCCTCCAGCGTGCAGCTCGCCAGCATCACGCAGACGAAGCCGAGCCAAAGGCGGATCGTGCCGGGGCCGCGCAAACCTGCGCCGCCCGGCAGCACCGACTTCACGAGGCGCCACAAAAGAGGAATAAACCAGACGGCTGACCCGCCGAACCAGCCGAAAACTACCGTGTGCATACTAGACATCAACAAATGACGGACGCGCAAGAACGCAATCCGTCGAGTTTAACCGGCGAAGCGCGATGCTTCGAAGGCAGACACAAGTATGCTTGCGTCAAATGGAACGATCCGCGTACTAATCACTTGACGCTGCGGTCGAACGTGAGCGTGTCGCCGTTATCGAGCACGAGTTGCATCTGCTGCGGCGCACGCATCTGCACGCCGGTGCGGTCGATGTGCGTCAGCGCGTCGAGATACGAACCTTCGATCTGTCCGCCCGGCGTCATGCATGCCATGCGCGTGCCACCCAGGGTGCCGAAGCTCAGCTTGCCGTCTTTCAGCGCATACGAGCCCATGTAGCGGTTGCAGCCGGAAAAGCCGCTGGCGTGGCGCTGACCTTTGTCGGTGGAGAGTACGAGCGTGATCGGCGCGCCCTGATCGGCAGACGGAATCGCGCGTGCTGTGCCGTCGGCCTGTTTCCACCCGCTGAGTACCCAACTGGTGTCGTCGAGCAACTGGGTCGCGGCCGGGTTGAACGGATCGGGAGGTGCGGCTTCCGAGTCGAGATGCTTCGGCATGGCGCACGCGCTGCAGAGCGCGGCGACGCTCAACGCGGCGATGGCCGTGCGCGCATAAGGGATGAAGCGCGCAACACCTCGCGCGGAGGAGCTTTGGAGCATGGCGTCATTCCTCTTCAAACTGGCGAAGGCGTAAGGGTAACGCACTAAGCTCGCCGCACGCGAGCGCAACGGCGTGAGAGCGGACTTAAACACGTGCGTCGCAGCGTGCGCCGCAGCGCCCTCTGCGCGCCTTACGTACGGATAGCAACGCGGACCCGGCGAACAAGGCGCGGCGCGGGGCTCACGACATCGGCGCATCGGGTGCGGTTCGGGGTGCGCATGTTAACATCGTGTTCTACCCAATCCCACTCTCATCCGACTTTTATCTGGAGACCCCATGCAGATCGGCCAACGGATCGGCACGCCCCTTTCTGAATCCGCCACGCGCGTCATGCTGCTCGGCGCCGGCGAGCTCGGCAAGGAAGTGATCATCGCGCTGCAACGGCTGGGCGTCGAAGTGATCGCCGTCGACCGTTATCCGAACGCGCCGGGCCACCAGGTCGCGCATCGCTCGCACGTGATCGACATGACCGACCGCGCTGCATTGCGCGCGCTGGTCGAGCAGGAGCGCCCGCATCTGATCGTCCCCGAGATCGAGGCGATCGCAACCGACGCGCTCGCCGCCATCGAAACCGACGGCCTCGCCGAAGTGATCCCGACCGCGCGCGCCACGCAACTTACGATGAACCGCGAAGGCATCCGCCGTCTGGCCGCTGAAGAACTCGGCCTGCCGACCTCGCCGTACGCGTTCGCCGATTCACTCGAGGAACTGCGCGCGGGCATCGCCAAGGTCGGCTATCCGTGCGTCGTGAAGCCGGTGATGTCGTCGTCGGGCAAGGGGCAGTCGGTGTTGAAGAGCGACGCGGATGTCGAAACCGCCTGGCAATACGCGATGGCGGGCGGCCGCGTGAATCACGGCCGCGTGATCGTTGAAGGCTTTATCGACTTCGAATACGAAATCACCCAGCTGACCGTGCGCGCGATCGATCCGGCGAGCGGCGAAGTCAGCACGTATTTCTGCGACCCGATCGGCCACGTGCAGGTGGCGGGCGACTACGTCGAATCGTGGCAGCCACAGCCGATGAGTCCGCTCGCGCTGGAACGTTCGCGCGAAGTGGCGCACAAGGTGACTGCGGCATTGGGCGGCAGGGGTCTGTTCGGTGTGGAACTTTTCGTGCGCGGCGATGACGTATGGTTCTCGGAAGTCAGCCCGCGTCCGCACGATACGGGTCTGGTCACGCTGTGCTCGCAACGCTTCTCGGAGTTCGAACTGCATGCGCGCGCGATCCTCGGCTTGCCGGTGGATACGTCGCTGCGGGCGCCGGGCGCGTCGGCGGTGATTTACGGCGGTCTGGACGAGACGGCTATTGCTTTCGAAGGCGTCGCCGCGGCGTTGGCCGTGCCGAATGCGGATCTGCGTCTCTTCGGCAAGCCGGAGAGCTTCGTCAAGCGCCGCATGGGCGTGGCGCTCGCCACCGGCGAGACAATCGACGAAGCACGCTCGCGCGCCAAGCAGGCCGCGGCGGCGGTACGGCCGGTTTCCACGAAGTAACGCGCGTCGATGCGTGCTGCGGATTGCCGCAGCACATTGACGTGTGATGCTGATCTGCCATGCGGTCACCGCGCGTTTCGCAAGCTGGTTGCGCGCAAAACCCGGCTTATGAAGTTCGTCGACGTAGAGGTATGTATGACCCTGGAGTCCCGCAAGAACATGCGGTTTGGAAGGTTGGGCCGTTTCGGCGCATTTGGCGTGCTGCTCGCGCTCTGTGCTGGGCTGACAGGGTGCGGTCTCGCCGCTGCGCCGTGCCGGGTTGCATCCGCTGGGTTGAAGATCGTGCCGCTGGTCGGGCATGTGGCCGCCGCGCCGACCGACGCCTGCGCCAGCGTGATCGATCCATAAGCAATCCACGACCGGTTCACGATGGCGTCCGTGAGCGTTCCGGACTCGCAACAGAGCCGCAACCCCGGCGGCAAACACTGTCGCAGCGCAAGGCGCGCCGCCGGTGCTTGATGTGCAACAACGATCGAGGCATCTCATGAAGAAATGGCTTGTTGCAGTCACTATGGGAGTGGGTCTCGCGGCGCTGTACGGCAATGCATGGGCCGCGCCGTTGAACCTCGCCGAGATTCAGGCCAAGAATCGCCAGACGCACAAATACACCTGTGCGACCGGCAAGATTCTGCAAGTGACCTACTGGAACACGGCGAACGGCCAAAGCTTTGCGCTCGTCCCTGTAAAAGGCCAGCAACTGCTGTTCGTCAACACGATATCGGCCTCCGGCGCGAAGTATCAGGCCGGCAGCTACACCTGGTGGACCAAGGGCCCGCGCGCCGACCTGTACGACGCGACGGACGGCGAAAACGCCCCGCCGATGCTGTCCGACTGCGTCACCATCAATCGCTGAGCATGATGCGTCGTCTTTCTTCAAAGACGCCGCCTGCCTCACCTTACGTTTGCTTCTGCCTTGCGGCGCTGCCCGCCTGCGCGCATCCTTTCCGTTCGAGTAGTAAGCTGTCCGGCATGGCATCCGCTGTACCGACCTGCCATGCCGCGCGCCGCACGCGTCGCGTTGGCCGTCTTTGTCGTCGTCTTCGATCGTCCGATACCGGACCTCAACGGGCGGGCTCATGGCCCGCGTCCGTTTCATCAAGCGAGACCCTCCATGAAAGCATCGGACCTGTTCGTCAAATCGCTGGAAGCCGAAGGTGTCGAGTACGTGTTCGGCATCCCCGGTGAAGAAAATCTCGATCTGCTCGAATCGCTGCGCCGCTCGAAAATTCGCCTGATTCTTACGCGTCACGAACAGGCAGCCGGTTTCATGGCCGCCACGTATGGGCGTCTGACCGGGCGCACCGGTGTGTGTCTGGCCACCCTCGGGCCGGGCGCGACCAACTTCGTGACCGCCGCTGCGTATGCCCAGTTGGGCGGCATGCCGATGCTGATGGTGACCGGACAAAAGCCGATCAAGTCGAGCAAGCAGGGGCATTTTCAGATTGTCGACGTGGTGCGGATGATGGAGCCGCTCACCAAGTACACGCGGCAGATCGTCTCGATCGCCAACATTCCAGCCGCGGTGCGCGAGGCGGTGCGTCAGGCGGAAGAAGAGCGGCCTGGCGCCACGCACCTCGAATTGCCTGAAGACGTCGCGCACGAAGAAGGCGACGGCCATCCGATTCCGAAGAGCTACAGCCGCCGTCCAGTCGCCGAAGAAAAAGCGGTGGCGCGTGCGGTCGAGGCGATCACGAAGGCGAAGCATCCGTTGCTGATGATCGGCGCGGGCGGCAACCGCAAGACCACCACCAAGATGTTGCGCGAATTCGTCGACCAGATCGGCATTCCGTTTTTTACGACGCAGATGGGCAAAGGCGTGATCGATGAATCACACCCGATGTGGCTCGGCAACGCGACCTTGTCCGACGGCGACTTCGTGCACCGCGCGATCGACCACGCGGATTGCATCATCAATGTCGGCCACGACGTGATCGAAAAGCCGCCGTTCTTCATGCGCAGCGGCGATGCCGGCGAGAAGACGGTGATTCACGTCAACTTTCTCGGCGCGGAAGTCGATACGGTGTATTTCCCGCAGATCGAAGTGGTCGGTGACATCGCCAACGCGGTGTGGCAGCTCAAGGAAAGTCTCAAGGAGCGGCAGGAGCACTGGGACTTCACGCGCTTCAAGGAGATCAAGCAGCACTTCGAAGCGCATCTGGTCAAAGGCCAGCACGACGACCGTTTCCCGATGTACCCCGTGCGGATCGTCAACGACGTCTACGAGACCACGCCGGTGGACGGCATCGTGTGTCTGGACAACGGCATGTACAAGATCTGGTTCGCGCGCTACTACCGCGCGCACGAACCGAATTCGCTGCTGCTCGATAACGCGTTGGCGTCGATGGGCGCCGGCTTGCCGTCCGCGATCGCGACCAAGATCGTGCACCCGGACCGCAAGGTCATGGCGGTGTGCGGCGACGGCGGCTTCATGATGAATTCGCAGGAGCTGGAAACGGCAGTGCGTCTGAAGCTCGATCTGGTGATCCTGATTTTGCGCGACGACGCGTTCGGCATGATTCGCTGGAAGCAGGAAAACATGAACTTCCCGGACTACGGCATGACGCTGAGCAACCCGGATTTCGTCGCGTATGCAGAGAGCTACGGCGCGAAGGGTCATCGCATTGAATCGGCCGCGGAATTCGCGCCGCTGCTGCGCGAATGTTTCGCAACGCCGGGTGTGCATGTGATCGATCTGCCGATCGACTACTCGGACAACGAGCGCGTCCTGAATCGCGAGATCAAGCGGCTCTCCGCACAACTATGAGCGCAACGGTGATGGACGAAACAGCCACGAGCGGCAGCGGGGCATAGCCCTTGCTCGCTGCATGGCGGATGTCAGGTATTGGATCAAGGAGAACGCGTCATGTTGAACAAGACTTACCCGTACTACCTCGCAAACGTTGCGGTGGCCGCCAACACCGATCTCGAAGTCACGGATAAATTCAGCGGCGAGGTGGCGACCCGCGTGGCGATGGCGGACGCGACGGCGATCGACAAAGCGATCGGCTATGCCGTCGAGGCGATGCCGGCGTTGCGCACGTTTCCGCCGTTCAAGCGCCAAGCCGTGCTCGAACATTGCGTGAAGCGGTTCCGCGAGCGTTACGACGAACTGGCGCTTGCGCTGTGTATCGAAGCCGGCAAGCCGATCAACGACTCGAAAGGCGAGGTCACGCGTTTGATCGATACGTTCAAGGTGGCGGCTGAAGAGTCGGTGCGCATCGACGGCGAGATCATCAATCTGGAGATTTCGCCGCGGGCGAAGGGCTATCACGGCTATGTGAAGCGTGTACCGATCGGTCCGTGCTCGTTTATCTCGCCGTTCAATTTTCCGCTGAACCTGACTGCGCATAAGGTCGCGCCGGCGATCGCGGCGGGCGTGCCGTTCGTCTTGAAGCCGGCAAGCCGCACGCCGGTCGGCGCGCTCATTATGGGCGAGATTCTGGCGGAAACCGACTTGCCGAAAGGCGCGTTCTCGATTCTTCCGGCCCATCGCGACGGCGCTGATCTGTTCACCACCGATGAGCGTTTCAAGCTGCTGTCCTTCACCGGCTCGCCCGCGGTGGGCTGGGAACTGAAGAAAAAGGCTGGCAAGAAAAAGGTAATTCTGGAGCTGGGCGGCAATGCGGCGGCGATCGTCGATGGCGATCAGGGCGAGAAGCTCGACTACGTGGTCGACCGGCTGGCGTTCGGCGCGTTCTATCAGTCGGGGCAAAGTTGCATCGGCGTGCAGCGGATTCTGGTGCATGCGAAGGTCTACGACGCGCTGCGTGAGAAGCTGATCGCGAAGACCAGGTCGCTTGTCATGGGCGATCCGAAGGACGAAAAGACCTTTGTCGGGCCGATGATCTCCGAATCCGAGTCCAAACGCCTCGCCGGCTGGATGGACAGCGCGGTGCAGGCTGGCGCGAAGATCGTCGCGGGCGGCAAGGTGGAAGGCGCGATGTTCGAGGCCACGCTGCTCGAAGGCGTGAAGCGCGACACCGATCTCTATCGCAAGGAAGCCTTCGGTCCGGTGGCGATTCTGGAGCGTTTCGACGATTTCGACGCCGCGCTGGCCACCGTCAACGACAGCGACTTCGGCCTGCAGGCCGGCGTGTTCACCGACTCGCTCGCCCATGCGCACCGCGCATGGGATGTGCTCGAAGTGGGCGGCGTGGTGATCAACGACGTGCCGTCGTTCCGGGTCGACAACATGCCTTATGGCGGCGTGAAGGATTCCGGACTCGGGCGCGAGGGCGTGCGTTATGCGATCGAGGATATGACCGAGATGCGCTTGATGGTGATGCGCGAGACGTGGTGACGGGGCAGTGCGGCGGCGCATGACGATGATGCGGTCGCCTTCCGGGTCTTCGCGTCTTCTTCGGGTATTCGGGGCTCAGTCGTGGTGTGCGCTGTCCGTGCACCCGCGTCGGACATCCTGCGGCGGGGTTGGGGCGAACCGGACTGTCATGCATCTGTCGCACGTGCGCACTACGCTGCGTGCGAGGCGTTCCGACCCTCGCTGGCTGTCTTCCGGAGCCGGCGCGGACGGCCCGGTGAGCGGCTCGCCGGCCGGCTTTCGTCTGCGTAAGCAGAAAGCCGGCAGATGCGCCATGAGTGTTTTTGCTGAAGTGCTACAATACCGGCCTTTCCGGCGGGTGTTTCCGCCGGCCGGAGCCGGCCGCATTTTTTCCCGTAATACTGACGGGTCCCGTGCGGAACGCCGTGGCTCCGCCTTCATCCTGATGCCCTCTGCGGTTCCGACCGCTGCCGCGCGCACCGCGCCAAGCGCATTTTTAGCGAAAGCCACCATGTCCGACACAGCCGTCACGCCCAGCACTGCGACTTTTGATCAATTCGGTCTCGCGCCCGACATCCTGAAAGCCGTCAAAGAATCGGGCTACACCATCCCTACGCCGATCCAGGAGCAGGCGATTCCCGTCGTGCTGGCCGGCCGTGACATGATGGGCGCCGCGCAAACCGGTACCGGCAAGACCGCGAGCTTCTCGCTGCCGATCATCCAGCGTCTGCTTGCGCAGGCCAGCACGAGCGCATCGCCCGCCCGCCATCCGGTGCGCGCGCTGATCCTTACGCCGACCCGCGAACTCGCCGACCAGGTGGCGGCGAACGTGCAGTCGTATGCCAAGCACACGGCGCTGCGCAGCGCCGTAGTGTTCGGCGGTGTCGATATGAATCCGCAGTCCGAGCAGCTGCGCCGCGGCGTCGAAATTCTGATCGCCACGCCGGGCCGTCTGCTCGATCACGTGCAACAGAAAACCGCCAACCTCGGCCAGGTGCAGATCCTCGTGCTCGACGAAGCCGACCGGATGCTCGACATGGGCTTCCTGCCGGATCTGCAGCGCATTCTGAACCTGCTGCCGAAGGAACGTCAGACGCTGCTGTTTTCGGCCACGTTCTCGGGCGAAATCAAGAAGCTTGCCGCCACGTATCTGCGCGACCCGCAGACGATCGAAGTCGCGCGCAGCAATTCGACTGCGACCAATGTGACGCAGATCGTTTATGAGGTCGCCGAGGGTGACAAGACCGGCGCTGTCGTTAAGTTGATTCGTGACCGCGGCCTCAAGCAGGTGATCGTGTTCTGTAACAGCAAGATCGGCGCGAGCCGTCTGGCGCGGAGCCTGGAGCGCGATGGCGTAGTGGCCACTGCGATTCACGGCGACCGTACCCAGAACGAACGGATGCAGGCTCTGGATGCGTTCAAGCGTGGCGAGATCGAGGCATTGGTGGCGACTGACGTTGCCGCGCGTGGTTTGGATATTGCCGAGCTGCCCGCCGTGATCAATTTCGATCTGCCGTTCAATGCGGAAGATTATGTGCACCGGATCGGGCGCACCGGGCGTGCTGGCGCGTCGGGCGATGCGTTGTCGCTGTGCAGCCCGAATGAGCGTAAGCAGCTTGCCGATATCGAGAAGCTGATCAAGCGGCCTTTGGATGTGCAACACCTGACTGTGGACACGCCGGTGCGGCATCACCATGAAGAGCGTCCGCCGCGGCGTGAGCGTGTTGATGGCCGTGCAGAGGGTCGTGACGAGCGGGGCGGTCGCCGGCGTTCAGGCGCTTCGTCCTCGGGTTCGTTCGATCGGCCGCATCATCATCGCGCGCAGCCTGTGGATGATTTCTTCCTCAAGCCTTATGAGCCGTCGGCGGCTTCCGTTCGGAAAGTTGAAGAGGCGGCCGCCTCTTCCGCTGCGGCTCCGCAGAAGTCTTCTTCCAAGCAGCCGTTGGCTGCGCTGCTGGGTGGGTTTGGGATGCCGAGGAAGTCGCCTTCGTCTTCCTGATTTTGGGTTTTACCAATCAGTCTTGTTGTTTTTGGTGTTTCCGATTTTTGCGTTTCTTTCCGAGCGGTTTATTAGCGCTGCCTCTGTTCGGGGCGGCAGCGACTTCTTGCTGTAATCAAATTCGTGCGCTCATGCGCGCTGCCCATGCTGCCGTCGCGGCAGCATAAAAACCCTCCAGCGTCGCATGCGCGGTCCCGTCTAGTTCAAGACCCAGATGACGCGCGGCTGCGCTCAGCGCTTCAAGCGGGTTGTCATTGTCTAGCGCGGTTGCGCCATTTTGCTTGCTGAGTTTTTCGCCCTGTTCGTTCATCACGACAGGTACATGCAAATACTCCGGCGTCGAAACGCCCAGGCAACGCTGCAGGTAGATCTGGCGAGCAGTTGAATCCATCAAGTCCGCGCCTCGCACAATGTGCGTAATGTCCGCGTCCGCATCGTCGACCACCACCGCCAGTTGGTACGCCCACTGGTCGTCAGCTCGCCTCAGGACGAAGTCGCCGACCTCGGTGGCGAGGTTCTGCGTCTGCTTGCCCTGCCAGCGGTCTTCGAATGTGATCGCCGCCGCATCGCCGTCGGGGACGCGTAGGCGCCATGCGCGCGCGGGTTTGCCGTGCAAGCCGCTGCGGCAGGTGCCGGGGTAGGCGAGCGTGGTGTTGCGCGCGTGCGCATTCAATAATGAATCGGCGATCTCCTTGCGCGTGCAGCCGCATGGATAGATCAAACCGGCAGCCTTAAGTTGATTCAGTGCTTCCTGATAGCGCGCGATGCGGCGGCTTTGCCAAACCGGTGGCGCGTCCGCATGCATGCCGAATCGTTCGAGGGTCGCCAGAATGTCCTCGGCCGCGCCCGGGACGGTGCGCGGACCGTCGATGTCTTCAACACGCACAAGCCACGCACCGTCATGGGCGCGTGCGTCCAGCCAGCTTGCAAGCGCGCTCACCAGCGAGCCGAAATGCAACGGCCCGGTAGGCGACGGCGCGAAACGTCCACGATAGGTCATCGATCAAATGAGTGAGATTGCTCTCATCACGCGGCGCGCGCCGCCTTGCTGTCCGGATGGCACTCCGGACACGTCTTGCCCGCGACGTACATTGGCGATTGTTGTGCCTCGGGCGTCACCACCGCGCGGCAGCCGAAGCATTGCGCCGTTGCGGTCGGCTCCAGTTGCGGATTGAGCGCGGTGCGGTAGTCGAACACGAAGCAGTCGCCGTGATAATGCGCGCCGCCGACTTCCTCGAAATACTTCAGGATGCCGCCTTCGAGTTGGTACACGTTTTCGATGCCAACTTCCTTCATGTGGATCGCAGCCTTCTCGCAGCGAATCCCGCCCGTGCAGAACGACACCACCGTCTTGCCTTCGAGATCGGCGCGGTTTTGCTCGATCACTTCCGGAAACTCGCTGAATTTCGTAATGCGGTAGTCGAGCGCGTCGTCGAACGTGCCGACGTCCACTTCGAATGCGTTGCGGGTGTCGAGCATCACGACGGGGCGGCCTTCGTCGTCATGGCCGCGGTCGAGCCAGCTTTTCAGCGTGGGGGCGTCGACGAACGGCGCGCGGCCGAGCTCGGGGCGGATCGCCGGCTTTTTCATCGTGATGATCTCGCGCTTGAGCTTGACCAGCATGCGGGTGAACGGCTGCTTGTCCGACAGGCTTTCCTTGAACTGCAGATTGACGAACTTGCCTTCGAACAGCGCGTCGTGACGGATGTAGTCGATGAACGCGTCCGTGGCTTCGCGAGTGCCGGCAACGAACAGATTGATGCCTTCCGGCGCCAGCAGGACGGTGCCGCGCAAGCCGAGCGTATTGCAGCGCTCGGTGACGAGCGGGCGCCATGCGGCGGTGTCTTCGATAGTCGCGAAATGATACGCGGCGAGATTAACGATACTCATGTGTGTCCAGCGGTAAGAAGTGCGCGGCGGCGCGGAAAATGGGGCGCATTGAGCTGCCCGCATCAGGTTCCATGCGGCGCGGCCACGTCGAATAGGGCGAAACTCGTATTATCCCTCAAGCTGGCGCTTCGTCCGACTCGGCCGAATGGCCAGTCTATGGCGGCAGCGCAAATTGCCCGCAAAACATCGGCGTATGGCGCTCTCGCGTTGCGCTCCTAGGCCGAACGGCTAACGCGCGGTTTTGGCCTGAAAACTCCGGAAGGGTGGAGTTACAATGTCGCCCATGTCAGATCCCCGCTTCGTTCATCTCCGCGTCCATTCCGAATTCTCGATTGCCGATGGCATCGTGCGTCTTGACGACGTCGTCAAGGCCGCCGCCAAAGACGGTCAGGGTGCGCTCGCCCTTACCGACCTCGGCAACGCGTTCGGCCTCGTCCGTTTCTACAAGGAAGCCCGCGGCAAAGGGGTCAAACCCATTGCCGGCTGCGACGTCTGGATCACCAATCCGGACGACCGCGACAAGCCTTCGCGTTTGCTGCTGCTGGTCAAAAATCGGCGCGGCTATCTGAATCTCTGCGAACTGCTCAGCAAGGCATCGCTCACCAACCAGTATCGCGGCCGCGCGGAAGTCGAAGCCGGCTGGCTCGAATCCGGTCTGGGTGAAGGCCTGCTCGCGTTGTCGGGTGCGCAACAGGGCGACATTGGTCTCGCGTTCGCCGCCGGCAACGAAGAAGCGGCCAAACGCAACGCTTTGCATTGGGCGAAGGTGTTCCCCGGCGGCTTCTATATCGAACTGCAACGGTGCGGCCAGCCAGGCGGCGAGCAGTACGTGCAGCAGGCGGTTGCGCTCGCTGCATCGCTGAAATTGCCGGTGGTGGCCACCCATCCCATGCAGTTCATGACACCGGACGATTTCACCGCGCACGAAGCGCGTGTGTGTATTTCCGAAGGCGATATCCTGGCGAATCCGCGCCGCTCGAAGCGCTTTACGTCCGAGCAGTATTTCCGCACGCAAGAAGAGATGGCGGGGCTGTTCGCGGATATTCCGTCGGCGCTCGCCAATAGCGTCGAAATCGCCAAGCGCTGCAACCTGACCCTCGAACTCGGCAAGCCGAAGCTGCCGCTCTTTCCGACACCCGACGGCATGTCGCTCGACGACTACCTCGTGCAATTGTCGAAAGAGGGCCTCGAAAAGCGTCTCGAACAGTTGTACCCAGATGCGGCCGAGCGTGAGACGCAGCGCGAAACGTATTACCAGCGCCTCGAATTCGAGTGCGGCACGATCATCAAGATGGGCTTTCCCGGCTACTTCCTGATCGTTGCGGACTTTATTAACTGGGCCAAGAACAACGGCGTGCCGGTCGGGCCGGGCCGGGGGTCGGGCGCAGGTTCGCTGGTCGCGTATGCGCTCGGCGTGACCGACCTCGATCCGCTGCGCTACAACCTGCTGTTCGAACGGTTCCTGAATCCGGAACGGGTCTCGATGCCCGACTTCGACATCGACTTCTGTCAGCACGGCCGCGACCGTGTGATTCAGTACGTGAAGGAGAAGTACGGCGCGGACGCCGTGTCGCAGATCGCAACCTTCGGCACGATGGCGGCGAAGGCAGCGGTGCGGGATATCGGCCGCGTGCTCGATCTCGGCTACATGTTCACCGACGGCATCGCCAAGCTGATTCCGTTCAAGCCTGGCAAACACGTCACCATCGCGGACGCGATGAAGGAAGAGCCGCTGCTGCAGGAGCGCTTCGACAACGAAGACGAAGTGCATCAGCTGCTCGAACTCGCGCAGCGCGTGGAAGGCCTCACGCGTAACGTCGGCATGCACGCCGGCGGCGTGCTGATCGCACCCGGCAAGCTGACCGATTTCTGCCCGCTCTATACGCAGGGCGACGAAAGCGGCGTCGTGAGCCAGTACGACAAGGACGACGTCGAGGCCGTCGGCCTCGTGAAGTTCGACTTTTTGGGTCTCACCACGCTGACGATTCTGGATTGGGCCGAGCGCTATATCCGCCGTCTCGATCCGTCGAAGAAAGACTGGTCGCTCGCGCAAGTGCCGCTCGACGACGCGGCGTCGTTCTCGATCCTGAAGAAAGCGAATACGGTCGCCGTGTTCCAGCTGGAAAGCCGCGGCATGCAAGGCATGCTGAAAGACGCCCAGCCTGACCGTTTCGAGGACATCATCGCGCTGGTCGCGTTGTACCGTCCGGGCCCGATGGACCTGATCCCTAGCTTCTGTGCACGTAAGCACGGCCGCGAAGTGGTGGAGTATCCGGATCCGCGCGTCGAATCTGTTCTGAAAGAGACCTACGGCATCATGGTCTACCAGGAGCAGGTGATGCAGATGGCGCAGATCATCGGCGGCTACTCGCTCGGCGGTGCCGACTTGCTGCGCCGCGCGATGGGTAAGAAGAAGGCCGAGGAAATGGCCGAACACCGCGAGCTGTTCCGCCAGGGCGCCGCGAAGAACGGCCTGACCGGCGACAAAGCGGACGAAATCTTCGACTTGATGGAGAAGTTCGCGGGCTACGGCTTCAACAAGTCGCACGCGGCGGCGTATGCGTTGCTTGCGTACTACACCGCATGGCTGAAGGCGCACCATCCGGCCGAATTCATGGCGGCGAATATGTCGCTCGCTATGGACGACACGGACAAGGTCAAGATCCTGTTCGAGGACTGTCTCACGAACAAGATGGCCGTGCTGCCGCCGGACGTCAATCTGTCGGCGTACCGGTTCGAGCCAGTCGCGGAAGCGGATGGCAAGCGGTCGAAAACAATCCGCTACGGTCTCGGCGCGATCAAGGGCAGCGGCCAGAACGCGATCGAAGAAATTATCCGCGCGCGCGAAGAAGGTCCGTTCATCGACATCTTCGACTTCTGCAACCGGGTCGACCGCCGGATCGTCAATCGCCGGACGGTGGAAGCATTGATTCGCGCTGGTGCGTTCGACACGCTGCACGCGAACCGCGCGCAGTTGATCGCCTCCGTCTCGCTGGCAATGGAAGCCGCCGAGCAGGCCAGCGCCAACGCGATGCAGGCTGGCCTGTTCGACATGGGCGATGCGCCGTCGCAAGGTCACGAACTGGTCGACGAGCCGGAATGGCCGGAAAAGAAGAAGCTGCAGGAGGAGAAGGCCGCGCTCGGCTTCTACCTGTCGGGCCATCTGTTCGACGCGTACAAGGACGAAGTGCGTCGTTTTGTGCGCCAGAAAATCGGCGAACTGAAGGAAGGACGCGACAAGCTGGTCGCCGGCGTGATCGCGTCGCTGCGTACGCAGATGACCCAGCGCGGCAAGATGCTGATCGCGCTGCTCGACGACGGCACCGGCCAATGCGAAGTGACGGTCTTCAATGAGACCTTTGAAGCGCACAAGCAACTGTTCAAGGAAGACGAATTACTGGTGGTGCAGGGCCAGGCGCGTAACGACGCATTCACGGGCGGCATCCGCTTCACGGTCGATACGGTGATGGACCTCGGCCGTGCGCGCTGCCGTTATGCGGAAGCCGTGAAGGTGCAGATGAACGGTAACGCGGACGCGTTGGCGTTGCGTCGCGTGCTGGAAGCGCATAGCGCGGGCAAGGACGAGCCGCAAGCTGCGCCCGCGCCGGCGGCGTCATCGCGTGGTGGCAGTGGCGGCGGTGGTGGCCGCAACGGCGGCGGCTATGGCGGCGGTGGTGGCCAGCGTCAGGCTGTGCAGATTCCGAACGGCCTCGCCGTGCAGGTGGTTTATCGCAGCGAGAATGCACAAGGTGAAATGCGTCTGGGCGACGCGTGGCGCGTAAAGCCGACCGACGAATTGCTCGCGGCGTTGCGCGGTGAGTTTGCCGGAAGCTCGATCGAAATCGTTTATTGATGGCTAGTTTGCCCGCGCGGATAGCATCGGTCGCGCGGGCAAAACCGATCAATTTTCGTGGCCCAGATGCTATGGTTGCTCATGCCAGGCGTATTGCCGCTTGACCGTTGCTAGCGAATGCGGTGCGGCGACAGTGAGCAGTCGTTCCGAAAACGGCTCAGCAACGGGGCCGAGCGCCCGGGCTGTCAACGAGCCTTGGCCTCTAGCGCCGCGTCGTCTCCCCCATTCGCGCCAGCTTCAAAAACCGGTAGTACACCGTTTCCGCGTTGAACACCGCGATCATGAAACCCGCGCGGCCGTCGAGAAATCCACGCCGCAGCACATAGGTCCGCACGAAGGCCCAGGCGCTGCGCCCAAGCGCTTTGCCAAAACTGCCGCGCTTGCCTGCCGCGTGACGTTGCTGCGCACCCGCTGTCGAATACGCGTCGAGCTTGCGCAATACGCCTTCGAAGTCCTCGTAGGAGTAGTGCATCAGCTTGCCGGCCAGACGCTGCGACGGTGTGTCGAACACCAGGCGCTCGTGCACGAGGTCGTCTGAAAAACGCGCGGCGCCACGTTTGAACAGGCGCGGAATCCAGTCCGGATACCAGCCGCTGTGGTGAATCCAGTGGCCGCAAAAGCTCGACAACCTGTCCACCGCGTACACATCGGCGGTGGGAGCGGCCAGCGCCGCGCGGATCGCCGCAGCCAGTTCCGGCGAGACGATCTCGTCGGCGTCGAGCGAGAGAATCCAACTGGTGGTGAGTGCGTCTACCGCGCGGTTCTTTTGCGGACCGAAGCCCGGCCAGTCGGTTTGCTCGAGCACGCGCGCGCCGTGGGCTCGAGCAATGTCCGCGGTACCGTCGGTGCTGCCGCCGTCGATCACGACGATCTGATCCGCGAAGGCCACGGCCTGCAGGCATTCGGCCAGTCGCGCCGCCGCGTTTTTAGTGATGATGGCGACGCCGAGGGTGGTTTCTTGCATACCTGATTTGGGTGGAACGTGCAGGGTGTCGGAATGGGTCGCGCAAGTATACAACCCGCCCGATCCATAACCCCCGGCCGCGATCCCCAACCGTTTACAATGCTGTTTTTTGATATTCCGCGCGTCAGGCATCCGCCCGCTGTGCGGATGCCGTCCCGCATTCTCAGAGGATTCCTTGAGCGCGAAGCCAACGTTAAGCAAACCCATCGGTTCAGGTGAGGCATCGTCGCCTGCCGTCGTCTTTCGGCGCTTGTGGCCTTATATCAAGCCGCTGATGTGGGTGGTGGTCGGTGCGATCGTCGCAATGGCCGTGAGCGCCGGCACCGACGCAGCGATTCCCGCGTTGCTCAAACCACTGCTGGACAAGGGCTTCGGCGCCCACGCCAGCGACAACGCCAAGTGGTTCGTGCCGGTTGCGGTCATCGGCCTTGCGCTGATTCGCGGCGTGTCGCAATACGCGTCCGGTTATCTGCTCGCCTACGTGTCAAACAAGATTCTGCTCGAACTTCGCCTGAAGATGTTCGATCGCATGATCCACACCAGCGTGGCCTTCTTCCAGCGCGAAACCGCGAGCACGGTGATCAACGCGATCGTCTTCGAGGTGAACCAGATTCTCAACGTGCTGTTGAGCGTGATGGTCACGCTGGTGCGCGATTCGCTGACAGTCGTCTTCCTGCTCGGCTACCTGTTCTATCTGAACTGGCGCCTGACGCTGATCGTCGCGGTGCTGCTGCCTGGGATCGGCTGGCTGGTCGGCAAGATCAACCGTCGTTTGCGGCGCCTGAACCGCGAGCATCAACTGCTGACCAATGAACTGTCGTACATCGTCGAAGAGACGGTGGGTGGCTACAAGGTCGTCAAGGTCCACAACGGCGAGCAGTATGAGACGGATCGCTTCACGGCGATGAGCAAGCGTCTGCGCGGCTACGCCATGCGCATGACTGTCTCCGGCGGCCTCGCGCAACCGTTGACGCAGTTCCTGTCGTCAATCGCGCTCGCCGTGGTGATTACGATCGCAGTGGTGCAATCGTCGTCGGATCAGACAACAGTCGGCGGCTTTGTGGCGTTCGTCACGTCGATGCTGCTGATCATTTCGCCGCTGAAGCACCTGATGGACGTGAACCAGCCGTTGCAACGCGGCATGACGGCGTGCGAGCTGATTTTCGGTCTGATTGACGAGCCGTCCGAACCGGAGGGCGGCGGCAAGCCGCTCGACCGCGCCCGCGGCGAAGTGGAATTCCGCGACGTATCGTTCACTTACGGCAGCAATGCCGCGCACAATCGCCACACGCTCGACCACGTGTCGTTCAAAGTGGCGCCGGGCGAAATGGTCGCGCTGGCGGGCCCGTCGGGCAGCGGCAAGACCACGCTGGTGAACTTGCTGCCGCGCTTTTTCGATCCGACCGGCGGCGAGATTCTGGTCGACGGCGTCGCGCTGCCGGAATACAGCCTGCACGCGCTGCGCAGCCAGATCGCGATGGTGAGCCAGGACGTGGTGCTGTTCAACGACACGGTGGCCAACAACGTCGCTTATGGGCAGACGGCCGATCCGGACAAGGTCAAGGCGGCGCTGCGCGCGGCGAACCTGTGGGATACCGTCGAGGCAATGCCCAATGGCATCGATACCCTGGTCGGCGACAACGGCATGATGCTCTCGGGCGGCCAACGCCAGCGTCTGGCGATCGCGCGCGCGATCTACAAGGACGCGCCGATCCTGATCCTCGACGAAGCCACCTCGGCGCTGGATTCTGAATCCGAACGCCACGTGCAGGCGGCGCTGGAAACCTTGATGAAGGGCCGTACCACGCTCGTGATCGCGCACCGTTTGTCGACCATCGAACGGGCCGACCGGATTCTGGTGATGGAAGCAGGGCATATTGTCGAGCGCGGCAGCCATCGCGAACTGCTGGCGCAAGGCGGGCTGTACGCGCATCTGCATCGCATCCAGTTCCAGCAGGACGCAGCCTGATCAGTCTTGGTTTGGCCTGATTCGGCTTGTGCCCGGCCTGCTGGCTTGACCCGGCCTGATTCAACCTGATTCAACCTGATTTGCCGAATTCAGTTTGATCCAGCCCCGATTCGGGGTAATCGAGCCCGATTCGGCTCAATGTGCCCGAGTCCGGTCGGATCTGGCCAAATTCCACGCATGTCGACATAACCGGCCGGGCGGCGCCACGGCAGGCGCCTACCGGCCGCTGCCGGCAGGCAATCCCGGCATCTCCCGCGCTTCGCACCCGCTCCCTTACAAACGCTTGTTTCGTCGGCCTTTTTAGTTCGCTTTTTCGGGATAGTGTTGTGTTTTAGTCTCAGTTTATTGCGCTTTTTTTACACTAAACGCATGCTTGGCGGCCTGCGACCGGATTCCGCAGAGGAGAACCCATTAGCGATGCATCACGACGACCCCACCGGCAAGCCACTCGTTTCGATTGCGCTTGCGACGTATAACGGCCGCACCTATTTGCCCGAACTTCTGGCTTCCCTGGAAGCGCAAAGCTGGCCGAATCTCGAGGTGGTGGTCTCCGACGACGCTTCCACCGACGGTACGCCGGAATTGCTGGCCGCATATTCCGGCCGCGTGGCGGTCCGCTTGGTGGCAAGTGGGGAACGCGTGGGCATCGTGCGCAATTTCGAGCGTGCGCTGGCAGGCTGCCGCGGCGAATATGTCGCGCTGGCGGATCAGGACGACGTGTGGGCGCCTGAAAAGCTCACTGACCTGATGCGCGATCTGCAAGCCGTGGAAAGCGCCCGGGGTATCGCCACGCCGGCCATGGCGTTCTGTGACATCGAGTTGGTGGATGCGACGCTGTGCCGTCTGTCGGCGTCGCTCTTCGATATCACGGCGAAGTCGCGCCGCGCCGAGCGTCTGCGGGATTTTCTGCTAAGCAACCATATCCCCGGCTGCGCCATGCTGGTCAACCGCGCCGCGCTCGACCGCGCGCTGCCGTTTCCCGCCGGCATTGTGATGCATGACTGGTGGCTGGCGATGGTGGTGGCGTCATTCGGCGAGATCCGTCACGTGGCGGCGCCGCATCTGAAGTATCGCCAGCATGGGAGCAACGCGGTCGGCGCGAGTGCGACCAATCAGCGGTCAGTGGCCGGTGCGCGCGACGAATGCAAGGGCAAAGCGGCCGAGCGGCGGGGTGCCAGCAAGCGGCGCCAGATCGACGGCATCGCGGATCAGATTCAGTTGTTCGGGCGGCGTTTCGGGGCTGAACTGCCGCTCGACGCGCGCGACGATATGAACGCGTTTTCGCGCGGTATCGAAAACTGGCGCGGCGCGCTCGAATTCGTGATGTTCAGCCACACCGGCGAGACCTTCCTGCGGGCGATGAAGATGATGCGGCGCTTGCGCAAGAGTCTGCTGAGCTTCGGCGTCGAGGCGCAGCAGCCGTTCGGCCGTCGGCTGCGTCGGCGGCGCAGCCTATCGTAGAGCATGTAAAGCGCCTCGTGGCCAGCGGTTTCAGCGGCCGTTTTTCCGCACAATCCGCTTGAGCCAGATTCCCGGCGCGTAGACTGCCGGACACGTCGCGTACAGAAACATGCGGATGCGCAATCCGAGCTTCACTTTGGGACTGCGTGTAAGCAGGCCAATACGTTCTCCGATGCCGCCGGCTTCGAACATCGCGTGAATGAATTGTTCGCGTGCGAGCTTGGGCGCCATCGCCGCGCGCATGCGTTCGCCCACACCGCCGATCTCAGCGTCGCGCTGCAACTGCGCGAGTTCCGCCAGCCCATAGCGATTACTTTGGCGCATTCGCGCAATCAACTCATCCACCGATCCATAACGGCGTTTGCGCGACAGTCCGCCGCGCCGGTAGCGCACCAATGGCTCGCGCAGACTCGCGGCCCCGCCTGACAGGATTGCGCGCAGCACCATGAGCTGATCTTCCGCGGCGGCGCCTGGCAGCATGGGTCCGAAGCGCTCGAACAACCGTCGCGACCATGTGTGCGCGGCGCCGATGAGCCACGGGCGGCCGGCGAGCCAGTCGTCGAAACTGCGATAGGTGTCGAGTTCGGTTGGCGTCATCCGTTCGTGGACGTTGCCGGCTTCGTCCATGTCCGCGAGGTCGGTGGCGATCAGGTCGGGGCGGCGATCGTGCGCGAGCCAGAAGTCGACCACCCGCTCACAGCGATTCGGCGCGGACATGTCGTCGCCTGCGGCAACGAACAGCAGTTCTCCCTCAGCCAATTGCGCGAGTTGCGACAGATGTGCGCTGATGCCCTGATTGGCCGCGTTGCGGCGCGCAATGACCTTGTGCGGTCCGCGGTAGCCGGCGATCGCAGCTTCGATCGTGGTGAACGTGGCGTCGCTGGAGGCGTCGTCCGAGATAATGATTTCGAGCGGCGTATAGGTTTGTGCGAGGGCGCTGCACACTGCGTCGGCAATCTGCTTTTCCTGGTTGTAGGCGATCAGCAGGATCGATACGAGCGGGCGGTCAGTGTCCGACGGTGCAGGGGCAAGGTTGGTCGACGGGCTATCGGTCATGGAATAGGGTGGGATGCGGTTCGGCTAGATTCTAATCGGTGACGGGAGGGCTGCGACATGTAGCACCCCCAAGCCCATCCTTTACAATTGCCGCTGTCCTGAAATCCAGGCCGCACGGTCTTTCGCCGCGCGGGCGCTTCATAGAGAACCGATCCTTGTCCGACCCGACCCGCCGTCCTGTCACCGACATCGCCCTGACCGCCCAGGCGCTGAAAAATAGCGGCGGCGCCGAACGCTACACGCGTGACGTGATTGCCGGCTTGCATCGGATGGGCCTGCGTCCTACGCTCTTCGCCCGCGAGATCGATCGCGCGCTGCCTGAGGCGGCATGGATCGACGCTCAACCGCTCAATGTCCGCTGGGCGCCGCGCAAGCTTCGCAATCTGGCGTTCGACTGGCGTCTCAAGCAACGGCTGAAACGGCATCGTCCGGCATGCGTCTTTTCGATCAATCACTCCACGCATGCCGACGTCGCGTTGTGCGGCGGCACGCATCCGGGTTCGCTCGAGGCTGCCGGCCGCGTCGCGCGCCGCAGCGACGAATGGCAGATCGACATGGAGCGGCGCGTCTATTCGCAGGCGCGTTCGATCGTCGCGCATTCGCAATTGATGAGCCGCGAGTTGCAACGCTTTTACGGCGTGCCCGCCGACCGTATCGACGTGCTTTATCCGCCGGTGGACACAGCACGCTTTCAGCCGCTGAACGATGCCGAACGAGCGGCGGTGCGCCGCCAGTTCGATCTGCCCGAAGACCGCGTGATCTTCGTGTTTTCGTCGACCAGTCACGAACGCAAAGGCTATCCCTTGCTGGAAGCGTTTTTTGCTCAGACCACGCTGCCGGTTTGCCTTGTGGTGGCCGGCCGTCCGGTGCCGAAAACCAGTGACACGATTCGCTATGTCGGGTACTGCAAAGAAATCGAAAAATTGTTCGCCGCAGCCGATTTCACCGTGGTGGCGTCGGCGTACGAGCCGTTCGGACTGGTGGGTGTCGAGTCGGTGATGTGCGGCACGCCGCTTGTGATCGCCGATAACGTCGGATCGGCGGAGACGGTCACCGGCGCGGCGAAGATCGAGTTTTCGCGGCAGTCGGCGGGGAGTTTCGATCGTGCCATTCAGGCCGCGGTGGAGCGTGTGCAGGGCGGTGACGCGCGTATCGCCGAGCCGCTGCGCAGCCTGGTCTACGACCCGAGCGTCGATGCGCATGTCGCCGCGCTCTACGAGATGTTCACGCGTTGAGGCCGCCGCGCCGAGCGCAGATGCCGGGTGCGGCTGAAATAGGGGTGAAGTCGGGCGAAGTCAGCTGGACGTCGAGTTCGAGCCGGCCGAGGTGAACCGGAGCCGGATCGACGTCAACCCCACGCCGTGCTCGAATCAGGCCTTGACGCCTGTCGTGGGTTGACGGGCGGCGCGTGTCCCTACAGGTTGCGCCGTAGCCAATTCACGCTTGCGTGCATCGATCACCGCCAAAAACGTAGCGACCAGCAACGCCAGCAGCACCGTGACCATGATCGGCACGAGGACATCGATGGTCAGTCCGAAAATCACCGTGCTGGTGGCGACCGCCAGACCCGCATAGGACGCCGCGCGAATCGTCGGATCGTTCGACAGCCTGTGACGCCAGAAGTACACCGAGATGCCGTAGTAGAACAGCAACAGGCACATCACGCCGATTGCGCCCATCTCGGCGAGGGTCGAGAAAAAGTCGCTATGGGCGCGCTCGTTGACGATCTCGGTCTTCACTTCGCCACGCTTGGCCAGCAGACCTAGCTCGTCCACCAGACGCCCCTTGCCGACGCCGTACACCGGATGATGCGTAAAGATCAGCCGCGATGCATCCCACAACTGAAGGCGCAGGCCAACCGACGTGTAGTCTTCGCCCTGATGCATCATCGAGACATCGTTCGTCACTTCGCCGAGGCGCTTCTGAATCCGCTCGGTCGACAGCAGCGCACTCGCGCCGATCACGATCGCCAGCGTCGTAATCAGGAGACGCTTCTTGTGCGCATACCACTGATACTGCATGCCGAGCAGCACGACGAACACGGGCACGGCCAGCCAGCCGCCGCGGCTGCCCGACAGGTACGACGCGTAACCGCCGCCCACTATGGCCAGCAGTCGAAGCCCCAGCACGCGCCAGTCACGCGGCTTGTCCCAGCCTACCGTGAAGATCGAAAGAAAACCGAGCAGCAATGCGGTGTCGCCGAACGGAATCGCATTCGTATAAGAATTGGCCAGACGATTCGCATCCGTCCAGCCGCCGGCGGGCTGATCGACGAGTGCCCAGATGCCCACCGCCAGTGCGCCGGCGGCGCAACCCCAACCGATCACGCGCAGATGCCGGGACGGCAATTGCCGCAGCAGCAGAAAGATCGGCAGGGCAAGGACGAAGCGCGACAACGCGTCGAACTGACGCGGCAGCCAATAACCGAACAAGGCTTGCTGGACGGCGATTGCTACGACGAAAGCGAGCATGCCGATCGTGAACCAACGATAGGTGCGCAGGCCGGAGAAATAGCCGGGCGTGCGGCGGTTGGCCACCGCGGCGCCGAGCGCCAACGCGAGAATTGCGAAAAAGCAGTAGCCGGTGCCGCCGCGCCACACGAGATTGACCGCGGGCGCGAAAAACAGCAGGGCTGTGCTGAGCCAGACCAGACTGGGAGCAAAAATCATAGGGCAACAATATGTAAGAACACTACCGTTCCGGTGGTGGAGTTGCTATAGCCGGATCCTTGGGGGCACTTTTTAAGACGGTAGAGCGATGGCGATTATAACCGTGCGTCTCCTTGCAAAATGCTTGCCGATGCACACAGTAAGTTGCCCCTCGGCGAGGCCCGGCGACCGGTGTCGTCTTACACGGAAGTCCTGCTCAAGGACGGCCGCCATGGCTTTCAAACCGGGGATTTGTCATACGAGCGGGCGACGGCGGTACAATCCCCGGCGAAACTTATTAGCGACGCTGTTTGGGCCACCGGCGCGGTGCCAGGTTCCCGCGGCGCTCGCAGGCACTCGCGCCGTCAGCGCTTCTCCGACGCCGCGCCCGGACGAAGTCGCCGTGACGGCGGCCATTTAAATTGCATTGCACTGCACCACGCCGGATTGCCAATGCGGAGTTGAACCGCGTTCGCACCGACGCCAAGCCCAACGGACCGAATCGATGTTCTCAATCATCATCCCGACCTGGAACAACCTGCCTTACCTGCGGCTCGTGATCGAGAGCCTGCGGCGCCATTCCACACACGCGCATCAGATCATCGTGCATGTGAACGACGGCTCGGACGGCACGCTGGCCTGGGTGCGCGACGAGGGCATTGAACACACCGCGTCGCCCGGCAACATCGGCATCTGTCACGCGGTCAATATCGCGGCGGCGCGCGCCACGCAGGACTACATCGTTTACATGAACGACGATATGTACTGCTGCCCCGGCTGGGACGACGCGCTCGTCAGGCGTCTCGCGCAGATGCCGGCCGACAATCTGTTCATGCTGTCCGGCACGATGATCGAACCGGTCGACTCCGGCAATCCGTGCGTCGTCGTGCAAAATTTCGGCCGCGACGTGGAAAATTTCCGCGCCGAAGACCTGGTGGCTGCCGCGCCGAAACTCGTGCGCGCCGACTGGCGTGGCGCCACGTGGCCGCCGACACTCGTGCATCGCGACTGGTGGCATAAGGTCGGCGGCTACAGCAGCGAATTGAGCCCCGGCATGAGCAGCGACAACGACTTTTCGATGAAGCTGTGGGACGCCGGCTGCCGGGTGTTTCTCGGCGTCGGCGACAGTCTGGTTTATCACTTCCAGCAGAAGAGTACCGGGAAGGTCGTCAAGAACGATGGGCGCCGACAGTTCCTGAACAAGTGGGGCATGACGCAAGCCACCTTCGATCGTTATTTTCTGCGGCGCGGCACGGCGGTGCAAGGCGGTCTGGCGGTCAGCGAACCGGAGCGGACCGGCCGCTTGCAGCGCGCGCTGCTCAAGTCGCGCATCAAGCGTGCGTTCAGTTGACGCAGGCGTGCGTGTTCGCCGGGCGCACATGCACTATGTTCCGCAACGTGTAGCGGCGTAAGCCTGGCGGAGGCCTCGCACGTGCAAAAGCACGGGCGTTACACGCCGCCCGTCACCAGCGGCAGCACCGTCAAATCCGGGTGCGTGCCATCGACGATGCTGCGCCCCACATGTACCCCTTCGTAGAGCGCCTCTTCCATGCCGGCGAAGCTCTCCTCGCCGTCCGCATGGAACGGCACCGCATGCCCCGGGATGGCCGGATCGGCGCCAGGATGGCACACGTAACCGACATACGTGTAGCGGTTATCAGCCACGGCTGACGGCTTCGTTTCGTCGGGCGGGTTTTTCTGAAAGGGCGCCACGTGAATTTCGAATCCCTCGTACTCCACCATCTGCCAGGGTGCGGTTTCATCGGCCATGGCCGCCTCCGTCTATGTCAAGCGCCTCTCAAAAAGTCTAGATGATTTGAACGCAAAGCGCGCCCCAAGACTGATGCGGCTAAACCACTATGGCGTGATCGCGCCGAGTTGCTTGAGCAGCGTCAGATTGTCTTCGAGATGCCAGTTTTCGACGATGCGGCTGTTCTTCGACACGGCACGCTCGCTCCAGAGAAGTTGATTTGATGGAGCGCATTTTCTGGCTAACGGCTGCGTTTGATAATTGGTCTGTCACTTAAAGGGTTTTCGGGTTGTATTTGAAAATGCTCGTTGCGGCGGCGCCGCTTCGGCGTAGCGCGCGAGTACGCCCCCGACCGCGCCATCGTCGCCGCGTCATATAGAATGACGCGCTTTGCCCGTACAAGACCCTGCCCATGTGGTTCAAAAACCTTCAGTTGCACCGTCTTCCCGCTCCGTGGTCCGTCCCCCCTGAACAAATGGAGAAATGGCTCGCGCCGCATGCGTTCGCGCCCGGCAACAGCGTCGAGATGCAAAGCCACGGCTGGGCGTCGCCGCGCGACAACGACTCGCTGGTCTATTCGCTCAATGGCCAGATGCTGCTGGTGTTTCGCGCGGAAAAGAAACTGCTGCCTGCTTCGGTCGTCACGCAAGTGACCAAGGCGCGTGCGCTCGAACTCGAAGAGCAGCAGGGCTTCAAACCCGGCCGCAAGCAGATGCGCGAACTCAAGGAGCAGGTGACCGACGAACTGCTGCCGCGCGCCTTCAGCATCCGCCGCGACACGCGTGTGTGGATCGATACCAAAAACGGTTGGCTCGTGATCGATGCGGGCTCGCAAGCGGTCGCCGACGAAGTGCGCGGCCTGCTGGTGAAATCGATCGATCAACTGCCGCTCGGCACCGTGCGCGTCACGCAATCGCCGGTTGCGGCGATGACTGAATGGCTGCTTTCCGGTGAAGGTCCCGCGGGCTTCACGCTCGACCAGGACACCGAGTTGCGCTCGCCGACGGAAGGCAACGCGACCGTGCGCTACGTCGGACATACTTTGGACGCCGAAGATATGCGCCGCCATATCGAAGCCGGCAAGCAATGCATGCGGCTCGCGATGACGTGGAACGATCGCGTCTCCTTCGTGCTGACCCCCTCGCTGATAATCAAGCGTATCGCACCGCTCGATGTCCTCAAGGAAGCGAGCGATCCCACCGCGCAGAACGACGATGAGCGCTTCGATTCCGACGTTACGCTGATGACCGCCGAACTCGACTGCATGCTGTGCGATCTGCTCGACGCGTTGGGCGGCGAGCAGGGCGTGGAAATGCCGCAAGCCGTGGCTGCCTGAGTTACGTTCGCCCTGGTTACGTTTGTTCGAGTTACGTTTGTTCGAGCTACGTTTGCTTGAGCCGCGTTCGCCGGGGCTGCGTTTATCCGCTGTAAGCCGGCGCGACAGGATCCCTGCGAGGCGCAGGACCCAGACCGGCTACCGCCAAACGCCTCGATATACTCTTGCGACGATGCGGCCGTGCATGGGGCCGCAATGTCGCAAGGCGCGGTGATGCTCCATGAATGCGTCGGCGTACGCAAACATGACCCGCGTAGCTGAGCGTCTGCTCCTGTACCGTGAATATGGTTAAGATTGCGATCAGAAAGGCGCATCGATCACGGAGGGCTTGCGATGGTTCGGCTGGTTATGATCCTGCTGGGTGTCGATTACCTGCGCACGCGCTGGCGCTCGTTGCAGTTGATCGGCTGGGTGAGCCTGGTGCTCGGCGTCGCGGTGTTCATCGATGCACTCGATAGCGCACTCTATTTCCCGATCACGCCGTTTGCTTTATTGCTGCTGCTCGAAGGGCTCGCCACGCTGGCCGTCGCCTGGACCGGCATGGGCGGGCAACGCACGCTGCGCTATGTGAAGGGCCTCGCATTCTGCTTTGCGGCGGCGCTGATTCTCGCCGGCCATCATCACGGCAACTTCATTCTGTCGATGATCTTCGGCACGCTCTTTCTGGCCGACGGTCTGCTGCAGATCGTCTCCGCGAAGGTTGTCCGCTATCGCACCTGGCGCCTCGCGATGATCGGCGGGGGCGTTGAAATCGCGCTGGCGGTCTTCTTCTATCAACCTTATCCGACGCACTATGTGGGCACCGTGCCGTACTGTCTCGGCCTCGGCCTGATATTCGGCGGCTGGAACATGATTTTGCTGAGTACGCGCGTGCGGCGTCTCGCGTCGAATCCCGCGGTTGCTTCGGATGATGCAACCGCGGATGCAGCCAACTCCGCTGCGAGTGCGGTTGCTCCCGGTCGGCTGAGTGCGGTCGAATGGGACGGCCCGCCCACTGCTGATGAAGACGCATTGACTGTCCATGTGTGGACGCCGGTGGGTTCGTCCAAGGGCGAGGCGCGGCGGCAATTGATCGTCGACCGCTATATCGCGGCGGTGGATCGTAACGGCGTGATTTCGACCGGGCATGCCGCGCTCGAATCGCCTGAGGGCATCTATATCAGCTTGTATCCGGGCGTCGAGATCGATCGTTCGCCCGACGATTTCGCGCGGCTTCTGCGAGCGACGCGCGAGAACGACGTGCCCGGCGTATTCCAGCCCGATTACCTGACCGAGTCGAAAGCGTGGTGTCCGTCGACAGTTCAGGTGCGCATACGCAATTACGATCCGGCGCGGTTGCGCCGCTTCTGGGACACCTATCGTCAGGACACGACCTACAACCTGACGCATCGCAATTGCTCCAGCAGCGTATCGCGCGCGCTGGAAGCGGCGATCGAAGGCGCGTCGGCGCGCGTATGGGGGAGCCTCGGCGGCTGGCGGCCGTTTTTGCGTGTGATTACGACGCCGGAATTGTGGGTGGCCGCGCAATTGCGCAAACGCGCCGCGACGATGGCGTGGACGCCCGGTCTCACGCTCGATTACGCCCGCGCGCTCAGCATGCTCGCCGACCCGCGGCCGTCGGGATGGGTCAAGATGGCGCGTCTCGCCGTGCGCAGAATGGTGCGTTCTCGGCAGCAATGGCGCGAAGAAGAGCGCGGCGCGCCGACCTCACAGGATGCCGGGCCCGGGCATGCCGCGGGCGCGGTGCGCGATTGATGTGCTTGACGCGTTTGACGCCGGCAGGCGGAGGCGGAGATTCGACGGCAAAGTGCAGTCCCCGCAGCGATTTAGCCACAACTCAGCCACAACCTCCGCACGACACGGCCAGGCGCCTGGTTTGCCCAAGTTCGATGAAGCGGTAAAAAGAGCAGATGTATCAAGTGCTTGCCGATTTTGCCGGTTAGTTATACACAGATTTCTGAACAGATTCTGTTGATAACTCCCCCGTGCGCGGCGTCGCTATCAAATGAGTGATTTCAATCAATATGGCGGGTGTATGCTCAAAGCGAAAGCTGCTCGTTGAGCGCACTCGACCACGCCGAAGCTTGGCCGTGGCTCATTCAGGATCAAACCGTGCCGGGCGCTCAGCGCCTGCTGCGGCAGCGGGTTTTACCAGCGTGAACGTGATGCCCAGGACGAACCCAGTTGCATCCATCGGCCTGTCAGATGATTGAGCCCCAGCGTTTCACGGTGCGTCACGTCAGCGTCTACCGATACTCGGAACCCGTGCGGTTTGGCGAACACCGGATGATGTTCCACCCGCGTGCCAGCCACGATTTGCGCCTCGTCACGAACCGGTTGGTGATTACGCCGACGCCGTCGCGGCTGCACTGGCTGCACGACGTGTTCGACAACTCCGTGGCGGTCGCGAGTTTCGCGGGGAGGGCGAGCGAATTGCGCTTCGATAGCGAAGTGACACTCGAACACTTCGAAACGCCCATGCCCGATTACGCGCTCGAGCCGTACGCGGTGAAGTGGCCGTTTGCGTACACCAACGAGGAAGCTTCCGATCTCGTGAATGCGCGCAGCCGCCAGTATCCGGACAACGACGTGGACGAGTGGGCTCGGCGCTTCGTTCCTGTGCCGGGAACCGGCGGCGCGAGCGGCAAGAATGGCAACGGCGGCACGATGGCGCTGCTGCGCGCGATGACGCTCGAAATCAAGAGCACGTTTTTTTATGTACGCCGCACGGAGAAGGGCGTGCACCGTCCTGGCGACACCTTGCGCAACCGCAGCGGCAGTTGCCGCGATTTCGCGGTGCTGATGATGGACGCAGTGCGCTCGCTCGGTCTCGCGGCGCGCTTTGTGAGCGGTTATCTGTTCGTGCCCGAGCACGACGCGACACAAGGCGGCGGTGCGACGCATGCATGGCTGCAGATCTATTTGCCGGGCGCCGGCTGGGTCGATTTCGATCCGACCAATAGCATCGTCGGCAATCGCCATCTGATTCGGGTGGCGGTGGCGTGGAACTACTACCAGGCCTTGCCGTTGTGGGGCACATGGCATGGCGCGCCGCATTCGTTTCGCGGTTTGCAGGTCGATGTGAGCGTGACCGAAGGTAAGTGACGGTGCAGGCCGGGCGGCTTGGGCTTGTACGAATCGAACGTGTTAGCTGGGAGCGTCAACCCGGGTTGCTCATCGGGCGCGTCAACTGAACGTTTCAACTGGAAGAGGGTGTCGCGATGAAATTGCGCGTTGGCTACGAGCTGGTCTATGAGTGCGTGCAACCGACGCCGATGATGTTGATGTTGAACACGCACTATTCGCATGCGAAGGAAGTGCTGAGTCCGGATTTACTGGCGGTCAATCCGCCGGTTCCGATCAGCCAGTATCGGGACGGCTTCGGCAATCTGTGCAGCCGGATCGTGGCGCCGCAGGGACTGATTGCGTTGTCGACGAGTGCCGTACTCGATGTGTCGTCCGAGCCGGAGAGGCGGCCGCCGTTTACCGAGCAGCATGCGGTGGAGGCGTTGCCTGACGATACGCTGGTATTTCTGCTGGGCAGTCGCTATTGCGAAACTGATTTGCTATCCGAATTCGCGTGGCAGACGTTCGGCAAGATGCCGCTCGGGCGCGGGCGGGTCGATGCAATTTGCAACTATGTGCACGAGCACATTGTGTTTGGATATGATTTTGCGCGCCCGACCAAGACGGCGTGGCAGGCATGGCAGGAGAGAAAGGGTGTGTGCCGCGATTTTGCGCATCTGGCCGTGACGTTATGCCGGGCGATGAATATACCGGCGCGGTATTGCACGGGATATATCAGCGATGTCGGCACGCCGCCGCCGTATGCGACGATGGATTTCGCCGCGTGGTTCGAAGCGTATGTTGGCGGCTGTTGGCAGACCTTCGATCCCCGGAATAATGTGCCTCGCACGGGGCGGGTTTTGATGGCGCGTGGGAGAGATGCCGCCGATGTCGCGATCAGCAATGCGTTCGGGGCGACGCAGCTAATGAAGTTCGATGTTGTCTGTGAGGCGATATAGGTTTTTTGCCTTTACCGACGCGCAAGGCGTGCGCGGCGTCATTCCCCAAGCGCCAGCGCGCGCTTGCGCCGCAACAGCGCCGAGCTGACCGACACCACCCCGCCGATGCAGCCCATCGCTACCGAAAGAGCCACGATCAGCAAGCCGATTTGTGCCCGCGCCGAAAACACGCCAACCAGCAAACCGGCGAGTGGTTGCGTCATGTTGTTCAACAGAATCACCACGCCGGTCGTCTTGCCGTAGTCCTCGGGCGGAATGATTTTCTGCCGCGCGCTGCGGATGTAGACATTGAACATCTTGTCGAAGCCCACAATCAGCAGAAAGCCGAGCGCATAGCCCCAGGGCGCCGCGCTTGCACCGGCGATCACGCCACCGGCACAGATTGAAATGAACGCGACCCGGCCGAGTGTCTGCGCAGGCCAGGCGTTACGCGCGATCGTCAAAAGAATCAGCACCGTGGCCACGGCGCCGGCGGTTTGCAAGCCGGCATAGTAGCGGTTCGATTGCGCGTGAAAGCCGGTCACCATCGCAGCGGATGTTGCGAGGGTCACGCCGATCACCAGATTTTCGGCGGCGGCGAGCAGCACGACTTTTTTCAGACCGGGTAGCACCAGCACATGGCGCAGCGCGATGCGCAGGGGCATCGTCCAGTGACCCGGTGCGGCGGGAGAGGGATTGCCGGCGCGGAAGGCGCTGGTGCGTTGCCACAGCAGCAGCGCCGCATCGGCAAGCAGAAACAGCACGCCGGTTGCGCCGACTACCCACTCCCAGCGCCAGAGACCGAGCAGCAGTGCCGCCAGCATCGGGCCCAGTACGGAGCCCAACTGGTCGGCCAACTGCGAGTAGGCGAGCACACGCTGGAACTGCTGTGTGCTGAAAATCTGCGGCAGCATCACTTCGCGCGCGACCAGCCCCTGGCTCGTGAGCACACCGCATAACGCCGACAGCGCGATCAGCCAGCCGATGCCGCCAAACAGCGCATAAGCCAGCACGCCGCCGAAACATACCAGCGCGCGCACCGTCTGACTGACCCGCATCAGCCGCAGAGGCGGGATGCGATCGCATAAGGCGCCGAAGAAGGGGAAGACCAGGTAGCGCGGCAGCGTTTCGATAAAGAACGCGAGACCTGACCACGATACCTGGTGTGTCGTCTGAAACACGACGAGCGGCACGAGAAACAGCAGCACCTGATCGGCGAGACGCGCGACAAACAGCGAGCAGAAGAAAGCCTGATGGTTGACGCGCACCGTTCATGTCCCGCCGTTTATGGGTCAAGACCGATCCTATCAAAGATCGCGTCAGCCGCCCCGATAAGCCTGTTCGAGCAACGCGATATCGAGCTTGACCATTTTCATCATGGCCTGCATCACACGGCTCGCTTTCGCGGCATCCGGGTCGCGCAGCATCTGGGGGAGTGCGTCCGGCACGATCTGCCACGACACGCCGAACTTGTCCTGAAGCCAGCCGCATTGCATCGGCGCGCCGCCGTCCAGGAGCTTCGCCCAATAGCCATCGACTTCCTGTTGCGACGCACAGTGCACGAACAGCGAAATGGCCGGCGTGAAGCTGTATTGCGGGCCGCCATTCAAGGCCATGAACTCCTGACCTTCCAGCTCGAAGGTGACGAACAGCACGTCCCCCTTCGGGCCGGGGCCGGCATCCGTGTAGTGCATCGTGGTGGTGATGCGCGAATCGGGGAACACCGACGTGTAGAAGTGTGCGGCTTCTTCCGCGTTACCGTCGAACCACAGGCATGGCGAAATCTTTTGCATACGACCTCCTCGTGCTAAATGGCGTGCGCGGCTTATTTCTGGCCGCCCTCCATAGCCTGCATACCTTGCTGAATCTGTTCCGGGCTCAGGTCGCGCTTGTGCGTGGCGAGCGACCAGCTGTGGCCGAACGGGTCCTTCAACTGACCGTAGCGGTCGCCCCAGAACATGTCGGTAAGCGGCATGACGACGGTCGCGCCGGCCTCGACGGCCTGCTTGAAGCTGGCGTCGACGTCTTCCACATAGTGGTGAATCGTGACCGGCGTGCCTTTCAGCGCGTGCGGGCCGAATGTATTGTGATCAGGCCATTCGTCGGTCAGCATCAGCATGGAGTCGCCGATTTTCAGGCAGGCATGCATCACTTTGCCGCCGGGGCCGGGCAGGCGGAACTGCTCGACGGCGTTAAAAGCCTTCGCGTAGAACGCGATGGCGTCCGCGGCGTTGGCGCAAATCAGATACGGGGTCAGCGAGTGCATCCCGTCCGGGATCGGTTTGACAGCGGGGCTGGACATGACGGCGACTCCTTGAAGTAACAGGTTCGTGAGTTGAAAGACCGGCTGCGTGAGCCAGGCCTTCAACGTTACGACGAGTGCATCGCCTTTGAATCGACACTCCGGAAAAAATATTTTCAGCACGCCTGTGCGGCTTGCAGCTTGAGGCTTGCAGTTTGCGGCGTGGGCGCGCCGGTCGCGCCGAGGGCGCCGGCGAGTGTCAGAACGCGGGCGCGCAAGGCGGCATGGCAGTGCGGCGGTGCGGCGCGTGGTTGTCGCGCAGGTTCAATCAGTCGAGTCGTCTTTTTCCGGCAGTGTTTCAACCGGCCGGATTGTCGTCGTCCGGCGGCGTTGCGGGGGTGAACGGAGCTTGCGGCGTCGCCGCTGCGCCGCCCGGTGCGCCAAGGATGCTGATCTGGAACGTCGGGGTCGCCGCGAGCGATTGCAACGTCGCGTCTTCCGGAATGTGTTCGAACAGCGGCAGGATCACCGAGCCGCCGATCACCGCGCGCCGGCTATTGTCGGCCGGACGTAAGCCCCATACGTCCTGGTAGACCACCGGCACGGCGACGCCGTTGCGGGTCGTGTTGCCGATGTACAGCATCACATGGCCGCCGATGTAGATCAGCGTGCGCAACGGTTCGCCATGCAGGGCGAGGTAGTCGAGCCGTTGCGCCGGCGTCGATGCGGATAAATCAATCATGCGTCCCGCGCTCATCTGCGTCGACGAATGGCGCGGCAGCCACACGCCGAACGTCGCGAAGATGCTTTGCAGTTCCGACGAACAATCGTTGTAGAGACCGCTATTGCCCCAGCCGTACGGCCGCCCGATCAGCGTTTTCATCAGCATCGCCAGATGCCGCGGGGTGGCGGCGAGTGGCATGGGGGCGATCTGCGCATCGCTCAGTTCGGCGGTGCGGATGATCGCCTGGCCGTCCACATCGCGGGCCGGGACCAGGAGTGTGCGGGAGGCGGGGGCGTCGGCGGCTGCGCTTGCTGTTTTATTGGCCTGTGTCGCGGGTCGCGCGGCGTTGTCCGGGGCGAGCGGCAGCAGCGTGCCGGCGGGCGCGTCGAAGCGGAACACGCCGCGGCTGTCGCGCACCGGCGCCGAGGCTACCGTCACCGCGCCCAGCGACTTCGCGGAGGCGGCGCGCCACCTGTCGACGAAGGTGTCGTCGGTCATGCCGACGCCGTCGCTGCGCACCCAGCCTTGCACGTCGGGCGTCTGCACGTAGCGCCATGCGCCGTCGACGCTGCTGCCCAGCACATACAGCGGCGTGCCAGGGCGTACTGCTGAGATCTGCAGGTTGTCGAACGGATAGCCTTCGCCGGCCAGGCGGTGATCGTAGAACGACGGGTCGATGGTCGGCAGTTCGCGCACCATCAGATTGCCGGTGGCGATCGCGCGGCGTTCGGGCTTGTAGACGGCCTCCTGCGTGAACTGGTCGACCGCCATGTTTTGCGCGATGGCGTCGATCCACGCCTTGTCGTGCGGCCGGAAATTCTCGCCGTAGCCGAGCGCCGCGCCGCTCTTGCCGGTGTTGTCGAACTTGTCGATGCGGCGCTGCTGCAGCGCGACAATGTCCGCGCCTTGCTGACGGTAGACGCGCATCGTTACGTATGCGGAATTCCACGGCGACGGCGCGGTCGTGCCGGTGCCGAAATAGCGCGCGTAGAGGGCGCTGAAGTGCGCCTTCTGCTCCGCTGGACTCAGGAACGGCTGGTCGTAGTCGGGGCTGTCCGGTTCAAGCCAGTGGTCGACGTTCTGGTCGTAATTGGCGATCGGGAACAGCGCGACCGTGTCGACATTCGCGTGGGCATCGCGTGTCGGCGACGGATTGCTGCAGGCGGTGAGGGTCGCGGCGACTGCGATGATGGCGCATAACGTGGCGGCACGGCGGTCGTGCGGCAATCGGGCGGCAAAGCGTGCGGCAGTGCAGGGCAGGACGGCGACGGGCATAGGGTTCGACGGTAATGGTCCAAGGGCACGATGATACGGTGTCGCGCGACGGGCCAGGCGGTGGATGTATATCGCACCTCAGGCGGAAACGACCGCACACCGCGGCAGTTTCGTTACACTCAGCACATCGCCTCGAATCGTCTTTCACGAGGCTCCACAACCAGGAGAACAACATGCAAACCAGCGCACGCAATCAATTCGCCGGCGAAGTCGCCGAAGTCAAACACGGTGCCGTGAACGACGAAGTCACATTGCGCACCCAGGACGGTCTCGAGATCGTTGCGATCATCACGCACGGCAGCGCGACGTCGCTCGGCCTCGCTGCCGGTAAGAAGGCGTTCGCGCTGGTCAAGGCGTCGTCGGTGATCGTGATGGTCGACGTGGCGAAGAGCCAGGTGTCGGCGCGCAACTGCATCGCCGGCACCGTGTCGGCTGTCACCAAGGGCGCAGTGAATTCGGAAGTGTCCATCAGCGCGGGCAACGCGCAGATTGCCGCGATCATCACCAATGAAAGCGTCGACCGCCTCGGCCTTGCTAGCGGCAAAGCGGCGACGGCGATTTTCAAGGCATCGAGTGTGATCATCGGCATCGAATGACGCTTCGGGCATGGTGTTGTCCACAGGGCTAACGTCTGGACAAAGCCATCAGGCCGCACGTAGAGCGGACGGAAAGAGCGCGGCATGCGCAGCAGGGCGTGCCGTGAAGGAAACGGCGGCTTGATTTACACTGCACGCCTCGCTGTTCCTCTTTCCGCTTTCATTACGGACACCGTCATGTTCGAAGTCTCCTCCGCCTCGCATCTCCCCAAAGCCGCGCAATACGAAGAACTGGTCGCCCAGGCGCGCGCGCTGCTCGCCGGCGAAACCGACTGGATCGCCAACGCCGCGAATTTCTCCGCGTTCGTGTTCCATTCCCTAAGTGATCTGAACTGGGCCGGCTTCTACTTCCACGACGGTCGCGAACTGGTGGTCGGGCCGTTCCAGGGCAAGCCCGCTTGCGTACGCATCGCGCTCGGCAAGGGCGTGTGCGGCACGGCAGCACAAACCCGTCAGACACAAGTGGTGCGCGACGTGCATGAATTCCCCGGCCATATCGCTTGCGATTCGGCATCGCAATCGGAAATCGTCGTGCCGCTCGTCGCGCCGGACGGCACGCTGATCGGCGTGTGGGACGTTGATAGCCCGGTCGTCGCGCGCTTCGACGCAGAAGACGCGAAGGGCATGGAAGCGCTGTGCGCGGTGTTTATCGAAGCCGCGCTGCCGCGCGCGTCGTAGGCGTTTCAGGAAGCGTTGATCCAGCGGTGCGGCGGCACCCTATGCTTTTTCGTACATAGACTAGATGCACTTCAGGGGATGGGTCGGCGGACCTCATCCCGCTATCGTTCTCTCCACGCGCTCAAGACGCCCCGTAGGAAGTCCCCTTGGGAGACAGCACATGAGCGCGACGAACCCCCACCAGGTTTTGGAGACATGCATGAGTTCCGCTACTGCTACAGCCACCACTTCGCCGCTGACATTCCAACGTTCCCCCGCTTTACCCCGCAATTGCACCTTCGATAGCCACGACTGGGAGATTCTCAGCCGCTACTGGCATCCGGTAGCGTTCGCCGCCGACGTGACCGACAAACCCATCAGCGTGACGCTGCTCGACGAACCTTTGGTCGTGTTCCGCTCGAACGGTCAACTGGTGAGCGCGCGCGACATCTGTCCGCATCGCGGTGCGCCGCTCAGCCAGGGGTGGGTCGATAACGGCAACATCGTGTGCCCCTATCACGGCCTCGCGTACGGTAGCGACGGCAAGTGCAAGCACATTCCGTCGCAATCGGACGGCCCGATTCCTGATCGTCTGCGTCTCGTCACGTATACAACGCAGGAAGCCTACGGACTCGTGTGGGTCTCGCTGGGCGGCGGCACCGAAGCCTTGCCTGCGTTTCCCAGCTGGGACGATCCCGATTTCCAGCAGATTCTGCCGCCCTCGATCGACATCAATGCTTCGGCGGGACGTCAGACCGAAGGCTTCATCGATGTCGCACATTTCGCGTGGATTCACCACGACAGCTTCGCCGACCGGCACAACCCGGTGGTGCCGCAGTATTCCGTCGAGCGGCGCGAACGCGGCATGCATGCGGAGTATGTAAGCACGGTCAGCAACTTCCCGAAGTCGATGCAGCATCGCGCACCGGAGGGTTATCTGTGGCGCCGTTTCTTCGACGTGGATGTGCCGTTCTTTGCGCGCCTGACCGTGCACTTTCCCGATAACGGCCGCCTGTCGATCCTGAATGCCGCGAGCCCGGTATCCGCGCGTAAGACGCGTCTGTTCGTGCCGATCGTGCGTAACTTCGACAAGGATTTGCCGCTCGAGGACGTCTACGCGTTCAATCGTCAGGTGTTCGAAGAAGATCGCGCGATCGTCGAACTGCAGTGTCCGGAAGATTTGCCGATCGACCGTGCGGCTGAAGCGCCGATTCTCGCCGACCGTTCGTCGGGTGCCTACCGTCGAGCGTTGGCCGAGATCGGCCTCGGCCAGGCCTATGTGCGCTAGTTCGCGGTGCAGGTTCGTGATCGGTGATTGGTGATTCTGGAGAGAAGCCATGAAAGTATGGGAATGCGTGATCTGCGGCTTTCGCTATGACGAAGCACTGGGTCTGCCGGAAGCAGGCATTGCAGCGGGAACGCGCTGGGAAGACGTGCCGGACGACTGGCTGTGCCCGGACTGTGCGACCGGCAAACACGATTTTGAAATGCAGGTGATCGCATGACGGCCGCTCAGCACGAGGAAAATGGACAGCCGGTAGTGATCGTCGGCACCGGCATGGCGGGCTATACGGTCGCGCGCGAATTGCGCAAGCTCGACAGCACGGTGCCGATCGTGATGATCAGCCGCGACGACGGCAGCTTCTATTCGAAGCCGATGTTGTCGAATGCATTGGCGATGAAGAAAGAGCCGCAAACGCTAGCGAGTTTCGACGCCATGGCGATGGCCGCGCAGCTGGGCGCGTGGATTCGTGTCAATCAGCGTGTGGAGCGCATTGTGCCGGCTGAGCACACGCTGGTTGTCGATAATGCGTTGCTCGGCTACAGCAAGCTGGTGCTGGCCACGGGCGCGGACCCACGACGCCTGAAGGTGGCGGGTGATGGCGCTGCCGACGTGATGTCGATCAACGATCTCGGCGACTACGCGCGCTTCAGGTTGGCGCTCACGCGTTGCCGCTCAGTGGCGATTCTGGGCGCGGGTCTGATCGGCTGCGAGTTCGCCAACGATCTGGCGGCCGCCGGTTATGCGGTCAGTCTGATCGATCCCGCTTCGACGCCGCTGGCTCGCTTGCTTCCGCGAGACGTGGGCGAGATCTTCGCTCGCGCGCTGGACGACGGCGGCATCCGCTTTCATCCTGGCCGCAGTGTGGATCGTATCGACCGCTTGTCGGACGGTTACCGTTTGACGTTCGCCGAAGGTGAGCCGATCGACGCGGATCTGGTCGTGTCGGCGGTGGGCCTCGTGCCACGTACGGCGCTTGCCGCGGCAGCAGGTCTTGAAATCGATCAGGGCATACGAACCGATGCGTGGTGCCGCACCAGCGCGCCGGATATCTATGCACTCGGCGACTGTGCCGCGATCGACGGCAAAGTGCAGCCGTATGTCCTGCCGATCATGCACGCCGCGCGAGCGCTCGCGCGCACCCTGGCCGGGCAGCCGACGCGCGTCGCCTTTCCGGTGATGCCGATTACCGTGAAGACGCCCGCGAGTCCCGCCGTCGTTGTGACGCCCGAGGGCGAGGGCGCATGGTCGATCGAAACCGCCGGCGACGCGGCGAAGCACGCAGCGCGCGCCGTGTGTCGGCATGCCAGCAGCGAGCGTCCGTTGGGCTTTGCCCTGCTAGGCGCGGCGATCGAGGGCAAAGCCGCGCTGATCAAGGCCATGACAGAAGGGCCATTAGCTACGAGCTAACCCATAACAATCTTCCGTCTGACCGACCTCACTTTGTGATCGCTCGGTGTTTTTAAAGGGCCTGTCACCTGGAATACATCCGTTGATCGCATTCGCGCCGCAAGCTTTGCTTGCGGCGTTTTTTTATCTGCTTGAAGGATGTGCGTTTCGCGTAGCTAATGCTTAGGAAGCCAGATCTTTGGCGACGTTGGCAATCAACCTGCGCAGCCAGATTGCGGCGACGCTGCGATGCGTGCGGTCGTGCCAGAGCTGATAGTAAGTGAGCGCCTGCGGCTCACCAGGAATCGGCTCGATACGCAGTGGCAGCAGCTTCGTGTAGTGCGTGGCGAGCGCGCGGGTGGTGGTGAACAGCAGATTGGAGCGCGCCAGCACGTAGGGTGCCATGCCGAAGTAGGGCAGCGTCGTGGTGACGGTGCGCGATAAGCCATTGCGGGCGAGTTCGACATCGACCGTGCCCCACGACGTCGTGTTGTAGGTCATCACGGCCAGGTGTTCCGCTTCTTCGTAGACGGGCTTGCTGAGCCGCCCCGGTTTGATTGGGTGGCCGTTGCGCATCAGGCACACCAGTTCGTCCTTGCACAGCGGCTGCAAATGCAGATGCTCCGGCGGCGTGCGCCAGTTGCCGATCACCAGATCGAGAAAACCGCTTTCCAGTCCGTGTTCGTAGCCGCCGTCCACCATCATCAGATGCCTGAACTCGAGCTTTGCGCCCGGCGCTTCGCGATGAAATGCGTCGACTACGGCGGGGACGAAGAACGCATCGAGATAATCCGGCGAGCCGATCCGAAAGGTCTGGCTGGTGGTGGCCGGATTGAACGACGTGGTGGGATGCAGAATGGCCGCGATATTGTTTAATGCTTGCGCCGCGGGTTCGATCAGCGTGAGTGCGTGCGCGGTGAGAACCATCCGGCTGCCGCTTCGCACCAGCAGCGGATCGCCGGTCATGTCGCGAAGTTTGCGCAGCGCCACGCTGACGGTTGGCTGCGATTGTCCAAGCAAGGTTGCCGTGCGCGATACGCTCGATTCGGTCAGAAGCGTGTGCAACACTTTGAGAAGGTGCGAATCGATGATTTCCTTGGACATGAAAAGCGGGATCCTGTTTCGTGCGGATCCATGCAGTGAGGCGGTGGTTTTTTACTGAAGGATCGCGAGCAAAATATATCGACGGATATAACGGTCGTCAATCCGGCGAAGCCCTGTGCGAAGGCGACGAAAGCCGGTGCGCGTTGGGTCATGAGGCGCGGAGTATCCCGGCAATAGCGAACGCTTTATGATGTGCGCGATGACAGGCGCGCTGCCGCCGGAATTGGGGAAATACACCAAGGGCAACGATTGCCGCCAGGACGGCGAGGCTGGCGCGGCGGCTCCGGCCAGGAAAGCCGCTATCATACTCACCGTTGCCCGGCGGATTGGACCGAATCTGCCGGCTTTGCCGGTTGCGCCGTACGCGTCAAGAAAAACGTCATTCGCTTTCAATACCCAGGAAATTCAAAGGCCGGCGCGATGCAAGATCATTACTACGCCGAAGCGCGCACACGCGACGCCGCGCTTGCGGCGGCGCCCTACGGCATGTTCATCTGCACAGCCGACGGCACGCTCCACTCCGTCAACGCTGCTTTCGAAAGGCTGACTGGTTTTACCGCCGAAGAATTGATCGGCCGGCTTACCTTTGAGTCCTTGCTCGACCCGGCTGAACTTGCGAGGCGGCGCGCCGAATTGCCGCCGTTGTCGGCGGTAGGCTCACGCTATGAAGGCGAATGGACCTATGTGCGGCGCAACGGCACCTCGATTCGCGTGGTGTTCGCCCTCGCGCCGCTCGCCGCCGAGCCGGCGCATGCAGGCGGTGTAGCCACGGGGCCCGCCCGCTATGTCGGCATCGCCATTGACATGACGCGTTACGCGCAGTCCGAAGCGCGCCTGTGGTACGTCGCGCACCACGACGGCGTGACTCGCCTGCCGAATCAGACACTTTTCACCGAACGCCTCGAACTGACGATCGCGCGTTGTCAGCGTAGCGGCAACGGCTTTACGGTGCTGATCGCCGAGCTCGACCATTTGCGCAAACTGCGCGATGCACTCGGTTTGCACGCGGCCGAGCTGGTGTTGCAGATCGTCGGCGAGCGGCTGCGCGGCCTCTTCCCTAATGACGGTACGATCGCCTCGATCGGTGGCACGCAATTCGCGCTGCTGGTCAATGAAACCGGCGCGGCGGCCGATGCTTTCGCGGCTGAGGCGCTGGGCCGCATCGCCGAATCGATCGACTACGCGGGCACCGCGCTGAACATCACGGCGAGTATCGGCATCGTCGCCTATCCTGCCGACGGTGCCGATGCGCCGACGCTGATGCGCCGCGCGGGTGTGGCGTTGTCGGCGGCTTCGGCGGTGAGCGGCAATGCGGTGCGGCGCTTTTCCACCGCGCTCGAAGGCCAGGCGGCGCGCCGCTTCGAACTGGAGGCGATGCTGCGCGAAGCGCTCGAACGTCAGCAACTGCATCTCGTGTATCAACCGCAGGTGACGCTCGCCAACGGACGCATCGCGCAAGTGGAGACGCTGCTGCGCTGGAATCATCCGCAGCGTGGTTTGATCAGCCCGGTCGAATTCGTTCCGGTGGCGGAAGAGGCAGGCCTGATCGAGCAGATCGGCGAGTGGGTGATCCGTACCGCGTGCCGCGACGCCGGCAAATTGCTGCGGCTCACCGGTACCTTGCCAAGGGTTGCGGTGAACGTGTCCCCGCAGCAATTCCAGCGGCACAATCTGTTCGAAACGATTCGCGACGCGCTCGAAGACGCCGCGCTCGACCCTTCGTACCTTGAAGTGGAGATCACAGAAGGCGTGCTGCTCGGCGACACCGAGCAGGCGTTGCAGACGCTGCATGCGTTGCGCGAATTGGGTGTTGAAGTCGCGGTGGATGACTTCGGCACCGGCTATTCGAGTCTCGCTTATCTCACGCGTTTTCCACTGAACCGCCTGAAAATCGATCGCTCGTTTGTGATGCGCATGAGTACCGATCCGCAATGCGCGGCGCTGGTCGGCGCCATTATTGCCATGGCACATGCGTTGAAGCTACGGGTGACGGCCGAAGGCGTGGAGACAGCCGAACAGGCCGCGCAACTGGAAGCGCTCGGCTGCGACGAGGCACAAGGATTCTGGTTCTCGCGACCCATCACCATCGCGGCGTTGCGCAATTTGCTGAAGCCGTTGGGCACCGCTTGACGATCCGGTTCAAGTCGGTAGTCCCGCTGCCAACTTAAAGTCGCAGTCCGTCAGCCGTCGCAGCGCGTCGCGCACCGTGCAAGACGCGAGTGTTCCAGCTATGCGGAAAAGAGAAAGGGGCCAATTGGCCCCTTTTCGTCTGCTCGCGTTACGACGCGAAACTCATTTTGCAGCTTCGTCCACAGTAGTGATCGCCGTGCCGGCCATGCCCGATGCACGCTTGATGCTGTCCTGCACCACATTGCCCGAATGGATCATCGAAGCCATTACGGACTGCATTGCGCCGAATGCGCTATCCGAGCTGAACGGCGTGGTCTGGCCGAAGCCCGAACCGAGCTGCGCCACGTTGGCGCCGAACTCTTCGCGCAGTGATTCACCCGCCTTGGTCAACGCCGCGGTGAATTGCGCGTCAATTTCCTTGACGTGCTGCGCGTACGATAACGTGCGTTGAACCAGTTGCTGTTGCAAATCGGACGCGCCGGCGAACGGCGCGACGTTGAACTGGCCGGCCGACAATGCGCTCTTGCTTTCGGTGACGGTTGCCTTCAGTGCCGCGAGATTGAGCTCGCCGAGTTTTTGCAGACACGCCAGCCCTTCGAGTTGCAGGTCGGTGAAGATGTTGAAAGTGCGTTGGCCAAAGGCGGCGCTATGTTCGATCGCGGGGCTGTGCATGGTGATCTCCAAAGTGACCCAGCGCAGGCGTCCAAAGGATTTCGGAGGCCAGGTCTCAGGCGAGACGGCAGGTCGACGCGGCGCAGTGATTTTGCTGCGCTGCAACATGGGCCACTCTATACCTTTGCAGCAGGATGTACAGCGTTTTCGTCAAGATGATTCGTCAGTCAAAAGGCGCTCAGTGTGTGCCTGACAGACGCGGATGGGCGAAAAAGAAGCGCAGCATCTCGGCTGCCGCATCGGGGCCGGATGGGTCCGTATACGTGCCGCGCTGACTGCCGCCTGCCCATGCGTGGCCCGCGCCATGAATCGACCAGTACTCCGCGTCGACGCCATTCGCCGCAACAAGCCGCTGCACTGTGCAACCGCGCAGGCCGCTTGCCGTGCCTGTTGCATGTGGCGACGGGCTGACTGTCGTGACGCCGGCATCGAAGGCCGCTACGAGCGCTGTGGCGTTCGAAGGATGCACGGTCGTGTCCGCATCGCCATGAAACACAATGAGCGGGCGCTGCGGTTCGACGCGTGAGCGGCTGCGATGCGCTTTGCCGCCCTTCATCGCGGCGAGCGCCGAGGGCAGGTCCTTCGCACTTCCGTAGGCGAGGCCGGAATGCACGCAGGCTGCCGCGTACAGATCGGGCGAGGTCTTCAGCATGATGTCCGCCATGGCGCCGCCTGCCGACAGACCCGCCACGTACACCCGCGCCCGATCGATGCGATAACGCGCAATCACCTCACGCGTGATGCCCGCGATCAACGACGGCTCGCCCTGGCCGCGCTGCTGATCGGCAGGCTTGAACCAGTTCCAGCATGTCGAATGATTGGCCGCCTGCGACTGATTCGGATACACGACGATGAAGCCGTGACGCTCGGCCATTTCGTTCATGCGCGTGCCGGCCGCGAAGTCGTCGGCGTTTTGCGTGCAGCCATGCAGCATCACGATCAGCGGCAACGGTTCACTCTTGTAGACGGCGGGCACGTAGAGCTTGTATTGGCGTTGGCCCGCGCTGTTGCTGAAGGTGTGGGTGCTGAAGGTGCCAGGCGTGTCGGCGTCGAAAATGCGCTCGGCAGGGGAGTGCGGCGTGGCGTTGGCGTGTGATTGCGTCTGACTTTGTGCTTGAGTTTGCGCCTGCGTCCACGCTTGTGCCCATTCGTTGACACCCTGCGGCATGTGCGGGGTTTGCGCATGGCCTGCTTCGGCCGTGCTGCCCGCGAGCGCGCGCTGAACCGCAGCGGTCGCTTCCTTCGGCCCCTTCGTGCGCAGCAGGTCGAAGGCTTCTTTCATCGACTTCAGGAAATCTTCATTTATTTTCATGATCGTAGGCTCTTATGTTGATCTGCGTAGGGCGGTGGCTGGGTCAGGCGATCAGCTTCACGGGTTTAACCACGTGTTCAATCGCGTGTTCAACCATAGGACCAGCGATGCCAGGGGCGGCTACCGGATGCGGCCGGCGAGCGCTGCCTTGACCGCGGGCGACGCGTGAAATGCGCCAAGCACCGCGACCGATGCGATCGTGGCCACCGCGAGTTCCGGCGGCACATCGGCTGCAATGCTGGCGAGGCCGAGCACATGAATGTCCAGTTGTTCGTTCGCGGCTCGAGCGGCTTCGAGATCCTCCTTGGAGAAGTGCTGCAAGCCGAGCACCAGCGCGCGCCGGGTCACCGTTTCCGTAAGGACCTGCGCGTGCACCGAGAGCTGGTTGCGGATCGCGGTGCGAATCAGGTCGGTGCGGTTCGAGTAAAAGCCTTCTTCGACGAGTAAGTCGATCTGGCCCAGGTCGATTGGACCGAGGTTGATGGTGATTTTTTCGGTTTCGCCGCCTTTGGGACGGGAGGTGTCGATGAGTTTGAGGTTGGCCATTTCTATCCTGTCTGGTGTTCAGCTGGCATCCGTATGCCATCCAATTAACATCCAATAGGATGGTTATACGCTTCTGGTTCGGTTGACGTCAATGCCGAAATTGAGGGCCGGTAGAGGTTCTGTGGGCGATGCCGCGTAGATGTCTCGCGATGCCGACCGTTTGGATAACGGCGCGCTGTTGCTGGTGGGTTGATGGCGGAGCCCAGCGATGAGGTAGCCAAAGCGGATATTGACGTTTTTCGCCCCAGCCGTTAGCATTCCTCCACGGCTTTTCGAGAGTTAGCCGCCCGTCGAACGGGGGATCCCCTGGCGACAAATACGGTCTTAGACCGCCAAACAGCCGCTTTAGCGGCTGTTTTCATTTGAGGAATAAATTTAGGATGACATACATTTGTTATATCGACGAAGCGGGCTGCGCCACTCCGCTCGCTACGAAGAAAACAGATGTACGCCCCATCCTTGCGATCGCTGGCCTGATCGTCGACCAACGTGTGCTGACCGAGTTGACTACCGAGTTCCTCACGCTCAAACGCAGTTATTTTCCAAAACTGTTCACATCAGCACATTTGCTCGACGACATACGCGAAGAGATCAAAGGATCAGATGTCCGCGGTGCTATTCGCCGGCGCGGACTTAAGGCCCGGACCGAGTTGCGGTATGTCGACGACCTCTTGGCGTTGCTCGAACGATTGGATTGCCGTGTTCTTGCCGCGTTATGGGCCAAAGGCGTGGGAAAGCCTTTCAAGGCTCGTGAGATTTATACACGGTCGGTGCAGATGGCTTGTCAGCGCTTTCAAGCTTTTCTTGATGAGAAGAACGCTGAGGGCTTGATCGTTGCGGATTTCCGGACGACGCAACTGAACGATCAGGTCGCGCATTCAATCTTCACGCAAAAGTATCGAGCGAAGGGCGATCCGTTCGCTCGCATTCTCGAGCTGCCGACCTTTGGTATCAGTAACAATCACGTCGGTCTGCAGCTAACGGATATGTTGTGCAGCACACTACTCTTCCCGATGGCGTCGTCCGCATATTGATTCGGGCACGTGATGGGTGTGCACGTGCAAGGAAGAGATTTGTTGATTCGTCGACGCTATGCAAAGCGAATCAAGCGGCTCCAGTTCCGCGCCGGGCCCCATTGGAGCATCGGCGTGGTCGACTTGCACGAAGGGCGTTCTACGGCGGAGTTGTTTGCCGTCCCGCCGGTGGCGCACAGTATGCCGACGCGGGACAGAGGACGATTGGAGGGGGAATTGACGGAGGTCACTGAGCATGTGGCTGAAAAACATCCGGTCGAGCCTCCTGTCGCAACCCCGCTGCTGCCGATCGGCATTGAGGCGTGACGATGTTCGTATTGAGAGCGGCTGGCTGCTACTTTGCACTGAATCACTGCTGTAGCCCATGGGTAAATCGTGCAAATGTGAGCAGCCGTCCCTGATGCCACCGTCGACTACATCAGCACAATATCGTATCGTTTTGATGTGGCGATTTTGACGTCTAGCGACATCTCAAGTGTCTCTATATATCATTGAAAGTAAAGTGATTTTTTATATCGTCATCCATTGACGTCTTGTAGTGTCGCCAATATTATGAGTAGCTAGCCGTGTAGCTGGGACCGCCGGCTACTCATTGAGACGACATATGCCAAAACAGAACGGAACAAGACAAGGCCTTGAACCCCTGCTGCTACAGCGCTGGACGCGCGACGTACAAGACGGACGCACTCCGACAGTCATTGATCCTGAAACTCGTGAGATTGTAGAACTTCCCATGCCGTTGGCGCGCTCGGACGGTGGAGGGTTGACGTTCACACTGTCTCGCGCTGGCACGGCGACGTGGATTCTGAGGTATCGGTATGGTGGACGGCAGAAGGAACTGACGATTGGCAGCTACCCCGACATCAGTCTTGCGCAAGCACGCAAGATTGCAAGGGAAGAGCGGGTAAAGGTGGACGGCGGCGGCGATCCAGCGTCAGACAAACGGCGAGCTATTGCCCAGTCCTATCAGGATCTGACCGTCAGGAATCTGATCGCGGACTATCGCGACAAGGTGCTGAGCGGTCTGGCCGCTAGCACTCAAAACAGCTATGGACGTAATCTTGATCGGGCGGAGTTCAAGCTCGGTTCGCTAACAGTTTCGCAGGTCACTCCGCTCGACATTGTGGCAGTGCTAGAGGAAACGCATTCCACGTGGAGCGAGTCGTACACGTTGCTATGCGCAATCAAGGCGGTATTCCGTCATGCTGTTGGCAAGCGCTTGATCGCAGTGAACCCTTGCGCTGGCATCGAACTGAATGCCGTAGTCGGACGGCGACCTCCAATTCGACAGCGTCTAATGCTTTCCAACGATGAACTGTGCGTTGTGTTCAAGGGGAGCTTCCGGCGTGAGAACGCGCTTGCAATCCGATTGTTGCTCGGAACTGCAGTTCGGTCCGAGGAACTGTACAACGCTCGTTGGGAGAGCATCGATTTCGAGCAAGAAGTCTGGACAATCGACGCCACGAAAATGCGGCGTGGAATGCAGGTTCCGCTGACGTATCCGGTCAAAGAGTGGCTTCTTGAGTTGAAGGAGCTTGGCGGCAGTTCGGCATATGTTTTGCCAACCCGTGCTGAGAGCCGGCGGAGGCGCCAAGGCGGGGATGCGCAAATTAACCGGAACACGATCGGGGGCGCAATCGAATACTGGTTCGTTGAGCATGGGCCAAAAATCCGTCGCTTCACGCCCCACGATCTACGCTCAACAGCGAAAAGCCATATGAGGGCGCTCGGCGTTTCCCGGGATATTTCGGAAATGTGTCTCAATCATAGGTTGCCTGGTGTCGAAGGTATCTACGACATTCACACCTACTTCGAAGAGCGGAAGCAGGCGCTAACGATATGGGGCGCACATTTGGCGAAGCTAGATGGTCTGATTTCCTAGTCGACGTGCCGCGCAATTATGTTGAGTCTGGCGGGAAACGCTTAGCCCATACGGAGTGGCTAGCGAAAAGTAGCTCGTATACCGTCAGAAATACCGTCAGCCGGTGGCTACTGTAGCTAGGGGCGATAGACGGGGCCAGTTAGCTGTCTCCCGGGGTTGTGTTGGGTTTTGACACGAGCAGACCGTCTGGATTCAATAGCGTCCAGAAGCGCTGGAGTTTCTCCTCTTGTGTCGCAAAGCCACCATCGACAAATAGGGCAGTGAGCAGCCCCCTGGCATCTAAGATGTCGTGGTTGAGCTTCTTTAGTGCGTTCGGAGATTTTTTGAGTATCTCAAGATCCGGATACCGCACGGCTATATCAAGCGCAAAGAGCGCGTTCACTTGGAACCAGCGAAAGTTTGCCCATTCGCGGGTGAGGAGATCGACCGGAACGGGTTTCCGATGTACTGACCACGGCTGACTGACGGCATGCGCATATTTGGGCAAGACAAAATCTTCGGAGCAAATTTCTTGGTCTAGCATCTGGCGTCCCTTTGAGCGTTCCTCATCGCTTCCGCTAAACGAGTCGGCGTGGTTGACTTGCCAATCCTTTGCGAGCCACAAGACCGTGTTCATGTCGCTCTCAACCTCACGAAGTACATTCTCCGTTGCAGATCTTTGGGATTCAGTCAATTCATATTCAGGATTGGCTAGCGAGTCATGGATGGAAAGATCTCTCGGACGTGCTCCTTCATGACAGTATGGTTTGTGCTGCTCCATCTCTCGCGCTAACGCTAGCGGAATTGAAACTGCGACCGTATACGGATCAGGCGATCGAGGAAATTTCCGAAACAGCGAGGCCCTAGAAGTTGCAGAATCTTTTACAACCTCGTAGACCAATGCTTCGGGCAAGACAAAGCGATAGTCAGTGGAATATTGAATCAAATCGTCGGCGCGGCATGCCCGAAGATAGCTTTTGTCGATTGTAAGGAACGGCGTCTTTCGCTGTGCCATATATGTCGATTAGATTTAGTATTAGTCGGGTCGGGTTCCAACAGAAGGCGCTTGAGGACTAGATGCAGCGTAGGAACGTGCCACTGATTCACGCGGTACGTTCGTTGACATTCTGCAAATGATGGATCGTCGCCCTGCGCTTCGCGAGACGTCGCAGACTCGAACACGCGTCGACATTCTCGGGTCCTATCAACTCGGCGACCCATTCGAACTGATGCTCTCGGACCTGCATTCTTGCGAGCCGAAGTGCCCGAAAAGTTGCGTCGGCCAGCAGTTCGTCGCCAAGCAACGTCCGCACGGATTCGTGAGCAAGAATATCGATTGTCGTTACGAGTCTTAGTGATTCGAACCGAACTGCGGCGAGTCGCGTTGCCTTCTTCTCATCGATGGCCGCATAGAAGCCGCTACCGTACGCGAAAGCAAGGGTTGCGGCCTCGCCGTCATCGAGGGACTCCTCGGTGCCGCCTGATACGAGATCGAACAAGGTCGCCAGCACCTCGCCCCCAAGTTCCTCGACGCGCACGATGCCTTCGTTCACCATCGCTGTCAGGAGTTCAAACTCTGGGCGACCGTTAACTGCGCCGCGTTCGATTTCACGAACAACGTTCCCGGTCACAACGATAGGCACCTCCAACGCCTTTAGGATAGGCACCGCGTGCTCCGTCGCCAGCAGATTAATAATGACGCTGGTATCGAGAACGAGCTCGGTATCCTTAGTGAGGCAGCTTAAAAAGGTCATCGGCCTCTTCCTGTTCCGCTGCTGCTTCGTCAAGCAGTTCACGAATTTGTTCTCGACCAAGCTTCAGCATGTCCGACATTTGACCTTCGCTGATCAAGTCCTTCTTCCATGCATCGATCGCCAGCAAGAAAAGCCGCGATGATTGTGCTTCATCGATGAAAGGTGCGTTGGACGTGGCCGCCCCAAGTACTTGGCGAGCATGTTCGTCGGTGATGCTTCCGTTGTCCTTGAACCACTCCCACGTGCCTTTCTTGGTCAGACCAAGTTCTTCGAGACGCATAACCATGGCCTGGCGGGATACGCCGAAGAAGTGTGCCAGCAGGATGATATGTCGGCGGGTGAGGTGGCTGGCACCCATCGTCAATTCCTTGAACTTCTCCATGACCGCACGCGCGGGCGTCAGGAAGGCTCTGCCGAACGCGTTCGCATAGCGCTCCTCGCGAGAGTTTTCATATTTTTCATCCTGGTAAATCTCGGGTCGCCGCCGCGTCGCGGTGAAATGGCCGAGTTCGTGCCCCCCCGTCTGGGTCTGGCGATCCTTGCGGTGCGTGCAGTTGATCAACATACAGGCACCGATGGCGTCATCGTAGGCAAATAGTCCAGAGATCTTCGGATCGAGCTTGCGACTATATACCCGCACACCAAGCTGAAGCTCCATGAGCGAGAAGAGGTTTTGAACGGGACCCTCACCGAGCCCGAGCCAGTTCCGTAGGTTTTGCGCGTCATTCTCGGCTTGCGTGCGTACGTCGCCGGGCAGGATCGTTTTTTCTGCCGGATAGTTGCGCGCTTTTTGCACACCCAGGATGTTTTCGAGCTCGACCTCGGCCCTGACAAGGTCATTCAACAACCGCGCAGCCTTTTCAATGCCACCGTTGTCGGTTTCCGGGAGCGAGCGGAATCGAGGAACGAGGTCAACGTGAACTGCTTCGCGCCGAAGTAGCGAATTGAGCGATACGTCGTAATAGCGACTTAGCGCTTGCAACTCGTCAATTCGGGCACTGCGCTGTCCTTTCTCGATAGCGACAAGCGTGGTACGCGCGATGCCAACAGCCTTCGCGCTAGCATCCTGAGTAATGTTTGCGGTTTCCCGCGCGACCTTCAATCTTTCACCCAGCTCAGCCGGGTCTAGTTCATAAGTTGGCTTGATCATGATGCAGTGTCTATCCATTTACGCACGAATGACTCTGGTCCCAGGTCGTCCGTGAACGCCGCCCATTCTCTACCGTGCTGTTGCAGGAGCCGATCGAGTCCATTGACAACTATGTCCGGGGACTCTGTCAGCGCGCGAGCCAGTTCAGTAGCAGTGCGGCGTTTAAGCATTTCGTATGTGGGTGATTCCCGAATCGAAGAGAAGTGCTCGAAGTGGAGCACTCCCGCGATGGCATACTCGCGCAAAGCTTCAGTGATAAGGTTGAATCCTTCCGCCACTCCAGCTTCGAAGGTAGAAGCTTTCAGTGTCTCCCACACGTAGTTCTCTTTAGGTTCATCCAGTCGGGCAGCGTGAACGCTAAGACGCCGTAACATACACGCCGCGCAGATTCCGCACTGTCGCCACGATTTCGACACGGAAACTTGCCGCTGCTTTTGCCAGCAGGATCGCGTCGTTGCCCAGTTAGCTGAATCGCCACAATTGTCGACGAATTCGCGCAGTGTCTCGCCTTTTGTCATCCACAGACGAGGGAACCGGTAGCGAAGCCGATGGCCAAACAGCGCGTAGACAAACTTTTCCATCAGCACAGTGAAAGCCGGATGGTTCCGGTAGTCGGCGTAGCCTTGTCCAACAGGAAGGATCGCGGGTGCGAGTGCCCCTTGGCCACTCTCGGGGACTATCGCGTACGGCGCGTTAATCATGTAGGCGGCGATGGCGGCCACGAGACTGAACTTGAAACCCCGACTTCGTGCACTGTTCTCGGAATTGTCGCAGCCCAGTTTTACTTCATAGGGCAGCGCAGCGAACGGAGTGCTGAGTTGTACTTTTCGCGGTATATCTCGCTGTTTTGTTCCGACTCTCACACGTACCAGCCTTTGGCCGAGACGCTTACGTTCAAGCCCGGCGACGGCACGTGAATCCATGCCCTCGCTGTAGGCAATAACCGCTTCACCGTCAGATGGAAACTCCATGCGATTCTGAGCCGGCTTCGCTGCCTGCGCTTTGCGAGCGCGGAATATAAAATGCCAATCATCTCCCGTAAGAAAATTGAGAGCCTCGACGAGTGCACGGCTTACCGTGAACTCTGACCATCTGGCGGGATCATGGACTGGAATGTGGACGTGGAAGCGCCGACCCCAATTCATCGAACTGCGGCCAAGACTGCGGTCGCAGAATTCGACCGCCGCCGCCACGACCAACGCGTCGTAGACGACGGGTTGCCAGTTAGTCGACGAAAACGTCTCAAGAATTTCAGTATCGAAACGGAGGTGGCGCTCGAGCTCACATACGTGCGTGCCCCTACGCGGCCTGCTACCAGGCTCAACGACATCAACAGTGAGTTCTTTGAGTTCCAGATATCCTGACCGTACGCCCGTCATAGCGGCACCCCGTCGTTAAGTCCGGTTCTCTTTCGCGATGCTCGTGACCTGGTCGGTTGTGGATTCACAAGCATTGACCCTAATTGGGTCTCTGACAGTCCCGAGATTGCCCCTTGGAGTCTTACGCTCACACCATTTGCGCGTCGCTGATTCGATTCACGGATGTAATGTTCCTCAACTGATCTCGTGTTTGCGAGCCCGCGCTCTTTCGCGGCGAACCCGATGGCGTCGTAGAACGCATCCATACCTAGTCGGCCTTCATGAACCAGCTGGATGCTCCAGGCGACAGCATTCATGCCGAACACTGAACCTGCGGCCAAAGACCGCGCTTCTTCAAGCTGGTGGGTAGCGATTTCAGGAATCCCCAGCGAATTGTCACGGCCAGCGAAGATATCTTTCAGGGCTTTGACGAGAGGATATGAAACTTCATTCTTGAAGTCGCTGGCGAGCGCATCCTTCGCGGCCTCCGCAATCTGGCCAGAATCGTAGGCAAGCTTGTCTCCACGCTTGGCCAGCTCTCTCCAAGGCTTCCGCATTGGCAGACTTCTATGTGGACCATCGCTCATCGCTTGCCCTCCGATGTCATATTTTTAATGGAAAAATATGACAATGTCAACGTGGCTGATGCGAACCCGACTATCGATCTTCAAATCGTCTCCCGCGGAGCCTCCTGAAGCTCAACTTTGTTGTCTTTTGCGCTGCCTAGCCAAAGTTATTTGGCTGTTGAGGGCGTGATTTGACCCTGGTAAAATACCAATACGACCAAAAAACCGGCCAAAAGCTGGTTTTCGGCTCGTCGCTCGCGCCGCAACGCATGCCTGAGCAAATCCGCCGGAATTTAGCCGGATTTCGCTTCGAATTTTCTCTCCCTGGTTCCCCCAAATTGTCCGATGCCGCCAGGCAGGCGTAGCTGCGCGTTTTTTTCGCGTTACCACGGAGCTTCCATGCCTACCAAGAGCATTCCAACGACGGTCGAGAGTACCCCGACAACCTTCACGCCTGCATTTCCGTTCGTTACGCAGACCAACGACTTCGATGATGTCTTCGCGTGCACGGCCATGCTCTCGGGCAAGACGATCGAGGAAGTGCGCGAGATCGCTATCGCGAAGACGCGGCACCCCGCCTGGGGACCGTACTACTTCGGCGAGACCCACGTTGCAGCGTTGCTCGCACAGCTAGGGTTCGTCGCGACCTTGTACAAGGAGATCGGTCGTGTGGCCGATATTCCCGACGTCGCCCTCCTGTTGGTCGACTACAACCCTGACATGGAGGTCGGGCGGCACATCCTCTTTCACCGTGCGAAGGCCTCGCACTCATCGGGCACCACGATTGAGTACGCACTCGATCCGGCGCCGTGGTGCAAGCCAGCCGATCGCGTTCGCACCAACTTCAAGAACGTCGCTGGTACCTGGGTGATCGGTATCCACGCGATGAACACCAAGGCCGGGGCCAGCAAATAACCCTCGACAGCAATCAACCTTTTCCCGTCCCCGTTGCATCGAAAGCCAGAGCGTCAAGCCTGGCTTTTCGCGTTTACGGACCCGGTGGTTTCCGGTGGCGGGCTTCTTCCAATACGGAGCAGCTTATGTCCTGCAACTGTTCAGCTTCACACAGCCCGAACCAGCCGCCGCAGCCGCTGTTTCGGCTCGGGCAGATTGTTGCTACGCGCGGCGTACTTGCCCATCTCGAACACCACGGCATTGCGGCCGACCCGTTTCTCAGGCGGCACGTTACCGGCGACTGGGGTGACGTGCCACCCGAAGATGCAAAGTCGAACTGGCTGGCCGTGCGGTACGGCTCGCGCATCCTGTCGAGCTTTGAGGTTGGGGGCCAGCGCATCTGGGTCATCACTGAAGCCGACCGCAGCGTGACGACGTTGCTGTTCCCGTCGGAGTATTGACCATGCCTGCCATCCCTACCACCGTCACTATGATCGGAGCCGGGTTCGTGCCAGCGTTCCGACGCGTGCAGCAAAGCGGTGATTTCGATTGCTCGTTCGCGGTAATCGCCATGATCTGCGGCACGACCCTCGAAGACGTGCGCAACGTCGCAATTGAGCGGTTTCAGCATCCGGCTCATGGCCCTTACTGGATAACCGGCGACTTCATCGCGCGATTGCTCGCGCACTACGGATACGACACGGGCATGTACGAAGAGCCAGCTTCGGTCAGCGACATACCCGATCTGGCGATTGCCGTCCTGGACTATGACGACCACACCAACCTCGGGCGGCACGTGCTGTTCCACCGCGCCCGCGCCAGTCACGACTCAGGCATCAAGGTTGAGTATGTGATTGATCCCGCGTACTGGATCGAGCCGCAGGGCTACGTGCGAACCCGCCTGCCACCTATTCAGTGGTATCTCGGCATTCGAGTCGTGACTGAAGGGCGGACTAAGGTGCCTTCGCCGGTGCATCGGCGGATTCTGCCCCAGTGTCGGGCACCGGTTCGGCGACAAGCGCGGCCATCGTCACTCCCAGCGCTCTTGCAATGCGATCGATGTTGCAGATCGAGATGTTGCGCTCGCCGCGCTCGGCCGAACTGACGTAGTTCGGATGCAGGTCCGCAGCTTCGGCGACCTTTTCCTGCGTCAGCTCCTTCGCCTTGCGGATGCGGCGCATATTGGCCGCGAACAGAAGCTGGGCATCACACTTTTGAGTTGGGTTAGGCATGCCGGAAGTGTTCCGACGTCGCCCATACAAGACCACACACTTTGAGTTTGGTTTCGGTTAAAGTACGCCCGATAATCAAACCCAAAGTGTGAATTACTACTTTTTGAGCATTTAGCCACTCGGCTGAACTATGGAAATCGGGGGAAAACAACGTGAAGAAACGTAATCGGATTTCGGTGGGTATATCGATCGCGCTCGTGTCCGCTGCCATGCTGGCGGGATGCGATAGAGGACATGGTTCAGGATCGCAGCAGACGTCCACAAGCGCATCCGCCACGAGCGCCGACCCAGATCAGGCAAAGAAGCTGGCGCTTCTGAACGAAATTTCCGGTGTCTGGAATGCCGAAGACAACTCCGGACTCTGGCTGCTTTACTACGCCGACAACAGATTCCAGTCCGTTCTCGGCGACCACTTCGTGCCGGTAACGGTCGGAGACGTGGACGTTACCAATGAGACGGTCAACCTGAAGCTGGGCGGGCAGAGCGGCGAATCGCACATCGTCACGATCCGCAGGATCTGGGATTCGTCGCACACCACGTTTCATCTTCATACAACGTTATGGGACGGCTCCCAGACGTCGCTTTCATTTGTTCGAAAGGTGTCGGCCGACGACCTGAACCGCATTACGCAACTTGCATCGGACTCGCAACCCCAGTCCGGACAATCGACGCTCGCGTCAGCGGTATCCGCCGCTCAGGTGCCATCGTCAACTCCATCGGCTGCCGTGGCTGCAGCGCCCACGAGCGGGACCGTGCAGGCTACTTCGCCCGGTCCCGCGCCAGACGCGGCTGGAGCGACCTATGAGACGAGCTTCGACTGCGGTACTGCAAGCACGCTTGCCCAGTATCTGATTTGCCACGACTCGACGCTCGCTGAGTCCGACGTGGACCTGGAGAAGCCACTTGAACTGGCAAGGACATCTGCGCGCGATCAGCAGGCCTTCGCCGACAGAATCCGCAAGCAATGGAACTATCGCGAAAGCCATTGCAAGGACGTGGCCTGCCTGACCGCCTGGTACCAGTATGAAAACAACGTCTTGACGAAGATTGCCCAGACGGGCGACGTCAACGCACAGTAAGACGACAGGAAACGGGGAATTCACATCATGTCATTCTGTGAGCAATGCGGTACCCAGTTGGGAGAGGGCGCGGCTTTCTGCGCCGGGTGTGGCAACGCAGCCTCAATCGCCGCGTCGCGCGAAATGCGCGAGAGCGCTTTACGGTCGACCCTCGATCCCTCTTCACCGGTAGCGGCTGGCGATTTCACGGGCCTCGCACAAAAATGGCAGCGACGCTTTGCGGCTATCGACAAAGCGGGTGGTGAGCGCGTCAGATGGTGGAAATGGCCGGAAGCGAAACAACTAAGTGCGAAAGAGAAAAGGCTGATCACGTCGAACCTGTGGGCGTTCGTGTTCGGGCCGTTCTATTACCTGTATCTCGGCATGTGGCGCAAGGCCATTACGCTGACGCTCATTGCGGTACTGATTGACGTCATCCTCGGCATGGCCGGTGACGCGTTGAATTATCCCGTTGACCACTTCCTCTGGATCGTATCAGCCGTCATGTTTAAGCAATGTGCGAACGTGGACTATTACCGAAAAACCGTGTTGAAGCGGCGGGAATGGTGGTGAGACTGGCGATGTGGCTGCCATGGTCGAAGGTAAACAGGATGCCCGACGCTGGCGGTGCATCCGATAATCGCGACGCAAAGGTTACCCGCTGATCGTTCTATATCAAGGAAACTCATTCATGATGCGAATCTTTTGCTTACTGGCAGCTTCCCTTGCCGTTATCCATTCGCATGCGGCTCCGCTCGATCACGGCGACCTCGTGACGATCCCGACGCGGGATGGGGTGACGCAGAGCGTCTTCGTCGAGTCGCCGTCGTCGAACCCGCCGTGGGTGATTGCCCTGTTCGGCGGCACGCCGGGGGCCCTCCATCTGGATGCCACTGGCGCGACCACGCTCAGAGGCAATTTTGTGATCCGTTCGGCCCGCCACTGGGTTGAACAGGGGGACGCAGTGGCACTGGTCGATACGCCGTCAGATCATCCGAACGGCGTCGATGACACCTTCCGGTTGAGCAAGGAATCGTTCACGGATACGCAAGCGGTCGTGGCCGCCCTTCGCCAACGCTTCCCGCACTCGAAGATTGCACTGGTCAGCACGAGCGCAGGAACCATGTCGGTGGGAAACGCACTAGACCGCGATCCGACGGTGGCCGACGCGTTCGTGCTGACGTCGCCGGTGACCGTTCCTCACAAGGGCAGCCCTAGTCTCGCCAGTCTTGGCTTTGACAGTGTGAGGAGCTCGAAGTACCGGGTGCTGACCGTGTCAAATGCCGACGATGGTTGCGTATCCTCTCCTGCTTTTTCTGGCAAGCGCTTTGCCCAGCGAAATGACTTCGATTACGTCGAAGTCGAGTCGTCGGAAGGCGCTGGTGATCGGGGCGAGCAATGTGGCGCCCACTCGCCGCACGGCTTTCTTGGCATAGAGAAGGAAGTGCTTGGCGATATCAGCGACTGGCTGAAGGGCAGCCGGTCGCTGCCCAATAGACGATAAGGCGAAGGGTTTCCTGCCGGATTCGCGTTCGCGGATTCCTTCCTTTTGACGTAACTCGCCGACGCGTAGCGCTTAATCTTTCCTACTACCGGATTATCCATGCCAAGGCCAGCGCAATGCGCTGGCTTTTACGTTTACCGCATGGGCGTTTCCGGGGCAGGTTTTCCCTTTCTCAATCAGCGGAGCAACTGACGCCCTGCGCCTGTCAGCCATTTAGCAGTGGCTACATACCATGCGAGTCGAGGCATTCATGAGCATGATTTCATACCTGCGCGTATCAACGGCAGGCCAAACCGTCGAAAACCAGCGTCAGGCGATAGCGACCGCAGGTTACGAGATTGATCGGGAATTTTCGGACGCGGCGACGAGCGGAACGACTGCTGCCGATAGCCGCAGCGGCTGGAGCGCGTGCGCCGGATATCTGCGGGAAGGCGATACCCTCGTGGTTTATGCGCTCGACCGGCTTGGCCGCAGCACCGTTGACGTACTTTCGACCATTAACGCGCTTGATGCGCGCGGCGTGCGGCTGGTGATCCTTCAGCAGCAGTTCGATACCGGCACGCCGGCGGGCAAGCTGGCGCTGACCATGTTCGCGGCATTCGCCGAGTTCGAGAACAGCATCAGGAAGGCGCGGCAGCGGGAGGGGATTGCCCGCGCGCGCATGGAGGGTGGCAAGTATCAGGGACGCAAGCCTAAGCTCACTACCGAACAACAGGCCGACCTAAAGCGACGATTCAATGCCGGTGAGAATCGCAGTCAGCTTGCCCGCGACTTTGGCATTGACCGTGTGACGGTCCACAGATATTGCTCCGAACCGGGCGGCTAACGACCGAGCCTGCGTGAAAACGCACTCATCGCCCAAACTGAGTCAACGCACTGAGACCGGGTGACTCATGAAGCGATTCGTTGAAGGCGCCGCTCAGCGCGCATCAAACAATTCACGTGACTTCACGGACGGCCCCCCCGTATGATCGACGCCGAATCAAGGAGACCGCCAAACCATGAGAAAACCACCAAAACCTCACGTAATCGCCGAAACGCAAAGCGATGGCAGCGTAAAGCTCACCCCCATGTGGGCCTGGGTCCGGGCGCATCCGGGGAGCAGCCGGTGTGACCTAGATGACCCGAATACCAATACGCACAAGATCCGCGACGATTTCCACCGGCAAGGCTGGGACGTCGCTGATCTCGACAACCAGGTGCGCATTACACCGCCAGAATCGGCGGAACGCGTCGCCGAAGTGCTGGGGGTCACGGGCCACGACGAAACGACTGTCGAAGACGAAGACATTGAGGGCGCGTGGTTCGCTTTCGAGCGCGAGTTGCAGGCGTTTGTCGCGGGCAATCTCGCCGCGATCGACGTAGGCGGCAAGCGCCTGAAGCTGTATTCGGATGAACGTGGCGGCGGTATCGAATATCCAACGGGCGTAGGCGACATTGATATTCTGGCGTGCGACGAAAGCGATGGTGCGCTCGTCGTGTTCGAACTGAAGCGGGCAACGTCGCCGGATCGCGCCGTGGGCCAGATCGCCCGATGCATGGGTTGGGTCAGGGTACACCTCGCCAATGGACGCCCTGTGCGCGGCGTGATCGTCGCCCGCCGGACGAGCGAGTACCTGCGATATGCGACGGTCGCCGTGCCGGATGTGTCCGTGTACGAATACAGCGTCAAATTTGCGCTGACGCCCGCGCGCGCGCCCGACGCAGAGTGACGGCTGCGTGGATCGGTCTCGTACCCAGACCGGTCGGCTCGGAGCGGGACCGCTGGCAGCAGCGCCGCTCAGGGCGTTTCGGTTGGCAGGACGAAAACGTAGAGGCGTTCAGCACGCTCGAAAGTATAGGCAACGGAATGCCGGAGGATGACGGCCGCGTTTACCGTGCACGCTTGCAGTGCCACCCGCAGGCGGATGACCGCAAACGAGCAAACCCAAGGACGCTTGCCGACCCACAACTGCCCTTCGATCCCGCGTACCCTTAACGGCGGCTTCCAAGGTACAACGGCCGTTCGAGCAATCACGTCGGTCGGCGGGTCCTCGGCCAAAGCCGCCGCTCGCATGTCGACACTGGCATGCCCGCTCACTGCAGCACAGCGGTCGTTCGACAGCGGCAATCGCGAAAGGCCGCTATAACATCAACGAATGCGTACTTTCGTTAAGGGTTATTCGACGCCTGCCGGCACGCGCCGAGGTACCGTCACGTTCCTGTGGCCGACGGCAGGCATCGAATAACCCTTAACGAACCCGGTCTGCCGTTGTCCTAGCGAAGTGGCTCGCCGTTGATCGGTCCGCATCCGGCACGAATCGACTCACAACAGCCCTTCAGCTTGTTGCTCACGAACGGCCGTAACTAGGCCTTTTTGCGAACGTTCCGCTCTCTCGCAGTTGCGACCGTTCGGCAAATTCCGGCTCTGAAATGAAGGTGGTAAAAATCAAATGACATCTTGTTCGAAATTGCCAAAGGCTGCTCGCTCGAGCGGTTCCCATGTGAAGGCCTGTCCAACTGTGGTGCGCTTTCCGTTCGAGAAGGACGACAGAAACAATCTCGATCGATATATCACATTGCCCGCCGGCGATGCGCCGGAGAAGGACAAGTCACGATAGATGTCACGACTGAATCCGATTCGCTTGTCTTCGTCGTCGACGATGACTCTGTGCGCCGCGCGTTGGCGCGTTCGAACGAGTCCGCCGGCTATCGGGTGGAGAGGTTCGGATCGGTACGTGCGTTTCTTGACAGGATAGGCGCCTCTAATTGCCCCGCGTGCCTGGCCCTTGATATCAGGTAGCCGGATCTCAGCGGTCTGGAACTGCAGCGCGAACACCATGTGGCGCTGCCGGTCATTTTCATCACCGGATACGGCGACATCGCCATGACCGTGGAGCGATGACGGCGGGGGCAATGGACTTTCTGCCGAAACCGGTGCGCGATACCGATTTACTTCGCGCGATTGGGCAAGCGCTCGAGCACACCGTTCAACCGCATGCCATCTGGTCCGAACTGGACGAGATCCGTCAACGGCTCGGACGACTGACACCGCGCGAGCGGCAAGTGATGGTTCTTGTTGTGATCGGCCGCTTAAACAAGCAGGTGACGGCCGAACTGGGTACGGTCGAAAAGACGACCAAAGCTCATCGCGCGCGTGATGGTGAAGATGGAAGTCACGTCGCTGGCCGAGCTAGTCCGCATCGCAGACAAGGCCGGTCTCAGTGGTGCTGCCGAAACACACGTATCGCGCTACTCAGCGGCAATCGGGCGCGCACGATAGTCCGTGCCGGCGCGCGCTTCGCTTTCCGGTGTACACACGGGACCAAGGTCCAATAGCAGCATTCCCACTCGCCTCGTAGGCTATTGTCTGGAGAAGTGCGCTTACCGGTCGTCGCCCCGGCTTTTTGAAAGATAGCGATGCGACGCTGCGCAGATGTCGTCTGGCGTCAATGGCCATGGGGGCAGCGGCGCTTTCAGACCCAAAAGGCGAACATCGATGAGTAGCCCGACGCGCCGGCTAGCCTTGGCTGTCAACGCCCTGCTGGTCAAAGCGAGGGTGCGATGCGGCCAGTCCGTCCCAGGCAACGCCCGTCTGGTTGCTCTCCTGACCATCGCGCGACTGTTGCTGATCGGAGCAACCATGACGGCTGTGGTGGCGCAAGGGGAGCCCCCCGGCGTTCGTTCGAACGCTGACTTGACCGTCGAACAGGTGCGACGCACAGCCAGGGAAGCAGAGGCCCGCAAGGACATCGATGTGCCCACAAAGGCACGCATAGCGGAGCTGTCCCGCGCAGCACTCGCGGATCTGGAGCGTGTACCCGAGTTGCGTGCCCAGGCGGAGAACTATCGTCAGTTGGTGCGGGATGCGCCGGACCAGATCCGTGACGTGGAGCGGACGCTGGAACGGCTGCGCTCAGAGTCAGACCAGGTCGTGTCCGGCCCTTCGAGTTCCGGCAGCACGCTTAATGAACTGGAGCAGGTGCTGGCCCAGACCGAGACTCGCCAGGCTGCCGCGCGCGCCGAACTCGCGGGGCTCGACCTCGAAATCGAACGTATCGACACGGAGCCCGCGGAGTTGCGCAACACGCAGCGCGAGGCGCAAGCCGGTCTGGAGCGGTTGCGCGAAAACATCCAGAATGCTGCAGGTGCGTCACGTCAGACGTTGCTCGCGCAAACAGAGTTACAGGCGAAGCGGGCCGCGCTGCTGGTTCGCCAGGTTGAGGCTGACGTCTTGCGCGACCGCATCGATGCGCAACCTGTGTTGGCGCGTCTGACGCAACTGCGGCAGGCAGTTGTTCGGGCGCAATTGCAGCGCGGCGATACTGACCTGAAGCAACTGGTGGCGCTGGTCGATCAACGTCGAGTAGATGACGCAAGGAGGGCCGAGGAGGACGCTGCCGGTCGCCAACGGCAGTTGGTGAGCCGCAGTCCCTCCTTGAGTCGATTGGCGGCAGCCAATGTGCAAACATCTGCACAGCTTGCCAGGACGGCCAAGGAAATCGAGTCATTACGGCAAGCTCGCGATCAGCGCGCTACAGAGGCGCAGAACCTGGAGGTCGATTTTCAGCGAGCGCGCCTGCGTCTGGAGCGCAGCAAGCTAACGGAAACAATGGCCCGGGTCCTCGCGGAGCGCGCTGCCGCGCTGCCTGAAGCGGAGCAGTTCCGTCGCGCGCGCGGCGAACGGGCGCGGGCCGCCGAGTCGATCGCCGCGGCTGCCTTCCAGGTCGAGCGTGAGCAACGTCACCTCGCAAACCCGGACCAGGAGCTCGACACCATCATGCGCAACGAGGCTGCACGCACGCAGTCGGCCGAAGTGGTGACCCTGCGCGACGAGGCTGGTGTCCTGATTGCTGATCGCAAGGAACTGCTTGATCGGCTATCGACTTCGCAGCGAACCTATCTGAACACGCTGGACGAACTTGTCACTGCGGAGGACCAGCTCCTGAGCACGGCGCAAGACTATCGCAGCCTGATCGACAAAGCGTTGTTCTGGGTGCCTGTGGCCCCCCTGTCCGAACGGTCCTTCAGTGATCTGCCGCAGGCGCTGCTGCTGCTGGCCTCGCCAGAGGGCTGGCGCGAGGTGGGCGAAACCATTGAGGCCCAGGCGCAGCAACGCTTGCTGCAAGTGCTGGTCCTGTTTGGCGCAGTCCTCGCCATCCTTGCCGCGCGAAAGCGGCTGCTTGCGCGGCTGCAGCGCCTGGACGAGTGCAAGGATGCGGCGGGCGATCGCAACGTTGCTGCCACCGTGCAGGCCCTTGGCACAACCCTACTCGTCGTCGCGCCGCTGCCGCTGGCGATCTGGACGATCGGCAACCTGATTGTCGTTTCGTCCACGGCTTCGGAATTTGCCAATGCCATCGGCCAGGGGCTCGACCTGACTGCGTGGGCTGTACTCGTAGGGATGTTCTTCTCGAGGCTGTTTCGTCGAGATGGCATTGCCGAGCGGCATTTCGGACGCGACGCCCGGTCAGTGCGTGTGCTGCGCCGCGCATCACACGTGTTCACGTTCCTCGTGGTGCCGCTTGGCTTCGTTAACCTGACCGCGTCCCACTTCGATGATCCCATCGTGCGGGCCTCGCTGGGGCGGCTAAGCCATATGCTGGCGCTTATCGTATGCACCGCAGTGATCAGCTTGACCTTCCGACCGGGCGGCCAGGTTCTCACGCGGTATTTTGGTCCCAGGGCAGAGGACCGGGGCGTGGTCTTGAAATATGCCATCTACCTGTTCGCTTGTATGGTGCCGCTGTCACTCGCGGTGCTATCGGCGGTTGGCTTTTACAATGCCGCGCAGGTCTTCGGCCGGCTCACGCTGTTCAGTTGCCTGATTGCGGCAGCGATCGCGCTGTTCCATACGCTTGCAGCGCGCTGGTTGCGCAACCAGCGTGACGAGCTTGCGCGTGCGCGAACTCAAGGCAAGGACCGGGAGGTAGAAGTCGTCATCGACGGAGTGCGTAAAAACCTGGATCGACCTGACCTGGTGTCGATCGGAGCCCAAGCGACGCGGTTGTTGCGAGCCTTATCCGCGATACTGCTGCTGGTTGGCGTGCTGGTGGTCTGGCGCGGCGCATTGCCTGGCTTGAGCCTGCTGAACGAGATTTCTCTATGGACCTATGCCGATGTCGAGGAGGGCCAAACGGTCGAGCGTGCCGTCACCCTCGGGGGCGTGATGCTCGCCCTGTCGATAGGATTTGTCGCGGTCATTGCGGTCAAAAACATCGGGGGCTTCCTTGAAATTGCGTTTCCGGAGCGGGTGCAGCTGTCAGGCGGCAGCCGCTATGCAATCAGGACCGTGGCCCGCTACGTCATTGTAGGTGGGGCGGTCATGACGGTGTTCAGTGTGCTCGGTGGCAACTGGTCCCGGATTCAGTGGCTGGTTGCGGCCATGGGCGTAGGCCTCGGCTTCGGCCTGCAAGAGATCTTCGCAAATTTCGTCTCCGGTTTGATCATATTGTTCGAGCGGCCGATCCGCATTGGCGATACCGTGACTGTCGCAGACGTGACCGGCGTCGTGACCCGTGTGCAGGCGCGTGCCACGACAGTGACGGACTTCGATCGCAAGGAGGTGGTGATACCGAACAAGACCGTCATCACCGAGCGAGTCACCAACTGGACTCTGAGTGATCCCGTCACGCGGGTGGTGCTGAAGGTCGGCGTCGCCTATGGATCCGATACCGCGGCCACCTGCGAATTAATCCTGCAAGCTGTGCGCTCGGTGCCCTACGTCCTCGCGGATCCTGCCCCCAGCGTATTCTTCCTCGATTTCGGTGACAGTTCCCTTGATTTTGAGGCGCGTTTCTTTGTCGAGGGCGTGGATCAACGAACTCCCGCCACCCACGACGTGCTCACGGCGATCGAACGTGAGTTGCGGCAAGCGGGCATTGAAATTCCGTTCCCTCAGCGTGACATTCATTTCAAGTCCGTACTCCCGGCGCTTGCGGCGCACGACGCGATACAGCGCAAAGAGGACGACGCTTCAGCGGGTGTTACAGCCTCTCGCACAATGGGCCACAAACCATAGCGAGCTTTCTGACCTTGCCGCGTCAACGGGTTATCAGCCATTTTCCCCAACAAAAAAGACGTTTACTTCCTCCTTTTCCGGGCTTAGCGTGACGCACAAGGATGCGAGCGTCTCGGGATCATCTGGGCTGCAGCTGACACTCCCGACCCGGCCAGCGTTCGTGACGCAACCCGGCCGCGTCCACTTCGTGGATCATGAACACAGTTATTGGACTGCTATGACTTTCGCCAGCGGAAAGTGGAATCGGAGATTTGTGCTGCTTCGCACATTGTTGACTGTAGTACCGGTTCTGATTTCGGGTCTTTCGCCCGCCTCTGCACAGGCGGCCGCGATGGTAGCCACCGCAGAAATCTGCATGCGTGAAGGGACGTATCCAATGATTGGCGGTGGTATGACCGTTTTCTCTAGCAATAAGACCTGCTTTAGCCGCCCCGTAACTGACACCTATCCGTTCCCGCGCCCGAAGAAAAGCGCCCCAGACCCGTTCAATGGAACCCGGGTGGCGCGGTACGACTACCACGACGCGCTGTACCACTGCGCGAAGCGTCATATGCGGCTACCGACGGTCGATGAACTGAAGGCGCTGTTCGCCTACGCGAACACTGATAACAGTACAGCGGCGGGGAGCAAATACGCGATCGTCGCGCCAAAAAACGATTCGCGTTATCCAGGTGGTCTCTATGGCTGGGGAGGCGGCACCCTATATTGGTCGCACACCTTCGCCGGTACGGGCTTCCACAAGGTGGTCAATCTTGGCAACGGTCGAGTGAGCATTTACTACGATTCGTATAGAAGCTACGTATCGTGTGTACGCTGAAGGGGGCTCGCCACGGTGTCGGTTCGGCTGCCTTCGCCATGCCGGTTTAGTGATAACGAACAGTCACCGCGTCTCGTTAGCACGCAGACGCTAGATTCTGGTGGCGGCCAATGAGTCCACCTCTACCCGTAAATTGGCAGCAGCAGGAACAGTTTGATGACGATTGCATTCGCGATGTCGATGAAGAACGCGCCTACCATCGGCACCACAAGGAAGGCTAGGCGGGAGGGGCCGAACCGCGCCGTAATCGCCTGCATGTTGGCGATCGCGGTCGGCGTGGCCCCGAGGCCGAACCCGCAGTGCCCGGCGGCCAGCACCGCCGCGTCATAGTTGCGCCCCATGACCCGAAAGGTGACGAAGATGGCGTAGGCGGCCATCGCCACCGCCTGCACCACCAGCATTGCGAGAAGCGGCAGCGCAAGCGAGGCCAGGTCCCCTAAGCGTAGGCTCATCAGCGCGATCGCGAGAAAGAGCCCGAGGCTTACATTGCCGAGCAGCGACACTTCGCGCTCCAGGACCTGATACCAGCCGGGCACGGCGAGGCCGTTGCGCAGAACGACGCCAACGAACAATACACACACGAACGCGGGCAGCTCGAACGCTGTGCCGGCCAGCCACGTTGCAAGCGCCGAGCCGACAGCGAGGCAAACGGCAATCAGCGCCACTGTTTCGATGAAGGCGTCTGCCGTGATGGGTTGAACAGCTTTGGGTTGCTCGAAACCGGTCGCGCCTGCGATATCGGATTCCGGGGCGGGCACAAGGCCATAGCGCGTGATCAGGAAACGCGCGACCGGGCCGCCGATCAATCCCCCCAGTATCAAGCCGAAGGTGGCACAGGCAATTGCAATCTCCGTCGCAGCTGCGAGCCCATGACGCTCTGCGAACACCTTCGCCCATGCTGCGCCGGTGCCATGGCCACCGGAGAGGGTCACCGACGCCCCAAGCAGGCCGAGAATGCGCTCCTGTCCCAACGCCCAGGCGAGGCCGATGCCGAGCGCGTCCTGCATCACGAGCAGGCCGACCACGGCGCCGAGAAAGACAATCAGCGAACGCCCGCCAGCTTTCAGCCCGGCCAGTTCGGCGTTAAGGCCAATAGTGGCGAAGAAGGTGAGCATCAGCGGCGCCTGAAGCGCCGCATCGAAACGTACGTCGATTTGCAAGACCTGGCGTAACGCAAAAACCAGCAGTGCTACAAGTAGCCCGCCGATCACCGGTTCGGGGATGCTGTAAGTTCGCAGTATGGTCGTCCGTGCAAGGATCTGCCGCCCGACCAGAAGTACGAGTGAAGCGGCCATCAGCGTTTCCAGCGTGTCGAGGCTCATGATGGTCTTCTGTACTTGAATGAACGGCTAGTTAGTCCCGTTCGATGAGGTTGTTCCAGAATTACCTTGCACGAACCGGAGAAGCAGATAGCCCATCACGCCCGATAGCATCGAGCCCACGATCACACCCAGCCGGACAGGTGTGAAATATTCGGGACCCTCGAAAGCGAGGGAGCCGATGAACAGACTCATGGTGAAGCCGACACCACACAGTGCAGCGATTCCAACCAACTGAGGCCAGTTAGCGCCCTCGGGTAGCCTGGCCAGACCGAGCCCAACCAGCGCGGCGCTCGCCCCGCAAACGCCGACGAGCTTTCCGACGAACAGACCTGCGGCGATGCCAAGCGGCAGTGGCTCCGCCAGCGCCGTGAGCGTCACGCCAGCGAACGAGACGCCGGCATTGGCAAAAGCAAAGATCGGCAAAACGGCGAAGGCCACCCAGGGGTGGAGTCCATGTTCCATCTGGTGAAGCGGAGTGTGGCCTTGCGCGTCCTTCGTCCTCAACGGCACGGCGAAAGCGAGCGCAACGCCTGCGAGCGTTGCGTGAACGCCGGACTTCAGCACGCATACCCACAAGATCACACCGACAATAGCGTAAGGTGCAATTCGTGTGATTTTGAGCAGATTCAAGGCAATCAGCACTGCAATTGCCACGATCGCGAAAAGTAGCATCGGGATGGAAAGATCCGCTGTGTAAAACAGCGCGATGATGACGATCGCGCCCAGATCGTCGGCGATCGCCACTGCGGTGAGGAATATTTTCAGCGACACCGGCACGCGGTTGCCGAGCAGCGAAAGAATGCCGAGCGCAAATGCAATGTCTGTGGCCGTTGGAATGGCCCAGCCATTCAGGGCCGCGCCATGCCCACGGTTGATAAGGAAGTAGATGAGTGCGGGCACTACCATTCCGCCGACTCCAGCGACGACAGGCAGCACGACCTGTGCGGGCGTGGAAAGCTCTCCTTCAATGACCTCGCGTTTGACCTCCAGTCCGACCAGGAGAAAGAAGATGGCCATCAACCCGTCGTTGACCCACAGTAGCAGCGGCTTCGCGATGATTAACGATCCAAAGCGCACCTCCACGGGGATCTTCAGCAGATCGTCGTACGCGTGTCGAAGCGGCGAGTTGCTGCAGACCAACGCGAGTACTGCGGTGGCCATGAGCAGCAGTCCGCCCGCCGATTCCAGTTTGAGGAAGGTGGAGATTCCATCGGTCGCCTTGCGAAACGCGTTGTCGATCACGATGCCCGTCCATTGTCAGCGCATGAACTCGTGAAGGTATCTGGGTCGCCCGGTCAGCATTGGTGGCATGGGGCTGTCCCGCGACTGCTTCTGGAACAACCCAAAACACATGGTATTTTTAATGAAACTCGCAGGCTAGTGGACTTTGGTCCTATATTGGGAGGCATCTCACCGCCCATCGCGCGCAGCGAAATTCATCGGTACCTGACGGCGATGGCTGTGTATCATCAGCGCATAGTCGACGCCTTCAGCGCGGTCGTCACATTGCTCGTGGTAGTTGCCGCTACCCACCGCGTGCAGCAGGACTCACCTAATTTCGCAAGAGCCAGAACGATCATGCAAGACGCACATGTGCTGTTGCCCGACGCGCTGGTAGTGCTTGCGATCGTGATCGCTTCCCGGTTGGGAGACTTCTGCTCCGAGGCAACGAACCGGCGTCTTACTTACCTCGTCGCTCTCCTGGCGTCGACCGCGGCGTGCGTGGGGTTCGCGATCCAATCGTTCGATTCGAACCAGTACTATTTCTTCTCGCGGATGATCGTGGTCGATCCATTCGCCAGCGTGATGAAGGCGACCGTGTCGCTTGGCTTCGCTGTCGCGCTCGTCTATTCGCGCCGATATCTCGAAGATCGGGACATGTTTCGCGACCACGTGTTCCTGCTCGGCATGTTCTCGCTGCTCGGCCAGCTGATCATGATTTCGGGCAACCACTTCCTGATGCTGTATCTCGGTCTCGAGTTGATGTCGCTGTCGCTGTACGCAATGGTCGCGTTGCGCCGCGACGTCGCGCGATCGAGCGAAGCGGCGATGAAGTACTACGTGCTTGGCGCACTGGCTACGGGTTTCCTGCTGTACGGCATCTCGATGCTCTACGGCGCGACGGGCTCGCTCGAACTGAACGAGGTACTGAAGGCGGTAGCTTCGGGCCGCAGCAACGATGCCGTGCTGCTGTTTGGCGTGGTTTTCATCGTCGCAGGCGTGGCATTCAAGATGGGCGCGGTGCCGTTCCATATGTGGGTGCCGGACGTCTATGAGGGGGCGCCGACCGCAATGACGCTGTTCGTCGGCGGCGGTCCGAAGGTCGCGGCGTTCGCGTGGGGCCTGCGCTTCCTCGTGATGGGTCTACTGCCGCTCGCAGTCGGCTGGCAGGGAATGCTCGTGATTCTGGCGGCGCTGTCGATGGTCGTCGGCAACATCACCGGTATCGTCCAGCCTAACGTCAAGCGGATGCTCGCGTACTCGGCCATTGCGAACATGGGGTTCGTGCTGCTGGGCCTGCTGGCGGGCGTTGTCGACGGCAAGACCGCAGGCGCGGCCAGCGCGTACGGCTCGGCGACGTTCTACAGCATCGTGTATCTGGTTACGACGACAGGCGCGTTCGGTGTGATCATGCTGCTCGCGCGCCGCGATTTCGAAGCGGATACGCTCGAGGACTTCAAGGGCCTGAATCAACGCAGCCCGGTGTTCGCGTTCGTGATGATGATGATGATGTTCTCGCTCGCCGGCATTCCACCGACGGTCGGCTTCTACGCGAAGCTTGCGGTGCTCGAAGCCACGATGAACTCCGGTCTCACATGGCTCGCGGTGCTGGCCGTGATTACGTCGCTGGTCGGCGCGTTTTACTACCTGCGCATCGTCAAGCTGATGTACTTCGACGCCCCACAGGACACGACGCCACTCTCGGCCGGCGCAGGCAAACGCACACTGCTTGCGCTGAACGGCGTGGCCGTGCTGGTGCTTGGCATCGTTCCAGGTCCGCTGATGACGGTCTGCCTGCAGGCGATCTCGCACACGCTGCCGCGCTGATGCCGGCAGCACAGTGTCGGCCCATACGTAACGCCTGACCGTGTTTCTGGATACGCCTAGTCGTTTGGCGATCTCGCGCATCGAGACATGATCGCGAAATTGCCAGCGTAGGATGATGCTCAATATAGCCACGTCGATCGCTCCGTTCCCCTGCCCGTTACCGAGCACGTCAGTGTTCTACGTGGGTGAATATTCGATGCAAATTACAACGTGCGGTGGGCCAGAATTCGTGCAAATCAACAACATTGCCCATCGCGTGGACAGGAAGCGCTCTGGCGCCCGCAGGGTATCTGCTCGCCCTTTCTCTCATGAGTTCGTGTCGGTATCCGACCGGACACTCCCTCAACTCTGTTGAGCGACTCAAAGTGTTTGGGCTTGTACGATGCCGGCCCGCATGTGCCTGTGGCGCGCGCCCATGCCGGTGGTTGAGGGCAGGCCCCCTACAAACCGAAACATTTGCGGACCATCGGCAAGCTCCGATTCTGACGTGACGGCGGCAAAATCAAATGACGTCTCGTCTGAAATCGCCAAAGGCTGCTCGCTCGACCATTTCCCAATTGAAAGCCCGTCCGACCGTGATGTGCTCGCTGTCCGAGAAGGACGATAGAAACAAGCAGTACCCCTCGTCCACGCACTCATCAGCAAGTTGTCTAATCGGATCCAGGTACTGGAACTGATGCACGTTCCATTTCACATGCTCGCGGGAAAAGTCTGTTTTGTGTAGCGCGCACAGATGGGCAAGGAATAACTGATGATAGCCATCCTCGACATGCGCAAAGATGAGGCCGCTCTTTTTATGATAAAGAAAACGGCCGGTTGACCCCGAGCGCACGTCGTCTAAAGCGTCCGCAAGCTGCTCCGCGTAACCGAAGCGGGCGTGCTGCCAGAGATAGCGGTGCAAACCGTTCTCTATGGCCGGTTGCGGTACTTCCGTAAAAGCCGACAGAAGCAGATGCGTAAGCTTTGGGGCGTCACCAATCTGGTATCGCATACGCCATTTTCGTAGTGGTTTAGCGGACGCTTCAGTCTACTTTAGCATGACGGCTGCTTTTCGAAGCCTACCAGGCTTCGCGGCAAGGTGGTTCAGCGTCGCCGACAAGCTCATACGCGCGTCAGATCGCGGTCATGCCGTCAACGGAGTAGATTAATGTCTTGGTCACGCCCCCGGCGTTTGACTTGGGAGAGAACCATGAACAAACGTTACCCAGTTTCGCTCGTAATCGCTGCAAGTCTTGCCGTTTCATTCGCATTTGCCCCAGAAATCGCGGCACAGGCAGGCACCCCCGGGACGAAGCAGATGCAGGATGCACAACGGAATGCCGAACAAAAGGCTCGTAGCACAAGCAAAAAACCTCACAAGAAAGTCGTGCCTCCAAAGGCTGGAAGCGCCATGTCGGCATCCGCCCCCTAGTTTCCCTGATTGTCAGTCGATTAAACCGTTGTGTTCAGGATCTTACGCGATGGTCCGGTGATGGACTCCAGGCGGCCACTCGACATGCAATCTTCGAACGTCGCTTCTTGGCCGGTTGTACTCGCTGAGCTTCGACGCCACAAAGCGGCCACCGGTCTGAGCGAATTTTCCCGACCGGCGGCTTACGAGGCAGAAGGCTGGATGAGTACAGTCGACCATCTTCCGCCCTTCGCCATCGCGTTCACACGGTTATTCAGGTGACTGCTTCGCATTCGAAAGCCACCATTCTGCGTACGGGCTTTGCCCCTACCCGCCCTGCACAAGTGCTGGTCCGCCGCAGGGTAAGCGCGCGCGGTAATATATGATCGCTCCCCCCACCTAATGGAGATACCGCGATGCAAGTGCTGGTTGACGCAGACGCCTGCCCGGCTGCCGTCAAGGACATGCTGTTTCGGGCCGCGCGTCGCACCGAAGTGTGCGTGACGCTCGTCGCGAACCAGCATTTGCGCACGCCGCCATCGCCCTATATCAAGGCACTGCAAGTGCCGGCGGGGTTCGACACCGCCGATGCCCGTATCGTCGAACTGGTCGCGGCCGGCGACTTGGTGATTACCGCGGACATACCGCTTGCCGCCGCTACGCTCGACAAGGACGCGTATGCACTCGATCCGCGTGGAAACTGGTTTAGTCGTGAGAATATCGACGAACGCCTGACGATGCGTGCAGTGATGGAACAACTGCGCAGCGCGGGCGTCGATACGGGCGGTCCGGCGCCGTACAGCCCGCGCGACAGCAAGACGTTCGCGGGACAGTTGGATCGGTTTCTCGCGCGCCATCGCGCGCCGCCAGGCGCAGCTGTTTGACGATGCGAGCCGCAGTACCACAAGAGGATAGCGCCCATTGACGAGAGATCAGGTTCAACTGCGGCTCGGTCAGAGATAGCTGTGAGACCACCTCGTGGTATCCCGGCATCGCATGTTCGTGACGTCTACACAGCCTTTTCGGTTCACCCGAGTCGAGAATTTCGCTGTTCCCGCTATGCATTGGAGACCCGCCCCATGACACCCACCGCTTGGGAGCTCGAACGAATCAGCACCGTTACGCTGCGGCACTACAACGCGCACGCGGAAGATTTCCGGGAAGGCACGAGCGACCACGACGTCACGCAGAACATCGATGCGCTACTGCGTCATATCGTCGTCGAGCCGCCTTTTGCGATCCTCGATTTTGGCTGCGGGCCCGGGCGAGATCTTAAGGCCTTCACCTCGCTGGGTCATCACGCGGTTGGTCTCGATGGTGCCGAACGCTTCGTCGCGATGGCGCGCGACGAGACCGGCTGCGAGGTGTGGCAGCAGGATTTTCTGCACCTCGATTTGCCGCTCGCACGCTTTGACGGCGTTTTCGCCAACGCCTCCCTGTTTCATGTCCCGAATCGGAATCTGGCACGCGTGCTGCAGCAAATGCACTCGACGCTGAAGCCCGGCGGCGTGCTATTTAGCTCCAATCCGCGTGGTGCGAACCAGGAAGGCTGGAGCCATGGCCGCTATGGTGCTTTCCACGATCTCGACGCGTGGTGCCGATACATGGTGGATGCGGGGTTCTTCGAACTCGAGCACTATTACCGGCCTGCCGGCTTGCCGCGCGAGCAACAGCCTTGGCTCGCCAGCGTGTGGCGCAAGCAGGCCACCTGAAGTGCCGGGCTAGTTCGCGACAGAGATAACCGGCTGCGGTTCGCAGGCAGGCACGGGACCGTTCGCGCGCGCGTTGCGCGTACGGCGCGTCGACCGGAAAGATCAACCGTTGCCGCTGGGTCGAGCGGTAACTCGTCGCCGCCATTTTGCACCGCGGGCAGGATCGTCTGGCTCATTCATCGTGGGGCGGCCCACCGGGAAGCCCAAAGTACTTTGATATCGGCCGGGGCGCAGTCGTTTGCCCCGTCCAGCGGACAGATATCGTTCGCTACACCGCATTTCGTCCATCGATGACTGTCAATTCGGGTGTTGAACGTCCGCCTCCTACCGGTACGACTGGCAGTCTCCGGGTCGAGAGTTCGCATCCCCTTGCAGTGAACCTGACATTCGCGGCTGACGAGGCGCGAATGTCAGGAAACCAACCCGTAGCCGCCTCACCAACTCCGACACCTGAACGTCAGCAATGGCCGATGAAGGAGCGTTCGCCTTCGACAATCGGATGGCCGGTTACAGGGTGGAGCCGACGCCTGAACGCCCCACCGACGACGCATGTGAACGGCGGTTTGTGGCCGATTGTTGCCGGACGAACACGCGAGCCGGAACTGCCTGATAGCCGGTTGATGCTCTGGGAGGGGAGTTTTGCGTGCTACAGATCGGCTGCAGCAAAGGTAGAAACCTATATCTAACAGGCTTTGCGCCTGTCATTCCATCTCCTGAACTTTAGGGCGCAGCAAAGTAACTTTTCTTTCCCGTTGGGTGAAAAGGTCCGGGAGAGCCGCCGCTTCGGGAATGCGTGGGCGCGAAGGATAAAGGAGGGCCATCGCACGATGAGCAGCAGGCTTGGTGTCACGGATCGGCGTAATCAAGCCGGGGATGATCGGCATAATGAGGCCACTCAGAGTGGCCCCGAAACGCGATTTCGAAGGGGTTCAAGAATGCGGTTTTTTGCCGGATTTGGCAACCGCATTTTCGCCGTTTTCAGGCATCGGTTTGGGCTTGCGGAAGCTCTCGCCCTCGATGACGACGCGATAGGCACCGTGGCGTAGCCGGTCGAGCGTGGCGGCGCCAAGAACCCGGTTGTCGGGGAACGCATCGCCCCATTCGCTGAGGTCTAAATTTGAAGTCAAGATCGAGGCCGCGCG
>NZ_JABBGJ010000018.1 GCF_012927345.1 Paraburkholderia polaris
ATAACCGCTGAAAGCATCTAAGCGGGAAACTCGCCTTAAGATGAGATATCCCCGGGGCTTCGAGCCCCTTGAAGGGTCGTTCAAGACCAGGACGTTGATAGGTCAGGTGTGGAAGCGCAGTAATGCGTTAAGCTAACTGATACTAATTGCCCGTAAGGCTTGATCCTATAACCGGTGTGTTTTACGCAATGAGTTAGCGCTTTAGCGCTTACTCAGAGCCACCCCCGAAAGGGGGTAGCACGTGACGGTTGAGATCAGTGTTGTGCCAGAAACAACACAACCCCAACAGCTTTACCCCTGGTGAGCATCACCAGAAACTACTTCTTCCAGATTGGTTGTGCCGCCCACAAAGGCGACACGACAACAAGTCATGCCTGATGACCATAGCGAGTCGGTCCCACCCCTTCCCATCCCGAACAGGACCGTGAAACGACTCCACGCCGATGATAGTGCGGATTCCCGTGTGAAAGTAGGTAATCGTCAGGCTCCCCAGCAGCAGGCAAAAACCCCACCCGAAAAGGTGGGGTTTTTGCGTTTGCGGCCGTAAAAAGCGGCGGCAATGTTGCCGGGAAATCGCCGGCGAGGTTTCTCCCGGCGTCTCTTCGGTTTCAAAATCTGCGTCAGTGTGCAGCGGCGTCCCCATCCCCAATGCTGGGCTCTCCCACAGGCGCCACGCCATCCGCTGCATACATCTGGCCGACTTCCGCAAGTAATGCCTCGTCGCGTGCAATCACCTTCGGCAGATGCGTACGTAAGAACTCAACCCACGTCCGAGTCTTCGCATCGATGAACTTGCGCGACGGATACAACGCGTAAACGTTCATCTTCTGCAGCGTATATTCAGACAACACGCGGACCAGCGTCCCGTCACGCAACCCGGCGATCGCCGCATAAAGCGGCACCATACCAATGCCCATTCCCTCGCGAATCGCGACAATCAGCGATTCCGCGATATTCACATGCACGGGTCCGTTCACTTCCATCATTTCGCTGCCGTTGGGGCCGTCGAGTACCCATTCGTGAGGCGGAAATGCCGGCGTGTGCAGGATCAGACATTCGTGATGCGACAGGTCGCTGGGCTGTTGCGGCGCGCCATGAGTGCGCACGTAAGCAGGCGATGCGCACAGGATGCTGAAAGTTGTACCAAGCGGGAGCGATACGAGGTCGGAATTCGGCAGAGTCGAGGCACCGATCACCGCGACGTCGGCGCTGCCTTCGAATAGATCAGGCATGCGCTGCGACAATGTCAGCTCGACGGTTACTTCGGGATAAAGCGCGCGATACCGCGAGATGGCCGGAAGCACGTAATGCTGGCCGATGCTGGCAAAGCTGTGCATGCGCAACGCGCCGCTCGGGCGTTCGTGCGCGCAACTTGCTTCTTCTTCCGCCGTATCGACATCTGCAAGGATTTGCTGAGATCGCTTCAGGTAACGCTCGCCCGCTGTGGTGAGCGCGAGCCGCCGCGTCGACCGGTTCAGCAGGCGCGTACGCAGATGAGCCTCGAGTTCAGAGACCGCGCGGGACATCGCGCCAGTCGTCGAATTGAGCGACTGCGCGGCGGCGGTAAAACTACCGGCTTCGACCACGCGCACGAACACTCGCATATTTTGTAACGTATCCATCGATCCTTCTATTTCACGGCTGAAGCCGTATTGTCCGCCTGTCCCGCGAGCGCATTGTTGTTTGTTCTGGAAGGGACGTTCCGCGCCAGTCCTATTAATGCGCGCAGCGCATGCTCCTACAATCGGCGCCTTGCCCGCCGGTGTGCGCAGCGTTCACCGGTGCTTCTTTCAGCGACAAACCGGGACGCGTTGCTTTCTGATGAAACGCCAACATGCGATCAAACCGACGCCGGATTCCCGCCGGCAGTGGAGCGTCATGTTGCCAACGCTCAGTCCGGCCATTCGCGACTGGGCGAACAGCGACGGTCTGATCTGGCTGCATCTGCTGAAAACGGTCACCGCGGGCCTGCTGGCGCTGGGCATTGCCATGTTGCTGGATCTCCAGCAGCCGCGAATCGCGATGACCACGGTGTTCGTGCTGATGCAGCCGTTTAGCGGCATGGTGCTCGCCAAGAGTTTCTATCGAATTCTCGGTACCGCGGTGGGTACGATCGCCGCACTGGTGCTCGGCGCGCTGTTCGTCCAGCAGCCTGAGTGGTACATGTTCGGCATGATCGGGTGGGTGAGCGCCTGTATTGCGGCGGCAGTCCGGTATCGGCATTTCAGATGGTACGGCTTTGTGCTGGCAGGTTATACCGCCGCTCTGATCGGCATTCCGAATGTCACGGCGCCTCACGATCTGTTTCTGGCGGCGCTCACGCGCGCGGCGGAGGTGGCGGTTGGCATCGTGTGTTCGAGCGCAGTGAGCGCACTGATCGTGCCGCAGCGCTCCAGCCTGGCATTGCGGCGCGCGCTCCACATTCGATATATCAATTTTACTGCGTTCGCTGCCGACGTGCTGGGTCGTGGAGTCGAGCGGGGCCAGTTTGAAAGGCGCTTTGCGGACCTCGTCGACGAGATCGTCGGCTTTGAGGCGACGCGAACATTTGCAGCTTTCGAAGATCCGGCCATGCGTTCACGCAGCCAGCATCTCGGCCGTCTGAACGGAGAGTTCATGGACGCATGCGCGCGGCTGCATGCGCTGCATCAATTGCTCAAACGTCTGCGCGCAAACGGCCGGAGCCGGATAGTCGACGCCATCACGCCGTACTTTCACGAGCTGTCGACACTGCTGGCGTCCACCCAGGACGCGGACGTTGATACATCACGCGCAGCAACCCATATGCGGCACTTTCAGGCGAGCTTGCCGAGGCGCGTACGCGAAACGAGACGGCCGCTGGAAGCCGCCCCCGCTGAGTCGCTGGCGGACTTCGATACGGCCGCGGAATTGCTATATCGCTTCGTCGACGAATGGATCCGTTACTCCGAGACATACGCGTCTTTGGCGCGGCGCAAGCCGGGAGCCGGGCAGCGTACTGCCGGCCGCTACGTAAGCAAGACGAACGGCTTTGCGGTCGCGTTCACCTTTGCCAGGTCGGCCGCGGTCATGGCGATTGCCGGCTGGTTCTGGATCGCCACCGACTGGCCCAGCGGCGGTCTGGCAGTGATCGGCGCAGCGTTGGCCTGTGCGTTGACGTCTACTGCGCCGAACGCATCGAAAATGGCCGTGCAGATGGCAGTCGGCGCGGTACTGGCGACCATGACCGGCTACCTCTTCACGTGCTACGTGTATCCCAACATCGACGGTTTTCCGCTGCTTTGCGCGACGCTCGCCCCGGTGCTTGCATTCGGCGCCTTCATCGCGTCGCGCAAGCGCGCGGCAGGGTATGGCATCGGCTTTTCGGTGTTCTTCTGCCTGCTCGCCGGGCCGGACAACGTCGTCACGTATGCGCCCGATCTGCTGATCAACAACGGTATAGCGATCACGGCGTCCCTCTTACTTGCAGCGATCGTTTTCGCGGTCGTGTTTCCAGCGGATATGCCGTGGCTCACCGAGAGAATCAAGGGTGATTTGCGCGCGCAAGTCGTGTCTGCGTGCAAGGACGAACTGCCCGGACTCAATCAGCGCTTCCAGTCGAGCACACACGATTTGACCTCGCAGTTGCGCATGCTACTGACTCGCCGCTCCCGACGCCGCCGTGATGCCTTGCGCTGGATGCTCGTCACGCTCGAAGTAGGGCACGCCGTGATCGATCTGCGTAATGAAGCGGCGCGTGCCCGCTATGCGCAAGCGCTTCATTCGCGCTGGAGCAGCAGCCTCGCGCAGACTTGCGATGACCTCGCGCGGCTTTTCGAGCGGCCTGACGCGCGTGCTCTCGAGCGATCGCTCGTATCCGTGCGCTCGGCCACATGGATTGCGCAGGACGTACTGGAAACCGTTCATGCCGACCGCGACAAGCGGCACGACCTGCAGCGCATTCTGAGTTGCCTGCACTTCATCCGCACAGCGTTGCTCGACAAAGACGCGCCTTTCAATGCGCGTTGACCCGTGCGCGTTGGATCAGTCGTGTGCCCCGATCCTTCTGCCAGATGGAAAGATCACTTCCGTCCACCCCCGTTTATCTGCACAGGCGGCGGTCATATAGTTTCATCACTGCCACGCAGTCCCCAAAGTCCTACGGGGTGTAACCGGAAGTACTGGAGAACGAAATGAACGTGTTGAAGATTGCCCTGATTGCCTGCTCTTTGTCCGCTGCTGTTGCTCATGCGCAAACGGCGCCGGCTGCTTCGGAACAACAGGTCGCGCAAGCGAATGCGCGCGCCAATAGCGTCGCCGTGCAAAACCGCGTCGCCCTACCGAAAGCCAAAGCCAAAGAGTGCGTCGGGCCTGTGAGCTTCTGCAATATCTACTTCGGCAGCTAAGCAGCGCCACGAGCAACACCCGCCGTACCTGCAGTACCTGCAGTACCTGTCGCGGGAATCTTGCACGCGACGAAACGCCTGGCCGCGACGCCGTCCCATCGAGACGCCGCGGCTGGTGCGACAATCTGGCTACTGAGCGAAGCACACCGCAGACGTGCGCACCGGTAGACTGGACTGGTGACTATGGAGAGACTCAGTTTCATGTATCAAGACCGGATTCGTTGCTCCGCGCTGCGCGGAAAAATTACTTCAGCCGCCGAGGCGGCGCTTCTGATTAAGGACGGCATGCGCGTTGGCGCCAGCGGCTTTACGCGCGCGGGCGATGCCAAAGCTGTCCCGGTCGCGCTCGCCGAGCGGGTCCGTCAGGAAGGCAAGCCGCTGCAAATTACGTTGATGACCGGCGCATCGCTTGGTCACGACGTGGATCGCATGCTCACCGAGGCGCATGTGTTGGCGCGCCGCTTGCCGTTTCAGGTCGACAAGACCTTGCGTGATGCGATCAATCGCGGTGAAGTGATGTTCGTCGATCAGCATCTGTCTGAAACCGTCGAAATGCTGCGCGCCAATCAACTCGGCAAACTCGATGTCGCCATTATCGAAGCTGCCGCGATCACTGAAACCGGCGGCATTGTGCCGACCACTTCAGTCGGCAACTCGGCCAGCTTCGCGATCCTCGCTGACAAGGTCATCGTCGAAATCAATCTTGCCCAGCCGCTCGCCCTCGAGGGACTGCACGACATCTGGATTCCGGGCCGCAGGCCGAATCGCGAACCGCTGCCGATCGTGCATCCGCAAGACCGGGTCGGCACGCGGGCCATCGAGATCCCGCTCGACAAAATCGCGGCAATCGTCATCACCGATATGGCGGACAGCCCGTCCACGGTGCTGCCCGCGGATGCGGAAACCGAGTTGATCGCCGGCCATCTGATTGAGTTTTTTCAGCACGAAGTGTCGCGCGGGCGCATGCCCCGTCACTTACCGCCGTTGCAGGCAGGCATCGGCACGATAGCCAATGCGGTGCTGGCCGGCTTTGTCGATTCGCCCTTCGACGCCTTCGAAATTTACTCAGAAGTGCTGCAGGATTCGACCTTCGATCTGATGGACGCCGGCAAGGTGACGTTCGCCTCGGGTGCGTCGATCACGTTGTCGGCCGCGCGCCAGGCGCAAGTGTTCGGCGAGCTCGAACGCTATCGCGATCGCCTGGTGCTGCGTCCTCAGGAGGTCAGCAACCATCCTGAAGTGATTCGCCGGCTCGGTCTGATCGCGTTGAATACCGCATTGGAGTTCGATATTTACGGCAATGTGAATTCCACGCACGTCGGCGGCACGCACATGATGAACGGCATTGGTGGCTCGGGTGATTTCGCGCGCAATGCGTCATGCGCGATCTTTGCGACGAAGTCGATGGCGAAGGGTGGGCGTATTTCGAGCGTGGTGCCGATGGTCCCGCACTGCGATCACAACGAACACGATGTGGACGTGGTCGTGACGGAGCAGGGCTTGGCCGATCTGCGCGGACTGGCGCCGCGAGAACGCGCTACGTTGATCATCGAGAACTGCACGCATCCGCTCTATCGCGATCTGCTTCGCGACTACTATCGGGACGCCGTGCAATGGGGTGGGCAAACGCCGCATCGATTGGACCAGGCTTTCGCCTTGCATACGCGGCTGCGTGACACCGGCTCGATGTTGCCGGCAGTAGAGGCGCTTCTCTAAACAATAAGTAGAGACGGCGTCAGGTGGCATTCGCCCCTGACGCCGTAAGACATCAGGTGCAACGCTCAGGTGCCGCGCCGGATGAGCCGGATAAGAAACAGCAGAATGACCGCGCCGATCACAGCGGTAATGATCGAACCGATCCAGCCGCCGCCAAGCGAAATGTGCAGCACACCGGCAAGCCAGCCGCCGATGAATGCGCCGACAATCCCGACGATAATGTCGACGATCAGGCCGAAGCCGCCGCCCTTGACGAGCACGCCAGCCAGCCAGCCGGCGATCGCGCCGATGATGAGCCATGCAATGATGCCGTGTTCCATAATCGAGACTCCATAGTTGAGTGTGAAAAATTCACGGTGACAGAGCTTAGTCGAAGGTTATGGGACAGTCCATATTCAGGACGCGGAATTAACATTGTCTAAATCTATTGCAAGCTAAGTGTAGACGATGCGCGCAAATATGGGGAGCTTACGCATGATGGCTCACTCCGGCGTCGGCTCCGCTTCTTTGGCCGTCCAGCTGACGCTCGATACGCTCTTTTCCATGCTGATGCGGCTCGCCATCTGTTCGAGCTTCGGCTGATCTTTCGGATGCAGCTTTAATGTTGCCGTAACGCGAATGCGTCCCGTATCGTCGTCGACGTCTTCACTCGTCAGGCTCTGGAACGACAGCGGTGTGGAATACATCGAGTTGGATACCGCAGTACGAATGTGAATCTCATCAGCCTCCCGGCACACGATCGTCAGCACATACTCACGTACGAGGTCGGCGTTCGAAACGGGCGTTGCGTTGATCATACGGCTCACTTCACGCAATACCGTATTGGTCAGCAGCACGACCGCGGTGCCGGCAAGAGCCGGGCCGTAATGCCCCGCACCGCACAATACGCCGACTGCCGCCGAGCACCATAAGGTCGCGGCGGTGTTGATCCCCTGAATGGATCCCTTGTCGCGCATGATCACGCCGCCGCCGAGAAAGCCGACGCCAGATACGACATACGCGGCAATCTGCGTGATGCCGGCGGTGCCGTTGCCGGTCAACACGCCGAGCGTAACGAACAGGCAGGCGCCGCTGGCGACCAGCGTGATGGTGCGCAGCCCGGCGCTGCGCTGGCGCATCTGCCGCTCGAGGCCGATCGCGACGCCGCAGCTGAAGGCGGCAAAGAGCCGCAAGACGAATTCAATTGTCATCGGTAAGAAAGGTTGAGGCGCGTGTTCGCACAGTGTGAACCCCACGCGTGACAGCATCAGGTATCCGAAGGTGGAACGCGGGCGCAGTCAGGCGTGACGAGGCATGCGAGCCGGGGCTCGCGACGCAAAAGTCATGGAGCATGCGCAAGGCATCGAGCCGTGCGGCGCTTCACTGGCAGTACGAGGGTAAAAACGACGTGCACCGTCGAGCCTGAAGGCAAGACGGCGACAGGCAAAGGCTGGCGCGGAAATCTTGCCGATCAGGCGATCGGGCGAATCGAAGCTCGACTGGTACTACTGCTACTGTCCAAGATCGTGATTCCGGTTAAATGAATTGGGCGAATTTTAGGCAGTTCTGCAAAGCTAAGTCAAGCCGAGATGAAGCATGGCGGCGGAATGCGTTGTGGGATGCTTGCGGAATTTTCCGCGTCAAGCTCAGAATTTTCCTTGCATAAATACGGACTCCGAATATTGACGGTGTCCATCCCGGAAAACACACTGTTTGCACACTTCGAAACACGTCGTGCGGCTTTGGCGCTCAATCCTCGTTTCACTTCTCACGGTTTCGCCCAGGAATTTTTCGGTTGTCCTTGCGCCATGCGAGGCGCATCCGATCCGCACAACATCGTCTCTTTTCCGCTGTTCACCCAATTTGAGGAATGTATGAAAGATAAGGCTCTTGGCATTATTGCCGGTGCATTGATTGTTGCTGCTCCGCTCGTGTCGTTCGCCGCCGGTCTGCCCGCGCCGTTTGAAGGCAGCAGCACGCTGCAGGCCGATGGTGTCGTGAAGTCGGTCGACCAGGCTAAACATTCGGTGACCGTGCTCGACGCACAGGGCGGTGAAGCTTCGTTCAATATCACCGATACGAGCAACCTGGCGCAGATCAAGCAGGGTGGCAAGGTCCACATCCGGATGATGCGCAACGCCATGGTCAGCGTTACGCGTGGTGCTGACGGCCACGGCACGGCTGCTCAACCGGTACAGCAGAACACCGCACAGAACGTGACCGCCGAAGTTCAGGCCATCGACCACGCGTCCGGCATCATGGCCCTGAAGGGTCCGAATGGCGCGGTGTTTCATATCCAGGGCCGCGAGCCGGCAAAGGTCGCGGGCGTGACGCCGGGTATGCAAGTGTCGGTGGCGTACGCACCGCAGGTCAGCGTGGCCGTGGCGCCTGCACAGTAAGTCTGATTAGCTGAAGCGGCGCGTCAGCGCCGGAGCGCGGATGTCTTTTGCAGACGTCCGCGTTTTTTTCGCGCATGCGAATATGACTTCGGCGAGCCGAATACTTGGCGCCTGGTTGGACGTTTCAATCGGGCTCGCCGGGCACGAGGCGCAATCGCGTGATCTCCGAGGGGGCCCCCAGACGCTTCGGCGGTCCCCAATAGCCGGTGCCGCGACTCGTGTAGACCCACAGGCCGTTCAGCCGTGCGAGACCGGCCGTGAATGGCTGCTGGAAACGCACAAAGAAATTCCACGGGAAGAACTGGCCGCCGTGCGTGTGGCCGGATAGCTGCAGCGTAAAACCTGCTGCTGCGGCTGCTTCGGCAGAGCGCGGCTGGTGCGCGAGCAATACTTTGATCAACACGTCGCCAGGGGCGCCTGCGAGGGCCGCAACCGGGTCGCTGCGATGCAGCGGGTCATGATGGCCCGCTGAGTAATCCGTCACCCCGGCAATCACGGCGCGCGCGCCGTCGTGTTCCACGATCACATGCTCGTTAAGCAGAACGTTCAACCCCAGGCGCCGGAACTCGTCGATCCAGGCGTTAGCGCCGGCGTAATACTCGTGGTTGCCGGTCACGAGGAACGCGCCATGACGCGCACTGAGCCGCGACAGGGGTTGCGTGTGCCTGGTCAGTTGCGGCACGCTGCCGTCTACCACATCGCCGGTGACGGCAATCAGATCTGGCTTCAGACGATTCACCGCGTCGACGATCGCGTCCACATAACGGCCTTTGATGGTCGGGCCGACGTGGATATCGCTGATCTGAACGATCGTGAAGCCGTCGAGCGCGGGCGGCAAATCGTCGATCGGCACCTCGATTGTCACCACCCTTGCGCGGCGCCGTGCGTTGAACAGGCCGACGAGTGTCGAGAGCAGCGCAAGCAACGGTACCGCTGCCGCCGAGCCGATGCGCCAGTGCGCGATTGCAATCGTGTTCGGCCAGATTGCATCGACGGTGAGCAGCGAGGCAAGCGCCAGGTCACGCACGAACGTCAGAACCAGCAGCGACGAGAAGAAGCCCATCGCCAGCAGACCGACCCACGCGAGGCGGTCGCTGAGCGGCTGCTGTTTGATGGTGCGCGCCAGCATCCCGAGCGGTATGAGAAAGATCGACAGCACCAGCCACAACGCGCACAGCCATCGGCCGGAGGCACTGACCGGCATGTCGGGAATCAGACGAAAGCCGACGTAGATATGCAGCAGGATGCCAATCAGGATGATGCGAACAAGAAACGATGAGCGGCGCATAGAGAGGATAGGGGCGGGAAGGGGCCGGCACGAGCGGAGCAACGGCGGCGGCTCGCCAACCGCAAGCATGAAATAGCGGACGAGCCGGATCATTCTACCGAGATGTGCAACCCCTTGCCGACGGGCGCCACAGTTGCTCCCAGGGGCGGCCGTACACATCCGTCTCTGACGCGGATGACAGGTGTCGCCTTGCAGCAATTCCCTTTGCCGCATGTTGCCCGTCCGAGTTGCGGCGACACCCTAATTAAATGGGCTTTGAATTGTGTTCCGGGTGCACTATTCTCGAATAGAACCGGCTTGCCTCAGGGCTATCGCGGGCCAGGGGCGGTTCGTTTTGCCGTCGGTTGAGGGCGCGGCAGGAGACGCATCATGAAACTGCTTGGATCGGGCAATCACGTACGCCACGTACTTCATGGGCACCACGTTGGACGAGAGGGCAGCCACGTCATGCTGCCGCTGGTGGGCATATCGCTGATGGCGCTCGCCTTGTACTTTGGCGTGCGCGACATCGACTTCTCGGAACTGGGCAAAAGCGCGTTATTCGACGTGGTCATGGTCTGCGTTGCGCTCGGCATCGCAGGGCTGTTCGGCGTCGTCGGCGCGTGGTTGCGTTCCAATGGCGACGACGCCAACGAAGGCTTCTGCTTTATCGGTGCGTTGATCGGCGCGGTGGTGTTCTACGTCGCGCTCTTCAGATAACCGGACCGGCGGCCAAAGGCCTGTCAGACGATCCGGGCGGCTTCGTCGAAGGAGAAGCGCGGGCTGCGCGGGAACAGCTTCGACGGGTCGCCGTAGCCCAGATTGATCAGGAAGTTCGACTTCACGGTTGTGCCCGCGAAGAACGCCTCGTCGACCTTGGCGGCGTCGAATCCCGACATCGCCCCGGTGTCCAGACCGAGCGCGCGGGCCGCGAGAATCAGATAGCCACCTTGTAACGTTGAATTGCGAAAGGCCGTATCGGCGATCGCCTTGTCGTTCCCCGCGAACCAGCTGCGCGCGTCGGCATGCGGAAACAGTTTCGGCAGATGCTCGTAGAACGCCATGTCCATCCCGACGACCACCGTGACCGGCGCCGCCATGGTCTTCTCCAGATTGCCCGCCGACAAGGCCGGACGCAGCTTCTCTTTACCTTCGGGCGTTTTCACGTAGACGAAGCGGCCGGGGCTCGAATTGGCCGAGGTCGGTCCGAGCAACACGAGCTCGGTGAGTTGTTTGAGCACGACGTCGTCGATCGGTTTGGCCTGCCAGCCGTTATGTGTGCGCGCTTCGCGAAAGAGCTGATCGAGAGCCTGATCGGAAAGAATCATGGTGGAAATCCGTTGAAGTAGCAGAGTGAGAAAACTGGATGACAGCGGCGGATGACAGCGCAAGCCACAGGCGTGAGTGTCGTCGTCGTTGCCGCCATAATAGCCAGGGTTCTCACTCGCGCACCTATCGCGTGCGCAATCGCATTCAGGCAATCTCATGGCGGACCTTTTCGATGACCTTCCGGCGCCCGACGTGGACTGGTATCCCGAGTGGCTCGCGCCCGAGGTCGCGGCGCACGCTTTGACGCAACTCATCGGCGAAGTGGCATGGCGTCAGGACATGATGGGCACGCCTGCCGGCCGTGTGCCGCTGCCGCGGCTGACTGCCTGGCAGGGCGAGCCGGATGCGGTCTACGTCTACTCCGGAATTCGCAACGTACCGCAACCGTGGACCCGGACCGTCGCCGAGCTGCGGGCCGCTGCGGAGGCAGCCTGCCACGTGCGCTTTAACAGCGTGCTGATCAACCGCTACCGCAGCGGCACCGACAGCATGGGGTGGCACGCGGACCGCGAACCCGAGCTCGGCGCCCGGCCGGTGATTGCGTCGATCAGCCTGGGCGTCGCACGCACTTTCGACTTGCGGCACAACAGGACCGGCGTCGTGCAGTCGTTTTCGCTGAAGGGCGGCAGCATGCTGGTGATGAAGGGCGACACGCAGACTAACTGGCGGCATCGCGTGCCGAAGGAGCCGCGCGTGGCCGGCGAGCGAATCAATCTGACGTTTCGTTGGGTGACGCCGCGCGGAGCAGCCCGCTAGCTTGCTGGTTGGCCGTCGGCCGTTTCATCCTCGGCCCGAAGCCCGAAGCCCGAAGCCCGAAGCCCGAAGCCCGCAGCCCGCAGCCCGCAGCCCGCAGCCCGCAGCCCGAAGCCCGCAGCCCGCAGCCCGAAGCCGAAAGCCCGAAGCCGAAAGCCCGCAGCCCGCAGCCCGCAGCCCGCAGACCGAAGCCCGAAGCCGAAAGCCGAAAGCCGAAAGCCGAAAGCCGAAAGCCGAAAGCCGAAAGCCGAAAGCCGAAAGCCGAAAGCCGGCCACTCACTCACCGCGTGCCCGAACCCATGTCGAGCACTTAAGCGCATAAAAAGCATCTCCAACGCCACGCTCCATCGCCGCCCATGCCCGAAGCGAGCCCCGCAGCATTGCCCACGTCCATGCCACAGCCGATACCGCCCGCTATACCGAAATTGGTATCGCCGACGCGAATCATATGATTGGACGGTTAACGCCCCAGACACTACGCTACATCACGATCCACGCACCGTGAGGGCCGCAAACGCCGGGCGGGTTCGAGGGTCGCCTACACAACAACGATCAGGAGACAGTCATGGCGAATACACGACGCGCCGCATGCCGTGCGTTGGGCGCGCTCGCGCTTTGCTCGAGCATCGGTGCGCTGGCGCTGACAGCGCCGGGCGCTTACGCGCAGGACAAACAGATCACGCTCGGTTTCGCGCAGGTCGGCGCCGAAAGCGCCTGGCGAACCGCCAATACCGAGTCGGTGAAGTCCGCGGCAGCGGACGCGAAGATCAAGCTCAAATTCTCCGACGCCCAGCAAAAGCAGGAAAATCAGATCAAGGCGATCCGCTCCTACATCGCGCAGAAAGTCGATGTAATCGCGTTCTCTCCGGTCGTCGAATCCGGCTGGGAGCCGGTGCTGCGCGAAGCTCAAGCCGCAAAAATTCCGGTGATCCTGACAGACCGCAATATCGATGTGAAAGACACGTCTCTATACGTGACGATGATCGGCTCGGACTTTATGGAAGAGGGCCGGCGCGGCGGTCATTGGCTAGCAGATCACTATAAAAATGATCCAGGGCCCATCAACATTGCCGAACTTCAGGGAACGGTCGGCTCGGCGCCTGCCAACGACCGGCATTCCGGCTTGATCGAAGTGATCAAGAGCGATCCCAAATTCAAGATCATCGCGTCGCAAAGCGGCGACTTCACGCTTGCCGGCGGCAAGCAGGTGATGGAAGCATTTATAAAAACTTATGGAAATAAAATAAATGTAGTTTATGCGCATAACGACGATATGGCGCTCGGCGCCATCCAGGCGATGGAAGAGGCCGGCATGCATCCGGGCAAAGACATCACTGTCGTCTCGTTCGATGCGACCAAGGGCGGCTTCCAGGCGATGGCCGCGGGCAAGATGAACGTCGATGTGGAGTGCAGCCCGCTGCTGGGGCCGCAACTGATGTCAGCGGTCAAGGACGTGGTGGCCGGCAAGCCGCTGCCCAAGCGTATCCTGACGCAAGAGACCGTCTTCCCGATGAGCGTCGCGGCGCAGACTCTGCCGACGCGTAAGTACTGAGGCGGACAGCATTGGGCAGAGTATGGTGGCTAACTGATTAGCGATCCATATGATTTAAGCAGGACACAAGCGAAGTACCGACAGATCGCAGGAGTTTCTCCAGTGGTGCCTGACCGCCTGGCTGCTTTGGCAGCGGGCGGTCTCTTTTCCGCAGAATCAGGTTGCGCCCAACTGAGCCCACTTGAGCCCACCCGACCAACGCACCGCCCATCGAGCGAGGTCTATGACGCATCCCGCATCGGAACCCAATCCGCCGGCCATGAAGGCCATCACAGGCGACACTCGCGCAGGCGTCGCCTCGAATGCACTCGAGCCCATTCTGGCCACCGCCGGTGTCAGCAAGACGTTCCCAGGCGTGAAAGCGCTGCAGCGAGTCGACTTTCGCTTGTTTCCCGGCGAGATCCATACACTGATGGGGCAGAACGGCGCCGGCAAATCCACCCTGATCAACGTGCTGACCGGCGTAGTCGCGCCCGACGCCGGAACGATCCGCCTGGGTGGCGAGATTGTGGCGTTTGCTTCGCCGCAGGAGGCCGAGGCGGCCGGCGTGCGCACGCTGTATCAGGAAGTGAACCTGTGCCCGAACCTCTCGGTGGCGGAGAACATTTTTGCGGGCCGGCAGCCCAAGCGGTTTGGCGCGATCGATTGGCCCGACATCAAGCGCCGTGCGCAGGCTGCGCTTCTTCGACTCGACGTGACGCTCGACGTCACCCGCTCGCTCGACGCCTATCCGATCGCCGTGCAGCAGATGGTGGCGATCGCCAGAGCGCTGTCAGTCGACGCACGCGTGCTGATCCTCGACGAACCGACCTCCAGCCTCGACGACGGCGAAGTCGCGCAGCTTTTTAAAATACTTCGTCATCTTAAGCAATCGGGTATCGCCATTCTGTTCGTCACGCATTTTATCGAGCAGACCTATGCCATCTCCGATCGCATCACGGTAATGCGCAACGGCGAGCGTGAAGGCGAATACCTTGCGCGCGATCTGCCGGCCGATCAACTGGTCGCGAAGATGGTCGGTCACGAGCGCATGAGCGCGCGCTTGCGCGAAGCGGCACATGATGGGCACGCTGCCCATGAAGGGCCTCAGAGCAAGGACGCTGTTCAGCCGTTCGTCGAGTTGCGCGGCGTCGGGCGGCGCGGCACGCTGCAGCCGATCGATCTCGACGTGCAGCCCGGCCAGATCCTGGGGCTAGCCGGTCTACTCGGCTCGGGCCGCACGGAGACTGCGCGGCTGTTGTTCGGGGCGGACCGCGCCGACAGCGGCACCATCCTGATCGAAGGCCGGCCCGTGCGGCTGCGTTCGCCACGCGACGCCGTGCGTCACGGCATTGGCTACTGCGCGGAGGACCGCAAGAAAGAGGGCATCGTCGCCGAACTGTCGATCCGCGAGAACATTCTGCTGGCGCTGCAGGCGCGACGTGGCTGGTGGCGCAAGATCAAACGACATCGCGCGCATGAAATCGCGGACCTGTGGATCGAGCGTCTCGGCATCAAAGCGACGGACGCCGAACAGCCGATCGGGCTGCTCTCCGGCGGCAACCAGCAGAAAGCGCTGCTCGCGCGCTGGCTCGCCACGGACCCCAAACTGCTTATTCTCGACGAACCCACCCGTGGCATCGACGTCGCCGCGAAGTTCGACATCATGGAACGCTTGCTGGCGCTGTGCGCGAACGGTCTGAGCATTCTGTTCATATCGTCGGAGATCAGCGAGGTGCTGCGCGTGAGTCATCGCGTGGCGGTGCTGCGCGACCGCCGCAAGATCGCTGAAGTGGCCGGTAAGGCTTCGAACGAAGACAACATTTATCGACTCATCGCGGGGAGCGGCGAATGAAGCTATCGAACTGGTTCGTGCGCGATGGCACGGAGCGTCCGTTGATCTGGCCATGCGTCACCCTGGTGCTGTTGTGCGCCCTGAACGTGTGGGTAAATCCGCATTTTCTTTCTTTAAGGATGCTAGGTGGCCACCTGTTCGGCGCGCCGATCGACGTATTGAATCGCGCGGCGCCGCTGGTGCTGGTCGCTACCGGCATGACGCTCGTGATCGCCACACGCGGCATCGATATTTCGGTTGGCGCGGTCGTGGCGATTGCCGGGGCCGCCGCGGCCACGATACTCGCAACGCAAGCTGAACCCAGCGCCGGCCTGATCGCGCAGGCCCTGGTAGCGGCATTGATCGTCGGCGTGTTGAGCGGCATGTGGAACGGGCTGCTGGTGTCGTTCGTCGGCATGCAGCCGATCATCGCAACGTTGATCCTGATGGTCGCCGGCCGTGGCATTGCGCAATTGCTGACGGCGGGGCAGATCATTCCGATCGGCGCGCCCGGCTATCTGTTCGTCGGCGGCGGTTACTGGCTTGGCGTGCCGTGTTCTGTGTGGATCGCGAGCGTTGCGGTGCTGGCTACCGCCGTGCTCGTCGAAGGTACCGCGCTCGGGCTCTTCATTCGCGCGATTGGCGTCAATCCGGTGGCGACGCGTCTTGTCGGTCTGCGCTCGAAAGCGCTGGTATTCGCGGTGTACGGCTTCTCGGGATTGACCGCCGCGATGGCGGGTATCCTCATCAGTTCGAACGTGCGCAGCGCCGATGGCAATAACGCGGGCCTGCTGCTCGAACTCGATGCGATTCTGGCGGTGACGCTCGGCGGCACGTCGTTGCTCGGCGGCCGCTTCAGTCTGACGGGCACCGTGCTGGGCGCGCTAATCATCCAGACGCTCACCTACACGACCTATTCGATCGGGGTGCCGCCGGAAGCGACGCTCGTCGTCAAGGCGGCCGTGGTGCTCGCGGTGAGTGTGATCCAGTCGCCCTCGGCGCGCGCGCTCGCCATGTCGCTCTTCACGCAGCGCGGGGTGGCGCGATGAGACGACTCCTCGACGCCTGGGCCCATATCGTCGATCCGCGCACGCTGCCGATCGCCGTCACCATCCTGTTGTTTTGCGCACTGTTCGGTTTCGGCTCGGTGATGTACACCGGCTTTTTCTCGTGGCAAGTGCTGCTCGATCTGCTGGTCGATAACGCCTTCCTGCTGATCGTCGCAATCGGTATGACGTTTGTGATCGTGTCCGGCGGGATCGATCTGTCGGTCGGCTCGGTGGTGGCGCTGACCACGATCGTCGAAGCGGTGCTGTCCGAACATATGCATCTGTCGGTCTGGCTGATCGTGCCGATCGTGTTGCTGATGGGTACGGTGTTTGGCGCGGTGCAGGGTGCACTGATTCACTTCTTCCGCTTGCAGGCGTTCATCGTCACGCTGGCCGGCATGTTCTTCGCACGTGGCTTGTGCTTTCTGATCACGACGCAGTCGATCACGATCAACGATCCGACGTTCCAGAAGATTTCCGCCTTTCGCCTCAATATCGGCGTCGGTTCGGTGACGGCCAATGTGTTGATCGCCCTCGTCACGCTTGTCGCTGCGATCTACGTTGCGCATTTCACGCGTTTTGGCCGTAACGTCTATGCGGTTGGCGGCAATCCGCGCTCGGCGTTGCTGATGGGTTTGCCGGTCGCGCGTACGCGGATCGGCGTGTATGCGCTGAGCGGCTTCTGTTCGGCGCTCGGCGGCGCGGTGTTCACGTTCTATGTGCTATCGGGTTATGGCCTGCAAGGGCAGGGCATGGAACTCGATGCGATCGCGGCAACGGTGATCGGCGGTACCTTGCTGACGGGCGGTGTCGGCTATGTGATCGGCTCGCTGTTCGGCGTCGGCATTCTGGGCACGATCCAGGCGCTGATTACCTTCGACGGCACACTCAGTTCGTGGTGGACCCGCATCGTGATCGGCGCGTTGCTGTGCGCGTTCTGCCTGCTGCAACGGCTGATCGAGCGGCATGCAAAATCGGTGCGACGTCCCGGTGGCACCGGCGCGGTCGTGACGCCAGGCCGCAAGCGCGGGCGGGGCGACGCAGCGGCGTCCGATTCGCATGTGATCGGACGCGCGCCGAAGCAGGCGTCATAGCGCGAACGAGCCGTGTCGTGGCTTAAACGTTGAGTTCACGCCCTCGGGTTTCCGGCAACGTCAGCGCGGCGAGGATCACGACACCGTATGCCACCGCGGCGAATACACCGATGGCGTGACCGAGTGTCATGGTCTGCGAGACGTAGCCGATCAGGAACGGAAACGTCGCGCCGACCGCCCGCCCGACGTTGTAGCAGAACCCTTGGCCGGAGCCGCGAATGCGTGTCGGAAACAGTTCGGTGAGGAACGCGCCCATTCCCGAGAAAATGCCCGACGCGCAGAAGCCGAGCGGGAAACCGAGCACGAGCATCGTGAGGTTATCGAGCGGCAGTTGCGTGTAGATCAACGCGATCGCACACGAGGCCAGCGCGAACGCGATGAAGGCGCGCTTGCGGCCGATTTTGTCGCTGACGTAAGCGCCCGTCAGATAGCCACAGTACGAACCGACGATCACTACGCCCAGATAGCTGCCGGTGCCGATCACGCTCAGATGCCGCTCGGTTTTCAGATACGTCGGCAGCCACGTAGTCACCGCGTAGTAGCCGCCTTGCACGCCGGTTGCGAGAATGGACGCGCGCAGCGTCGTCCAGACGATGTCGCCGCGGAAGATGTCGAGCAGCGAAGGGCGCGTGTGTGCCGCGGCTTGCGCTTCTTTCTGCTGCCGATGCACCGCCGGCTCTTCGACGAAGCGGCGGATCCAGATCACGAACGGCGCCGGCGCGATACCGATCGCGAACAGCACGCGCCACGCGTAAGCGGCCGGTACCCATGAAAACACGGCCATGAACAGCAGCGTCGCCACGCCCCAGCCGATCGCCCAGCCTGCCTGCACCAGACCGACCGCCTTGCCGCGGTCACGCGGACGGATGACTTCGCCGATCAGCACCGCGCCCGCTGTCCATTCGCCGCCGAAGCCGAGCCCCATCAGTCCGCGCGCCCACAGCAACTGCGAGAAGTTCTGCGCCAGCGCGCAAGCCAGCGTGAACACCGCGAACCAGAGAATCGTGATCTGCAAGGTTTTCACCCGGCCGATGCGATCGGACAGCACACCGGCCGCCCAGCCGCCGAGTGCCGAACTCAGCAGTGTGACCGTACCGATGAGACCGGCGTCGCCGCGCGTGATGCCCCATGTCGCAATCAGCGTCGGAATCACGAAGCTCAGGAATTGCGTGTCCATTGCGTCGAGCACGTAGCCGATCTTGCAGCTCCAGAACGCACGCTTTTCGCCGGTGGAAATCTGCCGATACCACGCGAACGGTCCTTTCCCTGTGCCAGGCACGTCGTAGCACTCGGCGTCTGCGGTCAATTGCGCTTCGGTTTTCATGCATGGGCTCCGGTCGTAGTCAGTGGCCGCGTCTTGCCGCGCGGCTTGCGGTTGGGATAAAGGATAAAAACGCCGCGGCTAGAGAACCGCCAGCGTGGTGTTGGGAATGTCGGTGACGAGCATGTGCCCCGGTTTGTGCGCGATCGCAAACGGCAAGCGCGCGCTTTCTATTGCGGCTTGCGGTGTGACGCCACAGGCCCAGAACACAGGTAACTCGTCGCTGCGCACTTCGACTGCATCGCCGAAATCGGGCCGTGCGATGTCGCGAATGCCGATCAGCGAGGGATCGCCGATATGAACCGGCGCGCCATGTACCGCGGGAAAACGGCTGGTGATCTGGATGGCGCGGATCGCGTCGGCGGCTTTCATCGGCCGCATCGAGACCACGCGGTTGCCGCCGAATACGCCTGCGCTCACGTTGCGTACATGCGTTCGATACATCGGCACGTTGACCTGCTGTTCGATATGGCGCAGCGGAATGCCTTCGCGCCGCAACATCTCCTCGAACGAAAACGAGCAGCCGATCGCGAACACCACCAGATCGTCGCGCCACAGTTCGTCGAGACTCCGCACTTCCTCGGCACGTTCGCCGTGGCGGTACACGTAAAACGCGGGGACGTCGTTGCGTATGTCGAGATCGACGCCGAGCGACGGGACCTGCCATCTACCCGGTTCGCCGATGCCGAGCAACGGGCAAGCCTTCGGATTGAGCGTGCAGAAGCGCAGGAAGTCGTCGGCGTATTGGCTGGGCAGGATGGCGAGATTGGCTTGCGCATAGTCGCCGCAGTAGCCCGCAGTCGGCCCGGACAGGCGGCGGCTGCGAATCTGCTGACGAAACTCGGATGGCGTGTAGGACATGAACGGCTCGACTCCAGCTAGGTCCGGGTGACTGATGGAAGCCAGATTAGTAACGCCAAAAATATCCATCCAGCGAGTTATTCTTGTGTTTCGTTAAATTAAACTTAACAGGGCCGCAGCGGTTTTGCGGCGATGATCGAGTGCTTCGGGGGCTGTTGGGAGAGCTAACGTCATGAATACCCGCTTTGTCGAAACGTTTCTGACGCTCGCGCGTCTAGGCAGTTTTCGCGCGACCGCCGCTGCCATGCACGCGACGCCCGCGGCGATTTCGTTGCGCATCAAAACACTTGAAACAGAGTTAGGCGTCGAGTTGATCGAGCGCGACGCGGCGGAGTTTCAACTCACGGCGCATGGCGAACGGCTGCTCGCGCATGCGCGATCGGTGGTGCAGGCCACGCGCTCGCTGCAACTGGCCGCGCAGGACGAAACCCAGGTGATGAAGCGGCTGCGGCTCGGCGTCATCGAAACGGTGGTGCATAGCTGGCTGCCGGACTACATCCGGATGCTGAACGTCGAGTACAACCGCATCGTCGTGGACCTGACCGTCGACTCGAGCGCCGTGCTTGGGCCCCGGTTGCGCGCGGGCGAACTGGATCTCGTCATTCAGGTGGAGGAAACCGGCGAGCAGGAAGCGTCGATCGTTTCGACCTTGCTGGCGAGCTATCCGGTGCGCTGGATCGCGCGCAACGATCTGATTCCGGCGAGCCGTGCGAAACATGTGCAGACGGTATTGCAGAAACCCGTGCTGACGTTCGGCCGTGGCACCGCGCCCCAAGTCGCCGTGGAAACGATCGTGGCGATGCTCGCGAAGCGCGCCGGTGTGCCGCTTGCGGATACCCAGGTGACTTGCATGCCGTCGGTGGCGGTGATCGTGAAACTGTTGCGCGATGGCTATGGAATTGCGGCGGTGCCGGCGCTGTTCGTCGAGCCTTTCCTGAGTAGCGGCGAACTGGGGCAATTGCAAGTGCGTCCGCTGCCGCCGCCGATCGACGTGGCCATGTATTACCGCGACGACGCCGACGTGGGCGTGCTGGCGGCGTCACGTGTCGCGCGTAGTGCATGTGACCGGTATGCGAAGGCGATGGGGCGGCAGTTGATTGAGAGGCGGTGAGGCGGGCGATCAAAAATCACGCAAGACACGTCATTCGTCTTATGCCATTTGCCGTGCTACACTGTAATAACATTGTGTTTACTTTGATGCCCCGACCGTTTAGGATTTCACTTCAGGTTCAGCCATGAAAACGACCATCCGCAGAATGGGTAATTCCCATGGTGTACTGATTCCGAAACCGATCTTGACCCAACTTGGGCTGGAGGGCGAAGTGGATATGCAAGTTGAAGGAAACGCTCTGGTGATAAGGCGTCCGCAGAAAAAAGCGCGTGCGGGATGGGCGGACGCAAGCCGTTCGTTGGCAGCATCGAAAGACGATACGCTGGTGATGGGCGAATTTCCCAACGCCGATGACGCGGGGTTCGAGTGGTAGCGCGCGGCGACGTCTGGCTGGTCGCGTTGGATCCCACCGTCGGCAGCGAGATTCAGAAAACGCGTCCCTGCGTGGTTGTTTCGCCGGCCGAGTTGCACGATCATCTGCGCACGGTGATTGTCGCGCCGATGACCACGGCCGGCCGTGCGGCACCTTTTCGTGTCCCGCTCACATTCTTGCGCAAGAAGGGTTTGATCCTGCTCGATCAGATTCGCACGGTAGACAAGACGCGGCTCGTGAAGCGAGCCGGTGCGGTGTCGGATACGGCGCTATCGAATGCGTTGTCTACGCTGCAGGAAATCTTTGTCGAGTGAGTGATGATGCATGCGTCGGGCGAATGGCCGCGTCCTAACGGCCGTCCCTATCGAGGCGCCGGCGCACAGTAGCGACCAGCTTGTCGAACGAGAAGCTGCTCGCGGCGAGCGCGGTGGTGTCCGGAAAGTTCTCGCGCGTAATGTCCGTCAACACCTGGCCCGGCGGCGCTTCGATCAACACGTGTGCACCCATTTCCTGCATGGCTGTGAGTGCGTCGAACCAGCGCACGGTGTATCGCATATTGGTAGCGAGGTCGTCGCGAATCGCTTGAGCCGTGTACAAAGGGCGGCCGCCGCGATTGCCGATATAGGTGCTTTGCGGCGTGTGAAAAGGTACGTCCTGTGCGTACGCAACGAGTTCGTCTGTTGCCTGCGCGAGCAGTTCGCAATGCGACGGCACGCTCACCGCAAGACGGATGGCTTTGCGCGCGCCTGCCGCCAGAGCGCGTTCGATGAACGCGTCCAGCGCACCATTTGCCCCGGCCATGACGATCTGACGCGGCGCATTCACATTGCCAACATAGACTCGTTGATTGCCCGCATCCGCGTGCTGCGCGGCGAGTGTTTCCACTTGGTGTTCGGTCAAACCCGACACGGCCGCGAGACCGTAGCCCGACGGGTACGCCGTCTCCATCAGTTCGGCGCGCTTTCGAACCATCCGTAACGCGTCGCCAAAGCGAATTGCGCCGCAACTGACCGCCGCTGCATACGCCCCCACCGACAGGCCCGCGCTGATCTCCGGCGTGAGTTGCTCATCTGCCAGTGCGCGCGTGATCGCCACGCCCGCGACGGTCAAACCGACCTGCACGGCTACGGTCGAGCGTTGCGCGTCTGGCGTGTCGAGTGTGAGTACGTTGGTGCCGAGCACCTGAGACGCTTCTTCGAGTGTGTCGGTCACGGCGCGGTGCTGCGGCAGACGGTGCAGGAATCCGTCCGTCTGCGCGCCCTGGCCGGGAAACAGAAGGGCAAGCATCAGGCATTGCCGTGAGCGGGCGCCCACGGATCGGTAACCAGTTGCGGGCCGCGAGCATGGCGCGCCATCACGCGTGCTTTGTCCGCTGCCCACTCGGCGAGCGCAACGCCGCCTGCGGGCGTTTCCAGTTGCGCATCCACGCGAATGCCGGCGCGTTGTGCGATTGCTTGCAGAGGGTTCAGCAACTGAATGGCCGTGTCGTGCGAGAGTTTTTCCGGCGCGCGGATCAGCAGATCGAGATCGCTCGAGAAAGTGACGGTGGGTGCCTGAGTTGCCAGTTCGAAGCCTGCGCTGCCAGTTGGTCCCCAGACGAATCCAGCCAATGCGCCGGCCGTGTCGCGTTGTAATGCGGCAAGGGCCGCGAAAGCCGGTAACGCATTGCGCTCCGCAAGAGGACTGCGTTGCGCTAACGCTTCTGGCGGCACGGCGGTTTCAATGTCGTCCAGATGCACCCACGTGCCGTAACGCTGCGACCGCTCCGCACCGCGCACACCGATCGCCACGAAGCCGTCAGTTGCGAGCGCGCGTCTCACGACTGCATACGGTGCGCGTTCGAAAGACTCACGAACCCACGCCGGTTCGCCGTCGAAGAGTGGCAAACGATGCAAGCGCAGCAGATCATGCGGCCGCCACCGCGCATCGCACGACAACGCGTGATCGGCGGCAAACGGCGGCGCGGCGCAGACCTGCATTACACGGCATCCCATTGTTCGGCGAGACGACGTCGCACTTCGATCGACGCTGCGCGATTCTTTTGAGCCGCCGCCGATTCGAGACGATGCGACAGACCGCGGCTGCCATCGCGCGCGCTGTGAATCTGCTCGGTCAACACCTGACGCACGCGCTCGATTTGCGCGGCATCCGGCGCATCGGCGTCGACGCCTTCGATCAGTTGATCGAGCAGGCCCAGTTTGGCAAACGACGCCATCGAGTACGACATCGGCACAATGGTTTCGCCGAGTGCGTCGAGTGCTTCGACGGTGCGTCGTGTGACCCGGGCTGCCGCTTCCTTGCCCATTGCGTGGACTATCGTGCCGGGCGCGTCGAGTGCGACGATCCGGTTGGCCTGATAACCGTGCGCGAGGAAGGCGCCCGACATGGCCGGCCCGACGATCAGCGCGATCACCGGATGCCCGGCGTCGCGCGCCGATGCATACGCGTCGACCGCAGCAGCGCAGGCGAGGTGAATGCCGAGCATCTCTTCGCGGTAGCCGTACGCCTGACTTTTGACATCGACGATCGCGACGATCGGGCGGCGCGTACCGCTCGCTTCGTCCTGCGTGATGGCCTCGCGCACAGCGCGCGCGAGTTGCCAGCCTTGCTCGAGCCCGACGACGTTATCGGTCGCGCGCGGAAAGCGGTTGCCGGGATCGGGGACGACCGCAATGAAGCGCGCGGTCTCGCCGCCAAGCGACGCATCGCCGCTCCACACGGGCGCCTTACCGGACGGTTCACCGGCTAGCGCATGGAACCAGCGCGCGCCGCGGCTGAGGGTGGTATCGCTCATGCCTGCTCCTTACCGGGGATGTGGGGGTTGTACACGTCACGCATCGTTTCCGGCGTCACGCTGGCCGGGTCGATTCGCGCGAGGCGGTTGAGGAATGTGTCGACCTGTTCGCTGCGATGCACAGCCGGCACGCCTTGCGTGAATGCCGACCGCACGGCGGCGCGCACCGCATCTGCATCGTCATCGACCAGTTGATCGGCGAGCGCGGTCGCAGCCCGTTGTTCGCCGCCGATCAACTGCCACACGCGGCGCCGATCGCTCGCATCGAGTTCTTCGATACCGGCTTCCTGTTCGATCACTTCGGGGCCGTTCATGCCGAGCCGCCCCTGCTTCGTGACGACGAGATACGAGCACAAGGCCGCGGCGAGCGACATTCCGCCAAAGCAGCCGACCATCCCCGCGATCACGCCGACTACCGGCACATGCCGGCGCAACGCGACAATCGCGGCCTGCATCTCGGCGATCACCGCGAGGCCGAGGTTGGCCTCCTGAAGCCGCACGCCGCCGGTTTCGAACAGCACGACAGGGCGGACGATCTTGCCGCGTTCGCAGTCGCGCAAGGCCATTTCGAGCGCGGCGGCGATCTTGCTGCCCGAGACTTCGCCGATGCTGCCGCCCTGGAACGCGGACTCGATCGCGGCGACCACGGCCGGCTCGCCGTCGATGGTGCCGCGCGCGATCACGCAGCCGTCATCCGCCTGGCAGACGACACCTTGCAGCGGCAGCCACGGCGACTCGATCTTGTCGAACGGACCGAGCAGTTCGCGGAACGTGCCGGCGTCGAGCAGCGAGCGGGCCCGTTCGCGCGCGGGCAGTTCAATGAAGCTTTCGCGCAGCATTGGCGCGGGACGGGTGGTGGCGACAGTGTTCATGCGCCGTCTCCCTGTTCCGCCGCTTCGATGGCTTCCGCGAGCCGCAGCGCCACGACGCCGGGTGTCGCGCCGAAGTCGTTGATTTCGATTTGCGCCGCGCCGTCGTAACGGGTGAAGAAGCGGTCGAGCACACTCTTCCAGATGTGGCTGTAACCGTCGACGCTGGTCCGCACGACCACATGCGCGGTCAGCGCAGCGCTGTTTTCCGCCGGCGACAGCAGCACTTCCAGATCGCCCGAACCGACTACGCCGACATGCGCGCGGGTCGTGACAGCGCGTTGCGCCGGATAGTCGAAGGTCAGATGTTCCATGAGGCTGAGTTCCCGCTAGCGTCGTGATGCGCCAGCATGTCGAGAAAGAGGGTGGCGGCGAGCAGATCGGCTGCACCGCCGGGGGATGCGTTGAGCGATAGCAATGCGTGTTCGAGTGCGACGAGGGCGGTGTACCCATCTGGCGTCGAGCTTCCGCCGGCTTGCAGCACGCGGCGCGCGCCTTGTTGTGCAGCGTGCAAACCAGGCAAGCCCGCGCGATGCAGCAGGCAGGTGTCGTCGAGCGACGCCATGATCGAAAGCAGGGCGTCGATGCGCGCGGCGTTTTCGCCGACTCCGTTGGCGCGCGCTGCGAGCAACGCGGGCAAACCGATATCGATGACGTGCGGAAAGCCGTCTTGTGCCTCACGGCGTGCACCGCCTACCTGATAACGCTGCCGCGCGCGCTCGCCGTGACTATCGGAGGGGGCGGCGAAGCGATCCGGGAAGCACGCAATCTGCGCTGCAAGCGTGCCGACGCGCGACGCGTTCAGCGGCGTGGCGTCGCCCGTCATCGACGCACCCGCCACCAGCAGGCCGACGATCCAGATCGCGCCGCGATGCGCGTTGCTGCCACCGGTGGCATGCAGCATGTCCTGTTCGCCGGCGCGGCCGATTTGCGCGAGTTCAGCACGCAAAAGCGCGGATGGTTCACCACGGTGGCGCGCCGCGCGTGCGAGCGCCGCGAAGGTCGGTTCGAGCGCATGCGCCGAGCGCAGCATGGTGGCGAGATCGAGGTCGCGATGCGCACCGCTACCGCGCCGGTCGACCAGCGCGGGTTTCGGCGTGAGTCGCGCTTCTTCGATCAGCGCGGTCACGGCGAAGCGCGCAAGCTGCGCATCTGACGGGGCGGTTCGTACACTAATCGCCAGCCTGGTTGCCGTGACCTCGCGCTCGAGCAAAGCAGCGGGCGCCATCGTTACCAGCTCCTGAAGCGAGCCGGCGGCGCGTACAGTCCGCCCGACCACGTCACCAGATCGTCGATGCTGCGTGCCGCCAGCAGCGAACGCTTTGCTTCGCCGCGACGAATGCCGAGATCTTCCGGATACGCGACGATGCCGCGCCGGCGCAATTCGGCCGTTTTCTCAGGCTTCGCGCGCAGCCCGATCGGCGTCACGCCGGCTACCGCTGCCAGCGCCGCACGCCGCTCGTCGATCCCTTCGGCCTTGTGCAAATGCGCGATGCCTTCCTCGGTGACGACATGGCTCACGTCGTCGCCGTAGATCATCACCGGGGCGATCGGCATGCCGCTTTTCGCACCGACGGCGACCGCATCGAGTTCATCGACGAAGGTCGGCTCGCCGCCTTTCTTGTACGTCTCGGCCATCTGCACGACCAGCTTCTGCCCACGCGAGACCGGACCCTGGTCCTTCAGCAGCTTGAGCCATGCTTCGCTCGAATGACGCCGGCCGCGCGGATCGTGGCCCATGTTCGGCGCACCGCCGAAACCGGCAAGACGTCCGCGCGTGACCGTCGATGAATTCGCGTCTGCGTCGATCTGCAAGGTCGAGCCGATAAACAGATCGACGCCGTATTGACCGGCCAGTTGGCACAGCACGCGGTTCGAGCGCAGGCTGCCATCGTTGCCCGTGAAAAATACGTCGGGGCGCGCCTCGATATAGGCCTCCATGCCGACTTCACTGCCGAAGCAATGGATGCTGTCGACCCAGCCCGATTCGATCGCGGGGATCATGGTGGGGTGCGGATTGAGTGTCCAGTTGCGGCAGATTTTGCCTTTCAGACCGAGCGATTCGCCGTAGGTGGGCAGCAACAATTCGATCGCCGCGGTATCGAAGCCGATGCCGTGATTCAGCGACGTTACGCCGTACGGCTCGTAGATGCCGCGAATCACCATCATCGCGGTGAGCACCTGCAGATCGCCGATATGCCGTGGGTCGCGCGTGAACAGCGGCTCGACGGCGAACGGCCGGTCTGCCTGCACGACCACGTCGACCCACGAACCCGGAATATCGACGCGCGGCAGTTCATCGACGATCTCATTGACCTGCACGATCACGATGCCGTGCCGGAACGCGGCGGCTTCGGCGATGGTCGGCGTGTCTTCGGTGTTCGGGCCGGTGTACAGGTTGCCGTGACGGTCGGCCTTTTCCGCGCACAGCAGCGCGACGTGCGGCGTGAGATCGACGAACATCCGCGCGTACAACTCGACATACGTGTAGATCGCGCCGATTTCCAGTTGACCGTCTTCGAGCAACTGCGCGACGCGCAAACTCTGCGGCCCGGCAAACGAGAAATCGACCTTGTGCGCGATGCCGCGTTCGAACAGCGTCAGATGTTCAGGGCGGCCGATGCTCGAAATCAGCAGATGCACGTCGTGGATCTTTTGCGGATCGACCTTGGCAAACGAACGGGACAGGAAGTCGGCCTGTTTCTGGTTGTCGCCTTCGAGTGCGACGCGGTCGCCCGGTTGAATCAGCGTTTCGAGTGCATCGACGATGCGGTTGGTCGGCAGGATGCCGTCTTCCAGCCACGGTGCAATGGCCGCGAGGCGACGGTTCTTTTCGTCGCGGCGTGTGGTCCAGGAACGTGCGGGGGTGGACGCTTCGGTGGCTTCGGCGGGTCGGTTCATCGGCGGATTCAGCTCCCGGTGGTGGGGCGCGTGCGTTTGGCGCGCGGCTTGGGTTGGTTCGCAAGCGCGGCTTCCGCCTGCGCGCGTTCGGTCAGGAAACGATGCAGCAGGTCACCGGTGCCGAGCAGATGCGCGACGACCAGAGACTGGGCAGCAGGAATGTCACGGCGTTCTACAGCGTCGAGCAAGGCTGCGTGTTCATTGTCCGATTCGCCCTTGTACGACGGCAAGCCGAACTTCAGGCGCAAATACCGTTCGCCGCGCCGATGCAGCGTGCCGATCATGTCCTCGAGTTGCGGACGGGCGGCGGGTGCATACAGGCTCATGTGAAAGGCCACATTGCGCGCGACGTACAACGACGGGTCCGGCTCGCGTTCGGCGGCGCGGCAGAGGCTGGCGGATTCGCGCAGCGTGGCGGCGGTGTGACTCGGAATCGCGAGGCCGATGGCGAGGCTCTCCAGCGCGGAGCGGATCTCATAGATTTCGCGCGCTTCATCCCGCGATAACGGCGCGACGGTGGCGCCTTTATGCACGGCGGCTCTCGTCCAGCCTTCGCTTTCGAGCTGGCGCAAGGCCTCACGCACAGGAATTGCGCTGACCGAGAAATGCCGCGCGATCGCGTCCTGCCGCAACGGCGCACCAGGCGCCAGCGTGCCGTCGACAATCGCCGCGCGCAGCGCCTCCGCGATCACGTGGGACATGCTCTCACGCGGCGCCGCCGCGGGTAGAAGCGGGCTGCGCGCTGGGGCGTCCAGGGGAAAACCATCTATTGCGTCGCTCATAATATCCAATATTATATATGAAATCGCGCGATTTTACAGGCGGGCAAACCCGGAAAATTCTTCACCACCGGGGCCTGTGATGTCTCTTCACGTTATACGAGACACGTCGATCCACTAACAAGCGCGCCATCTCGTCGTTTGCTTTACGTAAGCCATGTATGCCAACCGCAGGGCCGGAGGAGCATGATGAATTCACTAACCGACCGCACGCCGGTCACGCGGCGCCGCACGCCGCTCAATCGTTCGCAGATCGCAGGTTTTTGGGGAGCGTGGGCCGGCTGGACGCTCGACGGGATGGACTCGTTCATCTATGCACTCGTGTTGACGCCGGCGTTGACCGAACTGTTGCCGCGCTCGGGGTACGCCGCGACGCCCGCCAATGTCGGCCTCGCCGGTTCGATTCTGTTCGCGCTGTTTCTGGTCGGCTGGGGGCTGTCGTTCATCTGGGGGCCGCTTGCCGACCGCTTCGGCCGCACCAAGGTGCTGGCGGGCACCATCTTCACGTTCGCCATTTTCACGGGACTCGCCGCGACCTCGCACAACGTGTGGGAGCTCGCCATCTATCGCTTCATTGCCGGAGTCGGCATTGGCGGCGAGTGGGCGTTGGCGGGGACCTATGTGGCCGAGTCATGGCCGGAAGATCGCCGCAAGATGGGCGCCGGGTATCTGCAAACGGGTTACTACGCCGGGTTCTTTCTGGCGGCCGCGCTCAACTACACGATCGGCGTGCATTACGGCTGGCGCGCAATGTTCCTGACCGGCGCGGTGCCGGTGGTCGTCGCGATTCTGGTGCTGCTGCGCGTGAAGGAGTCGGATAAGTGGCAGAAGGCGGAAGCGCGCACCGTGCGCGCCAGCCCGTTGCGCGAAATCCTCGGGCCGAGGTATCGGCGTCGGACATGGGTCGCGTGCATTCTGCTGACGATCGCGATCGTCGGTTTGTGGGCCGGCGCGGTATACGAGCCGTCGGCTGTGATTCAGTTGGCGACGAAGGCCGGCATGGCGAAGAACGATGCGATCAGGACGGCGTCGCTGGCTACCGGCTTGCTGTCGATTGCGACGATTCTCGGCTGTCTCGCGTTACCGCCGCTTGCCGAGCGGATCGGCCGCAAGAAGACACTGGCGATTTACTTCATCGGCATGGCCGTGGCGATTGTCGGCAGTTTCGGTTGGGCGTTCTATCTGCCAAATGGGCTCGCACCGTTTATCGCGTGGCTCTTCGTGCTGGGCTTCTTCGGCGGCAATTTTGCGCTGTTCAGCTTGTGGCTGCCGGAGCAGTTCGAGACCCGCGTACGGGCCACGGCGTTCGCGTTCTGCACGTCGTTCGGGAGGTTTGTCGGGGCGGGTGTCAACTTTTTGCTCGGCGCGGCGGTTCTGCATATGCATACGCTCGGCGTGCCGGTGGCGTTGACGGCGCTGGCGTTTATCGTCGGTTTGTTGGTGATTCCGTTTGCGCCGGAGACGAAGGGGGAGGTGTTGCCGCAGTGAGGTTGGCCGTTTGGCTGCGTGGCGGGCGTGGGCGGCGGCAGGCATGCTTTCTATCAGTTAGACGACGTGTTCCTTCAGCGTTCTGGGTTTGCCGTTCTGTACGATAATCTGTACAATGATTGCCGTGGCGCAGAAGTGTTTTTTATGAACCTTCAGCTCAGCTACCAGCCCCCCAGTGCAAGAAGTCCATTCGGTGGTGGAATCGTCTCTAACTTTTGACAGGAGCGACTGGAGGGAAACCTCTCAGATCGATAAAACGAATGAACGTCCTTACTTATAGCGAGGCGCGTGCCGGCTTTAAGCAAGCGATGGACGACGTCTGCCGCGATCACACGCCCATGCTGATAACCAGACAGGGCGGCGAAAATGTGGTCATGGTTTCGCTCGAGGATTTCAATGCGATGCAGGAGACCTTGTATCTGTTGAGTTCATCGAAGAACGCCCAGCGGCTCGCCAAATCCATCGCCCAGTTGAACGCCGGCGGTGCGACTGCGCGCGAACTGCTGATCGATGAACAAACAGAAAAGCCGCAACGAGGAGGCCGCAAAGGCTGATAGTGTTTTTATGTTTACCGACGAAGCGTGGGACGACTATTTGCATTGGCAAGAGACTGACCGAAAGGTCTTGCGCAAGATCAACACGTTGCTAGAGGAGTGTCGGCGCGATCCTTATCGCGGTACGGGAAAACCGGAGGCGTTAGTTGGGAGCTTAAGCGGGTTCTGGTCGCGACGTATCACGCACGCTGATCGCTTGGTCTACTTGCCGAGAGACGGAAAGATCTACGTGATTGCCTGCCGCTTTCACTACGACGACTGAAACGAAGAACCGGGCGCTGCGCCCGGTTTTCTGTTTAACGCATCAACGCGTGTAGCGCGTGCCATGCGCTACACCCCGCACCGATGCCACCTTGCCGGCACCGTCAGCGTGCGCGGCGCCCGCGGCATGTTGTACACATCTGCGTTGCCGTGCGCCGCAATGAAGTACTTGTGGTCGAACAGGTGAATGGGAGATGCGAGAGGGGGCGAATCTCAATCGGCGTGATGCCGCGCCCGTCCGCCGTAACGCAACATCGAAAGCAGCGGCCAGCCGAGATTCACGCCGAGGCTGGCGATCACGATCAATGCCATGCCCGCGAGTTGCGGCAACGACAGCGCCCGCCCATACACAACGGCATCGACCACGATCGCCGTCAGCGGATAGACGAACAGCAGCACGGCGATGATCGGTGTGGTCAGCTTCGGCAGCGCGCCGTAGATCAGCACATACGACAACCCCGTATGCAGCACGCCCATGCCGACCAGCCAGAACCACTGCATCGGCCCGATATGCACGGCAGTGAGCGGCGCAATGAACGGCAGGCACACCACGCCGACCGCGCATTGCGCGAGCGTCAGCAGATGTGGCCGCAAATTGCCGAGCCCTTTGGCGATCAGCGTGACGCTCGCGTACAGCACCGAGCCCGCCAATGCCTCGCCGATGCCGATCAGATAGCTCGTATGCCCCTGCAGATTCCCGGTGGCCGCGACGCCCGAGGCCAAAACAAGCCCGACGAACGCGGTCGCGATCCAGCCGAGCCGGTCGATTCCGAGGCGCTCATTGAACAGCGCCGCGCCCATCAGCACGACCCAGAACGGCTGCACATGAAACACCACCGTCGCCACCGCAATGCTGGTGCGATGAATCGCGTCGAAGAAACCGACCCATTGCGTGACCATCAACACGCCGGAGATCAGCGCGAGCGCGACGGTGCGCCGCGTGAAATGCGCTCGGGTGAAGAAGCCTTTCCACGCGCAATACGCGGCAAGCGAAAGGAAACCGAACAGGCAGCGAAAGAACACCAGCGTCAGCGCGCCGAGCCGCGCTTCCTCGACGAAGATGCCGAGCGTGCCCATCAAAAGCCCACCGCTGGCCAGCGTAAAGGCGCCTTGTTGACGTTGGGTGAGGGACATGCGAAGCCGCTCCGTAAGGTGGAGACACAAGTATTGCGCGGCTTGCGCGGCACCGGCAAACGAATTAAATTGAGTAATTCCATAAGCCGGATTGATAAATCATGCACCCGGAATTCGACGTCGATTTGCTGCGCACCTTCGTCGCGGTGGTGGAAACGGGCAGCTTCACGAAGGCGGCGACTACCGTGCACCGCTCGCAGGCGGCGGTCAGCATGCAGATCAAGCGGCTCGAAACCATGCTCGGCACCACGCTGTTCGCCCGCAACACGCGCAATCTTTCGCTCACGCGGCCCGGCAATACGCTGCTCGAGTACGCGCGGCGTGTGCTGGCGTTGCATGAGGAGGCGTGGTCGGCGATCGTGCGGCCCGAGGTGACCGGGCGCGTGGTGCTGGGCGCACCGGACGATTACGTGTCGTCGCTGCTGTCGCCGGTGTTGCGGCGCTTTTCGAATCTGTATCCGCACGTGGAGATCGAGATCGTCTGCGCGCAGAGCACGTCGCTCGCGCCGATGCTGGCCGATAACAAGATCGATCTCGCCTTCGTCACGCGCGACCGCCAATTGCGCGGCGAATTCGTGCGCAGCGAGCCGATGGTATGGGTGGGGGCGTCGCTGGATACGCCGGTGCTGGCGGCGTCGCCTCTGCCGGTCGGGCTTTACGAGCCGGGCTGTGTCGCGCGCCAGCATACGCTGGCGGCACTCGACGGTGCGCGTATCCGCTATCGGGCGGCGTTTAGCAGCGCAAGTCTGATGGGTTTGGTGGCGACCGTGGATGCGGGGCTTTCGGTGATCGCGCTCACGCGCTGTAGCGTGCCGCAGCGGCTGGCGATACTCGGCGAAGCGCAAGGCTTGCCGAAGATCGCGCCGCTGGAAATCGTGGTGGCGCGCAGCGCCAAATCGGACCGGCCGACATGCGATTATCTGGCCGCGCAGATGGTGCAGGATTTGTCGCTGCGCAGCCAGCCGCGTGGCTCGGCGGCGGCTCCTTGATGATGTAACGATGGATGCATCGCGGAACGACCGTGCCGAAGCGCGTCGCCTGTCTGCGTTGCCTAAATGCGTGGCTTACTGCGCGGCTTACTGCGTGACGTGACCTGGAGCTCGGCCAAGCGGTTCAGCCGCGTGGCTTGGCTGCGCCGCTCATCCCCGAGCATAAGCCGTAACCTCACCATCCACTGCAAGCCGCACGTTTTCGCCCGGCCGCGGCGACAGATATCCCGGCACCCGAGCGCGCACCACGGTTCGCGCGCCGGACTGCAATTGCAGCGCGACGCCCGCGTCCTGTCCCTGAAAGATCACTTCCTGCACGACGGCGTCATAGGACGTCACGCCATTCGGCATGGTTTCTTCGGCGCGTAACAGGCGGATCTGTTCAGGCCGCACCATGACGTCGACCGCACCGTTGCCCATCGGCGCGCACAGCGGCAAATCGCCGAGCTCGCAGTTGACGCGATCCTGTTTGACCACGCCCGGCAACAACACTGCTTCACCGACGAACGACGCGAGTTCCCGCGTCACCGGCCTGCGGTACAGCGTCTCCGGCGTCGCGGTCTGGATCAGGCGGCCGTTCCACAGCACCGCGACCTCATGGCCGAGCGACAACGCTTCCGATTGATCGTGCGTGACTAGCACCGCAGTCGCGCCGGTCGCGGCCAACGCACTGGCCACCGCCTGGCGCGTTTCGAGCCGCAATGCAGCGTCGAGCGACGAGAAGGGCTCATCGAGCATCACCAGTGTCGGCGACGGCGCGAGCGCCCGAGCCAGTGCGACACGCTGCTGCTGGCCGCCCGACAACTGCTGCGGCGCACGCTCGCCGAAGTTCGCCGGCAAGCCGACCAGCTCCAGCAATTCGGCCACACGATGACGCGCGCGGCGCTGCGTGCGCGGCAAGCCGAACACGATGTTGTCCGCCACGGAAAGATGCGGAAACAGCGCGCCTTCCTGCGGCACATAGCCAATGCGGCGCTGCTCGGAAGGCACATGCAGGTTGTCGCCGGCGACGCAGCGGCCGTCGATTTCGACGCTGCCGCTATCCGCGCGTTCGAAGCCGCACAACAGGCGCAGCAAGGTGGTCTTGCCGCTGCCGGACGGTCCGAGCAGCGCGAGCAGCGTGCCGCGCTCGACGGAGAGATCGATGCCATGCAGCACCGGATGGCCGTCGAACGATTTTTGCAGTCCGCGGATACGAAGTTCGCTCATGAAAATCCGATGTCTAAGAACAGGGCGATGGTGCGCGACATTCAGCTGCGTTCGCCGAGTAGTGCCGATTTGCCGAGCAACGCGAACAGGAGGCCGGAGGCGAACAGCGAAATGCCGGTGAGCAGTGCCGCATAGGGCGCTGCGGCGGCGAACGCCATCGTCGACGTGTCGGCCCAGACTTGGGTCGCGAGTGTTTGCGTGTCGATCGGCGAGAGCAGCAGCGTTGCGTTGAGCTCGGTGACGACCGAAATGAACACCATTGCCGCCGCCGCGCCGAGTCCAGGGCCTGCCAGCGGCAACACCACGCGAAACAAGGTCTGCGACCAGGTCAGGCCGAGCGCGCGGGCAGTCTCTTCGAGGCGTGGCTGCGCCTGCATGAAGGCGGCGCGCACGCTCACCAGCGCCACCGGCATGAACAGCATCGCGTAAGCGATCACCAGCAGCGTCGCGCTTTGATAAAGCGGTTGCAGCGCATGTACCGCGAGCGACACGATGGCCAGCGCGATCACCAGCCCCGGTATGCCTTGCGCGAGAAACACGGTACGTTCGAACAGCGTTGCGAAACGCGTCGGATAGCGCACCAGCAGGAACGCGAGCGGCACCACCAGCAGCGTGGTCAGCAGCGCGGCGGCGAGCCCGAAGCCGAGCGACGAGATTGTCGCGTTGAACAGCAGTTCGGGCGACACGTCGGCCGGTGTGACAGCAGCCGCGCCCGGTTGCGTGAGCCAGTAGCCGATCATGCCAAGCGGCACGCCGAGCGTGGCGATCGCCAGCGCGGCGAAGCCGGCGACGACGATCCAGCGCCATGCGCCGAGGTCGTAGCGCAACACCGCGCGACGTGTGCCGCGATCGACGCGTTCATAACGCGCCGCGCCGCGTACCCGAAACTCGAACGCCAGCACGATCAGGCAGATCACGATCAACAGGCACGCGAGCAGCGAAGCGCCGCCGCCATCGAAACTGGTGCGGTATTCTGCGTAGATTTGCGTGGTGAAGGTGTGAAAGCGCAGCAGCGTAAACGCACCGAATTCGGACAGCACGCCGAGCGCCACCAGCAGCATGCCGCCGAGCAGCGCCGGACGCAGTTGCGGCAGCACGACGCGAATGAACGTGGCCCAGCGGTTGCAGCCGAGCGCGCGCGCGCTTTCTTCGAGCGCCGGGTCCATACTGCGCAACGCCGCGGCCACTGGCAGATAGACGAGCGGGAAATACGCGGAGCTCAGTACCAGCAGCGCGCCGTTGAAGTCCTGCAAATCCAGACTCAGCGACACCCATGCATAGCTTGAAATGAAGGCCGGCATCGCAAGCGGTGCGGCGGTGAGCACGGCCCAGATGCGACGCCCCGGCAAATGCGTGCGTTCGACAAACCATGCGGCCGCCGTGCCGACGACGGCAGAGACGAGGGTGGTGGATACAGTGATCAACAGCGTGTTGACCAGTAGTTCGCCGACGAGTGGCCGGAAGATCAGGTCGACCGCCTCGCCGATACCGAAGCTCGCCGCGCGCCAGAAGGTAAACGCAATCGGCAGCAACACCAGCAAAGCGCTGAGTGCTGCCGCCGCGAACAAACCGCGCGGCGCGCGCAAACGGGCGCGCGCCGGGGCGGGGGTTACAGCCGGAGGCCCGGCTGACACTGCATCGCTCATTTATAGCAAACCTGCCTGGCGCAGCAACTTGCCTGCCTGGCTGTCGTCGCCGAGTTGCTGGATGGTCAGCGCCGGCGGGTTCAGTTCAGTGAACGGCTTCAGGATCGGGTCCGGTGCGACGCCTGCGTGCAGCGGATATTCGAACATGACGTGGCTGTTCGCCATCAGCTTCTGTGCGCGTTCGCTCACCAGATACGCGAGAAACTTCTGCGCGCCGTCCGTGTTGTGCGCGGATTTCAGCACCGCTGCGCCCGACACGTTCACCAGTGCGCCGGCGTCGCCGTTGCCGAAGTGATAGATCGTGCTGCGGGTTTTCGCATCGCCGATTTCAGCGTGCAGACGCGCCCAGTAGTAGTTGTTGATCAGACCCGTCGCGACGCCGCCGCGATTGACGGCGGCCACCACACCTTCGTCGTCGTCGAAAATCTGCGAGTTGGCTTTCAGGCCCTTCAGCCATTCCACCGTTTGCGCTTCGCCCTTCAGCGCGAGCACGGCGCTCACGAGCGGCAGGAAGTCGCCGTCGCTCGGTGCAATACCGACCTTGCCTTTCCATTCCGGCTTGGCCAGATCGAACAGCGACTGCGGCAGTTGCGATGCCTGGATCTTGGTCGTGTTGTAGGCCAGCACGTTTTCGCGCGCGGTCACACCGACCCAGGTGTCATTCGGCGAGTTGAAGCGGGCCGGCACGGTGGAGAGCGTCGAGCCGTCCACTTTGCTCAGCAGACCTTTCTCTTCGAGCAGCATCAACTCAGGCGAGTTTTCCGTGAAGTAGACGTCAGCCGGCGTGGCGGCGCCTTCCGCGACGAGTTGCGCGGCCATGGCCGGGCCTTCGCCGCTGCGGATCTTCACCGAAATGCCTGACTCTTTCTCGAAGTCTTTAGCCAGCAGATTGACGACCTGCTCGTGCTGCGCGCTGTACAGCGTGATCGATGCAGCGTGAGCTGCCGACGGCACGGTTGCGAATGCAGCCAGCGTGAGGGCGGCCGCGCTGCTGACGAGGCGCAGGCGGGTGCCAAACCAGGAATGAGCCATGATCCTAAAGTCCGTTAATGATGTTGTTGTTGATCTTTGATGCGCCGCCTGCCTCGCGGCCGGCGGCTGACTTCGCGGCTTGCATTACGTCTCGAACAGCCCCGCGCCGATATACGAACCCGGCTTCGCGCCCGGCGGCACGGCGAAAATCGCGCTGCCGACGTGCGTCGTGAACTGGTTCATCATGTCGAACTTCGCGAGCTTTTCGTTGATCGGAATGAAGCCCTTGCGCGGGTCGCTCTGGTGAGCGAGGAAAATCAGTCCCGCGTCGTACTCGGTTTCCTGGCGCCATGGCGGCCAGCGCTCGATGTAGAAATTCGTGCCTTCGTTATACGAGTACGAACGGCGCAGAATCTGCGCGCCGTTGTTGCTCGCCTGATTCGACAGACGCACGTGCGAGTTCTCCGGGATTACCGGATTGCCGTCCTTGTCTTCTTCCTTCAGGTCCACCGGATCGAACTCGTTCTTCTTGCCGATCGGCGCGCCGCTGTACTTGTGACGGCCGAACACCTGCTCCTGGAAGCCGACCTCGGTGTTGTCCCAGTGCTCGAGCGTGATGCGGATGCGGCGAAAGACCGTATAGGTGCCGCCTTCCATCCACGGCGCGTCGGGGGTGGCGGCGGCCCAGATGAACTCGTTCATCAACTGCGGCTTGGCGGTCGACGGATTGTTGGTGCCGTCCTTGAAGCCCATCAGATTGCGCGGCGTCTGCCCGCGCGGACCCGACAGGAAACCGGACTGGCCCCAGCGCATCGTCGCCACGCCGGAGGCGAGGCGCGACAGTTGCCGGACCGCGTGGAACGCGACCTGCTGATCGTTCGCGCAGGCCTGAATGAACAGGTCGCCGCCGGTCTTCTCGGCGAGCAGCTGGTCGCCGTTAAAGCGCGGCAGATCGACGAGCGCGGCGGGGCGGCGCGAGGCCAGCCCGTAGCGGTCCTTGCCGTCCTTCGTGAACAGACCCGGGCCGAAGCCGAAGGTGATCGTCAGGCCGCAGGGGCCGAGGCCGAGCACATCGGCGGAATCCGGGGCGCCTTTATTGCTGCCTGCGTCATACCCGCCATTGGCGTTAGTCGCATCGACCGTATTAGGAGGCGTATTAGCCGCGTCGGCCGGCGGCAACGGCGCGGCCGTCTTGCCTTGCGTCATGCGGGCTGCGGCGTCGGTCCAGGCGCGCAGCAGGGCAATCACGTCGTCGCGTTTGTCGGTCGTCAGATCGAGTGCGGCAACGTACGTGTGACTCTGCTGCGGCGTGACGATGCCACCTTGATGCAAGCCGTAAAACGGCTCGACCGCCATCTGCGGATCGGCATTGTGCGCCGGCGTCTTGCCGAGCGCGGCCTGGGCGACGCCGGTCGCACCGAGGCTCGCGCCCGCTGCGACCGCCGCGCTGCCGGCCTTCAGAAAACCGCGCCGTGAGGGCCGCGGGGGTTGATCGTTTGCCATGGTTACTTCACCTTCGGTTGGCCGTGGGGTGTGCCGGGTTTGCGTCCGGCTCTGGGGCCGGGATCGCTTCGCTTATTTGCTTCGTTTATTTGCTTCGCTTATTTGCGTCACTTCTCTGCGTCGCTTATCTGTGTCGCTTACTTGGCCAGAACCAGTGTGTTCACGTCGTCCTGCACGTAATAGAAACCGTCGCCTTCCGGTGTCATCGCCAGACCGAACAGGTCGCCGTTGCCCGGGGGCGATTGTGCCTTATCCGTGTCGATCCAGCGCGCGTAGATCTGCTTGCCGCTGGCAGGGTCGATTTCGACGATCTGGCCATTCAGTGCGTTGGTGACGAGCAGGTGACCGTTCGGTGCGGTGACCATGGCGAGCGGGCGATGCAGCAGACCGTCGGCGGTCAGTTGCCGGCCCACACCCGCGCTGGTGTCGCGCGTCATCGGCTCGTCGATTTCGGTGATGCGGTTGCCGATTGCGTCGGACACATACAGCAGTTTCTGATCACCCGAGAGCGCGAGGCCGGTCGGACCGACGAGGAACACGCCCTTGTCCGCCTGCGCGCCGAAGCCGCTGCCGATCACAGTTTCCTTCTTCACGACCGGCGGCTTGCCGGCCGGCACGTCGAGGTCCAGACGCAGCACGGTGGCCTGCTTGAACACCGGCGGATTGCCGTCCGCGCCGCCCACGCCGAAGCCGGCGTTGCTGACGAACAGCGTCGCGCTCGTGCCGTTGTCGACGACCGCCATGTTGCCCCACGGATCGTTGATGTTCGGGCTGCTGATGGTCGACGTGACCTTGCCATTCGGATCGATCACGATCAGGCAGCCGGCGCCCTTGGTGCCGGTGGTGCCGTCATTGCTCGGCGTGCTGCCGACGATCACGTAGCCCGACTTGAGCATGGTCATCGCGGTCGAGAGACCGATGCCGCCCGGGCACTCCTTCAGATCGCGCGGCACCGTGGCGAACACCGTCATCTGTTTGGTGTCCGGATGATAGTTGATGATCGTGCTGCCGGTGCCTTGCAGATTGGTCGAGTTATTGAAGTTGCCGACCAGCACGTCGCCTTGCTTGACGGTGCCTGCCGTGACCGGCGCAACCACCACCGCGTACGGATTCTGGTCGCCGTTTTCCGGCACGGTGTTGATCAGCGTGGTGTGATGCTTGACGGTTTCGAGGAAACCTTGCGGTTCGGCGTGCGCGACGCCGGCCGTCGCGAACGCGGCGGCGCTGACGGTTGCGGCAATCAGGGCCCGCGCGGCGCGCGGCGAAATAAGGCGCGTGGGGTTGTTCATGAGTGAGCCTCCGTGCCTGCGCACAAAGCGATAGTTGCGGTCATGATCGAAAGCATGGGATTCGATTTGTCTTGAGCGTGCGATTTTGCGTATGTAGTCATGGCAAACGGCATCAGAACGTGATGTTGGTCCGCACGCCGATGACGAACGTGTTGCGCAGCGGCTGCGTCGGATCGCTGGGGTTCTGGCCAGCGCCGGCATTGAACGTGTATTGCGCATCGGCTTGCAACTGCCACCACGGGTTGACCTGATACTGGTAGGTCGCTTCGAGCGTGGTTTCGCTGGTGCGCACGCCGTAGGGGCCGCCGCTGAATGCGAGGTTGTCCTGATCGAGACCGTTCGTGTGGTTGCCGATCTTGATGTAGGTGAGCGCGATGCCGGCGCTATCATTGTCGCGGCCGGCGAACGGGGCTTTCAGTACGATGCCGAGGTTGGCTGCGACGCTTACCAAATTGCGGTCGCCCGGTGCGCCCATCACACGCGCGAAGACGTTGAGGCTGCGCGGCTCGTCCGGATCCGGGCGCCAGATCATCTGGTCGGCTACCGCGTAGAAGCTGTAGTCGCCGTGATGATTCTGCGCAACGCCGGTGCTCGCCGGGTTCGCAAGCGAGAGGCCGGTGTTGTCAAAGCGCTGATCGGCGAAGCTGCCGTTGTTGTACCAGACACCGAGCTTGTAGGTGCCCGGCAAACCGCCGCCGCCCGCACCGACCATTTCGCCGTCGGCCGGCTGGTTGATCGCGTACTGCAACTCGCCGATGAACAGCGTGCCGTTATGCAGGTTGAAGTTGGTGCCGCTCTTGTTGTTCGGGTTGTTGCCGAGCGGATCGCCGTCGAAGACGCCGGCGAGCGCCGTCAACGAAGGCGTGATCTGTCCGCGCACACGCACGCCGAGGTCGGCCAGCGGATAAGCGGGACCGCCGGACGGCATGTCGTAGGACGGCAGGGCAGGCCAGCCGAACATCGTGTTGACGAACAGTGCCGAATTCGTGCTGGTGATGAATTCCTGGTCGATACTTTGCTGACCGATCTTGACGTCGACGCGCTTGTTCAGGAACGACTGCTGATACCACAGCTCCCACAAGCGGGTGGTGTCATCGGCCTCGATGCCGCTCGCCGTATTCAGCGTGCCGAGCTTATTGGCGCTGAGGTTGGCGCCGTGGATCTGCAAGGCGCTGACGTTGAACAGGCCGCCCGGCAAACCGAACGCTTTTTGCGTATCCATCTGCACGGTCGCTGTCGTGAGACCGTCGTAGTCCGCGCCGCGCGCGAGGCCGCCGCGGACGTTGCCGAGCACTTCGCTGGTTTCGGTGAGTGCGAATGTCACGCCGTATTTGCCGAGCCAGGGGCGCAGACCACCGATGTCGCCGAGCATCGTCGAGCGATTCCAGAAGCCGGTCCATTGATTCGTTTGAGTCGCCTGGATGTTCAGGTCGGCTTCGGGCGCTTCCGGTGTGGCATCGGGATTGGCTTCGGCCATGGCTACGCCGGCGGTCAGCGAGGCCCAGGCGAACGCCGTGCAGAGCGCGGCGCGCCGCATCGAAGGCAAACGCGAACGGCGCATGGCGCCGGCGCACGAAACGGAGTCGCGAAGCGCACGTGCTTGACTGGCGGGTCCGTTGGTTCGGGCGAACTTCATCGAAATCCTTATTTGTGTTGTATCGACTGATCTAACCATCGCGGCGCTGCGTTACCGTGCGCCTGCGATTTGCCGCATCGGTTCGCGACGCCAGATGCAGCAGATGGCGAGATCGTACGCATGCGGAATAGGTGCGTCAACACAAATGAGAACGATTCGCATCAATATTACTAGTTTGTATCTCCGAGTTTTACGGACTGCTGTTAAAGGCTGTTTGCATGTAATTTAAAAATAATAAAACCGTAATGTTTTAGTATGAATCTGGTCGTATCGAATCGTGCCGGAGAGAGATGTCGAAGGGCTCGAGGATCCCGAAACGCCAATGTCAGGAGATCGGCCAGATGAATTCATCGTCGCTCTTGCAGGCTGGGCTGAATCCGCAGACGGCGCACAGAGCGCGTCATATATCGCACAATTGGCGCCGGGGCGGCGCCAATAGACCACGATGGGCCACTACGGAAACAGTGAAGGCCGGCGTGCCGGGCAGGCAACAAAAGAAGCTATGATCGTCTTCCGGAGCCGCGCCGCAGTGCGAAGCCCTTAAGTGCCCAGCCCTCAAACCATAGCGGGACGACACCGATGTCACACACAGTGAATCTGGAAAATTACTTCACCCGCATAGGCTACAAAGGCCCGCGCGCGGCGACATTGGAAGTACTCCAGGATCTCCACAAACTGCACCCCAGATCAATCCCCTTCGAAAACCTGAACCCGCTCACGCGCCGCGCGGTGAAACTCGATCTCGAATCCGTCGAACAAAAGCTGATCACGCAAAAACGCGGTGGCTACTGCTTCGAACAGAACGCACTCTTCGCGAACGTCCTGACGCAATTAGGCTTCAAGGTAACACCCCTGCTCGGCCGGGTCCTTTGGGGCCGCGAATCCGGCACGATCCCCCCTCGCACGCATATGGTCTTGCGCGTCGACATCAAAAGCGAAGCATGGATCGCCGACGTCGGTTTCGGCAGCGTGACGCTCACAGCACCGCTGCGCCTGATCGCCGGCACCGCGCAGCCCACGCAGCTAGGCACGTTCCGCCTGGCCGATGCATCGCACGGCGCGCTCTACCTCGAAGTCCAATCTCGCGATGAAACCTGGGCCCGCGTCTATCGATTCGACCTGCATCCGGTCGAATGGATCGACTATGAGACCTCGAACTGGTACACCTCGACCGCACCGGATTCTGTCTTCCTGAACAACCTGATTGTCTGCCGGGTCTTACCGGAATCGCGCCTGACGTTGCTCAACGACCAACTGAACGAACGCGCGGCGGATGGCCAGATCATCAGCGAGCGGCAACTCAAGACCGCAGACGAACTCGCGACCTGCCTGCACGATCAATTCGGTCTGAACACGGGCGACATCGACATTGCAGACGTATTCGGGCGCGTGCGCTCACCCGCGGCGGTGTCCGCCTGAGACAAAAGCGTGACGGGCACCAACCGTCACTAACCATCACCCACCATCAGCCACGAGCGCCACGACCCAACCATGATCACGCGCCTCATCCTGCAAACGGTAGCCTGGCTGGCATGCATGGGCGCGCTGCTGTTCGGCGCCGCGGGCACGCTCGCGTGGCCTGCGGGGTGGTGGTATCTGATCGAGACAGGCGGCCTCAGTCTATGGGTCGGTTTCTGGCTGGCGCGCCATGATCCCGGTCTACTTGCCGAGCGTCTCGCGCCGATCGTTCAGGCGCAACAAAGCCGCTGGGACCGCTTCTTTATGGTGAGCGTGGCGGTGATATGGTGCGCGTGGCTCGTCCTGATGGGACTCGACGCCATGCGCTATCGCTGGTCGGCGCCGTTGCCGGTCTGGCTGGTGAGCCTTGGCTCGCTCTGCATCTTCCTGTGTATTTTCATGTGCCTGATCGTCTTCCGGGCCAATAGCTATGCCGCGCCAGTCGTGAAGATCCAGGCAAGCCGCGGTCATAAAGTCATCGACACCGGCCCGTATGCCCTTGTCCGTCATCCGATGTACTCGGCCGCGCTGCTGTTGTTCATCGGCACGCCATTACTGCTCGGCTCGTGGTGGGGGCTTGCCTGCGTGCCGCTGCTGGTGGTCGGTATCGGCTGGCGCGCGGTGCGCGAGGAGCGCGTACTGGCAGAGCAGCTCCACGGTTATACGGACTACACCTCACGCGTGCGTTACCGCTTCGTGCCGTTCATCTGGTAGGGCGCGCAATGCGCCTACTCCAGGCGTGCAAGCGCGTGAGGCGTCAGCCTGTCTAGACAAAACGCCTTTACGTTGGTGCACTTCGCCGCAATTGGCGCCCACGTCTCATTTTTTCAAAATTTCTTCACAAGCCCTGTCACGCGTTAGTATCTGGGGTTCACCCAATGTCGGTGATGTCGAACAAAGCTCCTTGCGACCGCTTTTTTTTGACTCGAACAGATTTGTCTATACAAATGTGTACCACCCGCGTACCACCCACGAGGTCGACGTGAACACTATTACAAACGCGCAAACCGCAGACACGCAGGACCGCCCTGGTCACACCAAGGAGACACCCGCCAAGGCGATGCCCGCCTACGAGCAGATCAAGCGCTACGTGATCAGGCGCATCAGCGAGGGGGACTGGAAGCCGGGCGGCCTGATCCCATCCGAAACGGAGCTGGTCAAGGAATTCGGCGTCGCGCGCATGACGGTATCGCGCGCACTGCGCGAACTCACCACCGAACGCGTGCTAACCCGCGTGCAAGGTTCCGGCACGTTCGTCGCGCCGCAGCGCTATGAGTCGACGGTGCTGGAAATCCGCAATATCGCCGACGAAATCGCCGCGCGCGGCCATCGTCATTCGGCACGTGTGCTGACGCTCGAACCGAGCGACGATCCGCACGCGCTCGAAGCGCTCGGTCTCGCCAGCGGCCCGGCGTTTCACTCGTGCATCGTGCACAGCGAAGAGGGCGAGCCGATCCAGTACGAAGATCGCTACGTCAATCCGAAGGTGTTCCCCGACTACCTGCAACAGGACTTCACCGTCGAAACCCCGAATCACTACATGGTGCGGCTCGCGCCGATCCAGCGCGCGGAGTTTCGCATCTATGCGCAGAAGCCCGACGCGTATGTGCGGCGGCATCTGATGATGGATATCGGCGAGCCCTGCTTGCAGCTATGGCGCCGCACATGGGTGGGTGATGACGTGGCGACGTCGGTGCAGTTGTGGCACCCGGCATCGCGTTTTCATCTGGCGGGCAACGTGTGAGCGGCACGGCGAGGGCGAGGGCACGGCGCTCGCGCCGCTAGCCCTGGCGCTGCGACAGATCCGGCGTGAACCGGCAACCCAGCCGATACCGTGAGCCCGGATGCACAAAACGCGCGAACGTGACCGAAACGCCGCTCGTCCATGTGCGGCGCATCAGCGTCAGGCACGGCTCGTCGGCGCGAATTTCCAGCAACTCGGCTTCGGCGCGCGTCGGCAGGCCTGCGTCGACGACGTGCTCGACGTCGTGGGCGGGGACGGTCTCGAACAGATACTCGGACGGCCTCGCCGTGGAGAAGTCCTGCTTGAGGAAGTCAGGCGCAGTTGCCGGATTGACGTAGCGGTCTTCGAGCTGCACCGGCAAACCGTTCTCGCGATGCACGCAAATCACATGAAACACGGAAGCGCCAGGCGCAAGCCCTAACGCGTTCGACACCGTCACCGGCGCGGTTTCGCGTTGTGAAAGGACGGTGTCGTAGCTGTATTCGTGACCCCGCGAGCGGATCTCGTCGCCGATATGGGCGATCATCAGCAGCGTCGATTGCGGTTTGGTTTGCGCGACGAAGGTGCCGACGCCGGACACGCGGGTGACAAGGCCTTCATCGGCGAGTTCGCGCAGCGCGCGGTTCACTGTCATGCGCGACACGCCGAGTGTCGTGACCAGGTCCAGCTCGGACGGCAGACGGTCGCCTGCTTGCCGCGCGCCCGATTCGATGATCTGGCGGATGTGGTTTTTGACCTGCTCGTAGCGGGCGGCCGGTGCTGCGTTCTCCACGCGGGCGGTTTTCATTGCGGCTCGACATCGTCAGGACCGCGCGCCCAGAACGCATTGCGGTCGAAGTAGTTTTGCAGGAACTGCCGCAAACGCGGCTGCCCCGCATCGTGAAAGACTTCGCGTGGTTTGCCTTGCACGGCGATGCGCCCCTGGTCGATGAACATCACCTTGTCGGCGACTTGCGCGGCAAAGCCCATTTCGTGCGTGACCACGGCCATCGTCATGCCGTCGCGCGCGAGCTGCTTCATCACCTGCAGCACTTCGCCGACCAACTCGGGATCGAGCGCCGAGGTCGGCTCGTCGAACAGCATGATGTGCGGCTCCATCGCCAGCGCGCGTGCAATTGCAACACGCTGCTGCTGGCCGCCCGAGAGTTTCGACGGGTAGGCATCGCCCTTATGCGCGAGGCCGACTGTTTCCAGCATCGCATTGGCGCGGCGGCGCGCTTCGTCACGCGACAGATGGCGCACGCGCAGCAAGGCTTCCATCACATTGCCGAGTGCCGTCATGTGCGGCCACAGATTGAATTGCTGAAACACCATGCCGACGTTGCGCCGCACGCGATTGATCTCGCCCTGCGACGCTCGCACGCGTTTTCCATTGCGCTCGCTATAGCCGAGCAGTTCGCCTTCGATGCGCACGTCGCCCTGATCGTAGGTTTCGAGCGCGGCGAGACAGCGCAGCAGCGTGCTCTTGCCCGAGCCCGATGGGCCGATGATGCAGACCACTTCGGAGCGGGCGATCTTGAGATCGACGCCACGCAGCACTTCGACTTCGCCGAAGCGTTTCTTCAGGTCGCGCACCTCAATCAGCGGCGCGCCGGTTGACGTATCGAAGGCAGCGGTGGACGCGGAGGAGGGCATGTCGGCGATGGCGTTCATAAGGTGGTCCGGATTCCGTTCATGCCATGAAGCGCGCGATGCGGGTTTCGGCCCACATGCCCACGCGCGAGGTCAGTTCAACCAGCGCGAGATAGCACAGACACAGCACCAGCAGCGTTTCGACGAAAGCGAAGGTGGCCGAGCCGATGCCGGTCAGCACGAACGTGAGCTCGGGGACGGTGACGATCGACAGCACCGCGGTTTCCTTGCTCAGCACGATAATCAGATTGGTCAGCGCGGGCACGATCAGCACCAGCATTTGCGGCACCTGAATGCGCAGGACGGCTTGCCAGCGGGTGAGTCCGAGACAGGATGCCGCTTCGAGATGACCCGGCGGCACCGATTGAAAGCCCGAGCGGAATGCTTCGGCGAAATACGCGCTGCCGTAGAGACCCAAGCCGAGCACGCCGGCCGTCATCGATTCGAGCGTGAGGCCGAAGGAAGGGCCGCCGTAGTACAGCAAAAACAGTTGCACCAGAAATGGCGTGCCGCGAAATAGTTCGATATAGAAGCGCAATACGCCGCGCACCCAGCGTCCGCAAAAGAGCTGTAGCACGGCGATCAGAAAACCGATCAGGATGCCGATCGCCACGCCCGCGGCCCAGGTGCCGAGCGTGGTCGCGAGACCGGCGGCAATCGGCTGCAGATTGTGCGTGATGACGGTGGGGTCGAACTGTTGCATGGCGATTCGATCTCAAGCTCAGGGTCGGTCAGGCGTGCTGCAAACGGTATTCGGCGGCGTGCGCGACGAGTGCCAGGCTTCCGCAGATCACGAAGTAAATCAGCCCGGCGGCGAGGTAGGCTTCGAGCGGCCGATAGGTGCTGGCCGCAATATTCTGCGCGGTACGCGTCAACTCCGCCACACCCACCACCGAGATCAGCGACGAAGCCTTGATCAGCAGCACCATTTCATTGACGAGCGAGGGTAGCGTCAAGCGAAACGCCTGCGGCACCAGAATGCGCCGCAGCATATCGAACGGTGAAAGCCCGAGCATGCGCGCGGCTTCGATATGACCCGGCGGAATGCTGAGGAATCCGCCGCGCAGAATCTCGGCGATATAGGAAGCGGAACACAACGATACGGCGCTGAGCGCCGCGACGATGGGCGATACATTGATCCCGGCAAACGGCAGCAGGTAGTACACCAGCAGCAGTTGCACCAGCATGGGCACGCCGCGAAAAAAGAACACGTAAGCGCCGCCGAACATGCGCACGGCGCGCTTCGGCGAGAGGCGCGCAGCACACACGCCGATCGCGACGAAGAAACCGATCAGGAGACCGGTCAGCGAAATGCCGATGGTGGCGAGCGCCGCATGCAGCAGCAGCGGCAAGCCCTGGAGGAAGACGGTCGTGCTGAACATAAACGTCGCACTCGCTAGAACGGAGAGGGCGATGCGGCTCGTCGAAGAGCGCGCATCGCATACATCAGGAACGCGTGCTGCAAAACATCAGGCCATCGGGTCATCAGGCCGGCGGCGCATCAGTGCATCAATAATTCGGCGTCGGCATCGTCGTCGGCGCATCCATCGCGACGCCGAACCACTTCTTCTGCAAGGTCGCGAGGCGCCCGTCGTTGTGCATTTTCACGAGCGCCGCGTTGAAGGCATCGGCGAGCGGCTTGCTATCCGCGTCTTTACGCAGGCAGTAAGCAAAGTACACTTTCGCGCCGAACGGCGGCTGCACGACGGCGAAGGTTTCGGGGCGTTGCTTGGCGACGTACGCGATGTTGGTCATCGAGTTCGCGACCGCTGCGATGCGGCCGGCGGCGAGGTCGGCGTAGGCCTGATTGTTGTCGACGTATTCGCGGATTTCAGGCGGCTTCGGCAAGGTGGCGACGTAGGTCTTCAACTGGTCGAGCTGGGCCGAGCCTTTGCCCGCGCCGACAGTTTTGCCGGCAATGTCCGACGATTGCTTGACGGAGGCGTCGTTGGCGCGCTTGAGCAGCGCGTCGGTAGCGTCCGCGATCGGCAGGGTGTACGTGTAGCGTTCCATGCGCGCCTTGGTGACCGTCAGCGGGCCGCCTACCATATCGAACTTGCCGGCTTCGAGACCCGGCAGCACGCTCGGCCACGGCAAGTCGATGAAGCGCACCTTCACGCCCATTTCCTTGCCGACCTCGGCGAACAGATCCTTGTTGAAACCCGCTTGCTGGCCGTTTTCAAGGAAGTCGAAGGGCGCGAACTGCATCTCGGTGCCGACCACCAGTTCGCCTGCTTTCTTCACTTTGGCGAACTGGTCTTCCGCGTGGGCGGCGACGCTTGCCGCGCACAACGCCAGCATGACCAAACGACACTTCCAGCCTGCAAGGATGCTCATGGGATTCTCCGGTTGGCAAAGCGGTGTCGCGCAAAAGCGGTTCGCGAGCGGACCCTGCGCGAGTCATGCGAGGCAGTATATACCGCAGTTTCCGCGCGAAATAAATAATCGCGTGAGTAGAGAAAAGCCCTTAAGTGAAGCTCCGCGAAGCAACTTGCGGGGGCGCTTTTGGCGGTATATACAACGGGGATGCACGAGGCGCGCGAGCTTGTCGGGAGTGATTTATGCGCCTCTTTCGTCAGTTGAATCGGCCAGCCTTCCAGGGAGCAGCGCAATGCCCGTAACTCGCATTCCAATCATCGATCTTGCCGGCGTTCGCGCGGGCGACCCGCAGGCTTTGACGCGCGTGGCGCAAGAAATCCGCGAAGCGTGCACAACGATCGGTTTCTTCTACATCGTCAATCACGGCGTGCCGCAAGCGGCAATCGATGCAGCCGAACAGGCGGCACGTACGTTCTTTGCCTTTCCTGTTGAGACGAAGCGGCGCGCGGCGGTCAATCAAAGGCATCGCGGTTTCAACGCGCTCGGCGACGCCACCATGTATCAGGCCAAGCGCGCCGACTACAAGGAGTTCTTCAGCGTCGGTCTCGAGTTGCCGGAGGACGACCCCGATGTGCTCGCGGGCCAAGCGCTGCGTGGTCCGAACAACTGGCCGAATTTCATGCCTGAGTTGCGGCCCGCGCTTTACGGCTATTACGAAGCGGTCGCGGCATGCGGCGCCGATTTGCTGCGAGCGGTGGCGGCGAGTCTCGGCGTCGACGAACATTTCTTCACGCCGCGCTATACGAAGCGGATGCAGCGCACGCAGATGGTCTACTATCCGCCGCAGCCGCCCCAGTCGGATGCGGATCAGTTCGGCGTCGCGCCGCATACCGACTACGGTTGCATTACCTTGCTGTGGCAGGATCAGGTGGGCGGCTTGCAGGTGCGCGAGATCGCCAACGATACGTGGGTCGATGCGCCGCCAATTGAAGGCAGCTTCGTGGTGAACGTCGGCGATCTGCTGGCGCGCTGGACCAATGACCGCTTCCGCTCCACCTTGCATCGCGTGATCAATGCGTCGGGGCGCGAGCGCTATTCGATCGCGACGTTTTATGATCCCACTTACGGTGCGATGGTCGATCCGCTTGAGCTCGGCACGAGCGAGGCCGACCTCAAGTATCAACCGGTCGCCGCGGGTGACTATATCCTCGGGCGGATCAATGATTCGATGGGTTATCGGAAGAAAGCGGCCGTTGAAGCAACGCAAGGAACCACAGCATGACAGATAACAGTTTGGCAAACGGCGCGGCGAGTAGCACCAGCAGTAGGGCAGGCAGCAACGCAATCCACAGCGCAGCGCCGCCTTCCGCAACGCTCGACGCGCTACGTGCCGCGCTCGGTGCTGACGCAGTGCGCGTCGGCGAGCAGATCGGCGAACGCGCGATGACGGACTGGACACGCCACGATCCGACGCGGCCCGCTGCGCTGCTCTTGCCGCGCAACACGGAAGAAGTCTCGCGCGCGCTGGCGATCTGCCACGCAGCGCATCAACCGGTGGTGCCGCAGGGCGGCATGACCGGCCTTGCAGGCGGCGCGATTGCCCGCGCGACCGATATCGCGCTGTCGCTCGAACGGCTCACCGGCGTCGAAGAAATCGATACCGCCTCGGCCACGCTAACCGTGCGCGCCGGCACCACCTTGCAAACTGCACAGGAGGCCGCGGCCGAAGCCGGCTTCGAACTGGCCCTCGATCTCGGCGCTCGTGGCTCGTGCCAGATCGGCGGCAATCTGGCGACCAACGCGGGCGGCAATCGCGTGATCCAGTCAGGCACCGCGCGCGACCAGGTGCTCGGCCTCGAAGTCGTGCTCGCCAACGGCGACGTGCTGACATCGCTCGGCAAGATGGTCAAGAACAATACGGGCTACGATCTGAAACACTGGTTCATCGGTTCGGAAGGCACCCTCGGCGTGATCACGCGCGCGGTGTTGCGGCTCCATCCGCCACGCGCGGCACGCCATACGGCGCTCGTCGCACTCGATGGTTACGACGCCGCCGTGAACCTGCTGCGCCGCCTGTCGACGCGCTTTGGCAACGACATCGGCGCATTCGAGATCATGTGGCCGGATTTCTACGATTTCGGCGTGAAGCTGACGGGCACGCGCTCGCCGTTCGCCGACCCGCACCCGCTCTATGCACTGATCGAACACGCGAGCTTCGACGCGAGCGACGATGGCGAACGCTTCTCTGCAGCGCTGACCGAGGCGCTCGACTCAGAAGCGATCCGCGACGCGGTGATCGCGCAATCTGTCGCTGATGTACACGCGTTATGGGCGATTCGCGAGTGCACCGCCGAGTTTCCGGTGCGGCTGGATGCGATCAACTTCGACGTGAGCTTGCCTATCGGCGAGATCGGTGCTTTCGTCGATCGTTGCCGCGCGGCGCTCGATCAGCGCTGGCCGGGCAACGCGTCGTATTTCTTCGGCCATATCGGCGATTCGAATCTGCATGTCACCGTCGATGGCCATTCGATCCCCGGCATCGATCATCATACGGTGTATGCGTTCGTCTACGAGATGCTCGGGCCGTTGCACGGCTCGGTGTCGGCGGAACACGGGATCGGTTTGCTCAAGCGCGAGTTCTTGCCGATCTCGCGCTCGCCGGCCGAGTTGGCCGCCATGGTGGCGATCAAACGCGCGCTTGATCCGCACGGCATTCTGAATCCGGGCAAGCTGTTTTGAGTGGCACATGCCGCGCGATTTACTGCGGCGCGTCTTCGACGTGCGCCAGCAGTTCGCTGGCGTAGCGCCGGTATAGCCATGACATTGACGCAGCGGCAAGCACAATGAACACGGCATTAAACAGCGTTTGGCCAATCGTCGTGACGGCAAGACCGGGATGCTGACCGAGCGCGGCATGCTTTATGCCGACCACAATGCCGAAGATCACGGAGACGATGACTAACGGCAGGTAGCTCACGATGCCCACGCCGAAAATACTCCACACGTGTCCGCGACTGTCGTTCCACGCCGCGCGCAGCTCGACACGGCTACCCAACGCAATCGCGGGATAGACGAGGCTTAGCCGGGTGAGTACAAACACGAACACGACAATTACCGGCACGTAGATCACGACGGCAAAGGCGTGCGCTGCGCGCACCGCCAGAAAAAGGGCCACGGCCACCACGAGCATGCTTGCCGCGATGCCTAGCCATACCAGCAGATAGCGACCGAGCGGCTTGCCGTTCAGCGGGAGCAACGGCTCTACGCCCTCGCCAATGAGCACGAAGCGATGGACCTTGATCGTCAGCACGCCGTAGAGGATGCCCTGCAAAACGGAGCTGCCCAACCAAAGCAGGGCATTGCCGGGGGATGGGACGGTTGTGATCGCGCCGGTGGGGCCTCTCATATGCGAATCGAATAGCAGCGAAGTGCATGCCAGTACCGCACAGACCCCCAGAAACAACCAGGGCATTGCGGTAATCGCTTGCCACGAACTGCCCCACGTTTTCTTGACGCAAGCCCCGAAGGTTAACTGTTCCATAACTTTCAATGAAATCGCCCTGACTTCTGAAGCCCCCCAGCGTTGCGGATATCGGGGGAGGGCCGGATTTTGTCTTGCAAGGCAATGTGGATGGGATGGAACGCGTTCCGTGTACGCTGAAACGTTAAAGCGGGAATTGCGTGCCGGCCTTTATTGCAGGGCACATTGTGTCTCGAACGCCGGTCAGGCGTCTATACGGACTATTCGGCGTGTGACCCGGCACGCCCCGGCGGATTGGCTAATGCGCTGCGACGGAGTCCAACCCGGTGGATCTAACATCGGCTTGAGCCGCGGGTGAAGCGAGGTAGTCGAGCAGCGCTTTCGCTTCCTGCGGATGCGGTGCGCCGACGGGAATGCCTGCGGCAAAGCGCGTAACCGATTGCACCGACTCCGGAATTTTTCCAACGAAGGTGGCGCCTGGCACCGGCAGCAATTCGCTGACCTGCTGGAATCCCACTCGTAGTCGCCATTGGCCACGACCGACGCGACCGGAATCTTCGGCACCATCTTCGCTTTGGACTTCACCTGATCTTCGATGCCGAGTTTCCTGAAGAGCTCGCGCTCGATATAGACCCCGCTCGCGCTGTCCGGCCGGTTTATCCATACCATACCCGATCCGAAGCCAGAATAGCGACGGGCGCGCAACCGTTGCGCGCGCCTGCCGGATTCTCCGATCCGATAGCAACGCCGCGTCCAACCTTCATCAATGCGCATTCAGATACCTGACAATCACCGGATACACATCCACCGCCGCGTTCTTGCCAAAGATGCAGTCGATATGCCCGTAGCCGGGAATGATGTGTCGTTCGTAAGGCTGCTCGGGGAAATGCTCGACCAGCATGTCGTAGGTAATCAGGGTGCTCTTCGGCAGATAGGTTTCGTTTTTTTCGCCGTGGATGAAGCCGATCGGCAGGCGCATGCCTTCCAGACCTTTCATGCCGTCCGCGCCGCTCAGGTAGACGTCGCTGCCTTCGGCATCGACAACCTTGCCCGCCCGCACCATCGCAGCGAGATGTTTGAAGACAGAGACGTCGTGCACGCCGAGCAGTTCTTGCAGGTTCGAGTGAAGCGTCTCGTTCAATTTTTCATGTTCGTAGAGCAGGCCATAAAGGAAGGTCGCCCGGTGGCAGATTGGACTGCCGCAGCCCTGTTTGTGAGTGATCGGGTAGAGCCGCAGCGCTTCATCGAGCAGGTTATGGGGCCACGACCTGTGCTCCGTAAAAGCGGTCAGATCGAGCACGCCGAGATGTTCCATGATGTCCGGGACATGCAGCCCGCACTTGATCTTTTCGAGCGTGCCCGGCACCGGATGCGCCGAGACCTGCGAGATGACGACCGAGCGCACGCCCTCGAGGCCATACAGCAGCGACATCGTCAACGCCAACCCACCCATGCAATGGGCCAGCACCTGAATGTCCGGCAGGCCGGTCAACTCCCGCACTTTGGCGACCGCGGCCGGAATGTCCTCACGAGCGACCTTGTCGACGTTAGTCGGCACCAGCACGCTCGGCATTTCGATGCTGACGCGCAGATCGACGAGCCACACGTCGTAGCCGGCCGCACAGAGATATTCCACGAGGTTGGTCGTGATCAAATCGGTGGAAAAGATACGGCTCGACACGCCCGAGCCGTGGATCAGCAGCACGGGACGCAGCGGTGTGTTGGGCGGCCCGGCGTAGCGCGTGAGTCGCAACGTGGTCTTATCGGGCGTATCGAAGAAGACCACTTGCGGCGCGGGTGCGCGCAGCGCGCGCTTCAGGCGCGGCGGCGCCTTCGGATCATAAAACTGCAAGGGCGCCGCCACGCCGCCGTACTCGGTGAACAGCACGCCCGCGAAAAATTTGCCGAACTTCAGGGTCCATTCAAGGCGCGTTGTCAGATCGGGTGCGTTGGTGACTTCAAGCGTGCGTTGCTGCTTGAGGAAATTCTCGGGCGTGATGATCAGCGTTGCTTTGCCGATCGCCGGTGCATCTGCTTGCGCCGACTCGCGCATTTCGGCGTAGAGCGTGTTGGTCTGGTCCCATAGATTGATCGGCGACGTACGCGTGATGATCTTCTGTCCACTCAGATAGTAGGTTTTGCCTTCGGTGGAATTGAGCGTCATGCGGTAGTTCATGTTGCGTTCGTCCACGTCCGATTCGTTGACCACGAACAGGTTGAAGGTGCCGTCTGTGATCGTCATCGCTTGCGCGGAGAGCGCGGGGCAGGTCAGCGTGCCAGTGGTGTGGGCCAGATGTTGCGGATTGCTCAGCATATCGGCCAGATCGTCCGATTCGACGGTCAGCGTGAATTCAATCGGACTGGTGGCGGCGTCGACCGTCACCGCCGGCGTATAAGTGCCGATCATCGTTTCGGTGAAGCGCAGGCCGATCTTCTGGGGCGGCGGCGTACCGGCCGTGCCCTTGGCGAGGTAGTCGATCTTCCAGCCTCGCGCGTGCGCAAGCAGCGCGCAATTGCGTTCCGTCAGCGCGGAAATCGTCAACAATGGATTGACGCCGAGCGACATCGGCATGACCGCGCCATCCATCACATACAGGCCTTCGTGCACGGCATCTCCCGTCGTACCGCTGAAGACCCGGCCCTGATGGTCGACGACACCGCGCCCGGCATCCTCGCCCATTCCGCAGCCGCCGAGCGGATGCACGGTGACGGTGCGGTTCTTGAGCATTCGGGTCGAGATCGGGTTGCGCACGTATTTGCCGCCGAGCGGTGCCTGTGCCTTCTCGAGCGTGTCTTCGACAGTGCGGAAGATCGGCTGCTTGCCGGCGTTCGGCCAGTTGATGCGTGGTCTGCCTTTGTCATTCACGCTGATCTGGCCGCTTTCGTCGTCATGCGCCATCACCAGGTAGGTTTGCGTATGGTTGAGGGCGCCGTGATAGGGGCCGCGCAGGAAGCTTTCGATCACGCGGGCGTTGTAGTCTGCCGGTTGCCCGGCGGCGCGCAGCGCGGGAATCTCGACGCCTTCGAGCGGCGCGGCGCCGCCGAGCAGGGCGACCATCGCGGCGCCGATCGGCCCGGCGAGCGAGCCTTCTTCGATCACGAAACCGTCAGTCACGTCAGGGGTGTTGCGATGGTCAATGATGCCGGTAATGGTCGGCCCGACCGGCGGGATGTCGCCCTGCAGGTGTACGCCCCAGCCGACACCGTTGATCACCTCGTCGGTGTTGTACGCGAAGGCCAGTACGTCGCCGTTTCCGGTGAAGTGTTGGCCGAGCATGTCCGAACCGCTCAGCCCCGCTTTGTGCGAGCGCAGCAGCAGGGCGGTCGAACCGATCGTGCCGGCCGACACGATGACGATGTCGGCGCTCACGAACAGATCAGGCGCGTCATAACTCTCGCGGCCCAGCTTTACCTCCTGAAAACGCACGGTCCACTTTTGCGTGGCCGCGTCGCGCAGCACCGAATGCACGGCTGCGCCCGTGAAAATATAGGCGCCGTGCGCGACCGCATCGGGCAGATAGTTCATGTGCGTCGAATTTTTAGCGTCGTAATTGCAGCCCGAGTTGCAATCGCCGCATCCGACGCAGGCTTGCTGCGCAACGCCCGCAGCGTTGATGCGGTCCTCGAAGGTGACGGTGACCGGCGGCGGGTAAAAGCGATCCTCCATACCGAGCGCCTGCGCGGATTGTTTAAGCGCCTGCAGTTTCGGCAATTGCAAAAAATCGCCGGACACCGGCGATGGTTGCAGCATGGCGCGGGCCAGTTCGTAGCCCTTGTCGCGTCCCGCCTGGTCGTCGCGTAGCACCTTGGGCCAGCGGACGTCGTCCCATAACCGCGGGTCGGCTTCGAGCGCGACGTTCGCGTTGATCAGCGACGTGCCGCCCAGTCCGCAGCCCACCACCGCATTCACGTCTTCATTCACGTGCACTTCGAGCAGCGCGAGCGGCGAGCCGACTTGCGCGAGGGCGGTGTTGTATTGCACCTGCGCGGCGCCTTCGAGCGGCGTGCGCGGAAACTCGCCCGCCATGAATTCGCGCCCACGTTCCAGCACGCACACGCTGCGGCCGGCGCGCGCCATACGGCTCGCGGCAATCGCACCGCCGTAGCCTGAACCCACCACTACGACATCGTAATGCGACTGCATGGCCGTCAGGGCGCTCGATAAGCGGTTCATTCAGACCACCTCGTCAGGAAGGGGATGCCGGGTAGGGAACCCGGACTTCGGAGGGAAGACGGCGTGCGGCTGCGGCTTTTTTATCGTAGGCGGTGCGCGATGACAAAAAAAGGCGCATCGTACGTGGCGCGAACGTAACGCGTGCTCGATTTGCGGAAAGGGAAAAACCGCTATCCGCCTACGCTCGGCTCGGGAGGCGGCTTTTAGGCGGCTACTTCATTCATTTCGCTGTCGCTCGATTCGGCGGCGAGCAGGTTCAACGCGAGCAGAATCGCCGCGCGATTGTCGAGGTCGATCTCGATGCCGAGCACGTCGGTCAGCCAGCGGCCGATCTTGGTATTGGAAAATTCGTCGGCGCCGGCCGTCTTTTTCATAGTGACGCCGAGTTTGACGGCGCGATAGTGATACGAGGGCACACGATGCTGAGCCGCGACCGCCGACAGACCGCCTTTGCCTTCCGAGCACCAGCCGAGGCTGCCGGCCAGCACGATGCGCTCCGGCTCGTCGAGGCTGTCGATAAAGGCGCGCGCCGCGAGCCGCACGCGTTGCTCGTCGAGGCCGTATTGCAGCAACACGCTGTCGACGGGGTCTTCCAGCGCTTGCGCGTGCAGGTCGATCTCCTGCACCATGCCTTCGTTTTCCATCGACACATTGCGTTGGTGGCCGGCGCTGCGCAGGCAGTCGATCAGGTAACGGCGAAAATACGCGCACAGCGCATAGCCGTTGGAGGGGGCGCTGTCGGCGCAGGCATGGGTTTCCGTGTGGCCGGGCGCGAGGCGCAGGACTTTCGCGTAAATGAACTGCGCGACCAGTTCTTCCTTGTCCTCGCCGAGTGCCTGCAACTCAAGCGGGTGATAGGTGCGCAACGCCCGCTTGACCAGCTCGACCATCGACACCATTTCGTCGGCGGACAGTTGGGTGCGGCGGCGCCACAGATCGGGCAGGATCGCATCGTCGAGATTGCGGACGAACGCGTGGCTCGGAACTGCGCCCATGAAAACCTCCATAAAGGGTAAGGCGAGGAGCGCGCGGAGCCTTGACTGCAGGCAAGGAAGGGGGTGTTGGAGCTTGTGAGCCGCGCTGGAATGTGAACCCAGTATGGTTTCCGGCAACGGCTTCGCCTATATGGATTAAGTGGTAGCTGATGGGTAAACTGCCGGGTAAACCATCCGGTCAGCATAATTTGCCGTGCCCGACAGCTTTGCATGGGACCGGAGTAAGCGCTGAAGCGCTAACTCCGGTCGACAAAGGAGATCGCCTGATGCGGGCCGACCCGATCCAGCGTGCAATCGACGAAGACCTGGTGCGCGTGCTGTACGCGCAAGATCCGATCGCCTTCTTTTCGCACTGGTTCTCGATCGCGGTGCTGGTGGCGATCTACTGGCCGAACATTCCGTCGCCACGGCTGTTCATCGCGTGCTTCGGGTTTTATGCGGTGGCCAATTGCGGCAGCCTTGCGCTGTGGATCTGCAATCGCCGCTACCCGCACCTGGTCACGCCGCGCGGCTGGATCAACTTGCACGCGGTGCGCGGCGTGCTGCTGTATAGCGCGCCGGGTCTGGCGGTATGGTTCGCGTTTCAGAGCCCGCAAACCGATTTGCCGCTGCTGCACACGGTGATGCTCGTCACGCTGGCGGCCGGCGTGTTCATGTCGAACGGCTTCGATCTGCTGAACTTCTCGACCGCGATTCCGTTTCTGCTGGTTCCGTCGATCGTGCTGCATTTCGGCACGCATACGTTCGATCGCACGATTCTCGCGATCGTCCTCGCGTTCTTCTTCTGCGCGATCAACGTCTATGCGCTGAGTTATCGCAAGCTGTTCCGGCAAGTCGTGCAGGCGCGCGTCGATCAGCAATACCTGGCGGAATCACTGGCGGCGCAAAAGCGTGTCGCCGAAGAAGCCAGTCTCGCCAAAACACGGTTTTTTGCGGCCGCGAGCCACGATTTGCGCCAGCCGCTGCATGCGATCGGCCTGCTGGCGGCTTCGCTCAACGACACGGCGGCGACGCCCCTACAGCATGGGAAGACCGCCGAGCACATCGTTTATAACGTCGAGGCGTTGAATCAGCTGTTCAACCAGGTACTCGATCTCGCGAGGCTCGAAAGCGGTGTGACCCAGGTGATCCGCTTGCATTTCCGACTTTCGGAACTGTTCGAGCGGGTCGGCAGCCAATACCGCCCACAGGCGGCGGCCAAAGGCCTGGCGTTGCGGATCGCCCCCGCTTCGGTGGTCGTGCATGACGATCCGGTGCTGCTCGAACGCATACTGAGCAACCTGCTCTCGAACGCCGTGCGTTATACCGAGCAAGGCGCGATCTGGGTCGGCTATCGCCGAGCGGGGCGTCGATCGGGTGGCTATATCGAGGTGCGCGATTCGGGTATTGGGATTCCGGCCGAGGAACACGAGCGCATCTTCGAAGAGTTCTATCAGGTCGCCAATCCACAGCGCGACGCGCGCCAGGGGCACGGCTTGGGCTTGCCGACGGTGAAGCGCCTGGTCGAGATGCTTGGCGGCGAGTTACAGATGCGCTCGGCGTCAGGTCGCGGCTCGGTGTTCCGCTTTCCTGTGCAGCCGGGCGACGCCGGCGGGATTGTCGCGAGCCTGAACGAAGCGGTGGCGGGCGGTCCATCGGCACAAGGGCGTCGCGTGCTATGCATCGACGACGAACCGTCGATTCTCGAAGGCCTTGCCAGTCTGCTGGGACGCTGGGGTTGCATCGTGCGTGGCGCACGCGACGAGGTCGATGCGCTCGTCGCGCTGGAAGACGGTTTCGTCCCGGATGCCGTGTTATGTGACTACCAGTTGGCCAATCACCGAACCGGCGCGCAAGCGCTGGCGGCCGTGCGCAATGTGCTCGCGCAGGCGGGGCACGATAGCGTGGTGACCTTGCTGATCACGGGCGATATGGCGTCGGCGGAACTGGCAGCGCTGGCCTTACAGGGGATTCCGGTGTTGCACAAACCGGTCACGCCGGCGCGCTTGCGGCGCACCCTGGAAATGCTGTGGCAGCAGGCGGAACTGGATAAAGGGCGGGCGGCGGCTGCGATGGATCCGCGCGCTAGCGATGGCAGACCTGAACCGAACCGTTGGGCGGCGAAGGCGCCGAACTCATCCCAAAGCGAATCGCAAAAGTAGACGGGCGGCCATCGGCGCGAACGCTTTGCCGCCGGCTATCGCAGATCCGTTACTACAGGGTTTTCCCGGCCTCGAGCCAGCCGTTGATTACGGCGATCGCCGTGGAGCGGTTGTGCACGCCGAGCGCCCGGAAGATCACCGACAGATGGACCTTGACCGTTCCTTCCGCAACGCCCAACTCCCGCGCGATCATCTTGTTGGTCCAGCCGCGATGCACCAGCCGCATGATGTCCTGCTGTCGTGGCGACAGGTTCTCCAGCAAATGTTGCTGGTGCGGCTGCAGCGCCTGGATTTGCGCGATCGGTTCGGTGAGCGCGGCGCCGCCCTGAGTCGGGGCTTGGGCGGCGCCCTGAGGGGCAAGCTCGGCCGCCGCGTCGGTGCGCGCAGGTGCGGCTTGCGTCTCACGCGCGCCCAGCAGGCTGAGCGCTTCCATCGGCACATAGGCGCCGCCTGACAAGACCAGTTCGATCGCCTTGAGCATGACGCTGGCGGGTTGCCGCTTGGGCACGAAGCCGAGCGCGCCGGCGGCCAGCACCGCGCGCATTTCGTCGGGCGATTCTTCGGCGGAGAGCACGACGACCGGCAACGCAGGGTTTGCCTTCAACAGCACTTCAAGCGACGAAGCGCCGCTCATGCCCGGCATATGCAGATCGACGATGGCGAGGTCGTGGTCGGCGTCGGGCCGCGCGGCGGCGGCGAGTGTTTCCCAGCTATCGGCTTCGTCGAATTGCGCGTCGGGATCCAGGCCGCGCAACAGCCCTTTGACGCCTTGCCGGATCAGTTCATGGTCGTCGGCCACAAGAAACTTCATGATGTCTCCGCGAGTCGGACCTGCGCGTTGTGGACTACCGCCGCCGTGCTTCTGGTTTTACTGCTGCTGGCTTTACTTCCCGTTTTACTTCTATTCTCGAATCGCGTCATTGCCGGCTACCCCGCGATCATATGCCGATCGGTGGCGCGGCGTGCCTTCCGGCTTGCCGCATTAGTGAACATTTATTTGTATGATCGCCGGCTGGTTCGATGCACCAGCATGTTGGGTAAGGCAGGTCTCCCGCGCATAGGTTCCGGCTTGCTACGAAGACGAGCCGCACGCGCCAATTTTGAAGCCGTCCATGCAGGAATCCGAAGGTTATGCGCACCGGATGAAATCACGCAAACGCATGATTCATTTGACTGCTTTATTTGATTGCAAACAACGTCGCATTCATCAGAAGCTTGAACGCGAAACCGAGCGACATTGCCGAGGCCACGCCGAAGCACCACAGCGCGACGAACCACAACCAGCCGGGCAGTTTGCGAACCGGCGTTTGCGAAGCGCCGCGGGCGGCGTCGGCGCCTGCGTCCTTAATGATAGTGATGTTGGTCGCCATGACGCACCTTGCCACGAAATACCCAATAACCCATCGTCGTATAGGCGATGATGACCGGCAGAATCACCGCTGCGCCGACCAGCGTGAACATCTGGCTCGAGCGCGGCGCGGCGGCTTCCCAGAGCGTCATGCTCGACGGAATCGCATACGGCCACAGACTCACCAGCAAGCCGACATAACCGAGCAGCACCAGCAGGAGCGCCAGCACGAACGGTGTGTTGTGATGCCGCGCACGCACCGCCCGGTGCATGAGGAACGCGCAGACCGCCACGAGGAACGGCACCGGCAACAGACGATAGAACAGGTTGTCGTGGAACCAGCGTTGCGCGATATTCGGATCTTGCAGCGGCGTCCACAGACTAACCATCGCGATGAACCCGAGCAGCACGAGCGTCAGCGGCCACACCACGCGATGCAGACGGCGTTGCAGATCGCCTTCGGTCTTTGCGACCAGCCAGCAGCAGCCGAGCAACGCGTAAGTGATAAGCAGGCCGAGGCCCGTCAGCAGACTGAACGGCGTGAGCCAGCCGAAGGCGTCACCCGCATAGCCGCCGTCGATCACCGGGATGCCTTGCAGGAACGCGCCCAGCACGATGCCCTGAAAGAACGTCGCGCCCGCCGAGCCGCCGATGAACGCTAGATCCCACAGATGTTTTGTGCGCTTGGCCTTGGCACGAATCTCGAACGACACGCCGCGGAAAATCAGGCACACGAGCATGAAGATCAGCGGCAGATACAGCGCGGACAGCACGGTCGAGTAGACCACCGGAAACACTGCGAACAGCGCGGCGCCACCGAGCACCAGCCAGGTTTCGTTGCCGTCCCACACCGGCGCGACGGTATTCATCATCAGGTCGCGTTCTTTCTCATCGGGGAAGAACGGAAAGACGATGCCGATGCCCAGATCGAAGCCGTCCAGCACCACGTACATGAATAGGCCCAGCGCGATGATCGCGGCCCACGCTACGGTTACGTCCATTTTCTTTCTCGCAAACAGGGAGTAAAGCGGGTGAGGTCAGGCGGCGTCGATCATGTGATCGGCGGCGGAGAGCGGGCGGCGCGCGGTCTGATTCGGCGTGTGCTCAGGCACGCCGTGCGGCGTGTGTCCCGGCAGTGCCGGACCCGCGCGCATCAGCTTGAGCATGTAGTAGATGCCGGTACCGAATACGAGGAAGTACACGACCACGAACGCCATCAGCGAAATGCCGACCTGCTGCGTGGTGAGCGGCGACACCGCCTGCGAGGTGCGCATCACGCCGTACACCACCCACGGCTGACGGCCTGCTTCCGTGGTGCCCCAACCTGCCAGCAACGTGATGAAGCCGGTCGGGCCCATCGCGACCGCGACTCGCTGGAACCACTTCGCTTCGAACAGGCGTTCGCGGCGGCGCAGCGCCCATGCGGCCAGAGACATCAGGATCATCAGCACGCCGAGCCCGGCCATGATGCGGAAGCTCCAGAACACCACCGTCGAGTTCGGCCGGTCTTGCGGCGGGAATTCCTTCAGGCCGCGAATCTCGCCGTCCCAGCTATGCGTGAGGATCAGGCTGCCGAGGTGCGGAATCGACACGGCATAGCGCGTGGTCTCCGCTTGCATATCAGGAATGCCGAACAGATTCAGCGCGGTGCCACCTTTCTCGGTTTCCCACAGACCTTCGATCGCGGCGATCTTGGCCGGCTGATACTTGCGCGTGTTCAGACCATGCTGATCGCCGACGAATGCCTGAATCGGCGTGAGGATCAGGAGCAGCCAGAGCGCCATTGAGAACATCTTCTTGACGGCGGGATCGCGCCGGCCGCGCAGCAGATGCCATGCGCCCACCGCCGACACCACCAGCCCCGCAACGATGAATGCCGCCAGCGCCATATGCGCAAGCCGGTACGGGAACGACGGATTGAAGATGATCTTGAACCAGTCGAGCGGCACGACATGGCCGTTCACGACTTCAAAGCCTTGCGGCGTTTGCATCCAGCTATTGGACGCGAGAATCCAGAAGGTCGAGATCAGCGTGCCGATTGCCACCATTAGCGTGGCGCCGAAGTGGGCGCGCGGACTGACGCGCTGCCAGCCGAACAGCATGATGCCGAGGAAGCCCGCTTCGAGGAAGAACGCGGTCATGACCTCGTACATCAGGAGAGGTCCGGTGATGGGTCCGGCGAAACTGGAGAACCCTGACCAGTTGGTGCCGAACTGATAGCTCATCACGACGCCGGAGACGACGCCCATACCGAAGGCCACTGCGAAGATCTTCGACCAGAACAGACAAAGATCTTTGTAGTACGCCTTGCCGGTTTTCAGCCAGCGCCATTCGAGTACGGCGATGAAGCTGGCGAGACCGATGCTGAGCGCCGGAAAAACAATGTGAAACGAGACGGTGAACGCAAACTGAATGCGGGCGAGGTCGAATGCCGAAATTGCGGAGTTCATGAGCGTGAAGTGCTTTAGATGCGTCATGCCCGGAGGCGGACTACGCGCGTCGACCGTTGTCGGTGCGCACTGCGCTGGGCAGATGGCGCAAGAGTAGGGGAAGGCGCGGCTTTTTGCTGCAACGCGACCTGCGTCAAAAAACCGCGTTGTTTTACGCGGTTTTTCGTTTTTGAGACGGCAAAGCCTTGATGGGTATCAAGTTTTCCTTAATACGCGCTTGCGTGTGTTTCTCGTGATCGGTGCGGAACTGCGGCAATAGACCGCGCTGCAACAATGTGGCACCGGTGCGTTCTCGGCCGATTGCATCGGCCTGGTGTTTCCCCGCAACCCGCTTGACTTCAATATTTCCTGCGCATAAAGTTTTATTCGTGCACAGGAATTAACGGTCATGGGCCGTCATCGCCCAATCAGGAGACAAGCCTTGCTCAATCTCACGCCCGGTTCGCTCGAGGGGCTTCGCATCATCGATCTGTCACGCGTGCTGGGTGGTCCGTACTGCACGCAAATCCTCGCCGACCACGGCGCGGAGGTCGTCAAGGTCGAACCGCCTAACGGCGACGAAACGCGCACATGGGGGCCACCGTTCGACGGCGACACAGCCTCGTATTTCGTCGGCGTGAACCGCAACAAGCTTGGTGTGGCGCTCGATCTGACGCAGGAGCCCGACCGTCAGAAACTGCTGACGCTGCTCGAGACCGCCGACGTGCTCGTCGAAAACTTCAAGATCGGCACGTTGGAGCGCTGGGGCCTTGGCTACGACACCTTGCAGACGCGCTTTCCGCGCCTCGTGCATTGCCGTGTGTCCGGCTTTGGCGCGGACGGTCCACTCGGCGCCTTGCCGGGCTACGACGCTGCCGTGCAGGCGCTGACCGGTTTGATGAGCGTGAACGGCGAGGCGGGCGGCGCGCCGCTGCGTATCGGCGTGCCGATCGTCGATCTGGTCACCGGGCTGAACGCGGCGCTCGGCATCCTGATGGCGCTGCGCGAGCGCGAGACGAGTGGACTTGGTCAGTTCGTCGAATCGACACTGTTCGACAGTGCGTTGTCGATCCTGCATCCGCACACGCCGAACTGGTTCTACTCGGGTAAGGAGCCGCAACGCAGCGGCAACGCGCATCCGAACATCACGCCGTACGACATGTTCCACACGGGCAGCGTCGATATTTTTCTGGCGGTGGGCAACAACTCGCAGTTCGCGGGACTGTGCGCTGTGATTGATGCGCAGCCGCTCGTCGACGATCCCCGCTTTGCCAGCAACAAGGAGCGCAGCGCGCATCGCCGCGAATTGCGCGCCGAACTCGAGAAGCGCTTTGCGTCGTGGGAAGGCGAGTTGCTCGCCGACACGCTGATTCGCCGCGGCGTGCCGTGCGCGCCGGTGCTTGGGCTGGGTGCGGCGCTGGAGCATCCGCATACGGCGCATCGCGGCATGCGGGTGGAGATGGGCACGTACAAGGGCATTGCGTCGCCGATCAAACTGAGCCGCACACCGGCCAGTTACCGCAGTACGCCTCCGGCGCTCAATGAGCACGCCGAGCAGGTGTTCGGCAAACCGCCCGCGGACGACTGAAGTTTTCGCATTGCCTCGATAAATCCCGTCGATACAACAAAGCGCGGCCGCGTGCCGCCAAGGAGACAGCATGTGCATTAACCGCGCAGGACGACGCTCGCCGTCGGGTTTCACATCCCGTTTTATAGGGCCCTTTGAGTGGACGTCCAGCACGCAAGGAGCCACACAATGCTCGCGCTGATCGGCACGGTTGCCATCGTCGCGCTGTTCGGGCTGATCATCACGAAGCGCCTGTCGCCGCTGGTCGCGCTGATCATCGTGCCGATCGTGGCGGCGCTCGTCGCCGGCTTCGGGTTGTCGACGGGCAAGTACATCGTGCACGGCGTGCAGAACATCGGGCCGGTAGCCGGCATGTTCGTGTTCGCCATTCTGTTCTTCGGCATCCTGACGGATGCGGGCATGCTCGATCCGATCATCAATGGCGTATTGCGCGTGGTCGGCTGCCATCCGACGCGCATTGTGATGGGTTCGGCGTTGCTCGCGCTGCTGATTCACCTCGACGGATCCGGCGCGGTTACCTTTCTTGTCACGTTGCCGGCGATGCTGCCTTTGTACACGCGCCTCGGCATCGACAAACGGATTCTCGCGTGTGTTGCGTCGATGGCGGCGGGTGTCAATTTTCTGCCGTGGGTGGGGCCGATGCTGCGGGCCTCGGCGGCCTTGCATATTCCCGGCACGGTGATTTTCTATCCGATGATTCCGGTGCAGATCGTCGGCCTGATTTTCGTGTTCGGCACCGCCTATGTGCTCGGCAAACGCGAAGAAAAGCGCCTCGGTCTCGATCGGGCGAGTGCAGCAACGGTCGCGGTCACGCCGCGCGAACTGACGCCCGAAGAACAGGCGCTGCGCCGTCCCGGCCGTTTCTGGATCAACCTCGCGTTGACGCTGATCGTGCTGGTCACGCTGGTGTCGGGCATCGTCGATCCGATGGTGATGTTCATGCTCGGCACGGTGGCCGCGTTGATTATCAACTATCCCGACGTCAAGCAGCAGCGCGAGCGTATCGACGCGCACGCCAAAGCCGCATTGATGATGGCGAGCGTGCTGCTGGCGGCGGGCGCGTTCACCGGCATCATGTCCGGCACCGGCATGCTCACGGCGATGGCGCAGGTGATGGTGCAGCACGTGCCGGTCGAGCACGCGCGCCATATGCCGTTCGTGCTCGGGCTCGTCTCGATGCCTTTGAGTCTGCTGTTTGATCCCGATTCGTTTTACTTCGGCATTCTGCCGGTGCTGGCCGAGAGCGGGAAGATTCTCGGTGTGCCGCCGGTGCAGATGGCGCAGGCCGCCTTGCTCGGTCAGATGACGACCGGTTTTCCGGTTAGCCCGCTCACGCCCGCGACGTTTCTGATCGTCGGCCTGACCGGCGTCGAACTTGCCGAGCACCAGAAGTTCACGATTCCCTTTCTGTTCGCCGCCACGATCATCATGGTGTTGACCGCGGTGCTGGTCGGCGTGTTTCCGCTTTGAGTGCGCTTTGACTGTGTTCGGATAAGCGCAGGTACTAAACAGTAACGACTCAGCAGTATTGACCCAGCAGTAACGACCCAGCAGTGATCACCCAGGACGTTGATATGAATTTCGATCTCACCGAAGACCAGCAATCGATCCAGGCCGCGATCGAAAAGCTCTGCGAAAAATACGACGACGAGTACTGGCTCGCTCGCGATCGCGACGGCGGTTTTCCGCACGACTTTCATCGCACGCTGGCCGATGCCGGCTGGCTCGGTATCGCGATGTCGCCGGAATATGGCGGCTCGGGTCTCGGTATGACCGAGGCCGCGCTCATGATGCGCACGATCAGTGGCTCGGGAGCGGGGTTGTCAGGAGCCTCCGCGGTGCATATGAACATCTTTGGGCTGAACCCTGTACAAGTGTTCGGCAACGAAGAACAGAAGCGCCGCTTTTTGCCGCCGCTGATCGAGGGCCGCGACAAAGCCTGCTTCGCGGTCACGGAACCGGACGCCGGGCTCGACACCACGCATCTGAAGACCCAGGCCGTGCGCGACGGCGACCACTACGTGCTGACCGGCCGCAAGATCTGGATCTCGACGGCCCAGGTCGCGAGCAAGATGCTGATCATCGCCCGTACCACGCCGCTCGAGCAGGCCGCCAAACCGACCGACGGTCTCACGCTGTTCTATACCGACCTCGACCGCGAGCGGGTGGAAGTGCGCGAGATCGAGAAGATGGGCCGCAAGGCGGTCGATTCGAACATGCTGTTCATCGACAATCTGCGCGTGCCCGTTGAAGATCGTATCGGCGACGAAGGCGCGGGCTTTCGCTATCTGCTGCACGGCCTGAACCCCGAGCGCATCCTGATTGCCGCCGAAGCCGTCGGTCTCGGTCAGGTCGCGTTGAAGCGCGCGACGCAGTACGCGAAGGAGCGCGTGGTGTTCGGCCGGCCGATCGGCCAGAACCAGGCGATCCAGCATCCACTCGCCCAAGCCTGGATGCAACTCGAAGCGGCCAACCTGATGGTGTTCAAAGCCGCCTCGCTCTACGATGCCGGCCAGCCCTGCGGCGCCGAAGCGAACGCGGCCAAGTACCTCGCTGCGGAAGCCGCATTCCAGTCATGCCAGACGGCGATCGCCACGCTCGGCGGGATGGGCTATGCGAAGGAATATCACGTCGAACGCTATCTGCGGGAGTGTATGATTCCGAGGCTCGCGCCCGTGAGCCCGCAGATGATCATGTGTTTCATCGCAGAGAAAGTGCTGGGCCTGCCGAAGTCGTACTGAGGCTTCGCTTTGCATGCTTTGTCAGTGAGCGGCGCGTCGTGCCTTGAGGTGTACAACGCAAGGCGGCCCTGAATCAGCGTTTCACCCCACCGCCATGGATGTCAAACTCGTTGCCCGCACGTTAGACCTGTTCGAATTGTTCGCCGCCGAGCAACGGCCGCTGCCGCTCACCGAACTCGCGCGTTTGCTGAACGTGCCGGTGTCGAGTTGTCTCGCGCTCGCTCGCACGCTCGTGAGCCGCGGCTATCTGTACGAGGTCAGAAAACGCGGCGGCTACTATCCGACGCGTCGTTTGCAGATGCTCGCGAGCGCCATCAATGCGGTCGATCCGATCGTGGAGATGGTGCATCCGCGGCTCGTCGAATTGCGCGACGCGAGCGGCGAGACGGCGGTGCTCGGCAAGATCCACGGTACCGCTGTGGTGTATCTCGATGTGGTCGAGTCGACCAAGGCGATTCGTTACACGCGCGCGCCCGGCGAGTTGCGGCCCTTGCACGCGAACTCGATCGGCAAGGCGATTTTCGGTGAGCTCGATGCCGCCGCGCAGCAGTCACTCGGCGCGCAATTGTCGTTCGAACACTTCACCGCTGCGACCGTTGCCGACTTGCCCGCGCTCGTCGCGCAAGCGGCGGCTGCAAAGGCTAACGGCTGGTGCGCCAATCTCGGCGAGAGCGCGCCGGAATTGTCGGCGATCGCGGTCGCTTTGACGATTGGCGGGGACCTGTACGGTCTTTCAGTCGTGGGCCCGACCGAGCGCATACAGAAAGATCAGAAGGCGCATGCCGTCGAATTAATGCGCGTGAAACGGGCGATCGAAGCGCAAGAACAGCAGGAGCCGCAGGAGTAGCGGCGCCGGCTACGCGATCGAGATAAACAGTTGCTTGCCACACGCGGCCGCGTATCGGCGCAACGTGTCGACAGAAGGCGAGTGCTGCCCCGAAGCCAGTGCTCGTTCCAGCCGGGTGATGGCCGGTGCTTTCGTGCCCATGCGCTCGGCGACTTGCGCCTGCGTCAAGCCGGCTTCGCGGCGCGCGGCGAGCATCTGATCGAGCAGCGCGAATTCTTCGCGGTTCAGCCGCTCGTATTCGGCGCGTACTTCGGGATCGGCGAGCGCCCGTTCGCGCATTGCCTTATGGGTTGCCATTTCTGATCTCCAGCAGTCTTTTGCGCGCCACGTCCAGTTCGTTACGCGGCGTGTGTTGCGACTTCTTCACGAAGCTGTGAAGCATGACGATTTTCCGTTCCACGTTCGTGATAACAAATATGTTATTTGTGCGCAAGCAGACCACCTTGCAGTTTGCTGATGTCATTCAGCAAACTGCCAAGGCATTGCCCGGCACGGAATCGAACGACGGAAAGAGGGCGAAGGCAGGACCGCGATGAGCGGTTACGACGGCGTTGGCGCAACTAGCTGTTCGGTTGGATTGAGTCGTGCGGAACGCGATATCCTGGGCCGTGTCGCGTGACCAGCATAGAAAATCCCGCCTGCTTTCCGTTTCACTACCTGCGCGCTGATGACAATGCGGCCCACATTCCGTCTCAATGTTGAGACAGGTTTTGCGGCACTTCGATTCTTGTTCGTTGACGTCTGGCTGCACCTGAATATTCGATAGGAACCCCCGCTCTGGCCTTATGCGCGCTGGACGCGTGGGGTGGCTTGGACGTGACCGCTTAGATACGAAATGAGCATTTCCAACTAAGGTCAAGCCTCTGACATGTAACGGTAGCGAAACATTACGGCGCCTGTCTGGCACTCGTCGACCGCACTGGAACAACGCCGCTTGTCGCGTGGCAAGCATTTGCGTCCTCATGGCACGGTCATTGCTGGATGAGCGTTACAAGCGAATGTGTTGCGGCCCGCATCAAGCCTGAAACAAGCCACGGAAGCGATACCAAAACCTCGCACGCGTGATTATGGAGAGGCCAATGCGTTTTCGACGCAAGCGGCGGGGCCATCGAAAAACAAATCCATAAAAGTCGGACGAATATTTCGCATTACATATTAAATGGAGCTGATGAGGGCGGCCCGTCAGGGTGTTTTCATCTGGAGGGGAGGCTCATGAGAGCGATATATCGTATCGGCATTGCTCGTGCAACGCTCGTGGTGACTTGTGCGCTGTCTTTACCCGCACACGCCGCCCTTGGCGAAAAAGTCAGCAGCGTAGGCAGCGATCAGCTTCGCATGTGTGCCACGGCACACGGCGCCACATCGCAGATCGCGTACACGGTGCATCTGATTACGCTGCCGTCAGGCACCGTGGTGCGCGAGTATGTCGCGGCGAACGGAATCGTGTTCGGCGTCGCGTGGGAAGGCCCGACCTTGCCGAACCTGAAGGCTGCGCTGGGCGAGGCTTTCGATCAATATGTCGCGGCCACCGCGACGCGCCGGGCGACCCCGCTTGCCGTCTCGAACGATGCGCTGGTGGTGTTCTCGGGCGGCCATTTACGTGCGTTCGCGGGTTACGCATATCTGCCTCAAGCGCTCCCCGCTGGCGTCGATGCGAGCGTCATTCAATAGCGGAGCTATCATGCGCGCTGCGGGTTTGCTCCTTAATTCAGATTGGCTTTTAAAGCTGATCGCCGCTACATTGCTTGCAGTGTTGGTGGTCGGATGCGGCGGCGGCGGGAGCAGCAGTTCATCCGGCACGTCGGCACCCGCGCAATCGCTCACGAATATATCTCCCGCGCCCCAAGCGCTAGCCTCTAACGCAGCCGCGGTGACCGTCGATTTCGGCGTAGTCGGTGTGCCGAATATACCCTTCGTCAGCGTCACGCTGTGCGTGCCGGGCACGACGGAGTGTCAAACCATTGATCACGTGCAAGTCGACACCGGCTCCTCGGGGCTACGGGTGTTCGCCGCCCAATTGCCCGTGTCTTTGGCACTGCCGCAGGAGCAGGATGGCGCGGGCAATCCGCTTGCAGAATGCATGCAGTTTTTCGACGGTTATACATGGGGCTCGGTGCGGCTTGCCGACGTGCAGATATCCGGTGAAAAAGCCGCGTCGCTGCCGATTCAGGTGATCGATCAGGACTACAGCGCAACGCCGTCGGACTGCAGCAGTGTCGGCGCGTCGCGGAACACCCCTACAAGTCTGGCGGCCAACGGAGTACTCGGCATTGGCGTGTTCAAGCGCGATTGCGGTCCGGCCTGCGTGCAGAATGCAGTGCCGGCGACCTACTACAGTTGCGTCGGGACCAGTTGCACATCGATCGCTGTCGCCGAAAGCGTGCAGGTTGCCAATCCGATTCCCTACTTCGCGACCGATAACAACGGTTCGATTTTGCGCTTGCCAGCCGCGTCGTCAAGCGGCGAAGCCTCGCTCAGTGGGCAACTGGTGTTTGGCATTGGCACGCAGAGCAATAACGGCTTGGGCAGTGCACAGGTGATCGGAGTCAGTCCGTCCACCGGCACGTTCAGCACAGTGCAAAATGGCACGACCTACTCGAGGAGCATCATGGACAGCGGCTCGACCGGGCTCTTCTTTCAAACCAGTGCGCTACCTATCTGCGCAACGCCAAACAACTCGTTTTACTGCCCTGCATCGACGCAGCAGTTGAGCGCAATGATTGAAGGCGTGAATGGTGCGATCAGTGCTGTCTCATTTTCTGTCGGCAATGCTGCGGAACTCAGGCTGAATGATGCCGGCGATTCGGTGATGCCGCTGCTTGCCGGTCCGGCATTCGCCACCTCGACACTCTTCGTCTGGGGCATGCCATTTTTCTACGGGCGTAACATCTATGCTGCCGTCGAGCAACAATCGACGCCTGGAGGAAAGGGGCCATATATCGCGTACTGAGATACGCCGTGTTCGTCGGCCATCAGTCAGGCGGCCACTGCTATATGCCTGGAGCTGGTAAGTATGGTTCAGCGTTCGAAGTACACCCGCGTCCGACGGGCGCCAGGCATTCGTACCATCGCGATGGTCCACAAAGCGTTCAACTGTTTGCCGGTTTCCCGGGGCGGCTAAATTTGTCTGCGAGCCGCATCAGGACTGGATCTGGTGATCTGTATTGACAGATCGGTTAAGGTCCGGATTTATGGATGTTACGGATGGCTAGCGAAGCAGGGGGATGACATCCTCCTCGATCGAGTCGTCTGCGCGGCACAATTGATCTGCCGGCGAAAACCCTGCGTGTTGCGCTCCTGATCGCTGCGATGAATACGATCATCGTCAGAAGCTGAGGCCATACCCTGCGTGGCAGGGCACTGCTGATTGCTTTCAGATCGCCAGGTTGTTCGCTTACTAGCCGTTGTCGTCGCAAGCATCACCGTGACACCTGGACCGGTCCTCACATGGCAGTCCAGCTGACGCTTATGTTCACGGGCGTCTTCTCCATCGCTTCACTTTACCGCCCCATCTCCAGCAACTTGACAGTGCCGATCGACTCGGCAGGCCGCAAGACGGCGAAGATCGTGAAGAACGCCACGCTGAAGGTCTACCCGGGCGGGCAGCACGGCATGTGCACCGTCGAGGCGGACAAGGTGAATGCCGATCTGCTGGAATTTATCAGCGCGTAATACGCTGACGCGGCGAGTGCGGCCGCGTACGGCGATTGCCTTGCGTCAGCCGCACCCGTGCCTGCCTGCGACGGCGCCGGTCAAGCCGTCGGCCAGCCGATGCGCGCCGCCCGGCTCAAGGATGAGCGAACCACCAGCCGGTGGAACGGTGCAATGGCGAAGATATAGAAACGACCAAGCCCATTGTGGCAATGCACGACGGTGGACAGGATCAAATAGCGCGCGCTGCCCTCGTGCGTAGCGCGCGTTTGCTGCAACACCGAGAGCCGGAAGTCGAGATGGCTGTCGTTCTCGCCGAGGATGATCTCGCGCGCGCTGCGCGTGTAGATTCTGAAGATGTCGACTCGTTCCCTGGCGTCGCGCGAACCTGCCGCGCGCAACTGCTTCGCCGTCTTGATTCCGAAGCGGACGACCAGCGCATCGCGCAGGCTCAAGAGTTTCGCAACCCATCCCGCCTGGTGTGCGAACAGAAAGCGCGCGAGTAATTCGGGATCGTCAATGGCGTCGTCCGGCAAGCGGACGGCGTACGCGTCTGCGAGGTCCGGGGCATCGTACAGGCGGGCCACGCCGGATTCGGCCGGCACAGCGACGGAAAGCACGGAACGGGTGGTGTCTGGCATGGGAAGCCGCTGAGCCGAAAATGGATCGTGGTGGGAAGGGCGACGTCGCCGCGAGCGCGCCGCAGTTCGATGTTGCGCATGCGCGTCAAGTCTACGCGCGTCCGACAACGCGCGCTCGAGCGTCGGTGCCCATCGAGTCAACCGGACGTATGCGCTGGATGGTCCATGACTCGGCGTTAATTTGCATCATTTGTTATACGACGTCATATAAATAAGGCGGGCCGTACGTGATTGTTTATTAAAGATAAATTGCCATGCAATGAAGCCCACTACGGGTAAGTGCCTGGTTGAAATTGACCTCGGGATCGCAGATAGTACGTTATCGTACAACTACGGGGCCATTCTCGGCCCGATGCCGCCACGGCTCAACTGCTTGCCGTCCCCGGCTCTAATCGCGCGCGACGCTGTAAAGGAACCTTATGAAGAAGATTGCCCTGAGTGGGGCCGGCGGCCAGCTCGGCTCAGTAGTACGCGCGGCGTTGGTCGCGCGCGGGATCCCCTTGCGGTCGGCTGCGGGCTCGAGAGCCTTGGTGCCACTGGTGGAAGGCGAGGATGTGATGCATGGCGACTTGCGCGATCCCGCCGTCGTGGATCGCCTGCTGGCGGGTGTCGACGTGCTGATTCACTTCGCCGGCACGAGCGTGGAGCGCCCGCTGCCGGAAATCATCGACAACAACCTGCGCGCGCTGGTCGAGGTGTACGAAGGTGCGCGCCGGCAAGGCGTTCGGCGCGTGGTGTTTGCCAGCTCGAACCATGCGATCGGCATGTATCCCGTCACCGAACATCTCAATCTCGACTGTGCGCTGCGCCCGGACGGTTTCTACGGCCTGAGCAAGGTGTGGGGCGAAGCACTCGCGCGCATGTATTGGGACAAGCACGGTATCGAGAGTATTTGCGTGCGCATCGGCAGTTGTCTCGAACGGCCGACCGAGCAGCGGCACCTGAGCACCTGGTTCGGTCATCGCGACCTGATGCATTTCCTCGATCGCTGTGTCGAGGCAGAGGACGTCGGGTTCATCACCGTATGGGGCGTCTCGGCCAACAAACGTAGCTGGTGGGACAACAGCGACGCCGAGCGCTTGGGTTATCGACCGACGCAGGATGCCGAGGTCTACGCCGAGGAAATACTGGCGCGGCCGAACCCGCTCGATGCCTTGGGTCAGCGTTACCAGGGCGGCAGCTTCGTCGGCATCGACTACTCGCGCGACGAAAATGTGAGTAAGGACAGCGCGAACAAAGGCAGCGCGGGCCAGCCCGTCTGATTAGTTAAGGAATACGAGGAGACGCAGTCATGAAAATCAAGGGCATCCGCTGGTGGATGGTCAGCCTGGTCGCGGCCGGGCTCATCATCAATTACCTCGCGCGCAATACGTTGTCGGTGGCGGCGCCGACGCTGATGAAGGACCTCAACATCACGACCGCGCAGTATTCGCACGTCGTGGTGGCGTGGCAGCTTTGCTATGCCTTCATGCAGCCGGTCGCGGGCTACGTGCTCGACACCGTCGGCACCAAGATCGGCTTTGCCGCGTTCGCGCTGGCCTGGTCGCTGGCCTGTGCCGCGGCGGCATGGTCGACGGGCTGGCGCAGTCTGGCGTTCTTCCGCGGCGTGCTCGGTATCGCCGAAGCGGCGGGCATCCCGGCCGGCGTCAAGGCGACGAGCGAGTGGTTCCCGGCCAAGGAGCGTTCCGTTGCGATCGGCTGGTTCAATATCGGCTCGTCCGTCGGCGCGTTGCTGGCGCCGCCGTTGGTCGTTTGGGCGCTGTTGCACGGTCAATGGCAGTGGGCTTTTCTGATCGTCGGCGTGGCGGGGATTGTCTGGAGTGCGCTGTGGATTTTGCTTTACAAGCACCCGCAGAAACAGAAGCTGTTGAGCGACGCTGAGCGCGATTACATCCTCAGTGGGCAGGAGGCGAAGCACAGCGAAGCCGGCGCGGTCAAACGCAGTTGGGCCTCCATGCTCGGCAGCCGCGACTTCTGGGCAATCGGTATTCCGCGGATTCTTTCCGAGCCGGCCTGGCAGACTTTCAACGCGTGGATTCCGCTGTACATGATGACCGAGCGGCACATGAACCTGAAGGAAGTCGCGCTGTACGCGTGGATGCCTTTTCTGGCTGCGGATATCGGCTGCGTGCTCGGCGGCTACCTCAGCCCGCTGTTTCATAAGTACGCGAAAGTCTCGCTGTTCACGTCGCGCAAGATGGTCTTTGTTGTCGGCGCGCTCTGCATGATCGGGCCGGCCTGCGTCGGGCTGGTGGCGAGTCCTTATGCAGCGGTTGCGCTGCTGTGCGTCGGCGGCTTTGCCCACCAGACCCTGTCGGGTGCGCTGTATGCGATCACCTCCGACATGTTCGGCAAGAACGAAGTTGCCACCGCCACGGGCATGGGCGGCATGGCGGGCTATCTGGGCGCGGCGGCGTTCACGGCGCTGTTCGGCGTGCTGGTCACGCAGATCGGATACAGCCCGTTGTTTGTGGTGCTGGCGGTGTTCGACATCATCGCGGCTGCCGTGGTGTGTCTGCTGGCCCGAAGCGGCGACAGGACAATCGACCCGCGCTGGGTGGCAGCGAGTGCTGCGGCCAAGTAAGTAACGGTTAGGCTTGGGGCCGCGAATCGCGCCGGGTAGTGAACGAGTAGTGAAAATGGCGGCGCCCGAGGGCGCCGCCATTTGTTTTATCTCCCGCTTAGCGCTGATCGACCACCGTCGTGTTGTAAGTCGTCGAACGGCCGGCATAAGACGTCACGCAAGGTCTCCGGCATGGTGCACGCCGGAGACCGCTTGTCCGTCAGCCTACCAGCGAGCTGTTATACGTGACGCCACCGATCACTACGTTGCTGAGCGTGATGGATTTCACGTTGTTCACGAAGACCGGCCCCGGCGTGGTTGTCGTTGCCGGCCCCGTGCAGATCGGCGTCCCAAGGTTGCAGTTCGAGATCGTCACGCCGGTAATCGGCGGCACCGCAGGTACAGGCAGCGGGCCGTTGTAGTCCGCAGCCACCGGACCCTGCGCGACGATCGCCTGGAAGCACGAACCCGACGTCGCGGAGAAACCCGATGTCAGCGTATAGCTCACCGCACCCGACGTGTTGGTCGCGTTCACGTTCGTGATGTTGACGTTGTTGATCGTCGCCGGGTTCCAGCGCACCGCATCGCCCGAGGGGCTGTAATCGCAGTCGAACGTGATCAGGCCGCCCTGGCCGGTAGACGGGTTAGCCGTGAGACCGACCGTGCCCGTACCGGGGACCGAACCCGGATAGCTCGAGCCCAGCGCGCCGCCGCCGTATTTGCCCGTCAGGTTCACGCCGTTGGGCAACGTCACGCCATTGATCCATACGTTGTTGATGAATCCGCCACGGTTCATGTTGGTTTTGAAGCGAAGCGCGATGTTCAGCGGATTGGTCGCCCAATTCGCATTCTCCATCGTCAGATTGCGCGCGTAGACGTTTTCCACGCCCGCGCTCATTTCGCTGCCGATCGTGAGGCCGCCGTGGCCGCTCTGCATCGTGCAGTTCTGGACCACGATGTTCTGCATTGGGCCGTACTGCGTGTCGAGACACTTGCCGGACTTGATGGCGATGCAGTCGTCGCCGGTATTGAACTGAACGTTCTGCACCAGCACGTAATTGCACGCATCCGGATCGAAGCCGTCGTTGTTCGGGCCGATGCTGTCCGCAAACACACCGTCGATCACGACGTTCGTGCAATCGGTGGGATGATGCTGCCAGAACGGCGTGTTCTGCGTGTGGTAGTTCTGAAGCAGCACGTTGTTGCAGCCGATGAACTCGATCATGCACGGCCGCAGAAAGTGGCCCATGCCGAAGACGCGCTGCAGGACCGGCACGCCGAGCTCCGACAGCGCGGGCAGATAGTTCTGATCCTGATTCCAGCCCGAAGCCGTGAGCAGTTTCAGCAGCGTCGTCGTGGTGCCATCCTGATTCGTGAACGACACGTTGGCCTGCGGATTCGTAATCTGGGCAGCAGGCAGACTCGTCAAGGCGATGTTGCCCGGGTAGGATGCGCCGTTTGCCGAGTAGGTGGTGGCGCCGGTGTTGGCGTCAGCTTGCGAAACCGGCGCTCCGCCCGTAGCCGGTTTCACGTAACCGTACTCGCCAGTCGAGCCCTTGAATGTCCACCAACACGACGTGGGCGGCTGGGTGCTCAACTGCATTGGCGTCATCGCCTGACCGTTCAGAACGCAGGTGTTGTCGTCGGCGGTCAGCGCGATGTTGTTCTGCTGGTACGCATAGATCGGCGCGCCGAAGTTCAGACAGTCGTTTGCCTGCCAGCGCGACCAGTACAGATTGCCGTTCGCCGTCGTCGGATACGGACCGTTCTTCGCGTAGTCCGCCGGGTTCGGGCTGAAATAGATGGTGCAACCGGAGCTCAAATGAAAATTTACGTTGCTCAGGAGCACGATCGGGCCGCCGCAATACCAATTGCCGGCAGGCACCACGACGCGACCGCCGCCCGCCGCATGCGCGGCCTGGATCGCGGCATTGAATGCGGAGCACGAATCATACGTCGTGTCCGTCATATCCCACGGCACCATCACGTTCGAGCCGGGGCTTTGCGGCGACGCAGCGGCCTGCGAGCCCGTCACCCATGGAATCGCGCCACCGGGCCAAGCGCTCGCCTGGATCAAGGCGGACGCCAGCAGCGTCCGCGCGCCGTAGCTCGTCACCTGAAAATCAGTAGCCGGGAAAGTCGACGTGGTGATGCCCGCAAGCTTGTTGATGATTGCCGTTGCCTGGCCGGTCGGCCCCCAGATCGGGTCCGCAGCCGCGGTTGGCGTAGTCGATGCAGGCGGCGTGGAGTTTAAAGAGCCGCTGCTGCCGCCACAGGCGGACAGGCCGCCCAGCAGGGTGGCGCCCGCGGACGTTCCCGCGAGCACGATAAACGCTCTGCGTTTTGGTGAATTCGGTTCGTTCTGGCCGGTGACTCTCGATGTTGCCTGCTTGCCGTTGTTTTTATCCTGGGTTGCCACGGATGTCTCCTTGCCCTCTGCGGGCGTTGTGAGTGATCGTCAATGCCTGATGGAACGCGGTTCTTCAAGTCCGTCAACTGAATAAGCGGCGGACATCGAAACGGATTCTCTAGTCGTAAGTCATCCTTAATACTTGTAATAAAAATCCAGGAATGAGCATAAAACTGTTGTCGTTCAGACTGGCCCGCTCAGGCCGTGAATGCGCGGATGCGCCGCTCCCTCTTCTCTATCTGCGTAGAGCGGGTAACGGCGCCTGGAGTCGGGTCTGCGGGTTTAGGCGGTCTGCTGGCCGATTTCGTGATTGGCGAGTATTTCGAGTGCGCGCACCATGGCGGAGTGATCCCACGCCTTGCCGCCATGCGCCACGCAGGCGTTGAAGAGCTGCAGGCAGGTGGCCGTATTCGGCAAGGAGACGCCGAGCGCCTGGGCCGTGGAGAGCGCGAGATTCAGATCCTTCTGGTGGAGCTCGATGCGGAAGCCCGGATCGAAGGCGCGCTTCGTCATCCGTTCACCGTGCACTTCGAGAATGCGAGAGGACGCAAAGCCGCCCATCAGTGCTTCGCGCACGCGCGCCGGATCGACGCCGGCTTTGGAGGCGAGCAGCAACGCTTCGCCGACGGCCTCGATCGTCGCGGCGACGATCACCTGGTTGGCCACCTTGCACACCTGGCCCGCGCCGACGGCACCGATCAGCGTGACGTTCTTGCCCATCATGTCGAAGAGCGGCTTGACGCTTTCGAAGGTCGCTGTTTCGCCGCCCACCATGATGGTCAGCGAGCCGGCCTTGGCGCCGACCTCGCCACCTGAAACCGGTGCATCCAGATAGTCCGCGCCGTGCTCGCGCACGCGGGCCGCGAACTCGCGCGTGGCCATCGGCGAAATCGAGCTCATGTCGACCACGGTTTGTCCCGGGCGCAAGGCGTCGGCGAGTCCCTGTTCGCCAAACAGCACGCGTTCGACGTCCGGCGTGTCCGGCACCATGACGAAGATCACGTCGGCATGTGCAGCTACGGCGGCCGGGCTGTCACACGCGACGGCGCCCGCCTGGATGAGGTCGTCGGGCACACCGCTGCGCGTAAACGCAGCAAGGGCCACGCCGTTCTTGAGAAGGTTGGCGGCCATGGGCTTGCCCATGATGCCGAGTCCGATAAAGCCTGCTTTTTGCATGGAATTCTCCGTGGATGTCATAGCGGCCGTCGTTACTTCCGATCCGCTTATTTCTGCATGAAGTGTTTTTGAACCGTTTGTGCGGCGGCTTTCAGCAGCCCCATATCCGCACAGACCGCGACGACGCGGCAGCCCATCGAGATATAGCGCTCCGCATCGGCCTGGACTGGCGCGAGGATGCCGCTCGGCTTGCCCGCGGCCTGTGCGCGCTCGAAGACGCGAAGAATCGCCTGTTGCACGTCGGGATGGTTCGGATTGCCGAGGTGGCCGTAGGCGGCCGCGAGATCGGACGGTCCGACGAAAACGGCATCGACGCCGTCCACGGCGAGAATCTCGTCAATGTTGTCGACGGCCGTGCGGCTTTCGATCTGAACGATGACGCAGACGTTGTCGTTGGCGATGTCGAAGTAGTCCGGCACGGTCGCATAGCGATTGCCTCGATGGCTCACCGACACGCCGCGGATGCCCTGCGGCGGGTAGCGCGTCGCGGCGACAGCGCGGGCGGCGTCGTCGGCGCTCTCGACAAACGGGATCAGAAAATTCGAGAAACCGCTATCCAGGAGCCGCTTGATGAACACACTGTCATTGGCGGGCGGGCGCACCACCGGCGCGCTCGGGCTGTCCTTGAGCGCCATCAACTGGGGGATCAGCGTCAGAACGTCGTTCGGTGCGTGTTCCGCATCGAGCAGCATCCAGTCGAAGCCGACGATGCCGAGCAATTCCGTGACGATCGGGCTGGCGAGGGAAGCCCAGCACCCGATCAGGGTTTCGCCGCCGCAGACGGCGCGGCGAAAGCTATTGGGCAAGGGCTGGTAAGGCGTGGCGGCTGTCATGGGGATGTCTCCTGGAACTGCAATTGACCGGACAAGCTTCGACGCTTCCCAAACCGAACGTTATAGGTCGTCGTACATCTTGGTTAAGATTAGCATCGGCCCGCCTGCTTGTAACTGCCACGTAAACCCGAATTCCTCGCGGAGTAAGGGTTTCGGGTTGCACGTAGGCCACTCAATGTTGTAGGATGACCTATATCTGAGATGTCCATTCTAGGAAAGCGAAATGTCTATTACCGGCGAAATGCTGATTGGTCGCAAAGCGGTGCGCGGCGAGGAAAAACCCTTGCGCGCGTTCAATCCCACCACGGGAGCCGACATCGCCGAGCCGGTGTTCGGCAGCGGCTCGGTGGAGAATGTCGAGTCGGCCTGCGAACTCGCGCAGAGAGCGTTCGACCCGTACCGGCATCTGCCGCTCGCGGTGCGTGCCGAGTTTCTTGAGCGTATCGCAGATGGCATCACGGCGCTCGGCGACGCGCTGATCCAGCGCGCGCACGAAGAGTCGGGCCTGCCGAAGGCGCGTCTCGAAGGCGAGCGCGGCCGGACGACTGGCCAGCTCAAACTGTTCGCGCAAGTCGTACGCGCCGGCCAATGGCTCGCCGCCACGCTCGATTCGCCGTTGCCCGAGCGCAAGCCTTTGCCGCGCTCCGATCTGCGCATGCAAAAGATTCCGCTCGGACCGGTCGCGGTGTTCGGCGCCAGCAACTTCCCGCTCGCGTTTTCGGTGGCGGGCGGCGATACCGCTGCGGCGCTCGCGGCGGGCTGTCCGGTGGTGGTGAAGGCCCATCGCGCACACCTGGGCACCTCGGAGATGGTCGGCCGTGTGATTCAACAGGTCGCGCAGGACATGGACTTGCCTGAAGGCGTGTTTTCGATGATCGTCGGCGCCGGCAATTCCGTCGGTGAAGCGCTGGTCGCGCATCCGGCGATCAAGGCAGTGGGCTTCACGGGTTCGCGCGCTGGCGGCACGTCGCTGATGCGTGTCGCGGCCGCCCGGGCCGAGCCGATTCCGGTCTACGCGGAAATGAGCAGCATCAACCCGGTGTTCCTCCTATCCAATGCGCTGTCGCAACGCGGTGAGACCATCGCGCGTGGCTTCGTCGATTCGCTGGTGCTCGGCGCAGGGCAGTTCTGTACCAACCCGGGGCTCGCGATCGCCGTCGATAGCGACGCACTCAAAGGCTTCGTTGCAACGGCGTCCGAGGCGCTCGGCGGTAAGCCGGCCCAGACCATGCTCACTGCCGGCATTCACGCGGCCTATGAAGAGGGCGAAGGCAAGCTGGCGGCCACCCGGGGTGTCGAAACGGTTGCGCAAGGCGTTGACGCGACGGGCCCCACGCAAGCGCGCGCGGCTTTGTTCGTAACTGACGCGCTGACCTTCCTGTCCACGCCGGCACTGGAGGACGAGGTTTTCGGGCCGGCGTCGACTATCGTGCGTTGCAAGGACGAGCAGGAAATGCTCGCAGTTGCCGAGCACTTTGCCGGTCAGTTGACCGCCACGGTGCAAATGGATAGCGCTGATCTGGCGGCGGCGAAGAAGCTGGTGCCGATTCTCGAGCGCAAGGCTGGCCGGATTCTGATCAACGGTTTCCCGACGGGCGTCGAGGTTTCACACGCGATGGTGCACGGCGGTCCGTTCCCGGCCACCTCCGATAGCCGGGCGACGTCAGTGGGGACGACGTCGATCGAGCGCTTCCTGCGTCCGGTGTGCTATCAGGACTTCCCGGCGGATCTGCTGCCGGCGTCGCTGGCTGACGACAATCCGCTGGACCTGTGGCGCCGTCGCGATGGCGAGATCACGCGCAGCTAAGCGATGCATGAGTGGCGCATGAGCGGCACATGAGCGGCGCCTAGGTAGGCGCCGCGTAAGACGAAAAAATGGCCGGGATATCCCGGCCATTTTTTCGCGTCCAGCGTGACGAATCAGCGGTCGTTCAGCGCAAAGAATCAGCTATTCGCTTCAGCCGTTTCGTTGGCGCGCCGCAGCCGCTCACGGCTATTGGACAGATGCATACGCATCGCCGCGCGCGCGCCTTCGGCGTCGTGCCGCGTGATCGCCTCGAGAATACTTTCGTGCTCCAGATTGACGAGCGACAGATACGCGTCGGGCTCGGCACGCGCGATTCCCGCCGAGTCGAGCCGGTTGCGCGGGATCAGCGCGCTGCCCATTTGCGTGAGGATGTCGACGAAATACCGGTTGCCGGTTGCACGTGCCACGGAGATATGGAACTGCAGGTCGGCATCGACGCTATCCAGCCCGTTGTGGCGGGTGGCCTCGATCGCATCGAGCGCGGCGCGCATGCGCGCGAGGTCGTCCGGCTTGGCCCGCTGAGCGGCGAGGCCGGCGCATTCCGTTTCGAGGCTGATGCGCAGTTCCAGGATCGACAACACGTCGCGCAAGGTGGTGGCGGGCACCATGTCGATGCCCAGCTTTTCGCGCTGCGGTTCCAGCACAAAACTGCCGATGCCGTGGCGCGTCTCGATGATCTTGCCCGCCTGCAAGCGTGAAATTGCTTCGCGGATGACGGTGCGGCTCACGCTTAACGTGACCATCAGTTGCGATTCGGTCGGCAGTTTGTCGCCGGGCTTCAAGGCGTTAGACGCAATTTGCTCGGTGACGTAGCTGACGACAAACTCGGCAAGATTGCGCGCGCGTCGTGGCGGTGCCGCGGATGCCAGTGGTGTAGCCATCGAAAACGCCCCTTGAATCAGATAGTTGCAGATACTTCCTGCGATCCATTATACCGTCGTCTGACGACTGATTATATAAACGCCGGATCATTTTCGGTATCGACGTCGGATTCGGTGTCGATGCCCGGTTTCAGGCGCCAGGCGGGCAAGCCGCTTTGTTTTGCCGGCGCCCAGAGAAGTACGATAACAGCCTGACTGCTAGCCTTGGCGCAGTTCGACCCGTTTAATGTCTTTCACGATCACGAGGTAGCTGAACACCGTCAGCAAGGCATTCAGGCCGACGAAAACCAGCGCGCCGTTGAACGACCCGGTCTTCGCGACGAGGTAGCCGATCACGATGGGCGTCACGATGCCGGCGACGTTGCCGAACATATTGAAGATAGCCCCCGACAGACCAAGGGCCTCCTTCGGCGACGTATCCGCTACCACGGCCCAACCCAGCGCCCCGATGCCTTTGCCGAAGAACGCGAGCGACATGAGCGCGACGACGATCCAGTCGGTCGAAACGTAGTTGCAGCCGATGATGCACACCGACAGCAGCATGCCGCCGACAATCGGCACCTTGCGCGCGATGGTGAGCGAATGTCCGCGCCGGATCAGTCCGTCGGACAGGATGCCGCCGAGCACGCCACCGGAGAATCCGCAAATCGCGGGCAGCGACGCCACCAGGCCCGCTTGCAGAATCGTCATGCCGCGCGCCTGCACGAGGTAGATCGGAAACCACGTCAGGAAGAAGTAGGTCAGCACGTTGATGCAGTACTGGGCGAGATAGACGCCGAGCAGCATGCGGTTGGTCAGCAGTTGACGTACCAGCGACCAGCCGCCGGCACTGGCGATGTCCGCAGTCCGGACTGCTTTCTTGTGCCCGTTCACCACGCCGCCGCCCTGTTCGATGTAGTCGAGTTCGGCGCGCGAGACACGTGGGTGGTCGGCGGGGTTCTTCATCACCTTCAGCCAGGTGAGGGCGAGCAACAATCCGGTCGCGCCCATGACGAGATAGACCGTGTGCCAGCCGAACGCATGGGTCAGCCATGCCATCAGCGGCGTGAAAATCACCGCCGCGAAGTATTGCGCTGAATTGAAAATAGCGGAGGCGGTGCCGCGTTCGTTCGTGGGAAACCAGCTGGCCACGACCTTGGCATTGGCCGGAAACGCCGGCGATTCCGCCGCGCCCATTGCGAAGCGCAGCACGAACAGCGCGGTGATGGCGGCGGCTGCGCTGCCCAGCAGGCCGATCGAGCTTTGCAGCAACGTAAACAGTGACCACAGAAAAATGCTTGCCGCGTAGACGCGCCGCGCGCCGAAACGGTCGAGCAGCCACCCGGCCGGCAGTTGCGACAGAACATAGGCCCAGCTGAACGCGGAGAAGATGTAACCCATCTTGATCGCATCGAGGCCGAACTCGGCGCGCATCGCGGATCCGGTTACCGAGAGCGTGGCGCGGTCCGCGTAATTGAATGTCGTGATCAGAAAGATCAACAGCAGAATCGTGTAGCGGACTTTGGTTCGTTTCGCAGCGTGGGCGGGGCTCGCCGTGCGGCTCATTTCCATGCTTGTCTCCTGAATCTTTTGCAAGGGAGTGAACTCCCATGGGTCGTGCCGCAATCGGCCGGCCGCCGCGGTCACGGCCCGTCAGGCTGGCGCTTCGTCGTGGGGGCGCCGCGCGGCTACGCCGTAGCGAGTGAGGCCAAAAGCGCTGTCAAAACCACAGTAAAAAAGCGCCCGGCGACGTTGCCGTCCCGGGCGCTCTTTGCGGTGCCGTGTGCGCGAGCCAGGTTCGGCCAGGTTCGCACGGCGTGGCGCCTGACTGCGTTACTGCGCGCCGAGCTTCCTGATCAGCACGTCGAGTTGCGCCATTTCTTCTTCGGTCAGATCGGTCAGCGGTGCGCGCACCGGACCTGCGCTGTGACCAACCAGCTTCGCGCCGGCCTTCACGATGCTGACCGCGTAGCCCTGGCGGCGGTTACGGATCGCCAGATACGGCAGGAAGAATTCGTCGATCAGCTTGCCGACGGTAGCGTGGTCGTCCGCGGCAATCGCGCGGTAGAAATCCATCGCGGTCTTCGGGATGAAGTTGAACACGGCCGACGAGTAGACCGGCACGCCCAGCGCCTTGTAGGCCGCGGCGTAGACTTCAGCGGTCGGCAGGCCGCCGAGGTACGAGAAGCGGTCGCCGAGGCGGCGGCGGATCGACACCATGTTTTCGATCTCGCCCACGCCGTCCTTGAAGCCGATCAGGTTGGGGCAGCGCTCGGCCAGCCCTTCGAGCATGTCGGCGTTAAGCTTGGAGTTCGCGCGGTTGTAGATGATCACGCCCATGTTCGGCACCGACTTGCAGACTTCTTCTGCGTGCGCCGCGATGCCTTCCTGGCAGGCTTCGGTCAGGTAGTGCGGCATCAACAGAATGCCGTTCGCGCCGTGACGTTCGGCTTCCTGGGCATACGCGATCGCCACGCGGGTCGGGCCGCCAGCGCCGGCGAGGATCGGCACCTTGCCTTTGCAGACTTCAGTTGCCGTGCGCACGACGTTCGAGTAGTCGTTATGCGTGAGCGAGAAGAACTCGCCCGTGCCGCCGGCGACGAACAATGCCGAAGCACCGTAAGGAGCGAGCCATTCGAGGCGCTCGGCATAGGTATCGGCGCGGAAATCGCCTTGTTCGTCGAAGTCGGTAACGGGGAAGGACAGAAGGCCTTCGGAAACGATCTGCTTGAGTTCCTGCGGTGTCGTCATGATGAGTATCCAGGGCGTCGAATAGGGTCGGTATGTAGAAATAGAGATTTCTTATACGTCATCGTACAACAACAAATCGACTAACTCAACGGTGTTTTCACGGCATAATGCACGCCATAGGGTAAATACGGAACATCCACGCAATCTTCCATGTTGTAGGATGACGTATGAATGGTTGCTGCAGCAGGCGTGAAACCGCCATAAGGATCGATGCAATGGAACAAACCCCGCTCTACATTCGCGTTCACCCCAATGACAATGTCGCGATCGTCGTCAATGACGGCGGTCTGGGTGAGGGCGCCGTATTTCCCGATGGTCTTGCGCTGCGCGAGCGTGTTCCGCAAGGGCACAAAGTCGCGCTGGCCGATCTCGCGGAAGGCGACGAGGTCATTCGCTATAACGTGGTGATCGGTTACGCGCTCAAGGCTTTGCCGAAGGGCAGCTGGATCAACGAACACGTGATTCGCATGCCGAGTCCGCCCGGACTGGAAGATCTGCCGATCGCCACCATCAAGGCGCCGGAGATGCCGCCGCTGGAGGGCTTCACGTTCGAGGGCTATCGCAATGCCGACGGCTCGGTCGGCTCGCGCAACATTCTGGCGATCACCACCACGGTGCAGTGCGTCGCCGACGTGGTTCAGCACGCGGTCACGCGCATCAAGGCTGAACTGCTGCCGCACTACCCGAACGTCGACGATGTAGTGAGCCTCGGGCACACCTATGGTTGCGGCGTCGCGATCGACGCGCCGGACGCGATGGTGCCAATCCGCACCGTGCGCAACATCAGCCTGAATCCGAACTTCGGCGGCGAAGTGATGATGGTCAGCCTCGGTTGCGAGAAGCTGCAGCCTGAACGGCTGATGCCGCCGGGCACGATTCCGATTGCCGCTGCCGCGAATGTCGCCGAAGTGGCCGACATCGGCGACGTCGAAGCCGATCTGAACGGCGACGTGGTGGTGCTTCAGGACGAAGCGCACGTCGGCTTCCAGTCGATGATCGAGTCGATCATGAGAATGGCCGACGGTCATTTGAAGCGGCTAAACAATCGCCGCCGCGAGACCTGCCCGGCCTCCGATCTGGTGATCGGCGTGCAATGCGGCGGCAGCGATGCATTTTCCGGGTTGACCGCGAATCCCGCCGTGGGCTTTGCCACCGATTTGCTGGTGCGCGCGGGTGCAACGGTGATGTTCTCCGAGGTGACCGAAGTGCGCGACGGGGTCGATCAACTGACGGCGCGAGCGGCCAATGCGGACGTGGCTGCCGCGATCATCCGCGAGATGCAGTGGTACGACGATTATCTGAAGCGCGGCGGCGCGGACCGCAGTGCCAATACCACGCCGGGCAACAAGAAGGGCGGCTTGTCGAACATCGTTGAAAAGGCGATGGGTTCGATCATCAAGTCGGGCAACTCGGCCATCTCCGGCGTGTTGTCGCCCGGTGAAAAGGTCAACCAGAAGGGCTTGATTTACGCCGCAACGCCGGCAAGCGATTTCATCTGCGGCACGCTGCAGGTCGCAGCGGGCATCAACCTGCATGTCTTCACGACTGGCCGCGGCACGCCGTATAGCCTCGCGGAAGTGCCCGTCATCAAGGTCGCGACGCGCTCCGATCTCGCGCGCCGTTGGCATGATCTGATGGATATCAACGCCGGTACCATTGCAACCGGTGCCGCGACGATCGAAGACGTGGGTTGGGAACTGTTCCGCCTGATGCTCGACGTCGCAAGCGGACGTAAAGAGACCTGCGCGGAGAAGCTCAAACTCCACAATGCGTTGACGCTGTTCAATCCGGCGCCGGTGACCTGATCGGTGACCGGATAGTACCGGTAGCAATCACGACAAAGACTGAGATATGACTGACTCGAACCTTGACCGCCCGGCGGCGCAGAAACCTTTCCGCCGTCTTCTGCTCACCGGCGCTGCCGGCAACCTCGGCCAGCAGTTGCGCGGTGCGCTGGCCGCGTGGGCCGATGTGGTGCGCGTCACAGATATCGCGCCGCTGGGCGACGTGGCGGCGCATGAAGAGGCATCGATTGTCGACCTCGCGGATGAAGCCGCCGTTCACGCGCTGCTCGAAGGCGTGGATGCGGTCGTTCATCTTGGCGGCATTTCCGTCGAGGCGCCGGTCGAAGATCTGCTCGAAGCGAATATCCGCGGCCTGTACAACCTCTATTCGGCCGCGCAGAAGCAGGGCGTGAAGCGCATCGTGTATGCGAGTTCGAATCATGCGGTGGGTTTTCATCCAACGACATCGGTGGTCGATATCGACGCGCCACTGCGTCCCGACAGCCTGTATGGCGTGACGAAGTGCTTCGGCGAATCGCTGTCGCGCTATTACTTCGATCGCTTCGGTCTCGAGACGGTGTGCCTGCGGATCGGCTCGTCGTTCGAGCAGCCGAAGAATCCGCGCATGCTCGTTACCTATCTGAGCTTTCGCGACTTTATCGAACTGGTGCGCTGCTCGCTGTTCACCAACCGGGTCGGGCACGCGATCGTTTATGGCGTCTCGGATAACCGGACCAAGTGGGTGGATAACACCAAGGCGGCGTTCCTCGGCTTCCGTCCGCAGGACAGTTCGGTCGAGTTCGAGCATCTTTTTCCGGTCACGGCGCCCACCGCCGAGCTCGACGATCCGACGCAGCATTTCCAGGGCGGCCCGTTCGTGCTGGCCGGTCCGATGGAGCCGAAGCGATGAGCGGCATGGGGAACCCGCGGGTGGAGCGTGTCGAGGCGGCAGGGCAAGCGCCCGCGTCGGTCGGCGAGAGCCCGGTGTGGCGTGCCGCGGAACAGGCGCTCTACTGGGTGGATATTCCGGCGCAAAAGATCGTGCGGCTGCGGCTCGATTCAGGAGAGCGCGCCGAGTGGCAACTGCCGGAGAAGGTGGCGTGCATCGCCTTCGATCATCGCGGCATGGTGCTGGCGGGCTGTGAGACGGGGCTCTTTGCGCTCACGCTGACTGAAGGCGCGCCCCGCGACGGCGAACCGGTGAAGGTGACGGGCAGAAAGCTCGCCGCGCCGCTCTTCGCGTTCGACGATATGCGCTTCAACGACGGCCGTTGCGATCGGCAAGGGCGCTTCTGGTCCGGCACCATGGTGCAGGACATGGCGGCGGCGAATCCGGCGGGCGCGCTCTATCGCTTCGACGAACGCGGCGTGCTGTCGGAGCCGGTCGTCGATGCGTTGATCACGCAAAACGGTCTGGCGTGGTCGCCCGATGGGACCACGATGTATCTGTCGGACTCGCATCCGCTGCGCCGGCAAATCTGGGCATTCGACTACGACATCGAAGCGGGCGAGCCGCGCAATCGGCGCGTATTCGCCGATTTGCATCACTATGCCGGCCGGCCGGACGGCGCCGCAGTGGATGCGGATGGCTGCTACTGGATCTGCGCGAACGACGCAGGCCTGCTGCTTCGCTTTACACCGCAAGGCAAGCTCGATCAGCAGATTGCCGTGCCGGCCGTGAAGCCGGCGATGTGCGCGTTCGGTGGCAGCAATCTGGATACGCTGTTCGTGACGTCGATTCGTCCCGCAACTGGCGCGAGCGAACACGATGGCCATCTCTTTGCCGTTCGCCCCGGCGTAAGCGGGCTGCCCGAGCCGGAATACGCGGGCGAACTCTGAAAAGGCGCTGTGCATGAAACTGGCGTCGGAGTATTAGTACGTCGACGCCCAACAGTTGTAGCTTTTTATTCATCACTCGTCGTACAACATAGTGGCAAAAAAGCCACTTTCGGGTCATCTCCCTCTCTACCAAAAAGATAAATCCACGAGGTGCGGATTTCGCTCGCTTTCCCTTCTGGCATGGTTTTTAGCCACGATGTCAGCCCGGAAACTCTTACGTCCAATCCGCTGTCCTGCGGGTAAATACCGGCTGTACAACTCAAACCGTGTTTTATAGACTTTATATGTCGTCGTACAACGTATGAGCCCAAACAAATTGCTTTCGAGATAGCTTTGGGCCGCTGTACAAAGAGGGCAGTGTTCTCTGCGCGTGTGACCAACTCGCGCGGGGTTCATGCCGATGCAGTCGAAGTAAAGAAGTCGAGTTGTCTGACAGGAGTGCTGAGCATCTGTGCCGGGGACGTCAAACAGGCCAGCACGGCAAATCGCGCGCTACCCGGGAAGGGCAGCGCGTGTGGAGCCGGGAGACGCATCAAAACCATGTCGCATCCGATAGCGGCCCTCCGATAGCGGCCCTCCGATAGCGGCCCTCCGCAATCGATCGGATGATCTAATTTCAAGGAATGTCACGATGAACAAGAAGTTTGCCTCTTCCCGTGTTTCGATGATTGTCGCGGCCTCCGTGCTGGCGTTCAGCACCGTGTCGGCACACGCTCGCGTGTTCCGTGTGTCGGACGTGCATGGCGACACCTATCCGACCAATATGGCCGTGAAGTACATGGGTGAAGAAATCAGCAAGGCAACCGGTGGCAAGGATTCCGTGAAGGTCTTCGGCAACAGCGCGCTGGGTTCCGAAAACGACACGATCGATCAGGTGCGCATCGGCGCACTGGACATGGCGCGTGCAAACGGCGCTGCGTTCAACGAGATCGTCCCTGAATCGATGATTCCGTCGCTGCCGTTCCTGTTTCGCGACATCGACCATTTCCGCAAAGTGATGTACGGCCCGGAAGGCCAGAAGATTCTCGACGCCTTCAAGGCGAAGGGCATGATCGCGCTGACGTTCTATGAGAGCGGCGCGCGTTCGATGTACGCGAAGAAGGCTATCCATTCGCCCGCCGACATGAAGGGCCTCAAGGTGCGCGTGCAGCCGTCGGATCTGATGGTCGACGAAATCAAGGCGATGGGCGGCACGCCGACGCCGATGCCGTTCGCCGAAGTCTATACGGGCCTGAAGACGGGGCTGGTGGATGGCGCAGAAAACAACCTGCCGTCGTACGAAGAGACCAAGCACTTCGAAGTTGCGCAGGTCTATTCCGAAACCCAGCATTCAATGACGCCGGAAGTGCTGGTGTTCTCCAAGAAGGTCTGGGACACGCTGACGCCGCAGGAACAGGACATCATCAAGAAGGCTGCGGCTGACTCGGTGCCTTACTACGAGAAGCTGTGGACCGCGCGCGAAAACGACGCGGCCAAGACGGTCACCAAGGGCGGCGCGACGATCGTCACCGCCTCGCAGATCGACCGTCCTGCTTTCGTGAAGGCGATGCAGCCGGTCTGGGCGAAGTATGAAAAGACCCCGCAAATGAAGCAGCTCGTCGACGAAATCCAGGCAGTCAAATAAGTTCGGAAGTAACGCAGTGGCGAAAGGCCGTGCAGCAAGCGCTGCAGGCCCTTCGCGCCGCGCGGTTTCCTGAGCGGGTGGTAGTTAGCAGGATCCCTGAAGATTAAATATAAGTCCGCCGTATGCAAGGATGGGGTCAATGAGATTCATGAAACGCCCAAATGATTTTCTCTTCCGCGTGCTGGTTGTCGTGGCGTCGGCGAGTCTTGCCGCGCTGTGCCTGTTGGTGATCTACAGCGTTGTGATGCGCTATGTCTTCAGCGATGCGCCGGATTTCGTCGAGCCCATTGCCCTCTTGCTGGTGATTGTGATCGCCATGTTTGGCGCCGCGCTCAAGGTTCGTGAGGGCGGCCATATCGGGCTTGATTCGCTCGTCAAGAAATTGCCGCCGAAAGGTCAAGTGGTCGCGCACGCGTTCCAGCATCTCTGCCTGATCGTGTTGGCCGTGGCGATTTTCTTCGGCTGCTGGCAGATGGCAGAGACGACCATGGACGACAAGATCCCGATTCTGGGTCTTCCGGAAGCGCTTCGCTACGTTATTCCGATCGTTGCCAGTGCCTGCATCGGTTTGTTCTCATTCGAGAACCTGCTGGGGCTTTTCGCACAGAAACAAAAATAGAAGAATCATGGAACTTGCCATCCTCTCAGTTAGTTTCCTCGTTTTCCTCGTATTCGGGGTTCCTGTTTCGTTTGCGCTAGGACTCTCATGCGTTCTGACTTATTTGTATGAAGGCTTGCCGGCGGCCACCGCCATGCAGTCGATGATTTCGGGAATGAACGCGTTTTCGTTCCTAGCAGTTCCGTTCTTCATTTTCTCCGGCGAGTTGATGCTGCACGGCGGTATCGCCGACCGCATCCTGCGTTTCGCGCAGGCCACGGTAGGCCATTTCCGCGGCGGACTCGGCATGGCCAACGTGGTCGCGTGCACGCTGTTCGGTGGCGTGTCCGGTTCGCCGACGGCAGACACTTCCGCCATGGGCGGCGTCGTCATTCCCCTGATGAAGCGCGAAGGCTACAGCGCAGCCTATGCGGTCAATGTGACCACCCATTCGTCGTTGGCGGGCGCGCTGATGCCCACGTCGACGAACATGATCATCTATGCATTCGCGGCCCAAGGCATCACCGGGACCTTGGACGGACACCAGATGAGCGGCGTGTCGATCGGCGATCTGTTGTTTTCTGGTCTTTTGCCGGTTCTGTGGGTGATGGGTTTCGTGCTCATTGCTGCGTACTGGCAGGCCGTCAAGTACGGCTATCCGCGTCGCCCTGACGGTTCGACCGAATTGCAACGCTTTCCCGGCTGGTTCGCGGTGGCTCGCACGTTCCTCGGCGCGTTGCCCGGCTTGATGGTGATCGCGATCATTCTGGTCTGCGTGGCCAAGGGCATTGCCACCGCGACGGAAGCGGCCGCTATTGCCGTGGCTTATTCACTGGTGTTGACCATCGTCGTCTATCGCACGATGACGAGGAAGAAGCTCTTTCATGCGCTGTCCAAGGCGGCTAAAACCACCGGCGTGGTGTTGCTGCTGATCGGTGTCTCGAACATGCTGCGCTACCAGATGGCCTATCTGGAGATTCCCGACGCAATCGAACACATGCTCGACGGTGCAACGAGTCACGCCTGGTTGATGTTGCTTTACATCAACGTCATTCAGATATTCCTCGGCACGTTCGTCGACATGGCCGCGCACATTCTGATCACCACGCCGCTGTTTCTGCCGATGGCAATGCACGCCGGCGTTGGCCCGGTGCAGTTCGGGATCATGATTTTGTTGAACTGTGCATTGGGTCTCGTGCATCCGCCGATCGGTTCGGTGCAGTTCATTGGTTGCGCGATTGGCAATGTGTCGATAGGTGAAACTACCAAGGTGGCGTGGCCTTATTACCTGGCTATCTTCAGCGCGATCAACATTGTGACTTACGTGCCAATGTTTTCAACGTGGTTGCCTAGCCTGATCAATGGCCACCCGGTGTTTTGAATGCTTGATTAAGAGTCGGCGCCGGTGAGGCACTGCCAGCCATGAAGAATAAATTTTTTACAGAGGAGTAGAAATGAAAAAGGCACTAGCAACCTCGGCCCTTGGGTTGGTCGCCCTCGGCGCGCACGCTCAAAGCAGCGTGACGTTGTATGGTATCGTCGACACGGGGATCGGTTATCAGAGCAGCCAGACGTCGCTCGGTTCGACGACGGGCGGTCGCTCGGTCGTCAAGATGATCAACGGCATCTGGGCGGGCAGCCGCTTCGGCCTGAAGGGCGCAGAGGATCTGGGCGGTGGCACGAAGGCGATCTTCCAGTTGGAAGAAGGCTTTAACAGTGCAACCGGTGCGCAGTCCGTCTCCGGTCTGATGTTCAGCCGCCAGGCCTATGTCGGCGTGGCCAATGCCACCTACGGTACGTTCACCGCTGGGCGCCAGTACACGTCGTACTACACGCTGCTGTCGCCTTATAGCCCGACCACGTGGCTGACCGGCGCTTACGGCGCACACCCGGGCGATATCGATTCGCTGGATACGCTGTACCGCGCGAATAACTCGCTGGTGTACACGTCGCCGAACATGTACGGCCTGACGGTGAGCGGTTCGTATTCGCTGGGCGGTGTGGCGGGCAGCACCAATGCCGGTTCGACGATTAGCGGCGCGGTCCAGTACCTGAACGGTCCGTTCGGCATCGCGGCAGGCTACCAGCGCATCAATAACGCGGCGCCGGGCGGCGGTGCGTGGGACGCTAACTCCACGACGTCGAATGCGGGCGCGCAGGCGGGTGTGTCGGGCATCAATAACGGCTACCAGACGGCGCAGGCGCAACAGCGGGTTGCAGTGACGGGCGGCTACGCGTTCAGCTCGCAATGGGACGTCTCGTTCGCCTATTCGAACGTGCAATATATCCCGGGCGTGAACTCGAAGTTCTTCAGCCAGGCGACCTTCAACACGGCTGGCGCAGTGCTGCACTTCAAGCCGCTGACGGCGCTCGATCTGGCTGCTGGCTATAGCTATACGCGCGCAACGGAGTCGAACGGCATTTCGAGCGCGGCTCGCTATCAGCAGTTCAATCTCTCGCAGTACTACAGTCTGTCCAAGCGCACCGGTCTGTACGCGCTGGAAGCCTATCAGCGCGCGAGTGGCCAGACGATCGGAACGAACGGCCGGAGCATCATCGACGCAACGGCTGATATCGGCGACGGCCAGAACGGCGCGCCATCCTCGTCACGCAGCCAGTTCGCGGCAGGTGTGGGCATCATCACCAAGTTCTAATCGTGTAGTGAAGTGGCGGCGTCTGTCGACGCCGTCACGGCGACGCGTTTCAGATATGCGTCGCTCAGAAGTACCGGCTGCGCGCGCAACGCGCGCGGCATTTTCGGCGGCCCCCGGCCTTCGATTCAGTCGTGAAGCCATTTGTCTCTACTACCCGCCGATAGACCCAGTGGAGGCTTTTTCAGCTCACAGGGTGCGAATCCGTGGCGACAATCTGACAGGGTTTAGGCTTTGGCCGACTGTTATGCGCACTCACGCGTCCGGTTCGGACCACAAACGCCCACCTGTCGCCCAGTTTTCGCGTTTGACGTCGGTGAGGATAATGTCCACCGAGTTCGGTTCGACGCCGAGCGATTCGCAGGTCGCTTTGGTGATGGCTTCGACAAACTGGCGTTTTTGTTCCAGCGAGCGGCCTTCGAAGAGTTCGATATGAAACGTGGGCATTGCGCGACTCCGTGATGAGTGAAGTTGGGAAGTGAATTTAATCGCGGTACGTACGATCGAGCCGGTCGAGCTTGCGTAGCAAAGCGGGCCATTCCAGCGCTCCTTCGATCGCACCCCCGTCGTACAGTTGTTCGGCAGTGCGTGCGGCTACGGCATCGCCTGGCACGACGAGCTCACTGCCACATGCTTGCGCCTGCAACTGGATTTCGCAGGCCTTGATCAGCGTCGCCATTAGCACATAGGCTTCGGCGACGGTGCGGCCGGCGGTCAGCGTGCCATGATTTCGCAACAGCATGGCCGGTTTGCCGGCGAGATGCGCGACGAGGCGTTCGCCCTCGGTTGGCGTAAAGGCGAGGCCTTCGTAATCGTGATACGCGAGGTGGCCGTAAAAACGCAGCGCGTGTTGCGAGGCCGGCAGCAAACCGGCCGGTTGAGCGGAGACTGCCACGCCAGCGGTATTGTGCAAGTGCATCACGCAAAAAGCATCGGCGCGTGCCGCGTGCACGGCGGCGTGCAGCGCGAAGCCGGTGGCGTTGACCGGATGCTCGCTCGCGCCGACGATGTTGCCTTCAATATCGATCTTCACCAGGTTCGACGCGCACACTTCGTCGAACGCGAGGCCGAACGGATTGATCAGGAAGTGGCCGGCTTCGCCAGGGACGCTGGCTGAGATATGCGTGTAGACGAGGTCGTCCCAGCCATTGAGCGCCGCGAGGCGGTAGGCGGCGGCCAGGTCGACGCGGGTCTGGTGTTCGGCTTCGGACATCGGCCCCGCCTCGGCGACACGGCCGGCGGGCGTGTGGGTGAACGACATGTCTGTCTCCTGAGATTGCCTGGTGGGCTGTGACTTTGGCCTGAATTTGCGGACTAAATCTGCAGGCTGTGTCTGCGGCCTGAATCATACCCAAACCTGCGGCTTAAGCCCGCGGCTCAAATCTGCCGCTCAAACCCGCCGCCTAACCCGCGCGCCTGATCGATGCAGGCGACCTGGCCGATGCCGATGCCGGCGACGTGGCGCGCCGTTCGCCTTCGGCACGCTCCGCCGGTTCGGGCACTGCCGCACCACGCGTAAGTCGGGCAGTGAGTCGCTGCATGCTCCACGTCGCGAGTACGAACGGCGCCGTCATGGCAGGTAACGCATAGTAAGTGGCCGCCGTTTGCAGAGCGACTGAAAGCGCAACACCGCCGAGCGTCACCGCGATGCCGCAATCGGCCAGCGCGATCGCGGTCAGCGCGCCGTTGAATCCTAACAGGCCCGCGTCGAACGAGCTTGCACTCGCGCCGAGCAGCAGGTGCGCGGCGCTCGCAGAGCCCGCGCCGACCAACGCCCACAGCGCATGCCGCCGTGACGCCGCGGCGATGCCGATCAGCACGAGCAAACCCGGCAGCGCGCCGGACGCAAAGCCGGTTTGCGCGAATCCGGCGAGTACGCCGTTGCTCAATTGCGCTGCGCCGAGCGCGTGCTCGGTGGTGAGGCTCGTTTGCTGAGTGACACGCGTCACCAGCGGAAGCCAAAGCCACGTGACGATCAGACAGGGGCTTGAGAAGCAGCCGAGCCCACGCGCGCGCAGCCAGCGCGACCACGGTTCCAGCAGCCATGCAGTGCCCGTCGCGGCGAGAATCGCCACGGCGGCGGCTGTCGCGTTGTCGGCGATGAAGCTGAACGCGGCGAGACCGGCCAGCGCGCCGTTAAAGCCGTGCAGGCCGGCCCGCGTGTCGTCATCCCCGTAGCCGGCCAATACCGCGCTCACGTTGGCCGCGACCGCACCCATCAGCGCCGCGCATGCGAGGCGCGGATCGCATAGCAGCCACGCGGCGAGCAGGCAGGCGCCGGTGAAAGCGTTGGGCTGCAGCACGATCTGGCCGAGACTACGCAACAAGGTGCGCAAGGCGGCGGATTGTGCTTCGGTTGCGGCAGCGTGCATGGTTTAAGGGGGCGAATTCGATGCGGCGCGACTTTGCCGCGCGCAAGTCAGGCGCACGCAGCGGGTCAGATTGAGAATAAACCGCGAGCATAGGCTACCGGCGCCGCGCCGGGCATCGCCGCCCGTTGATAGTGGCTATTTGCGACACATGCGCACCATGGAACCATGAGCCATGAGGCCATGAGCCGAAACGCCGAAACGCCGAAACGCCGAAACGCCGAAACGCCATGTGTCGGCGAACCGAAAGCTTTCGCGCTACGATAGGAACCCGGCGCGCTTGCCGCGCCGTTCCACAAGGAGACAAGCTGATGCGTGAATTACGGTGGGCATCGGAAGAGGGTGACGGCATCGAACATCTGGCGTTCGACGCGCGCGCGGACGGCTTTGCGGTAGAAAGCGTCGTGGTTGGGCAGCGTTACGGCAAAGCGTATGGCCTGCACTATAAGGTGCACTGCGATACGCAATGGCGCACCACCTATGCGTGGCTAAAGATCGTCGGCGGCGGTGAGCTCGAATTGCGCGGCGACGGCGACGGCCATTGGCGTGATGGCCATGGCCAGGTGTTGAATGCGATCGAAGGCTGCATCGATATCGACATCGCCGCCACGCCCTATACGAACACGTTGCCGATCCGCCGTCTGCAACTGGCCGAAGGCGAGCGCCAGCCGATTTCCGTGGCCTACATTTCGACGCCGGATTTGCAGGTCACGCGTGCTGAGCAGGCGTATTCATGCATCGAGTTGAATCGCGTGTATCGCTACGAAGGCATCTTCCGCAATTTCACCGCGGACCTGACGGTGGATGAAGACGGCCTCGTGATCGACTATCCGACGCTGTTCACGCGCCTGCCGCGCGAGCGTTGACCGTCGAGGTGCCGGGGCCTCCGCTGTCTGCTGGCGGCCGCGCCCGGTGTTGCTCGACAAAGCGTTCGATGCCTGCCGCAATACGCTCGGGTTCGCGCAACACGACCCAATGCCCGGCATCGATTTCAGTGCGGCTATACGCACCGAGCCAGCCTTCGAGTCCAATGGAGAGCTGCGGCCCGACGTAGCGATCGCGCAGCGGCACGATGAATTGCACCGGCGCATGCGCATGGCGTGCGCGCGGATGCAGCAACCTGTCGATGAAATTGGCGCGGTAGAGGTTGAGGCCGTTGATCGCATTGCGCGTTTGCGCAGGATCGCGTTCAGGGCGCACCCGTTCGGTCAGGCGTAGCCATAACGGCCACATGCGTGCGCCGCCCGCGCGCCACACCAGCTCCGGCAGCAACGGCAGGTGAAAGAAGAAGATGTACCAGGATTTGAGCGTCTGCCGAAGACCGCTGCCAAATGGGCGCGTTGCCGCCTGAAGTGGTTTGGGCTGTTCCGCACGATCAGCACCAGCACCAGCACCAGCACCAGCACCAGCACCAGCACCAGCACCAGCACCAGCACCGCCGCCGCGTAAGCCGAACGACGCGTGATCGAGGCACGGCCCGGAGATCGACGTGTACGACGCAATGCGGCCTTTGAAGGCGGGGTCGGTGACCGCTTCCCAGCTTTGAATCGAACCCCAGTCGTGTCCGACCAGGTGAAACGGCCGCGCGCCGCACGTTGCGTCGGCGACGGCCGCGAGATCGGCGGCCAGCCGCTCGAGCCGGTAAGCCGCGCGCGACTCTGGCGCGTCGGATGCGCCCGCGCCACGTACGTCATAGCTGATCACGCGGTAGCGCGCGTCGAGTTGCGCGCGCACCGGTTCCCACACTGCCGCCGAATCCGGATAACCGTGCACGAGCACGATCGGCGGCGCGTCGCGCGGTCCGCTCACGTAGACCGCGAGCCGCACGTCGCCGGCTTCGACCGACAGCGTGTCGCGTATCACGCGGCCGCCCGCACGCCGCGCCGCGCGGCTTTGCGTGCGCTCGGCGTGGCCGCATTGGTCGCGTCGACTGCGGCGACGAGGCCGTCGATGCGCGACAGTTGCGCGCGATTGTCGTGATCCCACGGATGGAAGCCCGGCCGGAAAAAGCTCAGCCATTCACCGGCAATACGCGGAAACACGCCGTGACGCGGGCCGTACAGATATTTCACGACGCGCCACATGCCGCGAATATGGCCGCCGCGTTTGCGATCGGCGATCATCAAACGCAAATGGTAGTCGAACACGATCAGCCAGAACGTCAGCGTGGTGGCGAGCATCGTGCCGGTGCGCAGCAGGTAACGGCCGAGGCCCGGTTTCAGCACGGCATTCCACACGTCGTACGAGACCGATTTGTGCTCCGTTTCTTCAAGCGCATGCCACGTCCACATCTGCGTATAGCCTTCGACCGAACCGCCGATGCGCGAGGCATCTTCCAGCAGCAAGCCGGCCAGCATCGCCGTGTAGTGTTCGAGGCAGACCGTGACCGCGAGTTGATACGAATGCGGCAGGATCTTGCGGCCGAAGTTGAGAATCGCCCACAGCCGCTTGTCGAGCTTATGCGCGGGCAAGCCGGCTTCCTGCAGCAGATCGTTGTATTCGACGTGCTCGCGCGTATGCATCGCTTCCTGGCCGATGAAGCCGAGCACCTGCTTCTTCAGCACGGGGTCGTCGATCTGGTCGCGGTAGTTGCGCACACTGTCCATGAAGAAACGCTCGCCGGCGGGAAAAAGCAGCGAAAGCGCATTGAAGAAGTGTGTCACATGCGAGCCCTGCACGTGCCAATCACAGGCACGTTCCTGCGGTAAGTTGAAACGGAGGTCGCGGCGAACCGGCATCATGGCCTTTCTCCTTATGATCCTTTATGTACTGCTGATTGTGCTGATTGTGCTGACCGGGTTCATTGCCTTGCGCACTGAATGGCATTGAGTGACGGGCGGCGTATCACGCACGCCGGCCGTCCACTTGCGCGGCGCGGCGCGCGCGCTTTTCCGCAATGCGCTTCATGCGGCGTGTTTGCATCACGACCAGCGCCTGATAGGCCGCCGGCAATGTACGCGCCAACCAGTCGGCGGCGCGCGCATCGCGGCCGATCAGCACGCGCCGCTTGTTCTTGCGCACGCCGTCGAGAATCACGCGTGCCGCTTCGTCGGCGGTGGTGATGAAAAACTTCTCGAAGTCGTCCTTGCCTTGCTGTTCAGTTTCCAGCATGAAGCCGACCATGTTCGACGAGATCCGGCTCGATTGCGCGATGCTCGTGCGAATACCGCCCGGATGCACGCAAGTCGCGGATACGCCGCACTTCATCAGATCGAGCTCCTGACGCAACGCTTCGGTAAAGCCGCGCACGGCGAATTTGGTCGCGTTGTAGCCGCTCATGCCGGGCTGCGAGAAGAGGCCGAACACGCTCGACGTGTTGACGATGTGTCCCGCGCCAGACGCCTTGATATACGGCAGAAATGCCTTCGTGCCGTGCACCACGCCCCAGAAATTGATGCCGACGATCCACTCCAGGTCGGCGTACTCCATCCCTTCGATGGTGCTCGACAGCGCTACGCCCGCGTTGTTGAACACGAGGTTCACGCGTTGATGCTGCGCAGCCGTTTCGGCGGCCCAGTCGAACATCGCGGCGCGGTCCGACACGTCGAGCACCCGCGTGGTGATGCGCAGCGGCGAGCCGACGATATGCGGCGCGGCGGCCTGCGCGAGTTGCGCGGTTTCGGCGAGGCTCGTGGCATTGCGGTCAGCGAGCGCGAGGTGGCAGCCTTCGCGCGCCAGCCGGATCGCGAGCGAACGGCCCATGCCCGAGCCTGCGCCGGTGATCGCGGCCACTCTGTCGGTGAAGTTCTTCATTGCTTATCTCCTGTCGACCAGAGTTAGCGCTTTAGCGCCTTACTCTGGTCCCATGCAAAATGGTTGCGGTCCTCTCTGAAGGGTGCCTTGTCGTTGTGCTTTTTTGTCAGGTTGCTTCGGCGGATGTCGTCGTCGCGGTCGTGGCCGCATTGCCGTGCGCATGCACAGGCTGCTGCGAACCCCCATGCCCGCTCAGCGGCTGCGCCGTGGGCGAATACGCGAGGTAGTCGTTCATGCTGAAGGTGCGGGTCGCCTGGCGGAATTTGTAGGCGAATCCTGGCCACAGCGTGGTGTTCTTGCCGGTCTTCGGATCGAGATACCAGCTCTTGCAGCCGCCTGTCGACCAGATCGCGCGGCCGAGTTTTTGCTGGATCTGTTCGTTGTAGGCACGCTCGACATGCGGACGCACTTCGATCGCATCGGTGCGTTCCGTGTTCATCGTCTTCAGTGCCCGCAGAATGTATTCGACCTGCGACTCGATCATGAACACCATCGAGTTGTGGCCGAGACCTGTGTTCGGGCCGACGATCATGAAGAAGTTCGGATAACCAGGCAGTGTCGTACCGAGATACGCATGCGCGCCATCGCGCCACGTATCGACGATATCGACGCCGCCACGCCCACGCACCACGCCGGCCGGAAACGGATCGGCCACCTGAAAACCGGTGCCGAAGATCAGGCAATCGGCCGGATGGCGCGTGCCGTCGGTCGTGATGACCGCGTCTTCTTCCACGCGGGCGATGCCGGCGGTCGTTACCGACACGTTCTGGCGTGACAGCGCCGGGAAGTAATCGTTCGAGATCAGGATGCGCTTGCAGCCCATCGTGTAGTTCGGCGTGAGCGTGGCGCGCAATTGCGGATCGGGCACCTGGCGGTGCAGATGCCGCTCCGCGACTTTCTGCGCGGTCTTCATGAGCGAAGGATGAATCGCAAAGCCGAAGGCGCGCGATTCGAGCATGCAGTAGAGCGCCGAACGCATGATCTTCTGCGTGAATGGCAGATGCTTGAACAACCACTGCTCGAACGGCTTCACCGCGCGGTCGGCCTTCGGCATGATCCACGGCGGCGTGCGCTGGAACAGGTTCAGATGCGAGACGCGCGGCGCGATCTGCGGCACGAACTGGATCGCGCTCGCACCGGTGCCGATGACCGCGACGCGTTTTCCTTCGAGCGAATACGTGTGGTCCCAGTGCTGCGAGTGGAACGCTTTACCCTTGAATGTCTCGATGCCGGGAATGTTCGGGATGGCCGCGCGGGACAGTCCGCCCATGCCTGAAATCAGCACGCGTGCCGACCATTGCTGGCCGTTTGCGAACGTCAGTTGCCAGCGGTGGCGGGATTCGTCGTAGATCGCGGAGGCCAGTTCGTGGCCGAAGCGCAGATGACGCTGGATGCCGAAGCGCTGCGTGCACTCCTCAAGATAAGCACGAATTTCCGGCTGACGCGCGAACATGCAGGTCCAGCGCGGATTCGGGGCGAAGGAGAACGAATAGACGTGGGATTGCACGTCGCAAGCACAGCCGGGGTAGTGGTTGTCGCGCCAGGTACCGCCGACCGACTCGGCCTTTTCGGCGATGATGAAGTCGGTCATGCCGGCTTGCCGTAGCCGGATCGCCATGCCGAGGCCCGCAAAACCGGAGCCGATGATGGCGATATCGGTATCGATGGGCGCGGATGCGTTGGGCGCCGCGTCGTCGAGGGGCATCATGCGTGCGTTCATCCGATCCGTCTCCTTTTGTTCGCTCTTAACTGTTACATTGGTTGATGTAACAATAGAGGCTGTCAACGGATGACGCAAGCAGCGGGTTAGACGGGAAACTCTATGGAGCGGAGAAGGCTGTGGCGCAGGGCTCGGGAGGCTACGGCGCTGGCTGGGGAGGTTCGATACTGATGCAGAACTGCGTGTCGTTCCGCTATGTGAAAAATGCCGGGCGGATTCGCTTCGAAAACCCGTCCGGCTTACCGCTTTAACGCCTTATTGCACTGAAGCCTGCGGCGCGGCAGTCACGCGAGCCGCTGCAGACTCGTCCGTGTCGTTGCTTTGCACGATATGCAGTTCACGTGTGCGGACCGGCAAGCCGCATTGCGCGTCGTTGAGCGTTTGACGGACCTGGCGAGCGAGGTCCCAGCGCATGTCCCAGAACGTGTCGATGTTGGCCCACACGCGGATGTTCAGGACCACGGTGCTGTCGTCGAAACGGGCCACCATCACCTGCGGCGCCGGCTTCTGCAGCGCACGCCGGTCGGCAGCGGCGAGATTGCGCAGCGCGGCCAGCGCCTGATCGACGTCGTCACGCACCGAGATTTCCACTTCCAGATCCAGGCGGCGGGTCGGATTGCGGTTGTAATTGCGGATCGAATTGCTCCACAGCGCGCTGTTCGGCACGTATTCGCAAATGCCGTCGGATTTCGTGAGACGCGTGGTGAACAGGCTGATTTCTTCGACGGTGCCCGAGACATTGCCTGTGCCGGCATCAATCGAATCGCCCACCTTGAACGGCCGCAGCAGTAAAAGCATGATGCCGGCCGCGATGTTTTGCATCGTGCCCTGCAGCGCGAGCCCGATAGCGAGGCCGGCGGCGCCGAGCACGGCGACGATGCTCGCCGTCTGGATTCCCAGTTGCGACAGTGCGCCGATGATCGCGACGACGCGAATGCTCCACAGGCAGGTGTCGCAGATGACCGGACGCAGCGTGGCGTCCATACGCGACTGGCTCGCGAGCAGCCGGTTGAGCGAGCGTGCGACGCGGCGGGCGACCCACCAGCCCACCACCAATATCAATGCGGCCGCGCACAAGTGCATCGAGATCGTGGTGAGTGCGTCCCAAAGGAAGGTCCACTGGTTAGAGTGAATCTGCGTGAGTAGATTCTGCATGGCCTTGACGGTCCTGATTTTCTAGGCGGCGGCGTGTTGTTCGCCGCACGGTTTGTAAGAAGCATGGATGCCGCCGCGTCCGCGTAACACGACTGCAGCGTGAGCGCAACGCAGTGACGAAGAGGTATCCGGAAAATGACGCGAGTAAAGCGTGCGGAGAAGGGACCCTTTCGCAAAAGGAAAGTTCTACCCGTACACCCTTTTTTACAGATTGGGTTCCCGAAGGCGAAAGGGCGGGCGGCGCGCGATAGCGGCGTGAGGGGACGTGTTGTCATGGCCCCGTTATGGATTGAATAACGGGGCCAGTGCAATGTGGCGTTGACCTGAGAAACTATTCCTCAAGCCGCCGCAGCGTCATGACATGATTTGATACGGATGGCGAAGTAATTGGTCGTGCTATGTTTTTTGAACTGCCAACGTCTATTTACCCGCAAGACTGGCTGCCACCTCGCGGTTTTGCCAGACGTTGTCTTTCACTGTGATTTTCTGCGGAATCAGATGCGCGCCGTAAAACGCATCGGCGACGATCTGCTGCGAGCGCACGATCTCGTCGGTCACGGCGGTGGTGCCGTACGGATAGCGGCGCACCCAGGTTTCGACCAGCTTCTGATCCAGACCGACTTTCGGCGCGATCAGCGCGGCGGTGTCGACCGGATGATCGTTCACCCACAGGCCGGTGACGCGCAACTGCCTGAGAACTGCGCCGATCACATCGGGATGCCGCTCGGCGAAGCCGCGCGTGGCCTCATAGAAGTTATAGGGACTGTTTAGATCCGAATAATCGACCAGCGTGCGCGCCTTCAGCGCCTCTTGTGCGGATGCGTAGTAAGGGTCCCAGATCACCCATGCGTCGACGGTGCCGCTTTCGAAGGCGGCGCGCGCGTCCGCGGGCGCCAGATAGACCGGGCGGACGTCTTCGTAACGCAGGCCGGCTTTTTTCAGCGCTTCGAGCAGCAGATAGTTCGAACTCGATCCTTTTTGCAGCGCGACGCGCTTGCCCTTCAATTCCGCCACGCTATGCAGCGTCGAATCGCTTCGGACCAGAATCGCTTCAGCATGACGGCCTGACGGTTCCGCGCCGACGTACACGAAGTTCACGCCACCAGCCTGCGCGAACACTGGCGGGGGCGCCCCGGTATAGCCGAAGTCGAGGCTGTTCGCGTTCAGCGCTTCAAGCAATTGCGGGCCGGCCGGAAATTCGAACCACTTGATGCTGTAGCCGAGCGGCTTGAGTTTTTCGTCGAGCGAGCCTTGCGCCTTGAGGATCGCGAGCAGGCCCGATTTCTGATAACCAATGCGCAGCACGTTGGCCGGCTCGTTGCCGCTGCCAGTGTTGCTGCTCTGCGCGGTCGCGCTCAAGGTGGTGAGCCCCGCTAGCAAGGCGGCGGCGATGTGAAGCGAAATACGGGTATGACGGGCCATGCTGCGAATCTCCATTGCGTTCGATCGATCGAAGATCGTCGCATGGACGTCCCGCAGATCAAACGAAGCAATGCAGATTTGAATATGACGCTCGCGCGAACGCTAAGGGGCATGAAAGCGCCCGCGTAAGCGGCAACAGGAAAGGTGCTTATTGCAACGTGGGTGGCCGCGAGCGGCCGCCTGTCTGGCTATTTTTTGGGTTTATCTTTCTTTGCGGCGGCGCGCTCCACGGCTTTGCTTTCGGACGGATGGCCCAGCTTCTTTTCCATGATCGCCGCGACACGGTCGCCGAGATAATCGCCGGATGCTTCCTCCAGCGCGCGGTTCATTTCGCTTTCGACCAATACCATTGCCAGCGGTCGCACACGCCAGATCGCATCGACCAGGGCGGGGACATCGGCAGGCGGTGGCAGCGCGTCGGCGTCGTAGCGGTCTAGTTGACGGACCACCAGATCGACCAGCGCTTTGGCGACCGCATTGAAATGCGGCCTTGCGACACCCACGGCGTCGAGCAGGTCGGCGAGCGGAATGCCTTCTTTCGCCATGGTCGCGCCGGCGGCCAGCGCCGTGGGGTTGCCGGACACGAAGGAGAGGCCGTTGCGCTCCAGCAAACCCAGATCGACCGCTTTGCCGAGCGCGCTCGGCGAGGCTTTGTCGCCGAACATTTGCAGCAGTTCGATCAGCGAGTATTTTTTCGGCCGTTCGCGCGACCAGCGGCCGCCGATCGCGGTTTCAAGGCCGAGGATCGAACGTAGATCGTGGCCTTCGTCGACGGCCATGATCAGGTCCTGGATGTTCGCGAGCGTGTAGCCGCGCGTGAGCAGATGGTTGATCAGCTTCAGACGCGATACATGCGTGTCGTCATACACGCCGACGCGGCCGCGCTTTTCCGGCGGCGCGAGCAGGCCGCGGTCCTGATAGGCGCGCACGTTGCGCACGGTGGTGTCGGTGACGCGCGCGAGTTCGTCGACCGTGTATTCGTTGCGCGGGGTGTCGCTTGCCGGGACGCTCGGGGCGTCGGGCAAGGGCGGAAAGGGGGGCAGCGTATTGGGCATGGGGGGATTTTAACGCGGTGGCCAACGCGGTGGCTAACGCGGTGGCTAACGCGGCGGCCAGTGCGGCGGCCAGGGCTGCGGCCGCGGTGCCGGCTAAAGCGGCAGTTCGAGGCGTGGGGCCGCGCGGAGCGGCGGGAAAGGGCTGCCTCGCGACAAGCAGCCTTTCCGAGGCCGGGGAGACACGCGGCGCTTTATCCGCGTCCCTGCGCGGCGTCGTCCGGCACGGATGAATCGCCGAGCCCCAAGGTGCGCTGCATCAGCGTGGTGTCGAGCCAGCGGCCATGCTTGAACCCAACTGCCTTCAATGTGCCGGTCAGTTCGAAACCCAGTTGTGCATGCAGGGACAGCGACCCGCCGCTGCCGCCGTCGGCGATCACGGCGACCATCTGGCGCCACGGTCCGGTTTCGCAGCGTTCGATCAGCGCCTGCAATAACACGCGCCCCAGGCCTCGGCCGCGATATGCGTCGCTCACGTAGATTGAATCTTCGATCGTGTTGCGATAGGCGGCGCGCGGCCGGTAAGGCGTCGCGTAGCAATAGCCGGCGACTGCGCCGTCGATCTCGGCCACCATGTAGGGCAACCCGTGACTGCGCACCGACGCGAGCCGCGTGCGCAGGTCGTCGACGGAAGGCGGCATTTCTTCGAACGAAGCGACGCCGGTCAGTACGTGGTGCGCGTAGATCGCCTGGATCGCGGGCAGGTCGGCTTCGGTGGCGTCGCGGATCACGGGCGCGGTGGGCGGCAGGGTGGCGGCCGAGTCGGCTGAATGGGGCGTGGAGGGCGCGGGGCGGGTGGTGCTCATACGTGATCCTGTCGTGGCCAGTGGTTCTGGGGATAGGTTTTACTATGCCCGCCGAGCGCACGAATTTGAAGCGAGTCAAAAATCGCCCCAATCTATAGGGAGTATCAGCGCATCCACGGGTGACCGGCGTGATCCCGCGCCTGGCGTGGAGCGCCACGGCCATGCGGCCGTGGCGGGCCCTACGGATTTTCGTCGCGAAGATGCCCGCGCGTGGCGTGCATTCCGGCGATCAGTTATGCGAGTACGTATCCGGCTGCGTCACATGCTCACGGTGATGCTTTGCCTTGTGCTTCGGCTTGGCCTTGGCCCGCGCATGCGCGGCGGATTGTGGTTGCTGCTGGGCTTGCGGCTGTTGAGCCTGCGCGCCTGGCGCGGGTGCCGGATGGGCATTGCCGGACGGCAGCGTGCTCTGGCCTTCGCCGAAGCGATAAGTCTGCGAGGTTTGCGCGTACGCGGTGGCGGACAGCGTCAGGGCGGCAACCGCGAGGCCAATCGAAAACTTCATGAATCTATCCTCCTTCTGAACGAGCCCGTGAGGATACCGCACTGCGGATCGCGGCGAGCGGGTTGCCGGCTTGCAGGCCAGCGAGGGTGTCGACGGTATCGCTGGTGTCGGTGGCTTCGGTCCCTGCAAATGCGGACGATTGGGTCGGTGACGCGAAGTCGGTCATGTCTGCTCCGGATGTTTGATGCGCGTACGCGAGACGCGCGTTTCGCGCTGTAGCAGCGCATCGTGTTCCTGGGCGGGATGCAGCACGACGCCTTCGAGCAGTTCGCGGGTCGCGCGTTCGATCGATTGCAGCAGCGCGTCGACGGCGGCGCGGCGCGGTTTGCCCGCCGGTGTCACAACGCCGAAGAAAAACGGAATCGCGCAGTCGAGCGGCCGCGCCGTCACGCCTTCAATCGATAGGCCGAGACCGGTGGCGGGATCGACGATCGCGACACCGGCCCCGGCGCGAGCGGCCATCACCGCATTCAAGGATGCATTGGTTTCGAGAAACACGTCGGCGGAAATGCGCGTGGCCGCGAACGCCGCGTCGATTCGATGCCGCAACCGAAACCGGTTCGCCACGGTGACGATGCGCCGCTTCGCCAGATCGCGCAGCGCAATGTGCGGCAGAGCGGCGAGCGGGTCGCCGCTCTGCACGAGCGCCACGCAGGGCGCTTCGGCGATCCAGTGGATGTCGAGTCCCGCATGCCCGATCGGTAAGGTGACCAGACCGATATCCGCGGTACGGGTCAGGATTTCATGCACGACATGTTCCGCCGACAAACTGCGTAACTGGAATTGCGGCGCGTGACCGAGCGGCGGCAGCGAGGCGATGGCGGGCGGCACGATCGACGCAGCCAGTGCGGGTGTGGCCGCCACGCGCAGCGGCTCCGCTTCGCTGAGGCCGATGGCGCGCGCCCGTTGCTCGATGCTCTTGAGCCCGATCAGCGAGCGCTCGACTTCTTCGTAAAGCAGAAACGCACGATGCGTCGGCGTGACACGCGGGCCATTGCGATTGAACAGTGCATAGCCGAGATCCGCTTCGAGCTCCTGGATCTGGCGCGTGACGGCCGGCTGCGAGCGTTCGAGCAAACGTCCCGCACCAGTGATGCTGCCGGCGGACATGACCGCCGAAAACGCTTCGAGTTGATGCAGCTCCATGGCTCGCCCTGGCAATTCGGTCCGCGCATTGTAGGGTCGTCTAAATACGGGATTTATATAATCAATTCCGATATCGACAGCCGAAAAAATGCGAAGCGGATCGGCGGGAGAGTGCGTGGCGTCTCAGGTTTCGTTCTATACGGCGCGTGTCGAAAGAAAGAAAAATCAATGGCATCAAGGCGATGCCTTAGCGTGTCTGCGCATGACCATGAGTCGAGGCTCATCACGTCGTCTTGTGCGCGCAGAGGCAGGTTCGCCAACGTGATAACCATATTCCCAAAACTTCGTTGGGTCGCCGGAATTCACCGTGGTTACATGGCCTCACTTTGAAGATCACAGTTGGGGCAAACATGAAACACGGATCCAAATCGTCGCGGACCAGCTGGTCACGCTGGCTGAAAACGCTGCCGGTGCTCGCCGCCGTGGTGGGCATCGCAGCAAGTTCGCCGGCCTATGCCGGCGCCGCGGCGGGCGAGCCGTATCTGATCGGCGTGAGCGGGCCGCTTACCGGACAGGACGCGCAATACGGCACGCAGTGGAAGCGCGGCTTCGATCTCGCGTTGGAGCAGATCAATAGCGAGGGTGGCATCAAGGGCCGCCCACTCGCATACGACTTCGAGGACAGCCGTGGCGACCCGCGCCAGGCGGTATCGATTGCGCAGAAGTTTGTCGGCGATCCGCGCATTCTGCTGGAGTTAGGCGACCTGTCGAGCACGACCTCGATGGCGGCCTCGCCGATTTATCAGCGCGGACAACTCGTGCAATTCGGCTTCACCAATTCGCACCCTGACTTCACGAAGGGTGGCGACTACATGTGGAGCACGGCGCTTAGCCAGGCCGAAGAGCAGCCGCTGCTCGCGCACTACGCGACAAAAGAACTCGGCTTCAAGCGCATTGCGGTGCTCTATCTGAACACCGACTGGGGCCGCACCAGCAAGGACATTTTCGCGAAGGCTGCCGCGCAGGATGGCGCGCAGGTCGTTGCAGCGGAAGGTTATCAGCCGACCGAAAAAGATTTCCGCGCGACGCTGGTGCGCGTGAACGAAGCGAAACCCGACTCGCTCGTGCTGATCTCGTACTACGCGGACGGTGCGCAGATCGTACGTCAGGCGCGCTCGTCGGGTTTGACGCAACCCATCGCGGCAGTGGGTTCGGTCTATTCGCCGAAGTTTCTCGAACTGGGCGGCGAGGCTGTGAACGGCGTATTCACCGAATCGAATTTCTTCCCCGGCGACAAGCGGCCTGAAGTGCAGGACTTCGTGCAGCGTTATCGCGCGAAGTACAACGGCGAGCCCGATACCTTCGCCGCGCGCGCTTACGACGCGATGATCATCTCGGCGGAAGTCATGCGCCGCTACGGCGTGACTCGTCAGGCGGTGCATGACGGCCTGAAGCAGATCAAGGATGTGCCGAGCCTGATCTTCGGCAAGGTGCAGTTCGATCGAGAGACGCGCCGCGTGGCCGGCGCGCGCAGCGTGTATCTGGTCGTCAAGGACAATCAGTTCACGCAATGGGACGGTGCGAAGCCGCTGGTCGCTTCCAAATAACACCGCCGCAATGCACAAGCAACGCCTAAGCAGCGCTCACGTGTCTGCTTCTCACCGGAACTGAATGCAATGGCTTCATGGCTCGACTACACGATCAACGGACTGATCGTCGGCAATATCTATGCATTGCTGGCGGTCGGCCTGGCGCTGATCTTCGGCGTGTCGCATCTGATCAATTTTGCGCACGGCTCGGTGTACATGATCGGCAGCTTCATCGGCTGGCTGTGTCTGACGCGGTTCGGATTTCCGTTGCCGCTAGCGTTGCTCGCGGTGGTGGTCGGCTGCGGGCTGCTGGGCATCGCGATTGAGCGCATCGGCTTGCGGCCGCTACAGGGCGCGGCGCGCATCGCCCCGTTGCTCGCGACGATCGGCATCAGCTTCGTGCTCGATCAATGCGCGCAGTTGCTGTTTGGCGCCGATCCGCGGCCGGTGCCGAGCACGCTGCCCGATTGGCACTTTCGCCTTGGCGGCGCCACGATCGGCTCGCTGGATCTGCTGATTGCCGGCATCGGCGTGACGGCGGCGGCAGTGCTCTATGTGTTTTTGCGCTTCACGCGTTTGGGTTGGGCTGTACGCGCAACCGCGCAGGACCGGGACGCGGCACAGCAGATGGGCGTCAACGTCAATGGCGTCAATCAGGCGGTGTTTGCGATCGCGTGCGCGCTCGGCGGCGTGAGCGGCCTGCTGGTCGGCATGTACTACAACAGCATCGATCCGGCGATGGGCTTCCAGGCCACGCTCAAGGGCGTGGTGGCGTTGCTGATCGGCGGTCTGGGCAACGTGCCGGGCGCGATTGTCGGCAGCCTGCTGCTGGGTCTGGTGGAGAGCTATGGTGTGGCGATCTTCGGTACCAGCTACCGCGATCTGTTTGCATTCGTGTTGCTCCTGCTGTTTCTGGTGTGGCGTCCCAACGGACTCTTTAGCGGCAGCCGCCGATTGCCGCCCGAGCCGATGACCGGCACTTTCCTGTCCGCGGGCAAAGCGGTGAAAGTGCCGCGCGCCGTGGTGCTTGCTCTCGCGCTGGCTGCGGTTGTGCTGCCGTTCGTTGCCACCTCGTCCTATCTCCTGCAAACCCTCACCAATGCCTGGCTGTACGGAATGTTGGCGTTGAGCCTGACCCTGGTGGCGGGCACGGTCGGACAGATTTCGCTTGGCCATGCCGCACTGCTGGTAATCGGCGCGTACGCATCTGCGTTGCTGTCGACCAACCTCGGCTGGTCGCCGGTCGTGACGATCTTTTGCGCCGGCCTGATCACCGCCGCGCTCGGCACGCTGCTGGTCTATCCGGCATTCCGTTTGCGTGGCCACTACGTGTCGATTGCGACGCTCGGCATCGGCGAAGTTGTGAGCCTCGTGATCCTCAACTGGGACAGTCTGACGCGTGGCCCGCTCGGCATCGCGGGCATCGCGCCGCTGTCGGTATTCGGCTGGACGCCGGACAGCGCGCGTGCGATCTACTGGTTCGCGCTCGGCGTGCTGATCGTGCTGGCGCTGCTGCAAACACGGCTGTTGGGCTCGCATCTGGGCCGCACGCTGCGGGCCATTCGCGAAGACGAGGTTGCTGCGCGCTCGCACGGGATTCGTCCGAATCGTTACAAGGCAATCGCGTTTGCGTTCGGTGGGCTGGCCGCCGGCATCAGCGGTGGGATCGCAGCGCATCTGTATAGCTACATCAACAACCAGACCTTCGACTCGCAAGTGTCGATCCTCGCCTTGACGATGGTGATTCTCGGTGGTCTCGGCAACGTACTGGGTGGCATTGTCGGCGCGGTGGCGCTGATCGGCTTGCCGGAGATTTTCCGCTGGGCTGCCGACTATCGGATGCTGATCTACGGACTGGTACTGCTGTTGCTGGTGCGGTTCAGGCCGCAGGGTTTGCTGGGAACGGTATGACGGAGCGCACATGACACAGACTCTTCTCGATGTGCGCGGCGTGACGCGGCGCTTCGGCGGACTGACCGCGGTGAACGGAGTCGATCTTTCGATTTCGGAAGGCGAACTCATCAGCGTGATCGGACCGAACGGCGCGGGCAAGTCGACGCTGTTCAATCTGATCACCGGGCTCGATACGCCGGACGCGGGCCGTGTGCAATTCGACGGCCGCGACATCACCGGCGTGCGGCCGGAAAAGCTTGCCGCGCTCGGGCTTGCGCGGACGTTTCAACATGGCCGGGTGTTCGGCAATCTGAGCGTGCTCGACAACGTGTTGATCGGCGCGCACGCACGTTTGCGCGTCGCTCGCACGGGTTGGCCGATTGTCGGCGCCATCGCCGAAGTAGCACGCGCACTTATCGGTCCGGCTTCAGTCCGCCGTGAAGATGCGGCGCTGCGCGCCGAAGTGCGCGAGATCATCGCGGGGTTTGGCGAGCGCCTGACGCCGCGCATCGATCATCCGGCGCATAGCCTGTCGTATGCGAACCGGCGGCGTGTCGAGATTGCCCGCGCGCTCGCCTTGCATCCGCGCATCCTGTTGCTCGACGAGCCGACGGCCGGCATGAACGAGTCCGAAACCGCCGAAATGCTGGTGCTGATTCAGCAACTGAAAGCGCGCGGGCTGACCATCCTGCTGATCGAACACAAGCTCGACATGGTGATGCGGCTATCAGATCGCGTGATCGTGCTCGACAACGGCGGGAAAATCGCTGAAGGCTTGCCGCGCGACGTGCGCAACGATCCGCGTGTGATCGAAGCGTATCTGGGTCATCGCAATGTCGGCGGCGCGGCGGCCGTGCGCGTGGCGGCCTGAACTTCTGGAACATCGACGATGAGCGACGCTTTACTGACACTCGAACATATCGAAACGTTTTACGGCCCCGTACAGGTGCATTTCGACGTCAATTTTCAAGTGCGGCGCGGGCAGATCGTGAGTCTGCTCGGCGGCAACGCGAGCGGCAAGTCGACCACGATGAAGCTGATTCTCGGTCTGCACAAGCCGCGCGCCGGCAGCATAACGTTCGAAGGCGAGGCGATCACAGGACTCAGTACGCCGCAGATCGTACGGCGCGGTGTCGGGTCGGTGCCCGAAGCGCGGCGGCTGTTCGGCGACATGACGGTGCGTGAAAATCTGCTGATGGGCGCCTATACACGGCGCGACCGCGTTTTCATCGACGAAGACTACGAGCGTGTGCTGGGTCTATTTCCGCGCGTGAAAGAGCGTCTGACGCAAAAGGCCGGCACGCTCTCCGGCGGCGAGCAGCAGATGCTTGCCATGGCGCGCGCGCTGATGAGTCGGCCGAAGCTGATCTGCATGGACGAACCCACCATGGGTTTGTCGCCGCTCTATGTCGATAAAGTGCTGGAACTGATCGACACGATCAACCGGCAAGGCGTGACGTTCTTCATGGTCGAGCAGAACGCCAGCCTTGCTCTGGAGATCGCGCACTACGGCTATGTGTTGCAGACCGGCCGTGTCGTGCTTGAAGGCACGGCTGAGTCCCTGCTGGGCGACGAGCGGATCCGCGACGCGTATCTCGGCGGCGAGGCGGCGGCCACGACAGCATCCTGACGCAATCAACACGCTTCATCGAGTGCAGCGGGCGGTTTGTGCGGTTGCCGATCCGGTCCCCCGTGCATCGCGCCGCGAAGCAACATGCGCTTGCCACGCGTGGCGCGGCGGCCCCCGGTGAGCCGATCGTCAATCACGTGGCGTATCGCGAAAGCGGCTTCAAAGGTCGAACTGGTCGAATTCGCTTTGCAGTTCGCGGTTACGTGCAACGCGTTCGTCGATGCCTGGCCCAAGCCGTTCGACAATCGCCGAGATCAGCAGATTGAACAGGCACGTGAGCGGCGCCAGCGAATCCCAGAACTGACCGACATCGGTCTTCACCTGCAAAAGATCGCCGTCGAATTCGCGCGCCCACGGACAGTAAATATCGGTGACGAGCGCGAAGGGCAGGCCGCGACGCGTGGCGGCTTCGCAATAGCGGCGCGCGATCATCGAATAGGCGCGCGTATCGGTGATGATCAGATACGGTGACTTGAACTCAGAGTTCAGCGAATCGACATATGAGCCTGACATGCCGTCGGAATAGAACACGCGCGGGCGGATGTACTCGAGGTAGCTGTAAAACGCGTTGCTGATGCCGCGTGTGGACTGAATACCGAGGATATAGACGGCGTCCGCATTCGAGATGCGGTCGGCCACGCGGGCGAACACCGGCGATTGCGCAAGCTGGTAGACATGCTGGATCGCGCCGATTTCAAGTTCGAGCGAGTGGGCGAGCGCCGGGTTAGGGGCGGGAATGGAAGCGTCAGGTCCGCTTGCGGCGGGTGTGGCTTCGTCGTGCTGGCCGGAGGCGCGGCGAAACGCATCGAGCCGGTCGGTGATCAGCCACGGGCGCTCCTGCGCGCCGCGCAGTTCGCGCTTCAGGTCATCGAGGTTCTGGTAGCCGATGCTGCGCAGGAACCGGCCGACCGAAATGCCGCTGGTGCCTGCTTGCTGGGCGATCTGGTCGGCGTTTTCGAGGCCGAGCCGGTCGAGATTCGCCAGCATGTAACTGGCGACGCGTTTGGAGGTCGGCGTGAGTTCGGCAAAGCGGGCTTCGACGGTTTGTGCAAAAGCGGTCGGCATCTTGGTCGCGGCGCGAGTGGTGGGTCGATCGTTGAGATGATGACATATTCAACCGACAGCCGACCCCGCGCGGTCCTAAAAATCAAGGAGCGCACGCGCGGGCGAGACACCGTTCAGACTGCCGGTCGTGCCGGTGCGGTCCGCGAGAAGCGGCGCGCGCCCGCTACACACGCTACCACCACGACGGTCACCAGGATCATCTCGGGCGGCACCTGTTCGTGCAGCAGCAAGCCGGCGAGCAGCAGGCCAAAGAACGGTTGCAGCAACTGCAGCTGCCCGACACCCGCGATGCCGCCGAGCGCCAGTCCGCGATACCAGAACACGAAGCCGATCAGCATGCTGAAGAGCGACACGTACGCGAGGCCCCACAGCGCCGCGTGGCTGACGCCTTCAAACGATGCCGGCCGCGCCCACCAGGCGAGCGGCAGCATCACCGGCAGCGACAGCACCAGTGCCCACGAAATCACCTGCCAGCCGCCGAGATGGCGCGACAGCCGCGCGCCTTCGGCATAACCCAGGCCGCAGACGACGATCGCCGCCAGCATCAGCGCGTCGCCGAGCGGCGATGCGCTGATGCCGTGGCGCAAGGCGAACGCGACCACCGCGCCGCTGCCAAGCGCCGAGAACAGCCAGAACGCCGGCTGCGGGCGCTCGCCGCCGCGCAGCACCCCGAAGATCGCGGTGGACAACGGCAGGAGCCCGACGAACACCACGGCGTGCGCGGCGCTTACGTGGCGCAGCGCGAGGGCGGTCAGGAGCGGAAAGCCGACCACCACGCCGAGCGCGACCACCACCAGCGGAATGAGATCGCGCTTGGCGGGCCGAGCCTGGCGAAACACGAGCAATAGCAATAGACCCAGCGTGCCCGCGATGGTCGCGCGCGCTACCGTCAGAAACACCGGATCGAGGCCCTGCACGGCGATGCGCGTGGCGGGCAGTGAGCCGCTGAAAATCAACACGCCCACCATACCGCTCACCCAACCGTTCGTTGTCTTGTCCATTGAAAGAGTCCATACGCATTGAAAACAGAACTCATAGCATCCGCTTTCAGGCTGTAAAGGGTAAGCTACGGATCAGTACAATTCGTACAAACTGTACCGAACGTGGAGCAGTACAGATGGCGGAAAGCAATAGCAGTCGGGCACCCTCGGGCGCGCCAACCGGCACGCGGGTCGGCACGGTGATGAACAGCTTGCGCGAGCGCATCGCGAGCCGTGCGCTGATGCCGGGTGCGCGCGTGCCGTCGATCCGTGTGATGACCGAGACACTCGGCGTGTCGAAGTCGACCGTGGTGGAAGCGTACGACCGGCTGGTCGCGGAAGGGGTGATCGTCGCTCGGCGCGGTTCCGGCTTTTTCGTGTCCGGCCATGCGCCGCCGCTCGCGCTCGCCGATCTCGGGCCGCGGCTGGATCGCGAGGTCGATCCGCTGTGGCTCACGCGGCAGTCGCTGGAGGCCAGTGCGAAGGTGTTCAAGCCGGGCTGCGGCTGGATGCCGCCTTCATGGCTGCCGGAAGAGGGCGTGCGCCGCGCGTTGCGTGCCGTGGCGCGCGATCCGCAAGCGTCGCTCGCCGAATACGCGAGCCCGTGTGGTTTGCCCGCGCTGCGTCAGCAACTCGCCTGGCGGCTCGCGCAGCACGGCGTGGAAGCGCCGCCCGAGCAGATCGTGCTGACCGACGGCGGCACGCACGCGCTCGATCTTGTCTGCCGTTTTCTGCTCGAACCCGGCGACACGGTCCTGATCGACGATCCGTGCTACTTCAACTTTCAGGCGCTGCTGCGCGCGCACCGCGCCCGCATCGTCGGTGTGCCTTATACGCCGTCCGGGCCCGATCTGGCGGCATTCGAGCGGGCGCTGATCGAGCATCGCCCGCGGCTCTACGTGACCAATTCCGCGATCCACAATCCGACCGGCGCCACGCTTGCGCCGGCCATCGCACATCGGCTGCTGAAACTGGCGGGCGAGCACAATCTGCTGATCGTCGAGGACGATATCTTCGCCGACTTCGAGGACGAACCGGCGCCGCGTCTCGCGGCGTTCGACGGTCTCGCGCGGGTGGTCTCGATCGGCAGCTTTTCTAAAACCCTGTCCGCAGCCGTACGCTGCGGCTACATCGCGGCGCGCAGCGAATGGGTCGAGCCGCTGGTCGATCTGAAGCTGGCTACGTCATTCGGTAACGGCCAGCTTGCGGCAAGCGTCGTGCATCGTCTGCTGGTGGACGGCACCTATCGGCGGCATCTGGAGTCGATGCGTGCGAAGCTCGCGGACGCCATGGGCGAGACGATCAGGCGGCTGGGGTATGCAAGTCTTGAAGTGTGGACACGGCCACGCGCCGGTATTTTCGTGTGGGCGCGCCTGCCGGATGGGCTTGACGCTGCCGACGTCGCGCGTCACGCGTTAGCCGAGAGCGTGGTGTTCGCGCCCGGCAATGTGTTCAGCGCGTCGCAATCGGCGGCCGGCTTCCTGCGCTTTAACGTGTCGCAATGCAACCGGCCGAAGGTGTACGAGGCGCTGCAACGGGCGATGGACGTGTCGGCCGCCTCGAAGGAGCACGCCTGAACGCGTGCTCCTCGCGACGTGACATTACTTGCACAGCAAAAGCAGGCGCTCCTGATCCGTGCAAGAGGAGCGCGGCTTCTGCACCGCTTGCGCGGCGGCGGCCGTCGCGCTGATCGCCGCACTCTTGTTCGCGAGACACGCGCGCAAATGTTTCTCCACCGGGCCGTAGTATTTCCATCCGCGCACGAGCGTCGGCAATTCGAGTTTCACCTGCTTCCACTTCGGATGCCCGTGCTCCTGCAGATTGTCGAAGTTGGCGCAGAGCGAATCCGCAAAGTGATTCAGATTGCCGACGGTATCGCGCAGACCGTAATCGTAGGTGACGAGAAAGGCCTTCACCGTCAACGTGGGGACGTCTTCTTTCAGCCAGTTCGGATAGCTGGTCGCGCGGAGCGTCGCGGGAAAGTACGTCTGTTTCGCACGGGCGGTTTCGGGCGCGTTGGGATCCACCCTCAGAGGGCGGATCTGTTGCAGCAGTTCGGGATTCATGTCGTTGAACAGTTTCGCCGGCTGCCCGACCACGATAATTGCAACGTCCACCTTCTTGACGATCAACGCCGCCAGCGCGTCTTCATTACTCAGGTGCTGGACGTTCTGCTCGGGAATCGCCTGGCCGAACATCAGGTGATAGAGGGTCGTGGCGGTTTGAGCCGTGCCGCTGCCGAGGAGGCCGACGCTGATGCTCTTGTCCTTGATGTCGGCGAAGGTTTTCATCGGCGAGTCCGCGCGCACCACGACGTTAATTTCCTCGTCGTAGAGCGGCATGATGAGCCGTAACGGCCGGATTGCCGTGCCCGCATCCGCATTGCCCGCATTGGCCATGTCGATGTAGGCCTGATACACGTCGGATTGCACCAGCGCGAGCTTCACGCCCGGCTCGAAGCGCATGCGCTGTACGTTTTCGGCCGAGCCCTTCGACGCCATCACTTCCAGGTCGATGCCCGCTGGCTGCGCTACCCATTTCGACAGGTCCTGGCCGATCTGAATATATGTGCCCCGTTCCGGACCGGTGACGATCTTGTAGTGCGCAGGCTCGGCGTGAGCCAACGAAAACATGACCATCAGCACCAGCCCCAGCCATCCCGCCAGAAGTTTCTTCAGCATGGTCTATCTACCTATCGGTCAGGGTTGAACAGCCTCTCGCGTCTGTACGCGCGAAGCACCGGTGAGCCGGCTTGCCATCGCATGTTCAATGCGTTGCGCGTGCCATGTCCGTCTGTTGCCGCTCAGAGAGCATGCGATCGCCCATGCAATCGGGCGTGCCATGATTCAGGCCGTCAGCCAGAAAAATCGGTCTCGCAAGCGGTTATGAAAAAGCGGCTATGAAATTCGGTATCCAAACGATTTATCGCCGACCGGACTTTCTATCGCGGCATGCGGCTTGAGCGGTGCCCAACCCGTCTCGCGAATCACGTCTTCGAGGATCGTCTTCGCGGTGTCGTTGCCGGTGTCGATCGAGAGCGCCTCGTTGGCGTGCTGACGTGCGCAGCTCCACGACTGCTGCGCGACACACGCTTGCGCTGCCTGCAACGCGGCGTCGCGGCGCGCGGTGAGCGGCTTCAATTCCGTTACCAGGCTTTGAGCGTCGCTATTGCCGGGTTGCAGCGTTTGCGCCGCGCCAAGCGCCGCTTGTGCCGCGGACAGATCGTTGGCGCGGAAGGCAAGACGCGCTGCCTGCAGCGCTTGCGCGGCATCGTGGAACTGCGGCGTGGCCGGTTTTACAGGCGCCGCTGCGGCCAACGGCGGTGCGACGGGCATGGACGGGATCGCCGGTGCGGGCTTGGCGGGGATGATGGGGGCAGCGGGCTTACTTGCAGTAGCCGGGCTCGTCGACTGAGAGGGTGTGTAGAGCGCGATCGTGCCGGTCGCCGTTCTGGCGTCCTGAACGTTGTCGGCGGTCTGCTCGGCGTTACTGTTCTGCGACTCGCGGTCGTCGCTGAATAGTGTATAGGCGACATACGCTAGTCCGATTGCGCCAATGGCCGCGATCGCGAGCAGCACCCAGCGCATCGGGAGAGCGCGACGGCCGCCGGAATGCGGCGGATCGGCGAGCGGCGGATCGGCGCGCGGGGGAAGCGTCGCGAGTACCGGCAGTTGCATCGGGGGCTCGATAGGGGCGGCTTCGTCAGCGAGCGCTGTCTGCGCGGTGAGCTCGGTTTCGCTCGGCTGTGCCGGGTCGAAGCCGTTTTTCTGCGCCGTCTTGCTCATGGCGCTGGCGCGGCTGCCGGGAATCACGGGGCGCTTGTGTGGGCCGGCGTCGAGTGGATGCACCGCGCCGCAATACGGACAGTAGTCGACTTGCCGATACAGGGCGCCGCCGCAGCGTTTGCAGGGCATCGGGAAACTATGGCCGAGTATTGTCTGGGTGGACATACTGTGGACCCACCTGTGGAAATCAACGTCGTTACGGCATGCTCCAGATCGTGTTGAGGCAGGAGCAATGTCCGCGGAAACCACGATCCACATGCGCTGGAGAGCCTTGGGACGCAAGTCCTCGCTTGCGGTGCTGCTGCTTGCAATATGTGGCGTTTCGATGAGAACGTCAATCGACGTTCTCACCTACTTCAGGTGCGTGAGGGCACGTTTGCAGGTACGACGAAACACTGCATATGTCGGCAGAACGAGCAGGCGGATCTTTTTTTACGCCGCGCGCGTAGTTATGGCGCGCAGACCATGGTGCGATGGCGGAATCGGCAGAACGGAAGGGCGGCAATGAAAACAGAACGAGGTTGAAGCCCATGGCGTTCGACCTCGTCATCAAGCGCTTGCAGAAAAACGCTTGCAGGAAGCGTGATACGGGATCAGTGCTTGCGCAGCGGATGATCCTTCAGAAGCCACGCGAGTGCGAAGGCCAGGACTACCACGCAGGCCGCCGACAGATACACTGTGTGCAACGCGCCGGCAAACGCCTGCAGATAATCGTCGCGCAACGCTTCAGGCAACTGGTGGATGGCCGCCGGCCCGAGCGCGTGCGGCAATTCGGTGTCGGGCGGAATCAACTTTTCCAGGCGCGCGGCGAGGCCGTTGGAAAACACCGCACCAAAACCGGCCACGCCGATCGAGCCGCCGATCGAACGGAACAGCGTCGCACCCGAAGTGGCCACGCCCATGTGCTTGAATTCGACCGTATTCTGCACGGCGAGAATCAACACCTGCATCACCATGCCGAGGCCGAAACCGAGAATGCCCATGTAGATATACATCACATGAATTGGCGTGTCGATCTGCAGGCGTGCGAGCAGCAGCATGGCGACGGCCACGAGGAACGTGCCGGCGATCGGGAACATGCGGTACTTGCCGATCTTGCTGATCACCCGGCCGGTCACCATCGACATCACGAACAGGCCGCCCATCATCGGCAACATCTGCATGCCGGCTTCCGTAGGCGTTGAGCCTTTGACCACCTGCAAATACAGCGGCAGGAAAGTGACCGAGCCGAACAGCGACACGCCGATGATGAAGCCGATCAGGCTGCTCAGCAAAAACGTGCGCTGTTTAAAGAGCTCGAGCGGCATGATCGGTTCAACGGCAGTGCGCTCCTCGTGGATAAAACCCCAGATCGCCACGAGCCCCATCCCTAACGTGAACCACAACTGCGGCGACGACCACGGCAGGATCGTGCCGCCCTGGCTCGTAAACAGGATGATGCAGGTGAGCGCGCCGGCGAGAAACGCGGCGCCCATGTAGTCGATGGTGTGCTTCACGTGCCGGACGTGCGGTTTGAAGACCGCGCCGATTACAACCAGCGACATGATGCCGAGCGGCAGGTTGATGTAGAAAATCCAGCGCCATGACAGGTGCTCGACGAGAAAGCCGCCGAGCAGCGGCCCGACCACCGTGGCGAGACCGAACACGCCGCCGAATACGCCTTGGTAGCGGCCTCGTTCAGCCGGCGGAATCACGTCCGCGATAGCGGCCATCGTTACGACCAGCAGACCGCCGCCGCCGAGCCCTTGCAGCGCGCGCAGCACGATCAACTGGGTCATATCCTGGGCGATGCCGCATAGCGCGGAGCCGACGAGAAACACGACGATCGCCGTCTGCAGCACGATCTTGCGGCCGAACAGATCGCCGAATTTGCCGTACAGCGGCACGACGATGGTCGAGCTGAGCAGGTAGGCGGTCACCACCCATGACAGGTTGTTGAGCCCGCCGAGTTCGCCGACGATGGTCGGCAGCGCGGTCGAGACGATCGTCTGATCGAGCGCGGCGAGCAGCATGACCAGCAGCAACGCCGGAAACAACAGGCGGATCGGCGGGTGGTCGGTTGCCTGCGCGCCGGGCTGCGTATCTGGTGGCACACCAGGTTGCACATCCGGTTGCACGTCCGGCTGCATGAGCCCGGCGGGTTGGGGCGTTGTCGATTGGTTCATGGCACCACGGCGTTGAAATTAATTAATTCAGGGATTAATATATGCGACATCGCTTCACACGTCAAATTGAATGCAATGGCAAGGTCCCCGTCGAATGAACAGGAAGTGAAACGCGCGCCGCGCAGCACAGCCGCCGTGAAGGTGCGAAAGCTTTCGAAGCCGACGGCGTCAGCCGCTGTGGGCGGCGAATCCGCGAACGCCGCACCCGCACCCGCACCCGCACCCGCACCCGCACCCGCACGGCGCCCCGGCAGGCCTTCGGGCTCGGCGCGCGGCCCGGAGCAGCGCAGCCGCCTGTTGGATGCCGCGCTCGCCTTGTTCGCGCGCCAGGGCATCGTCGACACGACGCTCGGCGAGATCGCCCGCGAGGCGGGTTTCACGCCGGCGATGATGCATTACTACTTCAAGACGCGCGATCAACTGCTCGACGTGCTGATCGACGAGCGCTTCGCTCCGCTACGCGCGGCGTTCGGCGTGCCATTTCAGGAAAATCCCGACGACCCCATGGCGGCAATCACGCAGCTCGCACAGCGTTTGGTGCAGGTGGCGAGCGACCACCCGTGGTTTCCGTCGCTATGGGTGCGCGAAGTGATCAGCGACGGCGGCCTGCTGCGCCAGCGCATGCACGAAAGGTTCGGCGACGCGCATCAGAAGGCGTCGCTGTCAGCCATCGTGCGCTGGCAAAAGGAAGGGCGCCTGAATGCGGGGTTGGAGCCGTCGCTGGTATTCGTCACGCTGCTAGGTCTGACGATTTTGCCGCTGGCCGCCTCGAAGCTGTGGCGTAACGATCCCGTGCGGCGCAATATCGGCAGCGAGGAGATCGCCCGGCACGTGGTGGCCTTGCTCGTGCAGGGCATCGGTCCGGGCAAGGCGGACTGAGGGCGGCACCAGATCATCGTGCGGCGGGAGGCGCTCGGGCGTAACGCCGTCTTGTTGCCCCGGCAGCGCCGGGGCTATCCCTTCAGTTATGGGCCGCGAGGGGCGCTCTGCTGCGGCGCTTGAGCGTGAAGCGTCGCCCGAAGTTTCTTCACCGCCGACTCATCGACCGGCTCTGCCTGATTGCCCCAACTGCCGCGGACGAACGTCAGCACGTCGGCAACCTGCTGGTCGCTGAGCCGCCAGCCGAAATCCGGCATGGCGAGCGGCGCAGGCATTGCGGACGACGACGGCATCTTCGAACCGGTCAGCACGATGTGAATCAGCGAGGCCGGATCAACCGCATTGACGACAGGGTTGCCTGACAGCGAGGGGAAGGTCTGTCCGGCGCCCGCGCCGTCCGAGCGGTGGCAGGCATTGCAGTTGTCGAGGTAGATCGCGGCGCCGCGCGCGTGCAGGTCGCCGGCACGCAGCGCGCGCGTGGCGCTCGCGGCTTCGTCGGCGCTGACGGGCGGCCCCGGGGCGAGGTCTTCGGGCGTGAGGCTCTTCAGATACACCGCGATGGCCTTCAGGTCGGCATCGCTCAGATGTTGCGTGCTGTCGTTCACCACTTCCGTCATGGCGCCGAACGCCGCAGTATGGGCGCCGCGCCCGGTCTTCAGAAACGCCGCCAGTTCCTCCGTCGACCAACCTGCGAGCCCGGTGCCGAGGCCGTCGGCGAGGGATGGCGCGTTCCAGCCGGCGAGCGTGGCGCCGCTCAGGTAGCGTTTGCCGTCCTGCTCGCTGAAGGCTTTTTCCTGACCTGTCGCGCCGTGCGGCGTATGGCATGCGCCGCAATGGCCGAGCCCCTGCACGAGATAGGCGCCGCGATTCCATTCGACGCTCTTCGACGGATCGTTGCGGTAAGGCGTATCGGCTTTCAGATACAGCAGGTTCCAGCCGATCATCAAAGCTCGCACATTGAGTGGAAATGGCAATTGGTTCGGACGCGCGGGTTGATTTACCGGCGCGACGCCCTCCATGAAATACGTGTAGAGCGCGTCCATGTCGTCGCGCGACAGAATCCGGAACGACGGATAGGGCATCGCCGGATAGAGATGCCCGTTGCGTTTCGAGTTGCCGCGGCGCACCGCGTCGTCAAACGCCTGGAAGCTGTAACCGCCGATGCCGGTGTCTTTGTCGGGCGTGATGTTGGTGGAGTAGATCGTGCCGAACGGCGTTTCCATCGGCAGGCCGCCCGCGAATGGCTTGCCGCCCGGTGCAGTGTGGCAGGCGGCGCAATCGCCCACGCGGGCCAGATAGGCGCCGCGCTGCACGAGGCTGTTGGCTGCCGGTGTGCCTGGGGAGGCCCGGGCGGCGGGTGGGATAGGAGCTGTTGTGGTTGCGGCCGCCTGGCCGTATGCAAGGCGCGCCGCCGATAAAAGCGCCAGCGATGCCGCCGCCGTGCAGACCGATATCGTTGTCCGAAGCCGGGGAGAGTTTTTCATGCTCTGCGTCCTCGTCAAACGGCCAGCAGCGCGCCGGGGTTCTTCAGATAGCGCGTGCGAATTGCGTGCGCCGCCCAGTACGCGAGTGCGCCGACCGTGCCGGTCGGGTTGTACGAAAAATTTTGCGGGAACGCGCTGGCGCCGAGCACGAAAACGTTCGGCACGTCCCAGCTTTGCAGATATTTGTTGACCACGCTGCTGTCGGGGCGCTCGCCCATGATCGCGCCGCCGGTAGTGTGGGTGGTTTGATAGGGCCGCACGTCGTATTGATCGCCGATCTTCTTGGTGTTGATCACGAGTTGCTTCGGCTTCATCGCGCGGCCGATTTCCGCCGCGCGTCCGGTGGTGTATTGCGACATCTTGATATCGTTGCTTTTCCAGTTGAAGGTCATGCGCAACAGCGGTTGGCCGTAGGCGTCGCGATACGTCGGATCGAGGTCAAGGAAATTGTCGCGATACGACATTACCGAGCCTTCGGTGCCGATAGTCATCGAGTGCAGGTAGTTTTCCTTCAGCGCGCTTTTCCATTGCGCGCCCCATGACGGTGTGCCCGGCGGCAGCATGGCCTGCTGGATCGGCCTGCCGCCGGTGATATTGGCGGCCGTGTAGGCGCCGCCGATGAAGCCGAGTGGGCCATGATCGAAGTTGTCGCCATTGAATTCGTCGACCGCCTGGCCGCCCGCGCCTGAGCCGGCAAATGGATTCAGGTAGACGTTCTTGTCGAAGAACAACGAGACGCCACCGTTCATCTGATAGGCGTAGTTCTTGCCGACCGTTCCCTGGCCGGTTTGCGGATCGTAGGGACGGCCGATCTTCGAGAGCAGCAGCAGGCGCACGTTGTGCATCTGGTACGCGCAAAGAATGACGAGGTCGGCGGGCTGTTCCACTTCGCGGCCGATGGAGTCGATGTAGGTGACACCCGTCGCTTTCTTGCCGGACGAATCGAGATTCACGCGCGTCACGTGCGCTTGCGTGCGTAACTCGAAGTTCGTCTTCTTGCGTAGCGCAGGGATGATGGTGATCTGTGGCGACGCCTTCGAATACATGTAACAGCCGAAGCGTTCGCAATAGCCGCAGAAATTGCACGCGCCGAGTTGCATGCCGTACGGGTTGGTATAAGCCTGCGACGCGTTCGACGAGGGCGATGGAAACGGCTTGAAACCGAGCGAGCGCGCTGCGTCTGCAAAGAGCGCGGCGGGGAGGTTGTCTTTGAGTGGCGGCAGCGGGTAGTCGCGCTGACGCGGACTCTCGAAAGGATTGCCGCCGGCGCTCGGCTGGCCGCCTATATTGCCGCCTTTGCCCGACACGCCGCATACGTATTCGAACCTGTCGTAGAACGGTTCGAGTTCGTCGTAAGTGATACCCCAGTCCTGGATCGTCATATCCACGGGAATGAAGCGCTTGCCGTAGCGTTGTTCGTAGTGACTGCGCAGCACCAGGTCACTGGCGGTGGCGCGCCAGTGCATGCCGTTCCAGTGCGCACCGGCGCCTCCTACCCCGTTGCCGAGCAGGAACGAACCGAGTTGCCGGTACGGCAGCGCCTGGTCTTGCGCGGTATGACGAACCGTGACGGTTTCAGTCGCGAGGTTCTGCATCAGACCGTAGCGGATGCCGTAGGTCAGTTCGTCGGCAATGCGCGGGTAGGCGAAATCCGGGTTGGTGTCGCGCGCGGGGCCGCGTTCGAGTGCGAGCACGTTGAGCCCGGCCTCGGTGAGTTCCATTGCCATGATGGCGCCGGTCCAGCCGAAGCCGACCAGTACGGCGTCCACGGGTTTCTTTTTGATCGCCGTCATCTCATTCCTCCTTGCCCATGACGCCGACCGGCGCATAGGGATACGGCTGGTTCCGGCCGACAAAGTCCAGGTAGTCGGCCCGCGCGCCGGGAAAGCCGATCATCTTCCAGCTGCCCGCGTGCTTGTTGCCGCCGTGCACGGGGTCGGCGAGATAGCCTTCGATCGTGTTGGCGCGCAGGAAGTCGAAGAAGGTTTTGGCGTCGACGCCGATGAATTCAGGTTCACCTCTGTCCAGTTGATGCAGCACGGCGTCTTGATCGAGATTACTTAGCCCGGCGAAATGATTGCCATGGAGGGCGATGCATAGCGCGTCGGTTTCGGCGATGCCGAGTCGGTAAACTTCGCGCGGCGTCAGACGCGATTGATAGCCGAACTGCGGGGCCGCCTGCCTGAATGGGCCCTGCATGTACCAGCGCGCAGCATGGCCAAATTCGCCTTCCATCTGCCTGTCGATGAATACCGGCACATCGAGTTCGACGGCGCCGGGGCCATTGTCGTCGGAGGGAATCAGGCGGGCGACAGCAGCCTGAATGAAGACCCATTCGTCGGCGCTGAAGTATCTGGGCTTGTGGGATTGATGCGGTGGTTCTGGCGTTTCACTCGACGACGTTTGCTTCGGGTCGCAGGCCGTGAGCGTGACAGCCGCGGGAAGCAATGCAGCCGATTTGAACATGAAGCGACGGCGTGAATTGGATGGCAGGTCAGCCGATTCGTCGTTAATGAAATGTTGAGGATTTCTTCGCATCGTACGTACCGGTCATGTTGGTAACGATAGGTAGATACGAGGAGAAAAGATTAAGTTCAATAAGTACGGTATGCGAAATATAATTACGAAATGGTTTCGATAAAGAGATGAATTTTTTCTTGCGAGAGCTTTGCCTGCTGGTGTAAAAACGTGATGTTTATGTTTTGTTTTTCAGGCGCCACGCCTCATACGCAGCCTTCGTCTTTTCGTTTGGCGGATAAGTGCCGGGCAGCGCGGCGCCGTCACGAATACGCTCGGTGAGAAACGCTTCGAGTTGCTCCTGTTCAGCGGCGGCCTGCGCAACGTCGGCTGCCATTTTGCGTGGGATCACCACCACGCCGTCCGCATCGCCCACGATCACGTCGCCAGGAAACACGGCTACACCGCCGCAGCCGATCGGCACATTGATATCGACCGCATGATGCCGAATCAGATTCGGCGGCGCGCTTGCTCCGGCACAAAACACCGGCATGCCGAGCGCGGCGATCGTCGTGCTGTCGCGTACCGGACCGTCGGACACCATGCCCGCCACGCCGCGCACCTGCAATCGTTGCGAGAGGATCGAACCGAACGAGGCGCTGCCGCGCTCGCCGCGGCAATCCTGCACCAGCACATGACCGGCCGGAATGGTTTCGACACATTTGCGCTGCGCGTACTCGGGATCCGCAAATAGTTCGAGCACGTCGATGTCCTCACGCGAGGGAATGTTGCGCAGCGTGAATGCCGGGCCGACCAGATTCGCGCCACTGTGCGCGGCGAGCGGCGCGACACCTTGCATGAACGTATTGCGCAAGCCGCGCTTGAACAACTGGGTGGTCAGCGTGGCGGTGCTGACATGGCGGAGTGCGTCGAGCGTGGCGGAGTCGAGATCGGACATGGTGTCGGGCGGCCTCAGGTTTTTTGGGGGGTGGGGATGGTGCTCGTCAGCCGTGCTGCATCGCAGCGGTTGAATGCAGCCGCTGCGGTCTTGCGCACACGATGATAGCGCCGCCGTAGATCGTGCGGCAGGCTCGCGCAACCATGCGGACGCAACGGCGAATCTAACAAACGCGCCGAGGCACGCAACATGCTACCTGAGGGATGGATGTGAACGCCGCGCGCGAGACACAACAGCGCGGACGTCGCAAAAGAACAGGAATGTCAGAGAAGATGCCGGGCGGACAAGGCGGTGCACACGGGTTTGCACCAGCGGCCACGGCGAATCGGGTGTCGGCATCGGTTTGCCAGGGCAACGGCGCCGAGGGCCGGTTTTTCATCGGCGTGCAATTTTGGCGCGTTACTGTGCGCACGCGTTGCGCTCAGGCCATGCTTTACAATCGCGGGCCTGTATGCAACTCGACGCATGAAATCGAGTCGGAACCATGGACAGCAATACCGCAGCCGCGCAAATTGGCGGCAAACAGCAGGACGATACGTTGGCCACGTCTGACGGCCTAACCGTTTTTTTAGAGCAACAACAGAACATGAACGGAGCATTGAGACTCGATCAGGCCACGATCGTGCTCGTCGAAGACGACCCGGATAGCCGGGAATCGCTGACCTTGTTACTCGAAGCAGAAGGGGCGCATGTCGTCGCAGTGGCGGATGCGGAAGAGGGCGTCGAAGCGGCGCTGCGGCTGTTGCCTGATGCGGTGGTGTGCGACCTCGAATTGCCGGCCATGGACGGTTTTTATCTGATCCAGCGGTTGCGCGATCACGAAATTCGCGGCGACCATGTGCCTTCGGTGGCCGTAGCGCTCACGGGCCATACCGACGACGCTTATCGCTTACGCAGCATCGGCGAAGGCTTCCAGTATTTCATGACCAAGCCGGCATTGCCGGAAGACCTCGTGACGCTATTGCACAACGCGATCGCCGCTCGCGCGGCGGGCTGAAAGGTTTCGTAGGTGGGCGGCGGTTTCTTGCCGCCATATCTTCAGCGGCAAGCCTTCGCGTGGCAAGACGATCTGCAATCGGTCCGCAATCGGTCTGCAATCAGGCTGCAAATCTGATTGCGGCCGCTACTGCTATTTGGCGGCGGCGACCGGTGTCGCGGCACCGGCGCTGGCCGCTTCCGCTGCCTGACAGGCGGAACACAATCCCTTCAATTCGATTTCATCGCTGGCAAGGCGGTAGCCCGCGTCTTCGATTTGCGCGACGAGCGCCTGGCGCAGCTTGGGCTGATGCAGTTCGGTGACGTTGCCGCATTGCTGACAGACCACCAGAATGCCGTGCTGGCATTGCGTCAGGTCGTGGCAGACGGTGAATGCATTGATCGATTCGATGCGGTGGACGAGCCCAGCCGAGAGCAGAAAGTCGAGCGCCCTGTAAACCGTGGGTGGCGCCGAGCCGGGATGGATCTGGCGCATGTCGTCGAGCAACGAATAGGCTTTGGTGGCGCGCCCGGAATTTAGCAGCAATTCGAGCACTTTACGGCGGATTGGCGTAAGTTTTTCACCGCGTTCGCGGCAATATTCTTCCGCGAGGGTCAGTGCGGCTTCCTGCGATTCACCGTGCCCACCGTGCAGGTGCCCCGGCTCATGATGATGAGCAGAGGCGGCAAGAGTGGCTTTATCGGCGGTCGCGGCGGGCTTGGCGGTCTTCATGCGTCGATTATAAAGGCCATCGCGCTTCGCTGTGACGGTGTCAGGTGCGCTGGCCGGTCGCGGCTGGGCGCCGCGGACGAGGCATGAGGCTGCCGGCTAGCCGCTGGATAGTTTAGGTCAGCGGGAAATCGACGTATTTCTTGAAACCCGGACGCGTCGCAATCCGCGAATACCAACGCTCCAGATTCGGCAGCGGGGGACGTTCGACGCCGTCCAGCCCGAACCAGCGTTTCGCGTACGCGCCGATCACGATATCGGCGAGCGTGAACTTCTCGCCTTCGAGGAAGAAGCGGCCTTGCAGATGATTGTCCAGCAGGCGCCATAGCAAGGTGACCGCGGCGAAGTCGCTAGCGAGCTTGGCGGCGTCGCGCCCGGCGGCCGGCGTACGCACGAGAGCCCAGAACACTGGCTTTTCCGCGGGTTGCAGCGTGGTGAGCGACCAGTCGAGCCAGCGGTCGATGCTCGCGCACAGTTTCGGCTCGGACGGGTACAGGAGGCTCGATTCGCCGTATTGCAGCACCAGATAGCGCAGGATCGAGTTCGATTCCCACAGCACGAAGTCGTCATCGACCAGCGTTGGAATCTTGCCAGTCGGGTTCATTGCCAGATAGTCGGGTTCATTGTTGCGGCCGAATTGCAGGCCCGCGTCGATGCGTTCGTACGGCAGCACCAGTTCGTCGCAGCACCACAAGACTTTCTGTACGTTGACCGAGTTGGCGCGTCCCCAGATCGTAATCATCCGGCAAATCCTTTTTTTACATTGGTAGTTGGCAAGCCGCGCGCGGCGCGCGGCGTTCAGCCAGTAACGATACACGATGCGCATGGGTTTGCGCGCCGCGTGCCTGTAATCTGGCGCGCGAAGTGTTGTCCGCGGCACGCCCCGAAGCGTGACCCGAAGGATGACCCGAAGGATGACCCGAAGCGTTGCCCGAAGCGCCTTGCCGACAGAAGCCCGATTACCGCCCCCGGGCCATGCCGGCAACGCGCGGGCGTTGCGTACAATGGGCGCACCCGAATACGACGAGGCACCGCATGGCCCGCATTGTCCCCGACGACTGGAAGAGCCTCGCCGCCACCGGCGCGGCGGCACGCGAACGCGAAACCCTCGCGCTGCTGGAAGAAGCGCTTCCTGATGGCTACACCGTCTATCACGGCGTGCATTGGACCCGCCTGAATCAGAACTTTTCGGTATTCGGCGAGGCTGACTTCGTGATCGTCAGCCCGGCCGGGCGTGTGATGATCGTCGAACAGAAAACCGGCTTCCTGCGCGAAACGCCCAAGGGGCTCGTCAAGGTCTATCTTCAGACGGAACGCAACGTAGCGATCGCGCTCGCGCACACCGTCGAAACGCTGCACCGGCGCTTCACCGCAGCGTTCGGCGCGGGCACTTATTTCATCGAAGAGCTGCTGTATTGCCCGGACCACATCGTCAAGGATGCGGCGATTGCAGGCGTAAATCCTGCACGGATTGTCGACGCGACGCGTAAGGACCGGCTTGCCGCGATCATTCGCGAAGCCTTGCCGGCCGACGAACCGCGCCTCGCCTGCGCACCGAAAATCCATCACTTTCTCGCCGACGAGCTTGCGCTCACGCCCGACGCCAGCGCACTGGTCGGCCAGGCCGGCACGCTCGTTACGCGTCTGGCGGGTGGCCTTGCGACCTGGGCGCGCCGGCTCGAGTTTTCGCCGTTCCGGCTGCGCGTGATCGGCACGGCCGGCTCCGGCAAAACACAACTCGCGGTGCAGGTGATGAAAGACGCGGTGGCGCGCGGGCAGCGGCCTTTGTACGTGTGTTTCAACCGGCCGCTTGCGGATCACATTGCGCGGGTTGCACCGCCTGAGGCGAAGGTGGCGAACTATCACCAGCTATGCGACTGGATTGCGCGCGACGCGGGCCGCGAGCCGGATTTCCAGTCCGGTGACGTCTTCGATCAGCTTGAAACGATTTTCGCCGAAACGCCGATCGACGCGCGCTGGCAATTCAACGTGCTGATCGTCGACGAAGGCCAGGATTTCCAGCAGCCGTGGGTGGCCGCGCTCGAGCGCCTGTTGCGGCCGGGCGCCGCGTGGTGGTGGCTCGAAGACCCGTTGCAGAATCTGTATATGCGCGAACCGGTCGAGCTGCCCGGCTGGACCACGCTCAAAGAAACCACTAACTACCGCAGTCCGCGCGACATTCTGGATTATGTGCGCGACGTGGTCGGCGCCTCGGTGCCGGTCGCGGCGGGTCTGGCGTCGGGCAGTCCGTTCGACGGCTCCGATATTTCGCTCTCCGTCTACGACGAAGCAAATGCCGCCGAAGGCAGCATCGAGGCGACCAAGCGGGCGATCACGCAGGCGTTGTCGCTCGGCTTTCGCAAGCAGGACATTGCCGTGCTCTCATTTCGCGGCCGCGAAGGCTCGGCGATGACCGCGCAGGATCATCTCGGCCCGCATCGGTTGCGCAGTTTTACGGGTAAGTACGATCTGTTCGGCAACCCGGAGTACCGCGAAGGGGATGTGCTGTTCGAGTCGATCTATCGCTTCAAGGGGCAGGCGGCGCCTTGCGTGATTCTCACCGAAGTCGACTTCGAATCGTTCGACGAGCGTATTGCACGCAAGCTGTTCGTCGGCGCCACGCGTGCGACGATGAAGCTGATTATCGTCGCCTCGCAGCGGGCTGCGCGGCATTTGCATCTGCGTGACGGTAAAGAGGTGAAAGAGGTCAGGGAGTTGAAAGAAGTCTAGCGCTCGATCAAGTCCACGCATGTGCCCCGACCAGCATCCCGGTTTGCGTTAGCGCGTCCCACCAGATCACGCGCAGCAAGGGCGCTTGCTGAGCAATCAGCAACGCCTGCATCGGATCGCTCTCGACAAAATGCGTGACGCCGCCGCGCAATGCCGCAGCAGCCTTGTGAGCGGCGGCGCCGGCGGGACTTTCATCGTGCGTGCCGGGCGTGCGCATCACCAGTTGCATATGACCGAAGCCGTGCCGCGCGAGCCACGCTTCGGTGCGCGCACGATCCAGTTCCGGCCGGCCGGTGATGATCGTACGCACGCGTTGCAGATCGATGCCCGGCAGCACTTCGAACGGCAGCAGCGCGTCGCGTTCGGTGAGCGCCGCGGCCAGATCCTCGTCGTAGCGCGCGAGCGGCACGTCGGGTAGCAGAATGCCGTCGAGGTCAATCGCGTAGGTGGCGTATTCGTGGTCGTCGGCCATGGCGGGCGCAGCGCCCGCTTGGGCGCCCCCCGCTTCAACGCGCTCCCAGTCCTCGCGATAACGCTGGGTGTAGGCCTGGCGTTCCCACGGAAACAGCGCGAAGTAGCCGCGGGCGTCGATTGCGTAATCGGGTTGCGTGCGGCTCAGGTCGTCGACCGCGGCGGTCAGCGTCTTGACGTCGAGGCCATGTTGCTGAAGGAATGTGATGCAATCGGTCAGCGTAAAGCCACGCCCCGCGATGTCCTCGCACAGCAGCACTTTCGAACCCGCGGGCGGGATCGGCAATGTCGAATCCCAGGCGACCATGCGTGACTGGCGGTCGTAGCGCAGAAAGGCGACCGGCGTGCCGGCCGCATGCGAAACCATCAGCGCAAGCGGTGCGCCGCCACGCAGAATGCCGATCGCCATCGTGAAACGCTCCGCCAGCAACGTGGGTTGCAGCGATTCGATCCAGTGATCGAGCTGTTCGTATGTCAGGGGCAAAACCGGCTTGTTCATGACTCGTATGGCGTCGCATTGCGCACGTAAGGAAAGGATCCCGTAGACGGAGAGCGCCGTGCGGCGCAGCGCGGCGGCAGGTCCTCGTTTTTGAGACAAAGAATTTTGGCGATATTATGCATGCCGTTCAAAGATCGCGCGTCGGGTGAAGCGCGTCGCCGGACGGGGTGTGTCGCAAAGACCGCCGGCCCGGCGGGAAAGGGGCGACGGCGTTGCAGGTTCGCCGGCAGATGGAGCCGGTGCAGCGTGGCGTCGCCCGCAAAAATAACAAATGATGGAAAAAGCCAGGTAGATGACCAAGATGAACACAGCGGTGGATGGCAGGAAAGGTGTGGTCAGGAGCGCATGGTGGGGGCTGGGTCTGCTCCTCGCTTTCGCCGCGTGGAGCATGCAGGCACACGCACAGGCAGAGTCGTTGCCGTTATCGCTCGACGTGAAGGGCAAAATCAGCAAGACCAACGATGCGGCGCACCAGTCGTATCACTTCACCGAGGCACAACTGCTCGCGCTACCGGTCCATTCGATTACGACCGCCACCACCTGGACCCCGCGTTCCACCTTCACAGGACCGCTGCTCGCGGATATCCTGAAGGCAGTCGGTGCATCCGGCAGCGCAGTCGAGATCCATACGCTCGACGACTATACCTACACCATTCCGGTGTCGGACTGCGATCGCTACGGCGTGGTCGTTGCGTACAGCATGAACGGCCGGCGCCTGAAGATCAGCGACTTCGGGCCGCTGTTTCTTATCTATCCACGCGACGCGTTCCCCGATGAACTCATGGGTGCGGCGGGCGACTCGAAATTCGTATGGCAGATCAAGGCACTCATCATCAAATAACGCGCCGCCCCTGGCGTCGTGTCCTCTATGTGCTGATCTGGCTGACCGCGCTCGCGGCGCCGGCTGGCGCAATCGGCTATCTGTTGTACGCGAACCTGCTCAATCCGCGGGCGACCGAACCGCTGACCGGTCAGTACGACGGCTTCTATTGGGACGCCGCGCAACTGCAGATCGCCTACGCGCGTTTCGAGAACCAGTTGCTGCTGTATCAATCCGGCGTCGACGACGACTATCAGCGGCTCATGCTGCGCTACCAGTTGCTGCAATCGAAGCTGCATGTGATGGCCGGGTCGACACGCCGGCTGACCACGCAGCTCGCGCTGCTGCAACGGCAAATGGACGAGATCCAGTCGATCGATCGTTTGCTGGGCGAGATTCAGCCTGAGGTGGATGCTTTGCCGAAGGACCGCAACCGCGCCAATCAGATCGTTGTGGAGCTGCGCCAGCATTGGAATGAGGTCAACGATCTCGCGTTGAGCCGCCGTTTCGCCGACGTGGCTGACCGTGAGGCGATGAACCGCGATTTCATCGACAAGCGCCGCATGCTGTTCGCGGGCGGCCTGTTGCTGCTGTTACTGTCGGCAGCCGCGACCACGCTGCTGGTGCTCAACGGCCGGCGCCGCACGCGTCTGATGCATCAGCAGCACGCGGCGCTCGAAGCGGAGCATCAGGCGAGCCGCGCAGCGCGCGAGTCGAGTCTCGCGAAAGACGCGTTTCTTGGCATGATCAGCCACGAACTGCGCACGCCGTTGCATGCGATCGTGTCGTCGATTGAATTGCTGGGTTTCAACTATCACTCCGAGGCCGACCGCAAGGTCATCCAGCGGCTCGAAACCGCAGGGCGGCATCTGGAAGCCCAGATGAAAGACCTGACCGATTACGCGCGCCTCGGCGCCGGCAAGCTCGAACTGCGTCACGAGCATTTCGAGCCGCGCGAGCTGCTGGCTTCGATCGTCGACGAACACGCGATGTCCGCCGCCGCGCGCGGCCTCACGCTGGAAAGCGAGGCGAGCGGCATGAGCGGCTTCGTCGATTCCGATCCGCATCGCATCCGTCAGATCGTCAACAACCTGGTCACCAACGCGATCCGTTACACCGAAACCGGCACGGTGCGCGTGCTACTGAGGCAGCGGCCGGCGGTGTTGATCTTCGTCGTCAGCGATACGGGGCCGGGCGTGCCGCATGCGCAGATCCCGCTGATCTTCCAGGAGTTCACGCAGCTCGACGCGTCGCGCACGCGCCGCTTCGAGGGTGCGGGGATGGGACTCACGATCGTGCAGGGGCTGGTCAGGCTGTTTGGCGGCACCGTCGAGGTGGCGAGCACGGTAGGCGAGGGCACCACCTTCACGGTGACGATCCCGGTCACACCGGTCGCGGCAACCGCGCCGCCCGGCACGGCGGTGCACGCTGAACCGGTCGGCACGCGCCCGTGCGTGCTGATCGTCGACGACAACCGGCTGATTCGCGAGTCGCTCAGCGAGATGATCGCGCACATGGATTTCGACGCGCACGCTGTCTCCAATGCCGACGATGCGCTTGCGTGGCTCGACGCGCGTCGCTGTGACGTGGTGCTACTCGATCTGCATATGCCGGATCGGGACGGTTATGCGTTCCTTGAGGATTTCGCGGCACGCGGCGGGGCGTCGTCGGGTGTTCCGGTGATCGTCGTGAGCGCGTATGCGCCGGAGGCGGATAGCGTGGGTAGTGCGGATAGTGCGGCAGGGGAAGCGGGAGAAACCGGCTTGCAGCCGTTTTTCGAAGCGTTGTTAAAGCCAGTACATTACGAGGAACTGCGCAGCGCGTTGCAGCGTGCTTTGGCTTCGCGGCATACGGTGTGACGTGACGCCTCGGAGGACGCAGATGGAGGAGGGCTCAACCTGAGCACACACCTTCAGCCGCTTGCCGGCGCGTACCGGCGCATAACCGTTACATACCGGCACATCAAGGCCGGTTGAGGCGCTTGGACAGATCGGCGACCAGGATCGCCATGCGCGCGGGCTTTTCATAGCACGCGACGTCGTAATCGCGGATGACCTGGCTGATCTCCGATTCGCTGGCCTTGCCGGTCAGCAATTCGCCGGTCAGCACGAAAATCGGCGCGTCCGGATTTTCCGATGCCCGTATCGCGCGGATCGCCGCCGCCGAGGTCTGCGAGCCGAACAGCCAGTCGATCACAATGCCGTCGAAGACCTGCGTTTGCAGTTGTTCGGCGAACGCGGCGAGGCCGTAGATCGCCACCGCCGCGAAGCCGCTGCGCTCGAGATAGTCGCGCAGATTGTCGGCGGAGGCCTGATCGTCGTCGACCACAGCGATGGTCGGCTTGTCGGTTTCAGCGCGGCGCGGATAGATCTCGATCTTGTGGACTTCGTACGCGCTTTGGTAAAGCGTGCCGTCGTGACGCGCAACGCGCCATTGACCGAGCTTCGGGTACGCGACAAATTCAGGGCGGCTGCCGGGTTCGAGCGCGGCGCCGACCCATGCGGTGCAGGCCAGCTCGATCGCGCCGATGCAGAACACCGCCTCTTGGGCGATGGCGCCGACCATGCCCGGATCGAGCGACTGTGCGCCGAATAGCTGAGCGGCAGGTTCGCCGAACACCTCGGCAACCTTCTTGATCTGCGAGAGGGTCCACGGGCTGTTGCCGCGCAGCTTGCGGTGTCCCTGCGAAAAACTCAGATCGAGGATGCGGCACAGCTCAGTGGTTTGCTGGCGTTTGCCGATTCCATGCCGGCTCATCAACTCGCGCACGCGCTCGGCGACTGCGATGGAGTCAGGTGAGTGTGTTTCGTTGGTCATACTGCGTGTGGATCTGCCTTCTTAAAGGGTGGCTGTGGGGCGTGCGATACGACACGCGCAGCGCAGCCATGCACATTGGATGCGCATCGACGCGGCTACGCAGGGGACAGCAAATGTACCGCAAAAAGTATCGCGGTCTGTGTTTTTGTATGACCGCCGCCGAGGCTGTCGGTGCGAGGTGCGAACGGACACATTCGGCGATCTGTTTATGCTTTTAGCATCGAATGTATTTTACCGATGAAACCGCGCGGCATCTGTAGAGAAATATCTCCGGCGGGCGTATTCCTTATTCGACGCTAGGTTGCTGGCATCGTGCCGAGCTTCGCCGCCGAGCTTTTCAGGCCTTTGAAAATCCGCTCGGCGACCTTGGCCGGAAACCGTTCGGGCAATTCGGCCGAGACCCGCGCGATGACCTCCGGCGTCTGTTCGATCAGCCGCTGGATCAAGGGCTCGGCGTTCGCGCCGTACGAGCATCGCAGCGCCATTGCGTTGAAGTGGCGCCGCTGCACATCGCGGAAGGCGTCGTGTTTGCTGCGCGACCACATTGCCATGGCGAGCTTGGCCTTGAACCATGACCATTGATTCGGGCCGTTGCCCTCCACCGGCCAGATCGACATCACGTCGTAAAGCGGCGTCAGGCGGTACTGGCCGCCCGCCAGCAGGCGAATGCTGAAGTTCTTGGCGTGGCCGTCCGGCGCCGCCAGCATCCAGAACAGGATCTGGCTTGCCAGCAGCGTCTCGATGTCCTGTTGCGCCGCCACCGATTGCTGGAGAATCCGCGCGAGGTCCAGCACGCCCGGACCGCCTTCGTTTTCGTACTTGCGATGCGACGGCACACCGTACACCTGGCAGAAGTCTTCCTGCGGCAGGCGCAGCAGCCATTGCCCGCTCGAATGCAGTTGCCGGTCGAAGCGTTCGACGCTCAGCACCCGTTGCTTGCCGAACGTCATGATCTCGGTGTTGGCCACCGGCAGGCCATAGGCGCGCAGAATTCGCAGACACAGCCATTCGTTTTCGACCGAGGTGCTGAGGTCGGCGAGCTTGTTGCCGACCAGTCCGAGCGGCAACTTGAAAATATGTGTGGTGGGCGTGGCGCCGTGCGGACGTTGCCACTTGCCGTCGTGCCACAGCAGGGCGGTTTTCTCCTGCGCACCGGCGAGTGAGATGCGGAAATCGTCTGCATCGCCGGATGCGCCGGGGGCGGGGTTGCTGACGGTGCGCGCCAGCATGGTTTCGATCTCGCTGTCGGAGAGTGGCGTGCCTTCGATCCGTTCGACGCCGGCCGGCGCGTCGTCAACGGCCAGCAGCTGGACAGCGCCCACACAATCGCGGCCGATGGCTTGCAGCAGGTCGAACGCCTCGAGCGTATCGGTCTGGTAGCGCTGGGCGATGCGCTTTCTGATCGCCTCGCTGTCGGGCAGCAGATTGTCGAAATAGTTGAGCACCCGTGGCCCTTTGTGCGCCCCATTGCTCGGCGCGAACGGCAGCGAGAGCGAAAGCGGCCGCCCCGCGGGCGAGGCGAGCCATGCGGGGTCGTAAGCGAACTCCATGGGACCGCGGGTGGGCAGGCGCCAGACGCCAACGCGCTCACCGTTGGCCCACACTGAAAGCGCCCGCGAATGCGTCTGGCGGCCCATGCTTACCACTCGATCAAAGGCGCCGGCTCAGGCGCCGGCTGGTTCTTGTCGCGTACCTGCAATTGCAGGCCGTAGGCGCCGCACAGCGCCAGCAATTGTGCGAGGGTGAGGGCGGCGGCGTCGGTTTCCAGCGCCGAGATGCGGCTCTGGCTGACGCCGATGCGCGCTGCGGCTTCGGCCTGGGTGAGGCCGGCCTGGCGACGGCCGGCAGTCAGCAGTTGGGCCATCTGGTCCGGCGTGGCGACGAGGTGGATCATGGCAAATTATCCGCGAGACGAATAAATGCATTTTATGCGTCAGACAGATATTTGTCAAATATTCGTCTGACGCATATTCGTCAGATATCTGTCTGGCGAATAAACGACAAATATCTGCGTCACGAATAAATTCCATCTGCCTGGTCCCTGTCGGGATGGCCGTGTAGCATGCTATGAAAACATCTTCTACCGACTGCGCGACTCATGAATCCACCGACGCTACGCCACACCGACGTGCCGTACTACACGCAATGGGGCAGCCCCGACTGGGTGCGCCACATCGTCGAACAACAGGGCGATCCGTGCGACGATCCCTATTGGCAGCGCAGCGGTTTCGCCGACCCGGAGCGTTACCGTTTCTGGGCCAAACGCCTGTGCGGTCTGACCTGCCTCGAATCCGCCCTCGACTACTGGGACATTGAACATGCCCCGCGCGCCGCGCTGCTCGATGAAGCGTTGCGCCACGGCGTGTACCGGCTGCGCGACGACGGCGGCGTCGACGGTTTGATCTACCGGCCGTTCGCCGATTGGATCGGCGAGGCATTCGGCATTCAGGTCGAAGTACTGCCGCAGGCGCCGCTCGAAGAGATCGCCGTGCGCATCGACGGCGACACGCTGGCGATCGTCTCCGTGAGCCCCGAGATCCGCTATCCGGAGCGGCCGAATCAGCGCCAGGGCGGGCATCTGATTCTCCTGCACGGGCGCGATCGCGACGGCGTATGGTTTCATAATCCGTCCGGCATTGCGCCTCACCAGGCGGACGTATATTTGCCGTTCGCGACGATGGCGCGTTTCTACGCAGGGCGTGGCATGACGCTCACCCGCATCGCGCGCTAGACGCGGCAGCAGGCAAGCCGTACGGCGAGCGCACTGATCGGGCCCGTTTTCTGCTGAGGAGCTTCACACCGACCTTTGCGATACTGGAACGAGTCATGAATCGAGTCTATGCCTTGCTCGCAGCCAGCCTTGCCGCGCTTGGCGCCGTCACCGCGGCGAATGCGGCCACCGAGGACGACCAGGCCAAAGCCTGCCGCGGCGACGCGATGCATTTCTGCGCCGCCGACATTCCGAGCAAGGAAAAAATCACCGCCTGTATGAAGCAGCACCTCGACGAACTCAGTCCGGCGTGCCGTGCGATGTTCAAGGGCGGCAAGAAAGACGACGCCAAAGCCGCTTCGCAGTGAAGGCGGTGGCGCGCTGCTGCTTTTCGGTGAATCACTTTCGGTGAATCACTTTCGGTGAGTCACCTTAAACCCCGCGCTGCAGCCGCGTTCCCGCGATCCGGCCCCACGGCGCGCCGGGCGTCGTAGAATCGCTTGTTCCCGATTCCCGGAGTAGCCGCGTGTCTGATCAGCCACACCCGCAGCCACGCCCACGCTTTCGCCTGCCGCGCCGTGCCCGCACGCCCTGGCAGGCGCCGCGCGCCCGCACGCTCTTCACGCGCCCCGCGGCGTCGCCGCAGCGCGTGCTGCTGCAGCGTATCTACCTTGTGCTCGGCCTGTGTGTGCTCGCCTTCGCCGTGCTCTATCTCGACCGCGACGGTCTGCGCGACGCCAACCGCAAGGTGCTCGGCATCGTCGATCTGATGTACTTCACGATGGTCACCGTCGCCACCGTCGGCTATGGCGATATCGTGCCGGTCACCGCCCGCGCGCGGCTCATCGACGCCTTCTTCATCGTGCCGATCCGTATCGTCATCTGGTTCGTGTTTCTGGGAACCGCTTATCAGTTCGTTATTCAACGCGTCATCGAGGAATTCCGCATGAAACGCCTGCAAAAACAACTGCGCGATCACGTCGTGGTGTGCGGCTACGGATTGAGCGGTTCGGTCGCGGTGCGCGAGCTGCTGGAAAGCGGCTTCGCCGCGGAGTCGATCGTCGTCATCGATTCGCAGCAGGAGGCGCTCGAAGCGGCCACGGCGTTGGGCGTGGCGGGCCTGCTCGGTGACCCGTCGCGAGAGGATCTGTTGCAGCAAGCGCAGGTGCGTATTGCCAAGGCGGTGATCATCGCCGTCACCGACGACGCGATCGCGATCCTGCTCACGCTGACCGTGCGCAGCGTCGCGCCGGACACGAAGATCGTCGTGCGGATTCAGGAGCAAACCTACCAACGCCAGCTGCGCCAGGCTGGCGCCGACGTGATCGTTTCGTCGACCAAGATCGGCGGACTGCTGCTCGCCGACGCGGTGGGCAGCAACTACATCGTGCCGTTCGTCAACGATCTGCTGTCGGCGCGCGGCCGTGCCAATCTGATCGAACGTCCGGCGACGGCGCAGGAAGTCGGCCGCTGGAGCAATGCGTTGCCGGGCGCGGTGGTGGTCGGCCTGGTGCGCGCGGGGCGCATGCTGTCGTTCTACGACGACGAGCCGTGCCCGATCGAAGCAGGTGACCTGCTCATGGTGATCCAGTCGTCGCGTCCGCCGAGAGCATCGTCCCTGCGCTAGCTCGCACTGCAACGCGGGCTAGCGGGCCCGCTCGCCGACGTTTTCCATTTTTACGGTTTTCTGGTGCGCTGAATCGAACACACCCTCTCGCAAGGACAGGAAAAGCCCGCTTATGACCCGCCCGACCACGCAGATTTTCGACGTCGCCGCCACCGCGCGGCTGATCCCGTACGCGACACTTGTCGACGCATTGAAGCGCGCGAGCATCGACTATGCGCAGCAACGCATCGCGAGTCCTGAACGGCTCGTCGTGCCGCTCAACGAGGGCGGCATCATGCTGTCGATGCCGGCCACCGCGCCCGATCTCGCGATCCACAAGCTGGTCAATGTCTGCGCGAGCAATAGACCGCGCGGCATCCCGACGATCCACGGCCAGGTGATGGCCTTCGACGCCGATACCGGCGAGACGCTCTTCATTCTCGACGGCCCGACGGTGACCGGACGGCGCACGGCGGCGATGTCGATGCTCGGCGTGCACACTTTTGCGCCGGCCCGGCCGCACGAATTCTTGCTGATCGGCACCGGCACGCAGGCAGTGAACCATCTGGAAGCGATCGGCGAGCTGTTCCCCGACGCGCGCGTGTGGGTGAAGGGTAGTGCGCCCGCGCGGGCCGAAGCGTTTTGCGCCGCACATGGCAGGCACGGCGGCAAGGCGCGCGACCTGCAACCGCTGGCCGACCCTGACGCGGCCATCCCCGATTCGATCGACGTGGTGATCGCGCTGACCACCAGCAAGCAGGCTGTCTACGACGAAGCGGCGCGCGCGGACCGGCTCGTGATTGGCGTCGGCGCGTTCACGCCGGCCATGGTCGAGATCGGCGCGCGCACGATCGCCGGCAGCGCGCTGTTCGTCGACGACGAAGCCGGCGCGAGGCATGAGGCCGGTGATTTCATCCAGGCCGGCGTCGATTGGGCGCGGGTCGGCGGAATTGCCGCAGTGGTGGAAAACGCCGCGTTGTTGCAGCCGAAACAACCGATTGTTTTTAAAAGTGTCGGCTGCGCGGCGTGGGACCTGGCGGCTTGCCGCGTAGCGCGCGAAGCCTTGTCAGGCGGCTGATCGAGGACCGTTTGCAACGCCCGGCGCATGGCGGTTCGCAGGTCCTGGTTGGCATCTTGCGCAAACCTGCGGCACATGTTGCCGTGCAAACAATCTCAAAACGTTGCACCATAGGCGTTTGCCAGAAAAAAACGCCGGTTCGCCGGCGTTTTTTTGCCCTTGTCCTTTGGCTTGACGCCTATCACGACGCTGCGACCGCGCTATGACGACCCAACACGCTTCTGCCACCCCCGACCTGCCGCTCGACATGATCATCTTCGGCGGCACCGGCGACCTGTCGTTTCGCAAGCTGCTGCCCGCGCTCTACATGGCGCATCTGCACTGCAATCTGCCGCCGGACACCCGTATTCTCACGATCGGCCGCAAGCCGTGGTCGCGTGAGGAGTACATCAACGAATTCATGGAAGTGAAGGCGAAACCCTTCATCGAAAAGAAGGCGTTCGATGCCACCGCCTGGGACAAATTTCTCGCGCTGTTCGAGTACGTGCGTATGGACGTCGATTCGGTCGAGGACTACCACCGTCTGAAGGAGGCGTCGCGCGAAGGTGTACGGCGCGTGTTCTATCTCGCGACCTCGCCGGACCTGTTCACGCATATTTGCGACAACCTTTCGGCGGCGGCACTGATCGACGAGAATTCGCGGGTCGTGCTCGAGAAACCGCTAGGCCACGATCTGGCGTCCGCGCAGGAGATCAACACGGCGGTCGGCAAGCATTTCGGCGAAGCGCAGATTTACCGGATCGACCACTACCTCGGCAAGGAAACCGTGCAGAACCTGATGGTGCTGCGCTTTGGCAATGCGATTTTCGGCCCACTGTGGCAGGCGCCGTATATCAAGCGCGTGCAGATCACGGTGGCTGAAGAGGTCGGCGTGGGCAGCCGTGCGGGTTTCTACGATAAGACCGGCGCGCTGCGCGACATGGTGCAGAACCACTTGCTGCAGTTGTTGTGCATCGTCGCTATGGAGCCGCCGGTGTCGCTCAATCCGGATGCGGTGCGCGACGAAAAGCTCAAGGTGCTGCGTTCGCTGCGCCCCATGACGCCCGAGGATATCGCGCGCGATACCGTACGCGGCCAGTACACGGCCGGTGCGGTGAACGGTGAGCCGGTGAAAGGCTATCTCGAGGAAGATAACGTGCCGGCGAATAGCCGCGCCGAGACCTTCGTCGCGTTGCGCGCGCATATCAACAACTGGCGCTGGGCCAACGTGCCGTTTTACCTGCGTACCGGCAAGCGGATGCAGAAGAAGGTGTCGGAAATCGTTATCGAGTTTTCCGAACTGCCGTTCTCGATCATTCCGAGCGGTGGGCGCAACTACGGCAACCGTCTCGTGATCCAGTTGCAGCCGGAAGAGTCGATCCAGTTGCAGATGCTCGCGAAGGAGCCTGGCAGCGGCATGCACATGCTGCCGGTGAATTTGAACCTGGACTTGCAGCAGGCTTTCACCGAGCGTCGCGCGGAAGCGTATGAGCGTTTGCTGATCGACGTGATTCGCGGACGCCTCACGCATTTCATGCGCCGCGACGAACTCGAAGCCGCATGGGCGTGGGCCGAACCGATTCTTGAAGGCTGGAGCAAGTCGGGCGACAAGCCGCGTGGCTATACGGCAGGCACGTTCGGACCGGCTGCGTCGACGGCGCTGATGGCGCGCGAAAACGCGGTGTGGGCGGAAGAATCGCAGTAAGCGGGGGTTAAGCGTCGGCGGTATGTCGACGCTTCGAAGCGCTCGTCTCGCATTGAAAAAAAGCGGCCCGTTTTTACGGGCCGCCTTTTTCGTTGTGTGTTGCCGAACTGATTTACGGCAACGAAATCGTCAGTGTGGACGATTGCGGGCCGAGCTTGACCACCTGCGAATACGGTGCAAGCGTGCGCAACGTCTGATCGCGCAAGTAGGTGTTCAGGCCGAGATAAGCGAGCAGACCGACCAGCGCGAACACCGCGCCGATCGACCACAACGGCACCTCGCGCTTGAGCCGGTGAGCGACCTGATCCGGCAGCGGCCAATGCGGCGCGAACGGTGCGCGCTTGCCCTTCAAATGCGCGATTTCGTCGCCGATGCGCGCGGTCAGATAGGCGAGCTTCTCCGGTCCTTCGAGCAGATACTTGCCCTGGAAGCCGAGCAGCAGACACATGTGGAACACTTCGAGCGACTGCACACGCGCGGCGCCCTGCGCGCGGCATTCCTCGAGATACTGGAAGAATTTCTCGCCTGCCAGTTGCTCGCCGAATAGCACCAGTTGCAGCGGCCGGCGCTCCCATTCCGTGCGGATCTTGAACGTCGACGACAGCACCGACTCGTCGATGGCCGCGCAGAACGCAAACTTGGACGCGTAGACATCTTCCGCCGACGCATTGAGTTTTTTCGCGCCGCGCTCGAAGTCGCCGAGAAACTGCTGGATACGCTGGCTGAATTCGTGTGCGTCGCCGGGCTCGCGGCCGTTCTTCAACAAAAACAGCATGAAGAAGCCGTCGTACAGCAGATCGAGCAGCGAGCGGACCTGGTAGCTCGGCTCGGTCATGGGGGCGGGCGTCGCGGCAGGCGTGCTGCCGCCGAACAGGGAGGGCGCGTAGCTCATGATGTGACGGCGATCAGTTCGAGTTGAAGATCGTTGATGCCCGACGGCGCGTAGATCATTGCCGATTGGGCCTGCAACATGCGGTCATACAATGCGCCGCGCGATTCGCAAGAGAAGTAGCACGCTCCCGGCCGCACCGGAATGGCGGGCGGGACTTGCGGCGTGTAAATGAGGCGCACGCCCGGCATGGCCGAGAGCACCAGCTTGTCGACGTCGTCCGGTGCGCCGACCTTGAAGCGGGCGGGTACGGCTTCGACGAGTTCCGCGGTCGGCATGTCCGCGGAGACGGCGATGTAGAACAGCGTCTTGTCGTCGATCTTGCCCGAGTCGAGGCGGCCCGCATGGAACGACGGACGCACTTCTTCGAGCGCGATCGCGAAGTAACGTGTCGAGATCACGGTTTCGAGCAGATCGCGCAGGATCGTGTCGAGGCGCGCAAAGCCGGGGCCCGGATCGTCATGCCGGTAAGCCGGCAGGTCGGATAATGCATAGCCCTTCGAAAACGTCATCAACTGTCCGGCCAGACGCAGTAATTCCTGAAACAGACGTTCCGGATGCAGCGCGGAATGCTGATACAGATGCGCAAGTGAGGCAAACGCGGCGCTCGCGGTATGCAGCAGCCAGAACGACGCGATGTCGCCTGAACGGAACTCGATAATGTTCTTGGTCGGCTCACGGTGAAAACCATACAGCGCGTTGACCTTGGCCTGCAGCGCGTCGATCAGTTGGCGCAGCCGTTGATGCAGGATCGGCGACGCGTCGATGGCGAGGCACGGCGGCACGAAGGTATCGTCGATTTCAAAACCCGACGTGGCGGTGCGGCGCACGCGCACGAGCGGAACCGACAGCAGCTGGTCGCGCGGCTCGCTATGCGCAATGAGTTTGACGCTGGTCTTCAGGAAGGTGATGTCGGCTTCGGCGGCGTCGGTGAAATGATCGGCCACCGGCGTCTGTTCGCTGACATAACGTGACACGAAACCCGCGTTGCTGTCTTGCGAATAGTTCGCGCCGGTCTCACGCAACGGATGCAGCGCCAGATAAAACGTGAATTCGTTGATGCCGTCGGGCAGGGTGTCGAGCGCGATCGGCGGTGGCAGGTCGTCGGCTTGCGGCGCGGAGTAGAGCGCCCCATCCGGAAACACCAGCGAGAGTTCGCTCACGCGCAGCACATTACTGCCGAGTGCGTCGCGGTCGAATCGCGCCGAACGCACGCCCCAGTTGTATGGCTGGATCGCCTGGATCGATTCGAACAGGCGCGCCTCATGATAGGCGTCCTGACGCTGAAAATGCTGCGGCCTCAGAAACAGGCCTTCCCCCCAGAGCACTTTTGCGGAATAACTCATCTCAAACCTGTTATATGCGTTCAGCGTGTGGCGCGCCCGGAGATAACCGATTCGAACGCCGCATTGTTAATTATCTAAAAACTGTTAAATCGTATTTGTCCGGCATCTTTAACCGCAACTTACCGAAGAAAGCATATTCAGCGGCTGGGCGGGCAATCCCTGTTCAGGTGGGATCACAGTGCCGTTGGTTACCGTCATTGCGCAGTTATGCAGGCCGATCATTATGCCGGATTTCTCCGACTTCGCCGGGTCGAAGGCGAATTTCCAACGTTGCATGGCCGGATCGCGGAATAGAGCGACGATACCGAATGCCTGAGCTTCACGCGAGACTTTTTCGGTGACGACATAACGTTGACCGGGGATCAGTGTTACTTCGCGCACGCCCAGCAGATCGCCGCCCAGTATGGTCTTTTCCTTGTCAGGATCGGTAAAGGCATCGAATGGCGCCTGCTGGAATGAGGTGGGGTCTTTCAGCACGTAAAGCCGCACCACCAGCGCCAATGGGCGTTTGTCATTGGCGGCATTCAGATTCGGCGCGGCGTATAAAGTGAGGCCGACATTGCGTGGCGGCTTTTGCGCGTCCGGCACGTCGGGCTTGCCAATGCCGCTCGCCTGAAAAGCCGCGTTGGCAGCGGCTCCCAGCACCGTCACGCCGGCCGCGCAGCCACCCAGAAGCGCGCACGCCGCGGCGTTTGCAATCAATAGCGATGCATGGCGAACAAGGCGCGAATTCATATACATCGACCGGCTCGGTGCCGTCCCCCATCAAAACATCAATAACGAAATCAATCCCGCAAATTTGCAGCAACGCTATGCCGGGTAATGCCGCTTTATGCAAAGTGCATTGCTCTCCGGCACTCACGTGTTTCCGCCTGGCATACGGAAATTTTTTCCGCTCTGCGCATTGCGACTATTGCGCCAGGAAACAATTTCTGCATGTTTCGTTTAAATCATCCATATGCATTTTTTTTGTGCAATGCTTCTTCACACGAAAGTTGAATTATCGAAAATTGGCCTGTACTATACCCGCGCAGTTGAAGCAAAGCAAAACTCCGGTTTCTCCTTGAATTAAAAAAATCGCACGTCGGTGAAAAACGATGAATGAGCGTCTGTTAGTAAAACTATCTGGGGTAGTGTTGGCATGCGGCATGATTGCCGGTTGCGCGACACAGGGCAACAACACAGCGACCACACCGGAGGCTTTTAATAAGCAACTCGCGGACGCGGATACCGTCGCCAAGGGTGGCGATCAGGATCGCGCCATCGCGCTTTATCAGCAATTATCCAAATCCGATCCGACGCGTGAAGAACCGTGGTCGCGCATTGCGCAGATCCAGTTCACGCAGGGTCATTACGGTCAGGCCATCGTCGCTGCGCAAGAAGCGCTGCAGCGCGACCAGACGGATCGTCAGGCCAAGAGCGTGCTGGCTGTAGCCGGCTTGCGGGTGGCCACGCAATCGCTCGGCGAATTGCGGCAGGATGCGTCGCTCGCGGGTGATGCGAAGTCGGACGCGCAAGCGCTCGCCAAGCAATTGCGCGACACGCTCGGCGAAGCCACGCTGTTCCCACCCGACCCGAACGATAAGCCCGTCGTGAAGAAGAAACGCATCGTTCGTCACGTCGCCAAGGGCAAGGCCACGGATACGCCGGAAGCGACCACCAGTGCCGCGGCACCGGCCGCTGCGGCGGCAGCGGGTGCTGCACCCGCCGCACCGGCGCCTGCCGCGCCCGCCAAAGCCGCACAAAGCGGCGGCGCGTCCGATCCGTTCAGCGCGCTGCGCTGATCCACACGCCTGATCTATCTGCATCCGGGAGCCGACGATGGCGAAGAAAGAAAGTATTCAAAAACGCTTGCAAAAAGTGCGGCCACCTCGCGTTCAACTGACGTATGAGGTCGAGCGCGGCGATGCGATCGAGGTGAAAGAACTGCCGTTCGTCGTCGGCGTGGTTGCCGATCTGGCAGGGCAGTCCGAAGTCGAGCAGCCGAAGCTGCGCGATCGCAAGTTCGTCAACATCGACCGCGACAATTTCGACGACGTGATGAAAGCAATCGAGCCGCGCGCCGCGTTCCAGGTGGAAAACCGCCTGAGCGAAGCCGGCGGCAAATTCGCCGTCGACTTGCGTTTCAAGTCGATGGCCGATTTCAATCCGGATGAGGTGGTCGCGCAGATCGAGCCGCTGCGCCGTCTGCTCGAAGCCCGTTCGAAGCTGGCCGACCTGCGCAACAAGCTGGCCGGCAACGACAAACTCGAAGACCTGCTGAGCGAAGTGCTCAACAACACGCAGCAGTTGCAGACGCTGGCGAAAGACCAGGGCAACGCAGCAGACCAGCACGCCGGCGCGCCGGATCATGACAAGCAGGGCGAATAAGTACGCACGGGGTGTGAGATGAACCAGCAAACGGCAGCAGCCCAACTCGCCACCGCGCAGAGCGGCACGGAATCCACGCTGCTCGACGAAATCGTCGAGAAAAGCCGGGTGGCCAAGTCCGAGTCCGAACACGCGCGCGCGAAAGACCTGATCGGCGAACTCGTACACCAGGTGCTCGACGGCACGGTGGTGGTATCCGACAACCTGTCGGCCACCATCGACGCGCGCGTCGCGGAACTCGACCGCCTGATCTCCGCGCAACTGAGCGCGGTGATGCATGCGCCGCAATTCCAGCGCATGGAAAGCACGTGGCGCGGTCTGGACTACCTGTGCAAGGAAAGCAATACCGGCTCGACAGTCAAGATCAAGGCGCTGCATGCGCCGAAGCGTGACCTCGTGCGCGACTTCAAGAACGCGATCGAATTCGATCAAAGCGCACTCTTCAAGAAGGTTTATGAAGAAGAGTTCGGCACGTTCGGTGGCGCACCGTTCGGTACGATCATTGGCGACTTCGAAGTCACGCGTCAGCCTGAAGACGTGTACTTCATCGAACAGATGGCGCACGTCGCGGCCGCGGCACATGCACCGTTCATCGCATCGGCGTCGCCTGAACTGATGGGTCTCGAAACGTTTGCCGACCTCGGCAAGCCGCGCGATCTCGGCAAGGTGTTCGATACCGTCGAATACGCGAAGTGGAAGTCGTTCCGCGACTCCGAAGACTCACGTTATGTCGGCCTGACCTTGCCGCGCTTTCTCGGCCGCCTGCCTTTCAATCCGAAAGACGGCGCCACCGCGGAAGGCTTCAACTTTGTTGAAGACGTGGACGGCACCGATCACAGCAAATACCTGTGGTGTAACGCAGCGTGGGCATTTGCGGCACGCCTGACGGCCGCATTCGACGACTTCGGCTGGTGTGCGGCGATTCGCGGCGTGGAAGGCGGCGGTCTGGTGGAAGACCTCCCCACCCACACGTTCAAGACCGACGACGGCGAAGTCGCGCTGAAATGCCCGACGGAAATCGCGATTACCGATCGCCGCGAAAAGGAACTGAGCGACCTCGGTTTCATTCCGCTAGTGCACTGCAAGAACTCGGACTACGCCGCGTTCTTCGCCGCGCAATCGGTGCAGAAGCCCAAGAAATACAGCACCGATAGCGCGAATGCGAACGCCGTGCTGTCCGCGCAATTGCAGTACATCTTCTCGGTATCGCGCGTGGCGCACTACCTGAAGGCGATGATGCGCGACAAGATTGGCAGCTTCGCCTCCGCGCAAAACGTCGAAGTATTCCTGAACCGTTGGATCTCGCAGTACGTGCTGCTGGACGACAACGCGACCCAGGAGCAGAAAGCGCAGTTCCCACTGCGCGAGGCATCGATACAGGTCTCGGAGATTCCGGGCAAGCCTGGTGCGTATCGTTCGGTCGCTTTCCTGCGTCCGCACTTTCAACTGGACGAGTTGTCGATCTCTTTGCGGCTTGTCGCTGACCTGCCGAAACCGGCAAATTCATAAACGCAGTCAGAAAACCCGTGCCGGCCGCACGGGGCGGCTGTCAAAACCACCTCTTTGGGGAGTCGATGAGTTATGAAGGACATCTATTTAAAATTCGGCAATCCGGCGATCAAAGGCGAGTCTGCCGATAAAGATCATGCTGGCTGGATCGAAATCGATTCGTGGAGCCACTCGATTACGCAACCGCGTTCGGCAACGGCTTCGACGGCGGGCGGTCACACGTCCGAGCGTTGCGAGCACGCTGACATGCAGTTCACGAAAGACATCGACGTGGTCAGCCCGCTGATCTATCAACACGCATCGGGCGGTACGACGTTCGACGAAGTGACGATCGACTTCATGCGTTCGGACGGCGAGGGCAACCGCATCAAGTACCTGGAAGTGAAGCTCAAGTACGTGATCATCTCGAGCGCCACGCCGAGCGTGGTGGGCGAAGGCCTGCCGACCGAACAGTTCTCGCTGAAGTACGCTGCCGTGCAGTGGAAGTACACGCAGCAGAAGATCGGCGGCAACCAGGGCGGCAACGCGCAAGGCGCGTGGAGCCTGACGAAGAACGACAAGACGTACGCGGTCTGATGCCGGGGCGCATGCGGCGCGCGAGGCGGCAATCCGCTCGCGTATGCCGTGTTCGCCCTGTATCGAACCGGTTTTTCTGACGCTGATGAAACGCTTCGAACCCAGCTTTCTCGACAAGCTGTTCGACGACGAACCGCATCTGCCGGCTTCCCCGGCGATGCGGCAATTGTCGTTGGACGAGTTGAAGGCCACCGTCGCGCGCGACGTCGAGGCGATCCTGAACACCCGGATCGCCCTGACCGAGCACGAGCTGGCGGCGCTGCCGGAATGTCAGCGCTCGGTGCTCACGTACGGCCTGAACGATTTCGCGGGCTTGAGCCTCGCGAGTCACTACGACCGTACGTTTATCTGCAAATCGATTCAACAGGCCATCGCGCGGCATGAGCCGCGCTTACAGCAAGTGGCGGTCACGCTCGAATTGAACGAACAATCCACCAACGCGCTGAACTTTGCGATTCAGGCGTTGCTGGTCGTGCACCCGGCGGAAGAACCGGTGAGTTTCGATGCGATGTTGCAGCCTTCTACGCTGCAATACTCAGTGACGCGCGCACGCGCGAAGCTTTAGTACCTGAATTTAGTGGCTGGGTTTTAGTACCTGTGTTTTAGTATTTTGAGTACCGCTTTGCCGCCACCGTCAACGCGCAACGGTGGCGATAGATTGGGCGGAGAAGGTTCAGGTTCGGGGATAGATCGATGGAAGAATTGCTGCCGTATTACGAGCGCGAATTATCATTTCTGCGGCGCTACTCGCGCGATTTCGCCGAACGCTATCCGAAGATCGCGGCGCGTCTCGCGATGTCCGGCGAGCACTGCGAAGATCCGCACGTCGAGCGGATGATCGAATCGTTCGCGCTGTTGGGCGCGCGGATCAACAAGAAGCTCGACGACGACTACCCCGAATTCACCGAAGCGCTGCTGGAAGTGCTGTATCCGCACTACCTGCGTCCGTTTCCGTCGTGCTCGATCGCGCAGCTGGGCACCTCGGCCGCGCTCAGTCATCTGACCGAACCGGTCCTGGTCGAGCGGGGCACTGAACTCAAGTCGCGCCCGATTCGCGGCGTGCAATGCCGTTTCCGCACCTCCTACGATGTGACGCTGGCGCCGATCCGGATCTCGGAGGCGAAGTACACGTCGGTGGCAACGGCGCCGAGCGCGACCGTCCTGCCGGGCAACGCCACGGCGATCGTGTCGATCACGTTCGAATCGACGGCCGCGCAGCTTGATCTCTCCGCGCTGAAGGTCGGCACATTGCGCACGCACCTGCACGGCGAGCAATCGTTTATCGCGGCGCTGGCGGATTGTCTGTTCGTCAACGCGATGGCCACTTATGTCGAAGCAGACCGGCGCGGCGTGTGGAAGCAACTCCGTGAATCGCCCGTCGTACAAGCCGGTTTCGACGAAGATGACGCGCTGATCGACTATCCGGCCAAATCGCATCCAGCGTACCGGTTGCTGACCGAATACTTCGCGTTTCCCGAAAAATTCAATTTCGCCGATTTCGATCTGGCGGCGATGACGCGCGCGAGCGGTCGCTGCCAGCGCCTGACGCTGCACATCGTACTCAAGGAAGTGCGCAGCGATTCGCACATCGCGCGCCTGTTGGATGCGTTGTCCGCGCATCATTTCCGGTTGTTCTGCACACCGGTCGTGAATCTGTTCGAACAGCACGGCGAGCCGATCCGCATCAGCCATCAGGCAATTTCGTACCCGGTGATCGCTGAAGCGCGCCGCGCGTTCGCGTACGAGGTCTATTCGATCGACTCGGTGAAACTCGTCCGGCAGCAAGCGCATGAAGAATCGGTGATCGAATTCCGCCCGTTCTATTCGCTGCATCACGGCGAAGCGGCGCGTGCGGGGCACTACTGGTTTGCGCGCCGTAACGACTGGGTCGCGCAGAAAAGTCCGGGTTACGAAACCGAAATCTCGATCGTCGATATCGACTTCGAACCGGCTGCGCCGCAAACCGATACGCTCAGTCTCGATTTGACGTGTACCAATCGCGACCTGCCGGCCGGCCTCGCGGTGGGTCTCGAAGGCGGCGATCTGTTTCTGGAAGGCGGCTCGCTGACCGGCAGCATCGCGATGCTGCGCAGGCCGACGCCTAGCGTGCGTTTCGAGCGCGGGCGCGCCTCGCACTGGCGGCTGATTTCGCATCTGGCGTTGAATCATGTGTCGCTTGCCAATAGCGGTCTGTCGGCGCTCAAGGAAATGCTGGTGCTTTACGATTTGCGGCGCACGGCGGTGTCGGCGCGGCATATCGACGGGTTGGTCGGCATCGAGCAGCGCGCAGCGGTGCAATGGCTGCCGGGCAAGCCGTTTGCGACTTTCGTGCGCGGTATCGAGATTCGTTTGACGATCGACGAAGAGCATTTCGTCGGCACGAGTCTCGCGTCGTTCGTGCGGGTGATCGACACGTTTTTCGGGCTGTACGTGCATCTGAACAGCTTTGTGCAACTGGTCGTCGTGTCGAAGCGCACCGGCGAGGAGATTCTGCGATGCAAACCGCGCAGCGGCGAATCGATCCTGGCGTAGTCGAGCAACTTCTCGACGAACCACACCGCTTCGAATTCTTTCAGGCGGTGCGGATTCTCGAGAAGTGGTTCGCGCAGCAAGCGCCGTCGAGTAACGGACATCCCGGCGAAATCGTCGCGCAGCGGATTGCCTTTCGCAATTCGCTGTCGATGTCATTTCCGCCTAGTGAGATTCACAGCGCGCAGTCTTACGACGATGAAGGCGCGGCGCTGAAAGAGAAGTCGCAACGTACCGCCGCGCTCGAAGCGGGTTCGCTCCACAAGGTCGATATCACGCCGGCGTTTTTCGGTTTGCTCGGCGGGCAGGGCGCCTTGCCGCTGCATTACACCGAGCAGATCATCGCGCGCGAGCAGATCAGGCGTGACCGGGCCGCGCGTGAATTCTTCGACGTGTTTTCGAATCGCGCGACAGCGCTGTTCTACGCAGCGTGGAAAAAATACCGGCTGCCGTTTCACTACGAACTGGATCGCGACGAACGCTATCTGCCGCTGTTGCTCGCGCTGGCAGGCGTCGCCGACGACGACACGCGCAACAGTCTGCAAAGCGGCGACGGCGCGCTATTCGACGAAGCGATCGCTGGTTATGCACTAGCCGCGCGGCACCGGCCGGTTTCCGCAGCCTATTTGCAACGCACACTGTCTGAGTACTTCAAGGTACGGGTGCGCGTCGAGCAGTTCGTCGGCAAATGGTACGACGTGCCGCGCGATCAATTGACCGTGCTTGGCGGTGTCAACGCGACGCTCGGCGCAACGGCGCTCGCGGGTGAGCGAGTCTGGCAGCGCGACATGCGCGCGCGGCTCGTGATCGGCCCGCTCGACAAGGCTGACTACGAAGCGTTTTTACCTGGCGCCGAGCGCGCCGTAGCGCTCGAACGCATGCTGACGCTGCTCGCCGGTGTGACCCTCGAATACGAGGTCTCGCTGGTGCTGCGCCGCAAGGAAGTGGGGCCCAGCATGTTGAGCGGCGGTGCGCGTCTCGGCTGGGACGCATTTCTGTGCACCAAAGAAGCAGACAGCGACCGCGCGGATGCCCGCTACGAATTGCACGTGATTCACTGAAGATAACGATAGAACCTGGACCCGGATCGCACGACATGAGCACGTCCCTCAATACCCTGATCGCCAAACTGAATCCGACCTGCCGGCAGGCGGCTTTGCTCGCGGCGAACAACTGTCTCGCGCGCGGTCACTATGAGGTCGACCTCGAGCATCTGTTGCTGGCGCTGCTGGATGAACCGGCGAGCGATGTCACGCTGGTGCTGCGCGCGAGCAGGGTCGATGCGCACGCGTTGCGCGCGGATATCGAGCGCGAATTGCAGCGTCTGAACACCGGCAATACGCGCACGCCGGTGTTCTCGAAGCAGCTGATCGACTTGCTCGAGCAGGCGTGGTTGATCGCGTCGCTCGATTCGCAGATCGGACGGATTCGCTCGGGGCATTTGCTGCTCGCGTTGTTGACGGCGCCGGACCTCGCGCAGTTCGCCGAACGCATGTCGCCGCGGCTGCGCGACGTGCGGGTGACGGACCTGAAGCACAAGTTCGACGAACTGACCGCGGGGTCGCGTGAAGTCGAACGCAGTAACGCCGCAGAGAACGCAGCGGAAGGCGTGAGCGATGCGGCTGCGGGCGACTCAGCGCCCGGTGCGCCCTCTAAAACTCCCGCGCTCGATACCTACACCAGCAATCTCACGCAGCGTGCGCGCGAAGGCAAGATCGATCCGGTGATCGGCCGCGAAGGCGAGATTCGCCAGACCATCGACATCCTGATGCGTCGCCGGCAGAACAATCCGATCATGACGGGCGAGGCAGGCGTCGGTAAAACGGCGGTGGTCGAAGGCCTCGCGCTGCGCATTGCGGCTGACGACGTGCCCGCGCCGCTGAAAGGCGTCGCATTGCATGTGCTCGATATGGGTCTGCTGCAAGCAGGCGCGAGCGTCAAAGGCGAGTTCGAGAACCGCCTGAAGAATGTGATCGACGAGGTGAAGAAGAGCCCGCATCCGATCATTCTGTTTATCGACGAAGCGCACACCATCATCGGCGCCGGTGGCCAGGCCGGGCAGAACGATGCAGCGAATCTGCTGAAGCCGGCCTTGGCGCGCGGCGAGTTGCGCACCATCGCGGCGACCACGTGGAGCGAATACAAAAAGTACTTCGAGAAAGATGCGGCGCTGGCGCGGCGTTTCCAGGTCGTGAAGATCGAGGAACCGAGCGAGACGCTCGCGGCGGCGATGTTGCGCGGCATGGCCGCTTTGATGGAAAAGCACTTCAACGTCCGTGTGCTGGACGATGCGATCACCGAAGCGGTGCGTCTGTCGCATCGCTACATCAGCGGCCGTCAATTGCCGGACAAGGCAATCAGCGTGCTCGACACCGCCTGTGCAAAGGTCGCGCTCGCGCATAGCTCGACACCTGCTGCGATCGACGACACGAAGAAACGACTCGAACGCATCGACACCGAAATTGCTGCGCTGGAGCGTGAAGTGGCGAGCGGCGCGCTGCACGACGAGCGGCTCGTGGAACTGCGCAGCCTGCGCGAAGAAGACGTGAAGGATCTGGCCGAAGACGAGGCGCGCTACGACAAGGAACGCGCATTGGTCACGGAGATCGTTGGCTTGCGTGCTGAAATCGACGCCGGCCGCGTGAGCAGCGCGGACGCGGGGCAGGCCGACAAGGCGCAGCAGGCACGCGAAACGCTGGCCACGCGTGTTGCGGAATTGCACGACTTGCAGGGCGGCCAACCGATGGTCCCCTTGCAGGTCGATGGGCACGTGGTCGCCGAAATTGTCGCTTCGTGGACTGGCATTCCGCTTGGCCGCATGATCAAGGACGAAATCCAGACCGTGCTGAATCTGCAGCCGCTGCTGGGTGCGCGCGTGATCGGTCAGGACCACGCACTCGAAGCGATCGCGCAACGCGTGCGTACTGCTAGCGCGAGTCTCGAAGACCCGAACAAACCGCGTGGCGTGTTCATGTTCGTCGGACCGTCGGGTGTCGGCAAGACCGAAACCGCGCTGGCGCTCGCCGATGTGCTGTACGGCGGTGAACGCAAGATGGTCACGATCAACATGAGCGAGTACCAGGAGGCGCACAGCGTGTCGGGCCTGAAGGGCTCGCCGCCGGGCTACGTCGGTTACGGCGAGGGCGGTGTGCTGACCGAAGCCGTGCGTCGCAATCCGTATTCCGTGGTGCTGCTCGACGAAGTGGAAAAAGCGCACCCTGACGTGCTGGAGATGTTCTTCCAGGTGTTCGACAAGGGCACAATGGACGACGCCGAAGGGCGTGAGATCGATTTCCGCAACACGCTGATCATTCTCACCTCGAATGTCGGCTCGCAGGCGGTGATGCAGGCATGCCTGAACAAAAGCGCTGAAGAACTGCCGGATGCGGACACACTCGCGGAGACGTTGCGCCCGCAACTGTACAAGGCGTTCAAGCCGGCGTTCCTCGGCCGCATGAAAGTGGTGCCGTACTACCCGATCTCCGACGACGTGCTCGCCGAAATCATCGACCTGAAGCTGGAGCGGATTCGCCGCCGCATCGAGTCGAATCACAAGGCGGTGTTCGAATGGGACGAGTCGCTCGTCGACGCTGTGCTGGCGCGCTGCACCGAAGTGGATTCCGGCGCGCGCAATGTCGACCACATTCTGAACGGCACGCTATTGCCTGAAGTCGCGCAGCAGGTGCTGGAGCGCATTGCCAATGGCGCCGCGATCGAACGTATTGCTGTGCGGGCGAGCGACGCGGGTGAGTTCGAATACACCGTGGCGTAACGAGGTATGTCCCTGCTGTCGCCGAATTTTTCAAATGCCGAAGTACCGGATACTTATTGCTTTCTGTCATGTCGACTAATCTGAACACGCTGCTGGCTCCGATCAGCGAAGCCTCGCCTTGTGGCGAAGACCTGCTGTTTTCAGCGGATTTCGACGCGATCCAGCACGCGCGCCGCTTTGAAGACCCGTCGCTGGATCAGGGCGAATGGGTCACGGATATCAAAGAGGCCGACTGGCCATTCGTGGTCGAACGCTCCAGCAACCTGCTACAGACGCAGACCAAGGACTTGCGTCTCGCTGTCTGGCTCACCGAAGCGCTTGCCATCGAAGAGGGTGTGACCGGTCTCACGCAAGGTTATGCGCTGCTGAAGGGGCTATGCGAAAAGTACTGGGATCACGTGCATCCGCTGCCGGAAGGCGACGACACCGAGTATCGCCTCGGCAATGTCGCCTGGCTGATCGGCCGCACCGGCGATCTGCTGCGGGCGATGCCGCTCACGTCGTCGCAAGGCAGCGCGTACAGCACGATCGATTGGGACGTGGCCACGCATGTCGCGCAAGCGGTCAAGCGCGATCCGGATCACGCCGACGATATCGCGCGCGGCAAACCGTCCATCGAGCAGATCGAGGCATCGAAACGCGCCACGCCGCCGGCGTTCTATTCGACGCTGCTAATCGATCTGAAAGCGTTCGAAGCAGCGATGCTCGCACTCGAACAGGAACTGGACCAGCATGCGGCCGATTCGGCACCGAGTTTCCGTCAGGCGAAGGATGCGTATGAGAGCGTCTACCGATTGGCGGAACGCTTCGCGCGCGAACTGGGCGTCAGCGTTGAAGCGTCGCCGCCGAAAGCGCCGAAGCCGGAAGAACACGAACGCGCCGAGCCTACCTTCAAGACTTCACCGCAACGCGAGGAACCCGTGGTGACGGCCATGCCGACCACGATCAGCCCGATTGCAGGAATCCAGAGCCGTGCGCAAGCCGTCGCGCAGTTGCGTGCAGTGGCGAAATTCTTTCGCAGCACCGAGCCGCATAATCCGGCTGCTTACCTCGCTGACAAGGCGGCGGAATGGGCGGATATGCCTTTGCATCAGTGGCTTTCCTCGGTCGTGAAGGACGATGGGTCGCTCGCGCATATTCGTGAGCTGCTGGGCGTGAAGCCCGAGGAAAACAGCTAGAACTTCCTTAGACGCAAACAAAAAGCCTGGCATCGAAATCGGTGCCAGGCTTTTTTCAATCATAAGGTCAAGCAAGTAACAACTCAGGATCCCGCGCGAAATTCAATACGCCGGTTACGCGCCCGCCCGTCGGTCGTATCGTTGGATGCAATCGGCTGATCCGGACCGACCCCTGTGGTCGTCATCTGTTCTGGCGGGATGCCCTTGGCGACCAGATAACCCTTCACCGCATCCGCCCGCGCCTGGCTCAGTGCGATATTCGAGGTGCGATTGCCCGAGTTGTCCGTATGACCGATGATCGCCACCGTCTTCGTCTGCATCTTCGACAACACCGCCGCCATCTGGTCGAGAATCGCGCGGCCTTGCGGCGTGAGTGTCGCGCTGCCCGTCTCGAACTCGATCGTGCGATTCGCTAAAGTCTGATCGAGCAGGCCTTGTTCCGATGCGCTCACACGCAGGCCATTCCTGATCGTGTAGGTCGGATTCAGCGCATTCGCCATATCGCTTGCGAGCTGCTGGCGCTGCGATTCGTTGTGCACTTCGCCTTTCACGTCGATCTGCGTGCCGTCAATCTTCAACTGGCCTTTACTAATCTGCTTCAACTGCGGGCCGATCAGCTTTTGCACGTTGGCGGACCAGTTCGGCGGCGTCGCGACGTCGGCGACTTCGATCTGATCGACCACGTTGGCCGTGCCGTAGGTGTCGCGCAGACGCGCGAGCACTGCCGCCTTGGTCGCTTCATCCGGCACTTTGCCGCCCACCACGACCTGGCCCGGCATTGCGCTGGCAGGCGGCGGCGACGCGCTAATCGCGCCGGTGCCGGCGCCCGTGGTGCCGCTGGCGAGCCCGGCCGTGCTGACTGCAGGGCCGCCATTTCCCGGTTGTGCCGACGAAGGCGCGGGCAAAATCGTCGTGTGGATCGCAATGCCGCTGTTGTCGACCGGCGTGACGCGTGCCGGGCCGTCGTTGTCGGCATGGGCGAGCGCGCTGATCAGAAGGCCCGCTAACAGCGAGGCAATGCGCGTGTGTTTGCTCAACATCGTGTCACGCTCCCGTGAATGCTTCGCGGAACGTGTCGATGCTGACACGCAACGACAGTTGCGGTTGGTCGAGGTAGCTGACGAGCTTGCTGATGCCATGGTCGTTTTGTGCGTGTTCGTCGATCCACTCGGGATCGTCGATATCGATGTTATGTGCCGCGTATGCCTGCGGATCGACCACGCTATGCAGCGTTTTGGCCGAGGCGCCGTTAAAGCCGATGATGAGCCGTTCGCGCTCGGCAATCGTGCCGATAAAAATCGCCAGTTCGAAATCGGCCTGCGAGACGAACGGTGCGATCAGTTCGAGCCAGAATGCGGCGACCAGCGAGCGATAGAACGGATCGTTCGGCAGCGGCAGTGTCAGCCCGCGTTCGAGATGCGATGAGCCGCTTTGCATCACTGGACGCAGCAGCGAACCGAGCGCCAGCATCGCCCCGCGCAAGCGCACCGGATGGCCGCTTGCAAGCAGCATCTGTTCGAGGCCGGCGAGGGTCTGATGCTCGACGAAGTCGTTGAAGGTGCCGTCGTGAGGATTGCCCGGGCCGCCGCCGATTTCGATCGGCACTTGCGTTTCGCCGAGCGCCTGCAGCGCACCAGTCGGCTCGCTCACGCCGAGTAGCGGCTTCATCTGCGAAGCGATGCGCGACCACAGGCGCGCAAAGGCCAGCGGACTGTGCGCCAGGAATGTCAGCGGTTTTTCAACTTCCAGCGCGGTGGCGGCAAGAAATGGAAAGCGCCGCGACGATTGATCCTGGCTTGCCACCATATGCCCGGCAATCGCCAGCTTGCTGCGCGAACCGAGGAACGCGAAGTGCATCGGCTTGGCGTTTTCGTAGACGATCTTCCAGCGCGGATCCTCGGTGAGCAACTCCATGGCCTGGGCGATCCAGCGGTCGAGCGTGGCCAGCAACTGCGGGTTATGCGCGCTTTTGACGAAGTCGCCGCGCGACGGAATCTTGCCGAAGTAGGCGATTTGCGCCTGCACGGTTTGCGTCATTGCGCACCCCCTGTGTTCGAAACCGCGGCGGCGGCCGTCGCCGGCGCGACAGCAGGCGCGGCGCCCGCTGTTCCTGTTGGTCCCGTTAGTCCCGTTGGTCCGGTCCCACCCGCGGCCGTCGCGTTGACCGAATTTGCCGCCGCGCTCACATCCGCCACCGAGGAAGGCAGACGCAAGCCGCGCAGGCTTTGCTGTTGCGGCGCGTCGCTGCTGGCGCTGCCCGAGGCCTGCGACGTGCTGATGATGCGCATGCTGACCGCCACCGTCACGTTGCCTTGCGTCCACGACAGATCGAAGGTGCCGTCCGGACGGCGCTTACGCTGCGCCGAGTTGATCAGCTTCTCCAGGCCGTAGCGGCCCGGCTCGTTGACCAGTTGCAGTGTGCGGCCGTCGAAGGTCGTCGCATTCAGTGTGGCGCCAGGTGAGCCTGACGGATTCGGCCACACGAAGTTGGTCCACTGCGGCGGCGTGTTGCGGTAACGCATTTGCTGACCGTCGATCGCGAGCGTGTATTCCGTGGTGCCGCTGCTCGGCTGCGGCAGGATCTGGAACACGGTCTGCGGTTCGGACGAGCTTTGACCCGACGAGGTCGCGGCTCCCCCTGCAAGCGGCGCCACCCAGCGCGCGAAACCGTTGGTGAAGTCGGGCGTCAGCGCGAGACCCATATCGCCCCATGTGCGTGAAGTCAGCGTGTCGCCGCGGCGCACTGCGAGCGGCCCGAGCGTGGTGCCGACGAACTTGGCGATCGCACCATCCGGCCCGAACACCTGGGCAATTTCGCCAGCGCCGGCTTCGACCTTCGCATCGCCTACAAACGGATACTTGTTCGCGAGCGAGCTCTGGAAGGTCTGATAGACCTGCGCGTTCCACACCTTGTTGACTTCGACGCTGGCCGGCTGGATCACCACCGCATACGCCGCCATCAGCGGACGCACCAGCAGCGGACGCAGGGCCTTGCGTTGCGAATCGGTGAGGCCCGTCAGCATCTGTTCGTCGACGTACTTCAGCGAATCGGCCAGCTCGGAGCCGCTGCCGTCGAGCGTCTGCTGCATCAGTTGACGCGCGCCCGGTCCCGGATCGCCCTGGTTCTTGATCACGTTAAAGCGCGTACGGACCTTCGAGAGCGTGTCCATGTAGCCCTTCAGCATCGAGCCGTTGTCGCCGGAGACGACGATGCGGCCCAGCGCCGAGAACTCCTGGCCGATCGGCCCCATCGGCACTTCCACCGGATTGCCGTTGATGTCGATGTTGGCGTTCAACTGGCCGGTCGGCGCACGCGAGAACCATTGCTTGAACCAGCTGGTCATGCCGCTTTGCGCGCGTTTCAGGTTCGCGTTGAAGAGAGACGGGTTGTCCCACGAAGTCTGGTCGTACGCGGTTTCGAGCACCTTGCGGATCGGCGAATCCTGCGGATCGCCGAGACGGTTCATCGCATCCACCGCCTGGCCGAAGCTGCCGAAGCTCTGCACGGCAATGCCTTGCATGAACTTCTGCCAGTGCATCGCGTACTCGGTCTTGTACATTGCCACAAGTGCTTTCTGGATCTGCTCAGGGCTGCCTTCCAAAGTCAGATCGTCGTGCGCGGAGGTGTTGAGCACCCAGTCCTTGGCCTGCAGTTCCTTGGTCGCGGCGTCACGAATCGCGGGCTGCACGTACTGGAACCACGCTTCACGCGTGAAGGTGCCGGGAATCGCATAGCTGCCGGCCACCAGCGCCGTATTGTTTTCGCCGACGATGCGCGCGATCGTCATCGGCGCGAAACGGGTCGACGCACGCGCCTTGATTTCCTCATAGACGCGTTGGCGAGCCGGCATGCCGCGCACCACACGACGCAGGTTTTCACGGGTCTGGTCGACGAGGCCGAGGTTCTGGTCGATCATCGGCCAGTCGTTGTCGGACACGCGCGACAGATAGAAGGTGATCATGCGCTCGGCGCTGCGGATCATCTCGTCGCGGGGCATGTTGCCGCGATTCGTTTCGAGCCAGCCGCGCCAGAAGCGGGCGACCTGATCGGTCAGGTGAGCGGTTTCCACATGACGCTTGTCGCTGAGCATCAGGTAGGTCTTGAGCGCGTTGTACGCGTCTTCGACGTTGGTCGGCGATGCATCGCTATACAGGCCGCCCTGGCTGTTCGCCGCCATCGCGCTATGCGCCGATACGGGAATCGCGGCGGCGGCGTCCGGATTGCGGTTCAGCGGCGCCAGTTGGTCCGGGTGCGCGTTCACGTCTTTCAGGAACGAGGCAAGATTCTGCGAGACCGGGTCGAGCAGGATCTGGCGCACGCCGTTGTAATACTCGGTGAGCAAATGCTGTTCGAGGCGATCGCCCTGATACAGCCCGAGCGACACCGCCAGCGGCTTGTCGCGGCGGAACTGTTCGAGCTGGTCGATGCGGTCTTCCAGAATGTCCATCGCCTGCAAACGCGATTGCAGGTCGTTGCGGTTCTGCTGCAGGCGCACCACGTTGTCGAGGTCGGCCTTGACGTTGTCGGCGAGCTGCTGATTGCCGATCGTCGACCACGTCCAGCCGCCGAGCGCCAACGCGAGCACCGCGACAAAGCCGAAGAACGTCGCATAGCGCATGCGCGTCTTGGCGGGGCTGGCGAACTGCTTGACGGTCTGCCGGTCGGCGAAGATCACCTTGGAGAACAGATCGCGCAGGAAGAAGCCGTTCTTCGAGAACGCGCTGTGCGGCTTGGGCAGGCTGTCCGCGGAGAGGCCGAAGCGGTTGGCGATGCGCGTGGCAGCGGCACTATTGGTTTCGCCCTCCTGCAACGCGCTGGTGAAGTAGAAGCCGCGGAAAATCGGCTTGTGCTGGAACGGGTTGGCTTCGAACAGCGTGGCGAGGAACGCGCGCAACGCGGGCTTGATCGTCGAAAATTCGAGCGGGAAGCTCAACTGACCCGGCGAGAGCTTGTTGCCACGGTTGATCGACATCTGCGCGACGCTGATTTCTTTCAGGCCGTCGTAGAGCTCTTCAAAGTGCTCATCAAAAAGGCCCACCACGTCGCGCTTTTCGTCCGGTTCGTAGGGCAGGGTGGCGCCCCACACGCGGTCATATTCGTGACGGTCGCTGCCGCTGAAAAACTCGGTGAAGCCCGTGATCAGATCGGCCTTGGTGAATATCACATACACCGGCGCGAAGACTTCGAGCTTCTCGGTCAGTTCCTGCACGCGTTGGCGCAGATTCTTCGCCAGATTGATCGCGAACTCGGGTTTGCTGCTGGTCAACTCGGCAATGCTCGCCGTGACGATAATGCCGTTGATCGGCGCCTTCGGCCGGAAGCGCTTGAGCAAGCCAAGGAAGCCAAGCCATTCGGTGCGGTCTTCTTCGTGCACGGAATAGCGGCCGGCGGTGTCGAGCAGAATGCCTTCAGTCGTGAAGAACCAGTCGCAATTCCGCGTGCCGCCGATGCCGTGAATCACTGCGTTGTTCTTGTCGGCGAAAGGAAATTGCAGGCCGGAATTCAGCACGGCGCTGCTCTTGCCCGCGGCCGGGTTGCCGATCACGATGTACCAGGGCAATTCATACAGCGCCGAGCCGCCGGACATCTGACCGATCTTCGAGGTCTTGATCGTTTTCACCGCATCCACGAGGCGCGTACGCAGCACGTCGAGTTCGGCCTGGCGCGCGGGCGTTGGGGCGGGACCGGTTTCGGTCTGCTTTTCGGCTTGTTGCTCGAGCATTTCGCCGAGCTTGTTGTTCGCGCGCCGCGCGCGCAGGCGGCGCACCACCCAGACCAGCAGCCATAGCGCGATCACGGCGCCGAGCACGATGGCGGGCCATATCAGGTCGATCTGGAAGGTATCGGCGCCGATGAATAAAACAGCAGCGAGCGCGAGCAAGCCGATGATCGAGAGCGTGCGTGTATGGGTCAACACGTTAAGAATGCGTCGCATAAGCCGTTCAGGTCTTGGTGATGTGTGTTGTGGCGCGTGTGTGACAAACAGCATGGCGCGAGCGCGGACAAAGTCTCCCAGCGCCGCGTTTGAAACAAAACGAAAGCATATTCAGGCGAAGGTGAATGCGGCCGGATTGTTAAATCCGCCATGGGATGTCCCACCGATGGCGATTGGACGAATGCCGTTATGTATGCGGCATTGCCGACTTTTGCCAGAAAAATTGATTGAACGCCCCATTGCAACCTCTTTATTGCCCGCTCAGCTTTAATGACCACGCCCCAGGACGAAGCCGGGTTTGTGATATTCAACGTGCCCGAGATCCATCATTTTCCAGCGACCACCCCACGTTAGGCCGACTTGTTCGGCCGTCTGTCCGTATAACTGATAGCCTCGCATGGCCCAGGGATCTTTTTCTGAAATGACGAGCTTGCCGTCGCGCAAAAACGCATTGTCCGCAGCAAGACCGTATTGGTGATAGCTCTGAAACGCCGCGGCATTGGTGACATTGCCCCCCATTTGCGCAAGCCGGTTTTGCCGCTCCGGACTGCGATAACCTTCCAGCAATGCCATTTCATACCCATATTGCTCGTGCATGATTTTGTAAACGAGCAATAAACGCGTTCGAAAATCGGCGTCGAGCAAATTCCAGTCGCGGCTGGCGTCTTTCAGTGCCGGCCGAATCTGCTCCACTTCCTGCGTTGCAAATACCTCAGGCGGCAGCGTCGGCGGGGGCACGAGCTGTTCGCCATTCAATAACGCGGCAATTTTCTCGTCCGGTACCCGTGCAGTGTCATCGAATTGGAATAATTGCCGACCGCGTAAAGCCAATGCCACCAATGGCGGCGTCGCAAGAATACCTGTGGTGGTAAAAATCAGCAAGCGCCGCTTTGCCAGTAACTTTTGCATATCGATTGCGGTCGATTGCGAAATTTTTGCCGAGCGTACTAATTGACCACGAGCACGTGATGCACTTTGCGATGCTCCGCGCATAACACGGACATGAATGGCGAGTGCGGCGCCTAATAAAGAGGCGCGTACCGCTGGCAATAGCAGCATTGCGGCGATCACAACGGCAATGGCGAAATAGGCGAGAAGTACTACGGCAATCAAAGTCGACCCCGGAAATTGGAAACAATTGTATTTTGTAATGCTTGCTCTTAGAATCAGGCCTGCTCGGAGAGGAGCCGGAACGGTATTATCACGGCGAAATAATCCAGGATTCAATGAGACAGTGAATGAGTGCGCCGGAAAGTTCGAATTCCAAAGCCCCACCTAGCCTGTTATCCGATAAGGCTAAGGGTGCCAATAGCAATGGTTCGCGAATTCTCGCGAATCTGGAAGGCCGCGTCGCGCCGCCTACCGATAAACCACGCCGGTCGAAAACGCCGCTCCTGCTGGTCGCCTTGCTGGTGATCGCGGCCGGCGGTTGGGGCGCGTGGCATATGCAGCAGCGTTTGCAGACAGCGTCGTTGGCATCAGCCATGCCCGCCAGTGCCGAGAAAGTTGCCGCGCCGGCTTCCGCCGCCAGCGGTGCGCCGCAGGTCATCGCGAAAGCGGAGGCTCCGGCGGCCGCGTCGTCGCAAGCGGCCACGATCGTTGCTGACGACAGCGACAGCAAGGCGCCAGCGACATCCGCGGGTGCATCCGCAAGCGGTGATGAGAGCCGCTTGTCGCGCGCGCTCGCCGATGGCGCTGAGCCGAGCAACGCGTCTGCACCGGTTGCGTCCGCAACGGCCGCGTCGGCGGCCATGGTGCCCGCGGCAAAGCACGGCAAGAGCTCGACGGCTGTCGCCAGTAATGCGAAACACGAGACGGCGGCGCGCGGCAAGAAGGAAAGCGCGAGCGCAAGCAATCATCACGCGAGCGCGCCGACCGCCATCGCTCAAACGAAGAAATCGCGCCCGGCCGGCAATGCTTCGAAAGATGATTCGGATGCCGATCTATTGGCTGCACTCGTGGCACGTACCAAACCGGCCGATGCGAAAACGGCTGATGGCAACACGGCCACCAAGGTCAGTGCATCGGCTAGCCCTGGGAACGCCAAACTGGCCGAACGCGTGAAAGAGTGCGGGCAACGCGGCTTCTTCGAAGACCAGTTGTGCCGCTGGCGCGTGTGCGACGGACATTGGGGTAAAGACCCCGCCTGTCCGGGCGCGGCGGCGCAGGCACGTCAGCCATAAGTGCAGGTATGTGCCGCGCGTCCTCGTTTTGCGACGCAGACAGTGAATGAATAGGTGGATGTGGATATGAGTGCCGGTGACACTACCGAACTAACGCGTCCGTGGTGTTACGAGCCTGCATGAAACCCGCCTCAGGCGGGATGCAGGCCACGCAACAGCTGACGGACTCGCGACAGGTCCTGATCGACGTGTTCGGTCTGCTCGAACAATTCTGCGAGCCAGTCGACGAAGGCCCGCACGCGTGGCGATACCCGGCGGTTCTTCACATACGCGACCGAGACTGGCATCGGCACGGGCTTCCATTGCGGCAGTACTTCACGCAACAGTCCCGAATCGAGGTAGGGCTGTGCGGCGATCCGCGCCGGTTGGATCAGCCCCAGGCCCTGCAATCCGCAGGTGAGATAGGCCTGCTCGTCGCTGACTTTGACGAAGCCTTTGACCTTGACGTTTTGCGCCTCGCCGTCGACTTCGAAGTCGAAGTCGACTTCCCGGCCGTTATGCGGCGACATGCAATTGACGGCGACGTGTCCGCGCAGATCGTCGATGTCGAGGGGCGTGCCGTGGCGGCCCAGATAGGCCGGACTTGCGCATGTCACGTGTTCGAGGGTGCCTAATTGCCGCGCGACCAGATTGGAATCCGGCAGTTCGCCTAGCTGGATGCCGCAGTCGATGGCTTCCGAGATCAGGTCAACTGTTCGGTTGCTGATGCCGATGGCCAGATCGAGGTTCGGATAGCGGGTGTGGAAGTCGTCCAGTGCCGGCAGGACGATGGCGCTCGCTACCGCGCCGGGCATTTCTATGCGCAGGCGACCGGTCAGGTTATCCGTTGCGTGACGGAGGCTGGCTTCCATTTCGTCGATGTCGGCGAGGATTTGCGCGCAGCGCTCGTAGTAGGCCGCGCCTTCCGGGGTGATGCTCAGGCGCCGCGTCGTGCGGGTCAAGAGGGCGGTGCCTAGCAGGGCTTCCAGGTTCTGGACGATGGTTGTCGCTGTCGCGCGAGGGATGTTGAGGGACTCCGCTGCGCGGGTGAAGCTGTTGGTGTCCACGATTCGGATGAATGTCCGCATTGCAGTTATTCTGTCAATCACGATTCAAACTCCAGTTGGTGAAATAGAGGGTGTTTTTTGCCTTTTGGCGGCGGCATTGGTTGTGTGCCTGCGGCGGTGGTTTTTTGGTTTTTCTTGCTCGCGCTTGTGTTTGTTTGTTTGTCTTCGTTGTGCTGTTTGTCTGTAGGCCTACGGTGTTGGCCTTTCCTTGAATTTTTAGTGGTCTATTAGCGTCGCCCCTGTGCGGGGCAGGCACCTACTTTTCTTTGCCTGCCGTGTATAGACCGGAGACATAGCTGACAGGTGTGCGGGGACATGGTTGACACTTCCGGGTATTAAAACGCCCGGTCCCGACCATGCCCTGGAACGCAAGAGACACCATGAGCCTCAGACAGGAATTTGTTCATCTGGCCAGTCAGGACACGCTGACGATGACCGAGTTGTGCCAGCGCTTTAACATCAGCCGGCAGACCGGCTACAAATGGCTCAGGCGCGGCGAGAACGCGCTGTCAGATCAATCCCGG
>NZ_JABBGJ010000019.1 GCF_012927345.1 Paraburkholderia polaris
TAGTAGTCGAACTTGCTGGTGTACGGATGAAAACTCGGGTCTTCGAGTTCGAAGCGCTCGATGGCGTACATCGCCTGCGTGAACGCCTTGTTGGGATCGGTGAAGATGTTCTGGCCGAACACTTCCTTGAAACGCGCCGCGTAAGGTGCGTGCTCCAGTTTCGCGAGTACTGCCGCCGGATCCTTGTTAGCCATCTCGTTCGGATTGAGCAGTGGGAAACTCGCCTGATCGTGCAGACGGTTGAAGCGCCCGTCCCAACCGAAACCGCCCACCGGCGCGTTGTCCGTCTCGCTCAGGCGCTCGGACATGCTGGCCGCCTGCGCATGACTCCACATCGGTGTGCGGTTCAGCACGTAGCGCAGGCTTGGCACAGCGCGCGTGCCTTGCGAGCGCATGTCGGGCCCACCCAACTGCGCGGCCAGCCCATTGGGCGGCCCGTACGCGTGCGACGGGCTATGACAGCTCGCGCACGACATCTTGCCCGACGCCGACAACGACGCATCGAAGAACATCAGCTTGCCGAGCGCCGCGGCGTCGCTATAGACGGGCTTCGCGTCGGCCGGCGCTGGAGCTGCCGCAGGTGCCGCCGCTGCCGCGAACGGCAACAATGCGGCACTGACCAGCGCTGCGAGCGCCGCCAATCGCGTGGCAGTGCGCTCGGTGAATCGCGTTGCAAAAAACGGCATCTGATCGCTTACAGGTTCGTGAAGATGTCGTTGCCGAACCCGACGAGACCGGCCTGCCCCGCGTAGCCGAGATGGTCCAACTGGAAGATGTCCTCAATGCTCTTGAGCATCGAGTAGTGGTTGTACTGCACCGTTGACACCGTGCCCGGTTTGATGAACTTCGAGATCATCACCGCACCGGTCTGGTCGCCGCCAAAGCTCTGCTTGGTCAGGTTGATCGTCGTGCCCTTGTACGACAGCGACGAAGTCTGCGGGAACGCCGGCAGATTCGGACCCGGCTGCTGGCTGCAGCAGGTCGCGCCGGAGAAGATCAGATCCTCACCGGATGCAGACTGCGTGACGGTGGCGTAACTGCTTTCGTCGAAGTTGATGATCAACAGACCGTCCTTCTGGAACGCCGGCGAGGCCGTGATAATCGGCACCCACTTCTGCAGGAACGTGTTCGCGCTCGTCAGTCCGCCCGGCTGGCCATTCACGCACGGCGCGTCGTGGCCGTCGTCGCACAGGTTCGGCGTAATCAGGTTGAAGTTGGCGGTGGTCGAGATCGATTGCAGATCGGTTGTGAGCGTGTTCAGATTCACGACGTGCTGGCCGCAGTCCGACGAATCGATGATCGAGTGGAAGTACATGAACGGGTTGTGACGCGTCGCGTACTGGTCGCCCAGCGGCACCGCCGCGCTCGGCGCTTCGGCCGATTGGGTCAGGTCGGTCGTGTTGAGCGTCGGGTGGCCGCACGTGGCGGCTTCGCGCGTCGGGTCGTTGCCCATGTCGCCTTCATAGCCCTTCCAGGTGTAGCCAGCGGCCTTCAGCTGGTCCGGCAGCGTCTTGATGCTGGCGGGATACACGCAACCCGAGCCGATCGCCTGGCCGTCCGACGTCGTGCCGGTGAGCTTGTAGTCCTGATAGGTGATGCAGTCGTTGTCCGTTTCAGGCGTCGGCGCCTGGCCGCTGATCATCGAGATGTAGTTGTCGAGGCTCACGTGCCCCGTGCCGTAGTACTGCTGCACCATCGCGCCTTGTGAAGCCAGCGTCTGCGACAGATACGGCGCCTTGCTGTTTGCGCCGAAGGTGGTCGCGTAGTTTTCGTTTTCGAGTGTGATGACGAAGACGTGCCGGATCTGCTGTTGCCCGGTCACATTGAGTGACGAGGACGACGAGCCGCACGCGGCGACGATAATACCGACTAAGGCCGCGCAAACGACCATGAAGAATGCACGCAACCCGCTGCGCTGTGACATGTTTTGCCCTTGGGGATTGGAGTTTTATTCGCGGGCAAACTCTATGCAGCACGTATGACATCGGCGTGAATCACGCCACACTCCGGCAATATATCGGTCATCCGACGCAACATATAAGGGTGGTTACGCTAGCTGCGAACCATCGCCCTCATTGCGCGTAGCGGCGATGCAAGGCTGCCGCCACCTCGGCGAAACGCGCGCGCAACTCGGGCGGCGCCAGCACATCGGCCTCGGTACCGAAGCGCAACAGTTCCGCGCATGCCTGCCTTATCGAGCCGACCGGCAGTGTGACCGTGCGCCAGCCGTCGGCCGGATCCGGCTCGCTGATTTTCGCGGCGGAGCGTGCGAACGGCGAGGTAAAGACTTCGAGCATCTGCATGCCCCACGGCGACAGGCGCAACGTTGCCTCGCTCGCATGCATCTCTTCGGACAGACGTTGCGTGCTGTCCTGCCAGTAAGCCGCCAGATCGAAGGCCGGTGGCCGCTCGAAAGTCTCGTCCAGCATGCTCAATTCGAGAATGCGCGAAATGCGATAGATGCGGATGTCCGTGCCGACACGCCCAACCACATACCAGGCTCCGCTTTTCAGCACGATGCCGAGCGGCTCGATCCGGCGAAACTTTTCGGCTTTCCAACTCTGATAGCGAATCTGCAACGGGTGCTGTTCCCACACCGCACTGGCAATCAACGGCAGATTTGCAGGCTCGTCCGCATCGGCGAACCAGGCCGGGGCGTCGAGGTGAAAACGCGAGCGCATGCGCTCCGCGGTCGAGCGCAATTCGACCGGCAGCGCGGCAAGCAACTTGGTTTGCGCGCCGGCCATCACGGCGCTGAGACCGAGTGCCTGCACCGGTCCCGGCAAGCCTGCGAGGAATAGCGCCTCTGCCTCCTGCGACGACAGGCCGTTCAGACGCGTACGGTATCCGTCGAGCAGACGATAGCCGCCTTCCGCGCCACGTTCGCTCTGGACGGGGACGCCCGCGGCGCTTAAGGCGTCGATGTCGCGATAGATCGTGCGCAGCGAGACCGCGCATTCGTCAGCGAGCGACTGCGCGGTCACGCGTCCACGCGCTTGCAAGGTCATCAGAATAGAAAGGAGGCGGCTGGCTCTCATGCGGACAAGTGTAGTCATACCTGACACAAACTGACAGGTATAGGCGCTTAGGATGGGACATCCGGCGCCAGATGGGCGCTGGCTTTTCCAACAAGACGCTCATTCAGAAGGCTCCCGCCATGACCACCGACCGCACGATCACGCTGTTCCACTCACCGCAATGCCGCTCTGTGAGCGCACTCACGCTACTTGAAGAACTCCGCGCCCCGTATCAGCTGAAGGTGCTGAACATGAAGGCCGGTGAGCAGCGCAAAGCGCCGTATCTCGCGATCAATCCGCTTGGCAAAGTGCCGGCGATCCTTCACGGCGACGCGCTGGTTACCGAACAGGTCGCCATCTTTATCTATCTGGCCGATCTGTTTCCCGAAGCGGGACTGGCGCCAGCGCTCGACGATCCGTCGCGCGGGCCGTATCTGCGTTGGCTGGTGTACTACGCGGCATGTTACGAACCGGCGCTGGTCGACAAGGCAATGAAGCGCGAGCCGGCACCGCTTGCTACGTCACCCTACGGCGATTTCGATTCGATGCTCGGGACGGTGACGAGCCAGTTGCAGGGGTCACCTTATCTGCTCGGGGACAGGATGTCGGCCGCGGATATCTTGTGGGGCATCGCGTTGCATTGGGGGATGATGTTCAAGCTGGTGCCTGAGACGCCGGTCGTGCTCGAGTATGCCCAGCGCGTCTGCTCGCGGCCGAGCTTCGTTAAGGTGAGCGAGCGGGATGTTGCGCTGGCGGCCGAGCATGAGGCGTCGGTCAAAGCCGCAGGATGATGCTGGTTGCCGGGCTGCTGCTGTAGTCGAGGACGCGGTATGCAGGCGCTGGCCTGCTGGTTGATCGGGCATCCGGCTCAATGCGCCGGGATTTGAGACAATGGGGGCCGCCGGTGAATGTCTTCCCGGGACAACCGGGCGTGCCTTGGCCTTTCCAACAGGTGCCGACCCATTGAACAAGAGATGTTTTCAGGTATGAGCAAGACCGTATTCATTCCCAGCGTCCCCGCGACGTCGGAGGAAGATTTTGAAGTGTCGGCGACGTCGAAACTGGCCGGCTACCGGCGTTTTTTCGGCGTGTTGAAAGTGGTTCGAACCACCGACGGCCGCGTGCTGTTCCCGTTCGACGGCGCGCCAGAACTCGGCCCTTACGCAACCAAGCTGGAAGCCGTCGCGGCGGCGCAGGTGTATGGCGAGCACATCGTGACCAGTGACCTGGCGCGTCCGGAGCTGTAAGCGCGGGAGCGTCGTTAAGGTCCTGAAGTCATTCAGGTCGGTTGCCTGAGTTAGTCATTCGGGATCTTCATTTGAGGTGGTCACTTCGGGAGCAACGGATGACTCGTCTACGCAAACTGGGCTCATCGGCCGCGGTCATGTGGAGCGCGGTTGTACTGACGGCCGCATGCTGTCAATCCGGCTTCGCTCAGGACGCAGACGCCGATGCCGGTCAGAAGGCACTCGGACAAGCTGAGGTCATTCACGCTCAGGTTCACGTTGTCGCGATCTACCCGGCCACCAACAGCGTTACGCTGCGTGGTCCGCGCGGCAACCTGGCGGATGTCGACGTCAATCCCAAGCTGGCCGACGTCAGGAAACTGCGGGTCGGCGACAAGCTGAATGTCGCCTACCAGCAGGCACTGCTGCTTCAAGTCGACAAGGTCACGACCAGAGGTGTTCGCGAGCGCATCGAGACGACAGCGGCGATACCGGCTTCAGCGGGATACGCGTCGTCGGCGCATAGAGTGCAGGTGGTGGCGACCGTGCTGAAGATCGACCGTAAGAGCCGGATGGTGACGTTGCGAGGGCCGAAGCATCGGCAGGTGCTGAGGGCTGCGAGCGGCATTCCTCTCAATGAGTTGAGAGTCGGGGATAGCGTGCGGGCGGAGTTTATTTCGGCGGCTGCGGTGGAATTGGTGAGGGAGTGAGCGGGGTGTTGTATGCGGTTGCCTACGGGCACACCTGACGTGAGCATGGAAGCAAGCTTTCCTATGTGATCTGCTGGGTAAACGATTGCCGCCGACGCAAAAAAACGGCCGCCCGCAGGCGACCGTTTTTCAGCGTGAAACTAGCAGCAGTAATCGCTGCGCACCACCCTCACTCCACCGTGACCGACTTCGCCAGATTTCTTGGCTTATCCACATCCGTTCCACGCGCACAAGCCGTGTGATACGCCAGCAACTGCAGCGGCACCACGTGCAGAATCGGCGACAGCAAGCCGTAGTGCTCCGGCATCCGGATCACACGCAGACCTTCGTCGTTCACGATCTTGGTATCCGCGTCCGCGAATACATAAAGCTCACCGCCCCGCGCACGCACTTCCTGAATATTCGACTTCAGCTTCTCGAGCAGCGCGTCATTCGGCGCCACCGTTACCACTGGCATCGCTTCAGTCACCAGCGCCAGCGGCCCGTGCTTCAGCTCGCCAGCCGGATACGCTTCCGCGTGGATATAGGAAATTTCCTTGAGCTTCAGCGCGCCCTCGAGCGCGATCGGGTAATGCAGGCCGCGCCCGAGGAACAACGCATGTTCCTTGCGCGAGAACTCTTCCGACCACGCGATGATCTGCGGCTCCAGCGCCAGCACGCTATTCAGCGCCGCCGGCAAGTGCCGCAGCAGTTTCAGATACTCAGCTTCCTGCTCCGTGCTCACCTGCCCACGCAGCTTCCCAAGCGTCGCGGCCAGCACGAATAGCGCAACCAGTTGCGTCGTGAACGCCTTCGTCGACGCTACGCCGATCTCGCGGCCCGCATGTGTCAGGAACGACAATTCCGTCTGGCGCACCATCGCGCTCGTAGCGACATTGCACACCGACAGCGTGTGTTTATGCCCCAGTGACTGCGCATGCTTGAGTGCCGCCAAGGTGTCGGCCGTTTCGCCCGACTGCGAGATCACCACCACCAGCGACTTCGGATTCGGCACCGACTCGCGATAGCGATACTCGCTGGCAATTTCCACCTGGGTCGGGATCTTCGCGACCGATTCGAGCCAATACTTCGCGGTCAGCCCCGAGTAGTAGCTCGTGCCGCACGCGAGAATCAGCACGCTGTCGATGTCCGCGAACACCTTGTCGGCGCCTGCGCCGAATATCGACGCGTCGAACGAATCGGCTTGCGGGATGGTGTCGGTAATCGCACGCGGTTGTTCGAAAATTTCCTTTTGCATGAAGTGACGATACGGGCCGAGTTCGACCGCGCCGCCATACGCCGCGACCTGGCGCACTTCGCGCTGCGCTTCGTAGCCGTCACGATCGGCGATACGCACGCCCTCAAGCGACAGTTCGCAGACGTCGCCTTCCTCGAGGAAGATGAAGCGTTCGGTGCTACCGGCAAGCGCCAATGCATCCGAAGCGAGGAAGTTCTCACCGTTGCCGAGTCCCACCACCAGCGGCGAACCTTGCCGCGCGCCGACCACCGTATGCGGCTGATCCTTATGCAGCACCGCGATCGCGTACGCGCCGTGCAATTGCCCGGCGGCTTCACGCACCGCCGCGAACAGGTCGCCGCGATACAGGCTGTGAATCAGATGAGCGATAACCTCTGTATCGGTCTGCGAGACAAACGTGTAACCCTTGCCACGCAGCATTTCACGCAGCGACTCGTAGTTCTCGATGATGCCGTTGTGTACCAACGCGAGTGTATCTTTCGAGAAGATCGGGTGGGCGTTGTCGGTCACCGGCGCGCCGTGCGTCGCCCAGCGCGTATGCGCGATACCCGTGACGCCTTCGAGGTGGCTCTCACGCACCTGCTCGTCCAGATCAGCCACGCGCGCGACGCTGCGAGCACGACGCGGCCCGCTGTCGCCGAGAACGGCCACGCCACAGGAATCGTAGCCGCGATACTCGAGGCGACGCAGTCCTTCGATCAGGACGGGAACGATATTACGTTGCGCAACCGCGCCGACAATCCCACACATGGCTTATTCCTTTTCAGTGCTGGGTTTCAGGGAGCGCGCTCCGCGCGCGCGTCACGCCCATCAACTTTTCTTCTTGACCGGGCGTGCATAGCCCGGCTTGCTTGTTTGAGTCTTATCGTTCAGGACCAGCATGTCTTCTTCAACATCCTTCCAGACCGTTGTGCCCGCCGCGATCGTCACGCCACGCTTCACGCGCACAGGCGCCACGAGTTGCGTGTCGGAGCCGACAAACACGTCGTCTTCGATGATCGTGCGGAATTTGTTCGCACCGTCGTAGTTACAGGTGATGGTACCCGCGCCGATATTCACGCGCGCCCCGATATCCGCGTCGCCGATATACGTGAGGTGGTTCGCTTTCGAGCCATGACCGAGCACCGCGTTCTTCACCTCGACGAAGTTGCCGACGTGCGACTCGTCCTGCAACGACGCGCCCGGGCGCAGCCGCGCATAGGGGCCAAGCACGACGTTCGCCCCGACTTCAGCGCCTTCGATATGCGTGAACGCGTCGATGCGCGTACCGGCGCCGATCGTCGCGTTACGGATCACGCAGTTCGGCCCGACCGTCACGTTGTCGGCCAGCGTGACGCGGCCTTCGAACACGCAGTTCACGTCGATCGAGACGTCGCGGCCGCATTCGAGCGTGCCGCGCACGTCGAGGCGAGCCGGGTCGGCAAGCGTCACGCCCGCAACCAGCAGCGCCTCGGCGACATTGTGCTGATGAATCCGTTCGAGTTCGGCAAGCTGCTGCTTGCTATTCACGCCGAGCGTTTCCCACTCTTCGTCCGGCTGGGTGGTGACGACTTCGAGTCCCGCTTCGATCGCCATCTCGACCGCGTCGGTCAGGTAAAACTCGCCTTGGGCGTTGTCGTTCTTCAGCGCCGCGAGCCAGCCGCCAAGGCGCTCGGTCGGCGCGACGATGATGCCGGTGTTGATCTCGGCGATCTTGAGTTGCTCGGGCGTTGCGTCTTTCTGTTCGACGATGCGCGACACCTTGCCGTGCTGATCGCGCACGATGCGGCCATAGCCGCTGGGGTTGTCGAGCGTGACGGTGAGAACGCCGTAGCCGCCTTGTCCCGCGCGATCGGTCAACGCTTGCAGCGTGCTGGCGCGCGTGAGCGGCACGTCGCCGTACAGCACCAGCGTGGGTTCGGACGGATCGAGCAGCGGCAGCGCCTGCTGCACCGCGTGGCCCGTGCCGAGTTGCTGCTCTTGCGCCGCGAACTGGACGTCCGGCGCCGCTACCGCTTGACGCACGGCTTCGGCGCCTTGACCGACCACTACGACCAGACGCGTGGGCTTGAGCGCACGTGCAGTGTCGATGACATGAGCGAGGAGCGGCCGGCCAGCCAGGGGATGGAGCACCTTGGGAAGCGCGGACCGCATGCGCTTACCGGTGCCTGCCGCCAAAATGACGATGTTCATGGCGTCGGCGAAAAGACGAGTTTGGAGCCGACGATTCTATCATGCAGCCTATGACGGCAAAGGCCGCTACGCGGCCTCACCGCGGGCAGAAATGCGGGAAATCGGGCGTTCCCCGCACGCTTCCCACACGTTTTGCGCGTGTTTCCGCGCCGCTTACATATCGTCGAACTGGACGATCGAGATCGGTTTCGATCCAGTGAGCAGCGTGCTGTCGCCGGTATCGGTCGAACACGGCTCTTCGTCGAAGGCGATATCGCCTTGCGGATCGGCCTCGCCCGTTGCGCGCAGGCCGGCGAACGGGAACAGCTTATGGTCCATCAGATGCGACGGCACGATGTTCGACAACGCATTGAACATGTTCTCGATGCGGCCCGGGAAGCGTTTCTCCCAATCGCGAATCAGCGCCTTCATTTCTGCGCGTTTCAGGTTCGGCTGGCTGCCGCACAGATTGCACGGAATGATCGGGAATTCGCGCAGTTCCGCGTACTTCTCCAGATCGGTTTCCTTCACGTAGGCGAGCGGGCGGATCACGATGTTCTTGCCGTCGTCCGATTGCAGCTTGGGTGGCATGCCCTTCAGCTTGCCACCGTAGAACATGTTCAGCAGCAGCGTTTGCAGGATGTCGTCGCGATGATGACCGAGCGCGATCTTGGTCGCGCCGAGCTCGCCCGCCACGCGATACAGAATGCCGCGACGCAGCCGCGAGCACAGCGAGCAGGTGGTCTTGCCCTCCGGCACCAGCCGCTTAACGATGCTGTACGTGTCCTGGTTCTCGATGTGAAACGGAATGTCGAGTTGCTTCAGGTACTCGGGCAGCACATGCTCGGGGAAGCCCGGCTGCTTCTGGTCGAGATTCACCGCCACGATGTCGAAGTTGATCGGCGCGCGTTCGCGCAGCCGCATCAGGATTTCGAGCATCGCGTAACTATCCTTGCCGCCCGACAGGCAGACCATCACCTTGTCGCCTTCCTCGATCATGTTGAAGTCGCCGATCGCCTCGCCGACCTGGCGCGCAAGCCGCTTGAACAGCTTATTGTTCTCGTAGGCTTCTTTCTGCTCGCGGCGCGTGAGCGGCGCTTTGCCCGTAGGGGCGTGCGCGGCTTGGGCCGTCTCAAGGGCCGCGGTGCCGTTCAGGATTTCCTGAGCATTCATGGCTCAATCCTCTTTGATACGAAAGACTTCAACGCCTACCGCGTCGCAGTCAGGATAAACGTCCGGTTTTTCGGTCGACACGCACACAGCGCGCACCTGCGGATGATCGAGCAGTGCCTTGACGAGGTCGTCGCAGAGGGTTTCCTGCAGGTGAATATGTCCTTGTTCGACGCGGCGCGCGATGGTCGAGCGCATGAAGTCGTAATCGACGACTTCGTTCAATTTGTCCTGAACCGGCGTGGACAGCGCGAGCGGCACGAACAGTTCGACGTTGATCACGACGCGCTGTTCGCCGCGCTTTTCGAAGTCGTGCACACCGATGTTGATGTGCACTTCGTAATTGCGCAGAAAGAGCCGGCGGCAATCGGCGAGCCGGGGATGCGAAAGAGCGGCAAACATGTTCGTTCCAGTCGAAAAAAGCGTGCGGGGCACGCAAGGGGACGCTTCACAGCGCGGCGACCGCCGATATCGGCAGACCGTGCGCGCTTCAGGCGCCCGTCAAAAACATTACGTCGCGCGGCAGCGGCACGAGATGCTGCCCGCCGTCGACCACCAGCGTCGTTCCGGTAACGCCCGCTGCATCGGCGAGATACAGCGCGGCGGCGACAATATCCTCCGGCCGCGACGCGCGGCCCAGAGGCGTAGCACGGTGAGCTTCTTCAAAACCTGCCGGCGTTTGATCGCCGGATTGCATCGTCAGACCGGGCGCGAGACCTACCACGCGCACTTTCGGCGCCAATGCCTGCGCCAACGCGACCGTCGCCGTCTGCAACGCCGCCTTCGACAGCGTGTAGGACAGGTAATCCGGATTCATGTTGTACAGCTTCTGATCCAGCACATTGATCACGACCCCGCGCAGGCTCTCGTCGGAGCGCGCCGCCTCGGGCGTGGCCTCGAACAGCATACGCGCCAGCACGAGCGGCGCGCCCAGATTCATCGCGGTCAGCTTCAGCAGGAGGTCGTAACCAACGTTCAGTGCCGTGTCTTCTTCGAAGCGCGACGCGTTGTTGACAATACACGACGGGCGGCCCAGCGCTGCAATACAGGCAGGCAAAAGCTGCCCGACCTGAGCCTCGTCACCCAATTCTGCATGCAAAGCCACCGCCCGGCGGCCCAAGGCGACGATTTCGGCGACCACATCGTCAGCCTCCTCCCGCGACGCGCCGTAATGGACCGCCACGTCCCAGCCACGCGCGGCGAAGCCGAACGCAAGCGAGCGCCCAATGCGGCGGGCGGCGCCGGTAATCAGCACGATGCGCGGCGTTTCAGGCGCGCGGGCGGCGGTGTCCAAAGAGGCGGTCATTTACAATGCGGGGATGAATCCGAAAGCTCACCAACCCGATAGTTTACCTGCTCCCGGCCCGAGCGCGCTTGCGCAGTCCGAAGCGCTGGTCGCGCAGATCCGCGCGGAGCTCGAAGCAGCAGGCGGCTGGCTGCCATTCGACCGCTACATGGAACGCGCGCTTTACGCGCCGGGACTCGGCTATTACAGCGGCGGCGCCCGCAAATTCGGCCTGCGCGGCGACGACGGCAGCGACTTCGTGACGGCGCCGGAAATGTCGCCGCTCTTCGCAACCACGCTGGCGCGCCCGCTCGCCGAGGCCTTGCAGGCAAGCGGCACACGTAACGTGATGGAATTCGGGGCCGGTACAGGTAAACTCGCCGCCGGCTTGCTGAACGCGCTGGACACGTTGGGCGTCGAATTCGACAGCTACTCGGTCGTGGATTTGTCGGGCGAGTTGCGCGAGCGCCAACGCGAGACGATCGAAGCTGCGGCACCGGCGCTGGCCGCGAAGGTGCGCTGGCTGGACGCGTTGCCGGAGCGATTCGAAGGCGTGGTGATCGGCAACGAGGTGTTGGACGCGATGCCAGTGCGGCTTTTCGCCTATACGGGCGGCGCCTGGCACGAGCGCGGCGTGATGTGCCGAGACGAGGCTTTTGCGTTCGACGACCGCCCTGTGTCCGCGGCTGCGGACATTGCCTTTCTGGCGGAGATCGAAACTGTCGCCGACGACTACGTGACCGAGACACACGACGCCGCCCGTGCATTCACGCGGACCGTTTGCACGATGCTCACGCGTGGCGCGGCGATCTTTATCGATTATGGTTTTCCGCGTCACGAGTACTACCATGAGCAGCGTGCGCAGGGCACGTTGATGTGTCATTACCGGCACCGCGCGCATGGCGATCCGTTTGTTTATCCGGGATTGCAGGACATTACTGCGCACGTGGAATTTACCGGCATTGCCGAAGCCGGAGTCGAGGCTGGCGCGGACTTACTGGGGTTCACTTCGCAAGCGCGGTTCTTGTTGAATGCGGGGATTACCGAGGCGTTATCGGCGCTCGATCCTTCGGACACGATGAAGTTTTTGCCTGCGGCGAATGCGGTGCAGAAGTTGTTGTCCGAGGCGGAGATGGGCGAGCTGTTCAAGGTGATCGCGTTTTCGCGCGGACTGGATGACACGCTGCAGGCGTTTTCCAGCGGCGACCGGTCACATACGCTGTGATTTTTTGGCTTAGGGATTTGCAATGATCCGCTGGCTGTTGACTACGTTTGTTGCGGTGGCGGTGTTGTCGGCCTGCTGGCCGTGGCTCAGGAAGATCGGGATTGGGCGGATGCCCGGTGATGTGACGTTGCGGCTCTTCGGGCGGGAGTATCCGTTTCCGTTTATGTCGACGCTGGTGCTGTCGATGCTGTTGTCGCTTATTGCCAGGGTCTTGTAGGTTGGTTTGCCTTGGGCGGCGGCACGGCATGAGCTGCCCGTTTGCCGCGCCGCCAAAAGCAAAGGCAAATTAGCCGATTGCCGTCTCCACGGCCCGGACTCTTTCCTGATGCACGGCGTCCTTGATTCCAGCAGGCGCGTCGGCAAGCCGCTTCGCCACAGCGCCGGCATCCACACCTCGCGCGGCGACAAGCGCAATCCGTAGACGCTCAGCCTGCGGATACTGCTGCATCTCAAACCCAAGCCGCCCACGAGCATCCGCCTCACAAGCCTGCAAAGCTTCAGCAAAGCGCGCCGGTTTCCGGATGGCATCGCTGCGCTCGAGCAGCCTCACCAACGCCGCAGCCCCCATCTCCATCACGCGATGAATATTCCCGTGCTCCCGCGCGACCAGCGTCGCGAGATCGCGGCATTCATTCGGCACCCGCAGCCGCTCGCATAAAGGCTTCAGCAAATCCACGCTGCGCCCCTCATGCCCGATATGCCGCGGCAAGATATCGTCCGGTGTCGTCGCTTTGCCCAAGTCATGCGTCATAGCCGCGAACCGAACCGGCAACGCGTAACCCTGCTGCGCAGCATGGTCGATCACCATCATCACATGCACGCCCGTATCCACTTCGGGGTGATAGTCAGCCCGCTGCGGCACGCCGAACAACGCGTCGATCTCCGGCAGAATCCGCGCCAACGCGCCACATTCCCGCAGCACCTCGAACATCCGGGAGGGCTTCTTCTCCATCAATCCGCGCGACACCTCCTGCCACACGCGCTCGGCCACCAGCGCATCCACCTCACCGTCGCCCACCATCTTGCGCATCAGCGCCATCGTCTCCGGCGCCACCGTGAAATCGACGAAGCGCGCCGCGAACCGCGCAATCCGCAAAATCCGCACGGGGTCTTCGAGAAACGCATCGCTGACGTGACGGAACAGCCGCGCCTGCAAATCGCCCTGGCCGTTGAACGGGTCGATCACCGGGCCGGTCAGTTCCCCGTCCGGGCGCATTTCGCGCGCCATGGCGTTGATCGTCAGATCGCGGCGAGCGAGATCCTCTTCGAGCGTGACGTCCGGTGCGTAGAAGAACTGGAAACCGTGGTAGCCCGCCGCCGTCTTGCGCTCGGTGCGCGCGAGCGCGTATTCCTCGTGCGTTTGCGGGTGCAGGAACACCGGGAAATCCTTGCCCACCGGACGATAGCCCTGCGCCACCATCTGCTCGGGCGTCGCGCCAACCACCACGTAGTCGCGGTCCTGCACGGGCACGCCCAATAACTCGTCGCGAATCGCCCCGCCGACCGCGTAGATATTCATGGGCATACGTCTTGGTCAGGAAGTGTGTGCGTTTCGCGCAGCGCGTCGTCGATCCATGCCTTCACCGCCGGCAAGGCCGTCACGCGACGAACATAAGCCGCAGCGGCCTCGGACAGCGCCGGCTGCCACGTATTGAAGCGCATCACAACCGGCGCGTACATCGCGTCCGCAATGCCGAACTCGCCGAACAGGAAAGGGCCGCCGTATGTATCAAGACACTCGCGCCAGATTGCGTCGATGCGCGCAATATCGGCCAGCGCCTCGGGCGTGGCGTTCTTGCCCGGAAACGATGCGCGAATGTTCATCCACATGTTCGAACGCAACGCGCCGAAGCCCGAATGCATCTCGGCACTGACGCTTCGCGCGAGCCCGCGCGCCACAGGATCACGCGGCCACAGCGCATGCTGCGGGAAGCGCTCAGCCAGCGTCTCGGCGATCGCGAGCGAATCCCATACGACGAGGCCGTCGCCGGCAACTAGCGTCGGCATCTTGCCCGCGCTCGCCGGCGCGTGAGACAGAATCGCGGCCTTCGTGCCGGCCTCACGCAAGTGGATCAACACTTCCTCAAATGGGATACCGAAATGTTTGAACAGCAGCCATGGACGCATCGACCATGACGAATAGTTCTTGTCACCGATAAGCAGTTTCATGCCTGGTATAAAAGGAAAAGATAAAAAGGTTCAGCGCCCCGCACTGGCGCGAAACGTGTCGAAGCGCGAACGCGTCGACGCGCCGGTCAGATACACGGGGGCGATCGTTTCGATGCTGGCGGGTTCGATGCCGAGTTCAGGCGCAAGCGGTCCGCTCAACACGTTGTCGACTTTCATCGAATCGAGATTGTCGCGCGAGATCACCGGTTCGCCCGGTGCCATTTCGAACGTCAACGCCTGCAAACGCGCCAATGCGTCCGGCAGGCGAATGATCCGCGCATGCCGGCCAATCACATCGCCGCAATACTTGACGAGGTCTTCGAGCGTATAGACGGTCGGGCCGCCCAGTTCATAAGTATGGCCGCTGGCTGCATCGAGATCGAGCACATTGCAGATCGCTTTCGCCACGTCACCGACGTACACCGGCTGGAATTTCGCATCCGGCATGGCAAGCGGAATCACCGGGAACATCCGCTGCAGGAACGCGAACTTGTTGAGGAACTGGTCTTCGGGACCGAACACCACAGAAGGTCGGAAAACCGTCCATGCCAGATTCGCCGCGTGCACGGCCTTTTCGCCGTCACCCTTCGAGCGCGAATACATGCTCGGCCCGTTCGAGTCGGCGCCAAGCGCACTGATATGAATCAACCGGTGCACACCCTTGCCTTCGCAAGCTGCAACGATTTTGGTCGGCAATTCGACGTGCGTGCGCGCGAACTCCGGGCCATAGGGCTTGCCGCGTTTGCCATGCAGCGTGGCAACCAGGTTGACCACGCAATCGGCGCCTTCAACGAAACGCGCGAGCTGCACCGGATCGAACACGTCGGCTTCGATCACGTCGATGGGGAGCAGGGTGAGATGGCGTGCGTTGTAGCGGCGCCGGGTGGCGATGCGCACGTCTTTGCCCATTTCAACGAGGGCGTTGACGAGATAGCTGCCGATAAAACCGGAACCGCCGATGATCGCAATGGCTTGATGTCGCATTTTCGACTCCCTGGTGGAAGCCGCGGCAACGGCTGGCGTGGCGCACCGCCGCATCAGAGTGACGCGGCGGCGGCACGGCGCTTACGGTGCGATATAACCCAGACGCGCCTTCAGCGATTGCGGACGGCCTTCGAACAATGCCGCGTAGTAGACCGTGTTGGACAACACATTCTTCACGTAGTCGCGCGTTTCCTGGAACGGAATCGCTTCGGCAAAGATCGCGCCTTCAACCGGATGCTGCAACGATTGCCGCCAGTTGCGCGGACGGCCTGGGCCCGCGTTGTAACCCGCAGTAGCCAGCACGGCGGACCCGTCGAACTGATTGTAGATCATCGACAGATAGTTCGTGCCGAGCAGGATGTTGGTGTTGATGTCGTTCATCTGCTCGCGCGAAATCGGGCCGAGGCCGATCTTCTTCGCCACCAGTTGCGCGGTGCCCGGCATCAGCTGCATCAGACCGCTCGCGCCCACTTCCGAGCGCGCGTTCATGATGAAGCGCGATTCCTGGCGAATCAGCCCGTACGCCCATTCCACATCCAGCCCATTCGACTGCGCATCGCGCTCCACGATATCCTTGAACGGCGACAGATAGCGCAGTGAGAAATCGTGCTCGCTCTTCGTGCGGTCCGCCGTGTTGACCGTGCGGTCATACAACTCGATGCGGCGCGCGTATTCCGCGGTGGCGATCAATTGCCGATCGCTCATATTACGAAGCGGCCAGTTCCATTCGCGATTGCCTTCGAGCCGCAAATTCAACGCATAGAACCGCTGCGCCAGATCGAAGCCCGGCGTGTTGCCGGCCTGCTGGACTTCGGCGTCGCTCACCGTGGTTTTCGGCGGCACGCTGATCTTCTGGCCGAGCTCTTCCGCAGCCAGCTGGCCGTAGAAGTTGAAGCCCTGTGAGATCGACTCGAATTCCTGGTTGGCTGTAGTCGTGTCGCCGGCTTGCTTGAGCGCACGGGCATGCCAGTACACCCACGATGGCTGATTACGCAGCGCCGCCGGCATCTGTTCAATCGACCAGCGCACCATCGTCCAGTCGCCTGCGAGCAGCGCGGTGCGGGTGCGCCATTCGTACGCCGGGGTCGACAGCGGCGCATTCACCGAGAGCCGATACCAGTCGACCGCGCTCGGCATCTGCTTGGCCGCGGCCTGATAGGCAATCGTGCCCCAGCCGATTGCACGCTCGGGCGAGCTCAGCGACGGCGCCACCGAGGCGAACGTGGCCGCGGCCATGGCCGGGTCGTTACGCGCCATGCGTGTGATCGCGAGCAACGCGAGTTGGTGCGATTGCGTATCCGGACCGACGCCGCGCGCCAGCAGCAACGGCGGCGTATTCGTGGCCTGGCCGAACAGCACCGGATCGGGCGGCTGGTTGCCGAGCGCGTCGACCAGCTTGCTGCCGGTGTTCGTGTAGTTCTGTTCGTACGCGAGACGGATCTGTTGCCACACGTCGTCGGAACTGAATTGCTGGTTGACCGCCAGCGAGGTAATCAGATCGACGCAGCCGTCGCCGTACCACTTAGGATCGACCAGCAGCGCACGCGCCGCGTCGGCGACGTTTTCACCGCGCGCGGCGCGCGATTCGAGCGCGTAGCACTTCACCTGCGTGTCGTCGTTCAGCACGAAGCGCGCGTATTGCTGGTCGAAGTTGCGCCAGTCGTGACGCGCGCCGAGCACCGTGAGGTAGTCGTTGCGCAGGCGGTCGGCAATCGCCTGGCCGTCGTACTTCTGCAGGAACGCCAGCACCGGCGCATCCGGCGCGTCGATGCGCGCATGGCCGCTGGAATCGAACAACTGCGGCTTGAGCTGGAAGTACTCCAGATACGAAGGCGCCGGATAGTTCGGGATCATGCTCGCCAGTTGCGCTGCACGCGCCGCGTCATTATTGCGGGCGGCTTCGCGAAGCTGGACGAAGGTCTGGTCGTCGTTCGTGAGTTGAGAAAGGGGAATAGGCTTGACGGCGGAAGCCGTGCTGCACGCGACGAGTGCCGCAGCGGCAAGCGCCAGACCGGCCGCGCGATATACTCGATAGAGGCGTTTTGACATCGTTGTTTCTGGAGCGCGAATTGAACCCAAGCATAGCATGCAACCCCGTCGCGGAATCGAAAAAGGCGCTGCGTCGAATGCTATTGGAAGCAAGGCTACAAGCGGCTTCCGAGCCGGCGCACAATGCCGTGCTCGACCGCCGCATTCTCGATGCGTTGAAGCACTACGGCGTGAGCAGCGTGGGTTTCTATTGGCCGCTGGCGGGCGAGTTCGACGCACGCGCCGCGATTGCGATCTGGCTCGCGGCCGGCTCGCAACGCGAGGCGAGTTTGCCGATCGTCAAGGAACGCGGCGTACCGCTCGAATTTCACGCATGGGCGCCAGATACGCCGATGAAGATCGGCCATCACAAGATCGCCGAGCCCACTTCGGGGCGCGTCGTCATGCCTGATCTGTTGTTCGTGCCGTGCGTCGGCTTTGACGCCGACGGCTACCGGCTCGGTTACGGCGGCGGCTACTACGATCGCACGCTCGCCGCCTGGCCGGGCTCGAAGAAGCCGGTCACGGTCGGCATCGCCTATGAAGCGTGCCGCACGGACGCGCTGCGGCGCGAAGCCCACGACATCCCGCTCGATCTGATCGTGACGGAAGCGGGCCTCTACCCACACCCGGCGGATTAAGCGCTTGAAGAGCGCCGTGCAAGGCGCATCCGTCACCAACCGCTGAGGCCGAACCCTCTTATAAAGACGCCGCCGCCCGCGCGGCCGTGTCATACAGTCCGGACGCGTTGCGCATCAATTGCGCCGCCTCGCCAATCTGTTCGTTGGTCAGGCCGCTTTCCTTCAGCGTCGAAATCAGGCAGCTCTCGCGCACCTCGCGGTACTTCAGACAGAGGTCACGGCCCGCATCGGTCGCCGAGAAGAACACTTCCTTGCCGGTCTTTTCGCTTTTTACATACCCTCTAGCTACCAGCTTCTTCAACGCATAGGTGGCGACATGCGTATCTTCGATGTTCAGCACGAAGCAGATGTCGGCCAGCTTCTTGCGCCGCTCGCGATGACTGACGTGGTGCAGCAACGAGACTTCGATTGCGGTCATGTCCTTTTCACCGGCTGCCGACATGCAGCGCACCATCCACCGGTTGAACGCGTTGCCCGCCATGATGAGTGCGTACTCCAGCTCGGACAGCTCCGCGCTTGTGTCAGACACGAGATGTTCCGAGGAGACAATCTTGGTGGGGTGGCGCGACATGGTGAAAATTCTCGAGAAACAGGTTGGGAAGGTGTCGGGAGTGTACGACGACCAGCCCATTCCCGGGAGCCTGGCGAAAACGCTTATTGAGAATTTGTTGATATTTTATTGATAATGTACGCTACAAACATCGCGGACCCTATGCCGATAAATATTCATAGGGTCCGATATGCTCGACATTTCCGACTCGACCAGGGCCATTAAGCGATGAGCCAACCAAGAATCTTTCCGCTCGGCGATGCCGCGCTAGTCTGTGAGGCGCCGCCGCCTGCCACGCTGGAATGCCAGCGGCGCGTGTGGGCTGCGGCCGAGGCCGCGCGCGACTGGCCGCATGTGCTGGAGGTCGTACCGGGCATGAACAATCTGACGCTCGTATTCGATTCGCTCGAAGCCGATCGCGAAGCGCTGGTAAGCCATCTGAAAGCGGCCTGGAACGCGGTGAGCGACGTGCCCGCAGCCGGCCGTGAAGTCGAAATCCCGGTGCAATACGGCGGCGAGTTCGGGCCTGACCTGCAAGTGGTCGCCAATCACACCGGCCTGAGCGTTCGCGAAGTCGTGCAACGTCATGCCCAAGGCGAGTACGTGGTGTTTTTCCTCGGCTTCCAGCCGGGCTTCGCCTATATGGGTGGGCTTGACGCAGCGCTGCACACGCCGCGCCGCTCGTCGCCACGACTGGAAGTGCCGGCCGGTTCCGTCGGCATTGGCGGTGAGCAGACCGGCATTTATCCGGCGACCTCGCCCGGCGGCTGGCAGTTGATCGGCCGCACCGAACTGCCGCTATTCGATCCGGCTCGCCGCCCACCCACGCTGTTGCAACCGGGCGACCGGGTGCGCTTTACCGTCGCGGGGATACACGCATGATCGATGTGATTCGCGCGGGTCTCCTGACGACGATTCAGGATCTCGGCCGCCACGGCTACCGGCACCTCGGCGTCGCGATGGGTGGCGCGCTCGACCGTCTGTCGCTCGAAGTCGGCAACCGGCTGGTCGGCAACCGCCCCGATGCGGCTGGCCTGGAAATTACCTTCGGGCCGACCGTGCTGCGCTTTCTGCGCGCCACACGCGTGGCCATCACCGGCACCGAATTCGGCGCGACGCTCGACGGCAAGCCGGTCTATTCATGGTGGAGCCTGCCGGTGCAGGCTGGCCAGGAACTGGTTCTGCAAGCTGCCAAACGCGGCATGCGCGGCTATGTCTGCATCGCGGGCGGCGTCGACGTTTTGCCGATGCTCGGCTCGCGCAGCACTGATCTCGCAGGCCATTTCGGCGGACTTGGCGGCCGGGCGCTGCGCGACGGCGATCGCCTGCCGGTCGGTGCGCCGCCGCAACGCGGCCACCTCGGCTTCACCCCCGAAGCGCCGGAGTTCGGCGTGAAGGCGCCCGCCTGGTGCAAGTTCGTGCTGGTTCATGAGCCGTTGCGGCGCGGCCGGCATCCGTCCGGCGTGCCGTGGGCCGTGCCGATCCGCGTACTGCAAGGCCCTGAATACGACGGCTTCACTGAAGAAGCGCACGAATCGTTCTGGTCCGATGAATGGTTGGTCACACCGAACAGCAACCGCATGGGCTACCGCCTCGCTGGCGCGGAACTGAAGCGCACCCAGAAAAGCGATCTGCTTTCACACGCGGTGTTGCCTGGCACGATTCAGGTCCCACCGAATGGCCAGCCGATCGTGCTGATGAGCGATGCGCAGACCACCGGCGGCTATCCGAAGATCGGCGTCGTGATCCAGGCCGATCTATGGAAGCTCGCGCAGGTTCGCCTGAACGCCGCCATCCGTTTCATCCCGACGACGCCCTATGAGGCGCGTCAGGCCTTACTGGAAGAACGCACGTATTTGCGGCAGATCGACGCCGCGATTGCAATGCACGAAGAACGCTGCGCGCGCCAGTCGGCGGTCGTAGCGCTGTAATACTGAACGCCACCAAACCTGGCGCTTCGCAGCAGGCCCCCGAGGGGACAATCCCTCAAGGGGACTTCCTGCGGTGCGAAAAACTTGGGGCGGTCCGGCGTTTTCTTGAGAGCAGAGGAACACCATGGAAATCGATTTGAACGCCGATCTCGGCGAAGGCTGCGGCTCCGACGAGGCGCTGCTCGACCTCGTCAGCTCGGCCAACATCGCGTGCGGCTGGCACGCGGGCGGCGCCAACGCCATGCGCGACTGCGTGCGATGGGCGGTGCAAAAAGGCGTGTCGATTGGCGCGCATCCCAGCTTTAACGATCCTGAGAATTTTGGTCGTAAGGAAATGGACCTGCCGGCCAACGACATCTATGCGGGCGTGCTGTATCAGCTCGGCGCGCTGTCGGCGATCGCGCAGGCCGAAGGTGGGCGCATCGCGCACGTCAAGCCGCATGGCGCGCTGTACAACCAGGCCGCGCGCGACGCGAAGATCGCCGACGCGATCGTCTCCGCGGTCCATGATTTCGACCCGTCGGTAGCGGTGTTCGCGCTCGCCAACAGCGGGCTCGTGACAGCCGCACGCGAGGCGGGCCTGACTGCCGTCGAAGAAGTATTCGCCGACCGCGGCTATCGTGCCGACGGCTCGCTGGTGCCGCGCAAGGAGCCGGGCGCGCTGCTCGACGACGAAGACGTGGTGCTGGAGCGCACGCTCGCCATGGTGCGCGAGCGCCGCGTGCAGGCCGTGGACGGACACTGGGTGCCGCTCAACGCGCAGACCATCTGCCTGCACGGCGACGGCCCGCACGCGCTGGCGTTCGCACGGCGCATCCGCCGCGCGTTACAGGACGCCGGCATTGAAGTTCACGCGGCCGGCGCCGCGAGCGTCTGATCCGCGCATCGGCCAACGCGAGCCAGACAGCGCGATTCAACTGTTGCCCCACCCCAAACGCCCCGCTCCATGCGGGGCGTTTGCCAGGTGCGGGACGTATTGCAGTACCCGCAGTGAGTAGAAGCAGGTGCAGGTGCAGGTGTAGTCGAAGCAACGCGGCCAGCAAGAGCCGTGGCAACAAGATGGCGCGGGTTCCCCTGGCGCCGGCCCACGTTAGCCGTCACAAGCGGCAAGGTTGCAACCCTGTTTGGAGATCCAGATGCAGACAACAGTCAGTCTATGGCCGCTCATTGGCGTGGCCGTCATCATCGTCGGCTTTTTATTACGGTTCAATCCGATGCTGATCGTGGCGGTTGCCGCGATCATCACGGGTCTGGCCGCGCACTTCCCGCCGGAAAAAATCCTCGCCGAAATCGGCACCGGCTTCATCAAGACCCGAAATATCCCGCTGATCATTCTGCTGCCGCTGGCCGTGATCGGCCTGCTGGAACGGCACGGCCTGCGTGAGCGCGCACAAGCGTGGATCGGCGGCATCAAGGCCGCGACCGCGGGGCGTTTGCTGATCGTCTATCTGCTGGTGCGCGAACTGACCGCCGCTGTCGGCCTGACCGGTCTCGGCGGCCATCCGCAGATGGTGCGTCCGCTGATCGCGCCGATGGCCGAAGGCGCGACTGAAGCGCGCTTCGGCAAGATCAGCGACGCGGTTCGCTTCAAGCTGCGCGCCTTCTCCGCGGCGACCGACAACGTCGGCCTGTTCTTCGGCGAAGACATCTTCGTCGCGTTCGGCGCAATCGTGCTGATGACGACCTTCCTGAAAGAAGCCGGCATCGTCGTCGAGCCGATTCACGTGGCCGTCTGGGGTATCCCGACCGCAATTTGCGCGTTCATCGTTCACGGCTTCCGCCTCTATTTGCTCGACCGCAGGCTCGAACGCGAACTGCGCGGTAATGCCGCAGCGAACACCGCCTCCGTTTCGCCGACGCAACCCGCCGCAGGAGACAAAGCATGACGTTCACGATTACCTATCTGTTCTGGCTGCTCGGCGTGGTCCTGCTCGTCATAGGCGGCATGATCGTCACGGACAAGGAACACCCGCGCCGTTTCACCGCCGGCGGTTTCTGGATCCTTTACGCGCTGATCTTCCTGATCGGCGACAAGCTGCCGCCCTCGGTGGTCGGCGTGCTGGTGATCGTGATGGCGCTGATTGCGGGCTTCGGTGGCGTGACCGCGGGCAAGCCGAAACTGTTGTCGCTCGAAGCGCGCAAGGCGAGCGCCGCGCGTCTGGGCAACAAGCTGTTCGTGCCCGCGCTGACGATTCCGGTCGTCACCGTAATCATTACGCTGTCGGCCAGCCATCTGATCTTCGGCGGCATTCCGCTGTTCGAGAAGGCCAACGTGACGTTGATCGGCTTCGGCATCGGCTGCGTGATCGCACTTGCGATTGCCTGCGTGATGACGCGTGATACCGTCGGCCAATCGATGAAGGAAGCGCGCCGGCTGGTCGATGCGCTGTCATGGGCCGCAGTGCTGCCGCAGATGCTCGGCATGCTCGGCCTCGTGTTCTCGGACGCCGGCGTCGGCAAGGCGGTCGCTCACGTCACCACGGCCTACATCAGCCTCGACTACCGGTTTGTCGCAGTGGCCGTGTACTGCATCGGCATGGCGCTCTTTACGATGGTGATGGGCAACGGCTTCGCCGCGTTCCCGGTGATGACGGGCGGCGTCGGCGTGCCGATTCTGGTCGGCGTGTTTCATGGCAACCCGGCGGTGATGGTCGCGATCGGCATGTTCTCGGGTTACTGCGGCACCCTGATGACGCCGATGGCCGCGAACTTCAACATGGTGCCGGCGGCGCTGCTGGAATTGCCGGATAAGAACGCGGTGATCAAGGTACAGGTGCCGACCGCGCTGACCTTGCTGATCGTGAACATCTTGCTGCTGAATTTCCTGATGTTCTTGTAGAGCCGGTGGCCACGCCGCGTGGCAGATACCGGCATCGCGCCGACCTGTCGCGCTGGGCGGCGAGTCGCATCAGCCGTGACAAATGGACGCCGCCGAATTCGGAGGTGTCCGATCGCCAGGAAAGGGGCCGGAACATAAGCTGGTGGATGGTCTCCCCCATCCACATGCGCTGGCGACGCGCGCAACGCGCGCCGTCAGCGCTTTCCAGCAGGTCCCGCATGGAACATCAATCCCACCCTGACACCACGCGCACCAACGCGCCGCCCTCCGCTTACCTTACCTCGCTGATCGAAGCCGCGCTCGAAGCACACCAGGCCGGCCGCCTCGATGCCGCCGAGCCTTTTTACCGCGAAGCCCTCGTACTCGACCCAAGGCATGCCAAGGCGCTCCATTACTTCGGCGTGCTTCAACATCAGCGAGGCGACCATGGTTTCGCCGCCGAGTTGATGAGCGAAGCGCTCAAACTCGATCGCACCGACGCCGCCTGCTGGAGCAACCGTGGCCTTGTCGCCGCCGCGCTCGGCCATCTCGACGAGGCGATGATCTGCTATGACCAGGCGCTGCAGTTGCAGCCGGATTTCGCCGACGCGCGCAACAACTTTGGTGTCGCGCTGCAAGCGCAAGACTCGCTCGAAGAAGCGATCGGGCAGTATCGCCTGGCGTTGTCGGTGAATCCGTCGCTGGTCGACGCGCATCTGAACCTCGGCACGGCGCTGAGCAAGCTCGGTCGCTATAACGAGGCGCTGGCCTGCTATCAAAACGCGCTGTCGCTCGATCCGAAATCGGCGGAAACGCACTTCAACGCGGGGAATGCGCACAATGCGCAAGGCGATCACGCCGCAGCCGTCGCCAGTTTCGAACGGGCACTGGCACTGCGTGGCGACTATGCCGAGGCGCACGTCAACCTGGGCAGCCTGATCGGCAAGCTCGGTGACTACGCCGGCGCCGAATCGCAGTATCGGCGTGCAGTCGCACTCAAGCCGAACCCAACGAATCTGGTTTGCCTTGGCGGATCGCTCGGCGCGCAAGGCCGCCTGGATGAAGAGGAAGGCTTCTACCGCCATGCGCTGGCGCTCGACCCCAACTACGCGGACGCGCATCAGAACCTCGCGTGGCTGTTGCTCAAGCGCGGCGATTACAAGCAGGGTTGGCCGGAATTTGCGAAGCGCTGGCGCAGGAGCGATTACGAGGCAACCGCCGTGCCGGATGTTGCCGAGTGGCATGGCGAACCGCTCGACAGGCGCCGTCTGTTGCTGGTCGGCGAACAGGGTTTCGGCGACCACTTCCAGTTTCTGCGCTATGCGCCTGTGCTCGAGCAACTCGGCGCCACGGTCGATATCTGTGTGCGCGAGCCGCTGCTGCCGCTGGTCGGGCGCATCCCGGGCGTGCATCGCGCGTTCAGCGGTACACCTGACGGCCAGTACGATTTCTGGGTGCCGATGATGAGCGTGCCGTCGTGCGTCGGCACCGAACTGTCGACCATTCCCGCGGACGTGCCGTATATGTTTGCCGACAAGGCAAAGATCAAGACATGGCGCAAGCGGATAGACGCAGCCGGCAAAGCAAAACGCAAAGTGGGTCTCGTGTGGTCCGGCAGCCCGACGTTTGGCAATGATCGTTATCGCTCGATGACATTGGCCGAACTGAGTACGCTAAGCGAGCTGAAAGACATCGCGTGGTACGCGCTGCAGAAAGGCCCCGCGCACGATCAGTTGGCTGACGCGCCTGAAACTTTCCGTGCCCACGATTTCACCGCTGATCTGCACAACTTCGACGATACTGCCGCGCTCATCATGAATCTCGATCTGGTGATTGCCGTGGACACCGGCGTGGCGCACCTGGCTGCCGCGCTTGGAAAACCGGTATGGGTGCTGCTGCCCGCCAACTCGGATTGGCGCTGGCTCGAAGAGCGCAGCGATTCGCCGTGGTATCCAGCGATGAAATTGTTCCGGCAGACGAGCTTGGGCGATTGGGCGCCGGTGGTCAAACGTGTATCTGAAGAATTACGCGGCAGCAGTCTATAAAAGCTACGCTGCGCAGACATCAGGCGTTTCTGCGCAGTGCCTTCTCAAGCTTTTCAGCCGCAGACAGAATAAAGCGGCGCCGCACCTTAAGGACGACGACGCTGCTGCGCCAGCATGTAGGCGCGCAACAACTTGTTGATGCGCGTCTGATAGCCCGCCCCCTGTTCCTTGAACCAGTTCAGCACATCCGCATCCAGGCGCATCGTCACAGCCTGTTTCGGCGGAACATGCAGCTCAGCGCGGTCAAAAAAGTCGGCGCCCAATTCAGGCACGTCGCTCGTATCGATTTGCGCGTCGTCTGTCTTTGCGAGTCGCTTCCAGTCGGTTCCCGATGTTTTACCCATAATTTCGCCTCTGCTCGTTTCCTGCCATTGCCACGGTGACCGTCAATTCCAGACGCTGTGCTTGTAGCGTTTGACCTCGCGCTTCGTCGCCTTGCGGGCCGAAATGATACGGATCACATCCGAACTGCGTTCGACGTACACCACCACACCTACGATGGCGGCCATCCAACCTAGTGCGATCCAGCGGTCTTCCCCGTAATCTTCCCGCTGGTCTATCGCCGTCAGCACCGGATGCTCGAACACGTCGATGGCATCTCTAAAGTCGATGCCATGCCTACGGATGTTGATTTGATTCTTGATTTCGTCCCACTCAAAACGCACACAACACCTGTATTGACGTTTGTACATACATCATAGCACGCATGGACGCGCTATGGCCGCGTGAGCCGCGAGCAGTTTGCAGCGCACGTGAGCATCGGACTGGCTGTCGAAATACCGGTTCCTATTCTGGCCGAACGGCCTACCGTGGCTAGGACTGTGGTCGGCCACCAAGCACGTTTCGCGTAAGGCTGGGCCGCATCTCACCCCGCATCCACCACGAACCCGTGCTGCCGCAAAAGCTGCAGCACACCCTTGCGGCCGCCCAGATGCAATGCGCCGATCGCCACGAACACTGGCTTGTTCGGCCCGGCGATCAGCAGCATCCGCGACACGAAGCGTCGGTTGCGTTCGTACACGATCCTGTTGTCGATCGAAGCGGAGATGCGCTTGTCGCGCGCCAGCTTTTCGGACTTCGCCGCCTGCCAGGCCGCAATCGCATCGGCATCCCCCACCCGCCACAGTCGGTGCAACGTCTTCACATCGTCGACGTTTTCCGCGGGCGTCTGCACCAGGTCCTGCGCGAGCATTTCGCGCTGCTGCGCGAGCGTGAGTCCGGTGAACGCGCGCATCTGCTGCGGCAGGGTCTCGAGGCCGACGATCTTGCCGCGCGTCCTGATATACACGTTTTGCAACTGTGCTTCCGTGCCGTACTCGGTCTGCAAGCCGGCACTCAACGAATCGTAGGTTTCGACCACCAGGGACGCGAGCCACGGCCGCATCTTCTTGATTTCATCCAGCGCCGCGGGATTGCCGCGCAGGCGCAAGGCCAGCTTGCGCCACAAAGGCTCGGATAGCAGGCCCGGCAGACAATCACGGCGGCATACGCCGTACTTCGACACGTCGTCTTGCGAGACCAGCAGTTCGTCGGGTGAGAGCTCGAGCGCCAGCGTCGGCGAGGCCGCCAGTGCGCCAAGGATCGGCGCGCGGAACGGTTGCCCGGACGGATAGTCGGCGGGGTCGCCGACGTGCAACGTACCGAGCACGTAGATGGTCGTGGTGCCGCGTGTCGCGACATAGAACGGCATGCGCGCAGGCTGCGCGCGCACCGGGCCGCTCGCCGTAGTGCCCGGCGTGGAAGGTGGCGGATTGAAGCCCGGCAAGGTGGCGCGTGGCGGCGCCGGCAGATTGGGCACCGGCATCGCCGGCCGACCCGCCTGAGCGGGCGTATTGGCGGCCGCCCCAGCGGCGTGCGCGACGCCGATCGGCCCCGCGCCCAGGTGAAAAACAGAACAAACGCCGAGGAGCGCAGCACCGGTCAGTGCACGCACTCCCCAGCGCCGCGCGAAAGCAGCGCGGCGGCCACCATCACGCGAGCGGCGCGTAAGACGACGCGCCGCCACTGCATCAGGCATCCACGTCCCCCACCTCCTCGGCGCGGTGACACGATACCTGACGGCCATCCACTTCGCGCAACTTCGGCTCTTCGCTGCGGCACCGGTCGATCACGTACGGGCAGCGCTGATGGAACGTACAGCCCGGCGGCGGATTCAGCGGCGACGGCATTTCACCTTGCAGCTTGATCTTGATGGTGCGATCAGCTTCGAAGATCGAAGGCGTTGCCGACATCAGCGCACGCGTGTACGGATGACGCGGATTCGAGAAAATCCGCTTCTTGTCGCCGAGCTCCGCCACGCCACCGAAGTACATCACCATTACATCGTCGGCGATGTGCTCCACCACCGACAGGTTGTGCGAGATGAACACGTAGCTCGTCTTGAACTGCTCCTGCAGATCCATGAACAGATTGAGAATCTGCGCCTGGATCGACACGTCGAGCGCGGACACCGGTTCATCGGCGACCACGATCTGCGGATCGAGGATCATCGCGCGCGCAATCGCCACGCGCTGACGCTGACCGCCCGAGAACATGTGCGGATAGCGCTTTGCATGCTCCGGACGCAGGCCGACAGTGCGCATCATCTGCGCGATCCGTTCGGCGCGTTCGGTCGTACTCAGTTGCGTGTTAATCGCGAGCGGTTCACCGAGCGTCTGCTCGACGGTCTTACGCGGATTCAGCGAAGCAAACGGATTCTGAAACACCATCTGCACGCGCCGCCGTAGCGCGGCGATCTTCGCGTGATCGGCGCCGGCCACGTCTTCACCGTCGATCAACAGGCGGCCCGCGCTGGGCGCTTCAATCATGGTCAGTTGCCGTGCGAGGGTGGATTTTCCGCAACCGGATTCACCCACCACCGCCAGGGTCTTGCCGCGTTCGAGCGCAAACGACACGCCGTTCAGCGCCTTGACCGTGCCCTGGCTGAACATGCCGCGCTTCACCGTGTAGTAACGCGCAAGCTTGTCGGCAACCAGCACGTGATCGCCCGCATGGTCCGACTGGCGCCGCGGTTCGAATACTGCGTTCATCGTGCGCCTCCATGTGTGTGAACGTTGGCGTCGCCGCTCAGGTTCAGCGGTTTGATGCAGCGCACGCGCGCCACTTCAGCGTGACCTTGCATGGGCGCCAGTGCTGGGCGCGCTTTCATGCAGTCGTCGACCACGTATTTGCAGCGCGGTGCGAAGAGACACCCTTTGGGCCGGTCGTCGCGCCCCGGCACCATGCCCGGCAGTGCAGCGAGCCGCACCGCTCCGACATTGTGCTCAGGAATCGCCGCTAGCAACGCCTCCGTGTACGGATGATGCGGCGCGGCGAAGATGTCCGGCACGCGGTTGGTTTCAATCACTTCGCCAGCGTACATGACCGCCACGCGCTGCGCGACCTCGGACACCACCGCCAGATCGTGCGAGATCAGCACGAGCGCCATGCCGCGTTCCTTCTGCAGCTTGATCAGCAGCTCCATGATCTGCGCCTGGATCGTCACGTCGAGCGCGGTGGTCGGTTCGTCGGCAATCAGCAGCTTCGGGTTGCAGGCGATCGCCATCGCGATCATTACGCGCTGGTTCATGCCGCCCGACATCTGATGCGGGAACGACGTGATGCGGCTCTTCGCGTCCGGAATACCGACCTGGTCGAGCAACTCCAGCGCGCGCTTGTCCAAAGCGCTGCCGCGCAGGCCTTCGTGCAGCTTCAGCACTTCCTTGATCTGATAGCCGACCGTGTAGCTCGGATTCAGACTGGTGAGCGCGTCCTGGAACACCATCGCGATGTCTTTGCCGATGATCTTGCGGCGCTCTCTTGCCGATGCCTTCAGCAAATTCTTGCCGTTGAAGGTGATCTCATCCGCGGTGACTATGCCCGGCGCGTCGATCAGGCCCATCAGCGCCATCATCGTCACGCTCTTGCCCGAACCCGATTCGCCGACCACGCCGATCACTTCGCCCGGCGCGACATCGAGGTTAATCCGATCGACAGCGGGCAGGCCGTTGAAGTTCACCGCGAGATTGCGGATGGTCAATAAGGTGCTGTCAGTACGCGCACGGCCGCCCGAAACGTGCTGACCCGCCCCTTCGGGGGGCAGCGAATGTTGTGAGCGTGGGGATTGTTCCATGTCAGGCCATCCGTTTCAGTTTGGGATCGAGTGCGTCGCGCAGCCCGTCGCCGAGCAGATTGATCGCGAGCACAGAGATCAGGATGGAGAGACCCGGCATCGTGACGATCCACCAGGCGCTGTCGATATAGTCACGCGCCGAGGCCAGCATCGCGCCCCACTCCGCCGACGGCGGCTGCACGCCGAGACCGAGGAAGCCGAGCGCCGCGGCATCGAGAATCGCCGACGAAAAGCCCAACGTAGCCTGCACGATCAACGGTGCGGTGCAGTTAGGCAGCACTTGCGAAAACATCAAGCGCAGCGTACTCGCGCCAGCAACGCGCGAAGCCGTCACATACTCTTTCTGCAATTCGCCTTGTGCTGAAGCCCGCGTCAAACGCACATAGCCCGGCAACGCGACGATCGCAATCGCCAGCATCGTGTTGACAAGACCCGGACCGATGATCGCGACCACCGCAACTGCGAGCAGCAGCGAGGGCAGTGCGAGCAGCACGTCCATGATGCGCATGATCGGCGTGTCGGCCCATTTCTCGAAGAACGCCGCGATCAAACCGAGCACGATGCCCGGAATCAGCGCGAGCACCACCGAAACGAAGCCGATCCAGAACGACAACCGTGCGCCGTACATCAACCGCGAGAGGATGTCGCGGCCTGCTTCGTCGGTGCCGAGAATGAACTTCCAGTTGCCGCCGTCGAGCCATGCGGGCGGAATCTTCACCGAATCGCGATACTGTTCGATCGGACTATGCGGCGCGATCAACGGCGCGAAGATCGCGATGAAGACCAACACCAGCACGACGATGCCGGCGCCAACCGCACCACGGTTACGTGAGAAATTCGCCCAGAATTCACGGGCGGCGATGGCACGGCCGCTGGGCGGTGTCACCGCTGTGGGGACTGTATTTTGGATGTCTGCCATTTTCAGCTTACCTCGTATGGCGAATGCGCGGATTCAGCACGCCGTACAACAGATCGACGACGAGGTTCACGACGATCACCAGCGTAGCGATCATCAGGATACCGCCCTGCACCACCGGATAGTCGCGCCGGCCGATCGCGTCGATCAGCCACTTGCCGATACCCGGCCACGAAAACAGCGTCTCGGTCAGCACCGCGCCGGCCAGCAACGTGCCGACCTGCAAGCCGATCACGGTCACGACCGGAATCAGCGCGTTACGCAATGCATGCACGACGATCACGCGCGCAGGCGACAAGCCCTTCGCACGCGCCGTGCGGATGTAGTCCTCGCGCAGAACTTCGAGCATCGACGAACGCGTCATCCGCGCGACCACCGCCAGCGGAATCGTACCGAGCACAATGGCCGGCAGAATCAGATGGCTCAGCGCGGATTTGAACGCGCCTTCGTCGGTGGACATCATCGCGTCGATCAGCATGAAGCCGGTCACGTGCGGAATGTCGTATTCGACCGCGATGCGGCCTGAAACCGGCGTCCAGCCGAGCTTCACGGAAAACACCATGATGAGGATCAAGCCCCACCAGAAGATCGGCATCGAGTAGCCGGTCAAGGCCGTGCCCATCACGCCGTGATCAACCACCGTGCCGCGCCTGAGCGCTGCGAACACGCCCGCCGGCAAGCCGACGATCAGCGCGAACAGCATCGCGCAGAACCCCAGTTCAACGGTGGCGGGAAAACGTGCGAGGAATTCGCCCATCACGCTGGTATTGGTGATGATCGAGGTGCCGAGGTCGCCGTGCACAGCGCGGCCAACATAGTGGACGTACTGCATCGGCAATGACTCGTCGAGTCCGAGGCGATGCAGTGCGGCTGCATGCATCGCCGGATCGACGCCGCGCTCGCCCATCATCACTTCGATGGGGTCGCCCGGGATCAGGTGAATCAGCGCAAACGCGAGGATCGTGATGCCGATGAACGTCGGTATCACCATGCCGATGCGGCGCAAAACGAAGCGGAACATGGTTCGTCCCTATGGTCTTGATGAAGAAAAAACGCAACCGGCGACGAGGGCTTGTGACCCCGGTCGCCGGACCATTTCGACCAGTTTTCTAACCGTGCGAAAAGCTACTGCGTAAGCTTGACTGTATTACTTTTACTTGACGCTGACGCCGTCGAAGCGCGCATAACCGAGCGGCTCGATACGCATGTCGACCACCTTCTTGCTGACAGGCTGGTACACAGTCGAGTGAGCGATCGGCGAGAACGGCAGTTGCTGCGCGAAGATCTGCTGCGCCTGCATGTACGCCGTCGTGCGTGCGCCCTGATCGGACGACACACGGCCCTTCTGGATCAGATCGTCGAACGGCTTGTAGCACCACTTCGAGAAGTTGTTGCCATTCACCGCTTCGCAGCCGAGCAGCGTACCGAGCCAGTTGTCCGGATCGCCGTTGTCGCCGGTCCAGCCGATCAGCATCGTGTCGTCTTCACCGGCGTGAGCGCGCTTGATGTACTCACCCCATTCATACGTGACGATCTTCGCCTTCACGCCGATCTTGGCCCAGTCGGCCTGGATCATTTCCGCCATCAGACGGGCGTTCGGGTTATACGCACGTTGCACCGGCATCGCCCACAGCGTGATGTCGAAGCCGTTCGGATAACCAGCCTTGGCCAGCAAAGCCTTGGCCTTGTCCGTATCGTACGATGCGCTCTTCAGGTTCTTGTCGTAAGACCATTGGGTCGGCGGCATCGGATTCGTCGCGGCCTGGCCTGCGCCTTGATACACCGACTCGATGATCGCCTTCTTGTTGATCGCCATGTCGAGCGCCTGACGCACTTCGACCTTGTCGACCGGCTTGTGCGTCACGTTGTACGCGAGGTAGCCAAGGTTGAAGCCCGGTTGCGACGGCATGTCGATGTTCGCTTCAGCCTTCAGCGGCGCGATGTCGGCCGGACGCGGATAGCTCATCACCTGACATTCGTCGCGCTTGATCTTCTGCACGCGCACACCGGCGTCCGGCGTGATCGAGAAGATCAGCTTCGAGATCTTCACTGCGTTCGGCTTCCAGTAATCCGGATTGCCGTCGAAGCGGATCGTCGCGTCCTTCGTATAGCTGCGGAAGATGAACGGGCCCGTGCCGACCGGATACTGGTTGATATCGGCAGCTTTGCCGGCCTTCAGCAGCTGGTCCGCGTATTCACCCGAGAGGATCGACGCGTATTCCATCGCCAGATTCTGGATGAACGGTGCGTTGACTTCCTTCAGCGTGAACTTGACCGTGTACGGGTCGACCTTTTCGACGCCGGTGATCAGCTTGTCGAGGCCCATGTCCGTGAAGTACGGGAATTGGACCGGGTAAGCCTTACGGAACGGCTGGTTCGTGTCCAGCATGCGCTGGAACGTGAACACGACGTCGTCCGCGTTGAATTCGCGCGTCGGCTTGAAGAACGAGGTGGTCTGGAACTTCACGCCGTGGCGCAAATGGAACGTGTAGGTCTTGCCGTCCGGCGAGACGTCCCACTTTTCTGCCAGGCCCGGCTCGACTTTCGTGCCGCCGCGTTCGAATTCGACGAGGCGGTTATAAACGGTGAACGTGTTGGCCGTGAAGTCGACGCCAGTCGTGTACTGGGCCGGGTCGAAACCCGCTGGACTGCCTTCTGAGCAGTAAACGAGTGTTTTGTTCGGAATCTCGGCGTGGGCGCTCGTAGCGCCCAGCATCGATGCCGCTGCAGCTGCGACGAGCGTGGTAACACGCGCGGCGCGCAACAGGTTGTTTTGCTTCATGTTTCCTCCAGGTTCGGGGCCGGCTTCCGCCGGCGTAGCGCGATATTACTTGAGCTTGGCTCGCACCAACAAGCGGAGGAAAATACCCCCGTTGACGATCGGAAACAGTTGGGGCATAAGGCCGGCCGCACGCCGGCGCTGGCCGGAACGTGCGGCGCTGGAGGTGGGGGTCAGCAAAAAGTGGCCCACGGGTCGTTACTGGCCGGCTATTTCAGGCCGACGTTCATGAATTGCGTCGGACCGAACGGGTCGATTTTGAAGCCCGTGACGTCTTTGCTGATCGGTTGGTAGACGGTGGAATGGGCAATCGGCGTGAACGGAACCTGCTGCTTGAAGATTTCCTGCGCTTCCATATAGGCCTTGGTTCGCTCGGCGAGATCGGTGGTGCCGCGACCTTTCCTGATCAGGTCGTCGAAAGGTTTGTAGCACCATTTGGAGAAATTGCTGCCCTTCACCGCATCGCAGCCGAGCAACACGCCAAGCCAATTGTCAGGATCGCCGTAGTCTCCCGTCCAGCCGATCAGGATCGCCTCGTGTTCGCCTGCATGGGCGCGCCGGATGTACTCGCCCCACTCGTACGTGGCAATCGTCGTCTTGACGCCAATCTTCGCCCAGTCGGCCTGTAGCATTTCAGCCATCAGCCGGGCATTCGGGTTGTAGGGTCGCTGCACCGGCATGGCCCACAGGGTAAGGTCAAAACCGTCCGGGTAGCCGGCCTCCTTCAGCAGCGCCTTGGCCTTGTCAACGTCGTAAGGCGCGTCTTTCAGGTTCTTGTCGTAGCCCCATTGGGTCGGCGGCATGGGATTCGTCGCGATTTGCCCGGCGCCCTGATACACCGACTCGATAATCGCTTTCTTATTGATCGACATATCCAGCGCGCGTCGCACCAGCACGTTGTCGAGCGGTTTTTTCGTCGTGTTGTAGCCGAGGATGCCCAGATTGAACCCGACCTCGCTCGGCAGCGCCAGCGACGAGTCGGCCTTGATCTGCGGAATATCCGCCGGACGCGGGTAGCTCATCACCTGACATTCTCCGCGTTTCAATTTCTGCAGGCGCACCGCGGGATCCAAAGTGATCGAAAAGAGGAGCTTGCCGATCTTCACGACGCCCGGTTTCCAGTAGTCGGGATTGCCGTCGAAGCGGATCGTGTCGTCCTTGGTGTAGCTGCGGAAAATGAACGGCCCGGTGCCAACCGGGTATTGGTTGATATCGGAAGCCTTACCGGCTTTCAGCAGTTGATCCGTGTACTCCGCCGACAGAATCGACGCGAACGGCATCGCAATCTGCTGTAGGAACGGTGCATCGACCTCTTTTAGCGTGAACCGCACCGTGTACGGGTCCACCTTCTCGATCTTGGCGATGTTCTTTGCCAGTCCGAGATCGACGAAATAGGGAAACGGCACCGGGTAGGCCTTACGGAACGGCTGGTCGGGATCCAGCATCCGCTGGTAAGTGAAGACGACGTCGTCCGCATTGAATTCGCGGGTCGGCTTGAAGAACGAGGTGGTCTGAAACTTCACACCGTGCCGCAGGTAGAACGTGTATTGCAGGCCGTCCTGCGACACATCCCACTTCTCGGCGAGGCCCGGCTCGATATCTGTGCTGCCGCGTGCGAACTCCACAAGGCGGTTATAGACCGTGTACGAGGCGGCGGTGAATTCGACGCTGGTGGTGTACTGCGCGGAATCGAAGCCCGCCGGACTGCCTTCGGAGCAGAACACGAGGGTTTTGTCGGGCAAGGTGGCCGCGTCGGCTGCGGCGGGCGCGAGGCCGGCAGCCAGGACCGCGCAGGCGCTCAAGACTGGCAGGCAGGTATGGCGAACTGCAAACAGCAATCGGGATACTGTCATCACGTTCTCCGCACAGCAGCCAAGTCAGCTGCGCTTCGATCATAGACAGCGCAAAAATCGGGTTCAATGCGGGCTTACACGCCGCAGGGAAATGCCTGGTGGGAGTGATTGCTGCAGCGCAGCAGCGACTTGACGCGTTGAATTCCTGAACTGGATTTTCTGTGCGCGATATTGGATACAGGGCGCCGAGGTACAACGGGCGTTGCGACGAACGATTCAAGCGCTGGTGTGCCGGCACAAGCCCCATGCCGCCCAAACGCCAGACTCCCGGCGAAAAAAAACCGCGCGGCTGGATAAGCCGCGCGGTTTTGTGCAAAGGCTAGCCCGCGCTTAAGCGCCCAGCCGTTCGCAGATCGCCTTGGTCGCCGCCGCGCCATTGAGCGTGTAGAAGTGCAGGCCCGGCACCTTCGCGTCGATGAGACGCTGGCACAGGTCCGTCACCACATCCAGCCCGAAGGCGCGAATCGACTCGCGGTCGTCGCCGAAGCTTTCCAGTCGGCGCGCGACCCAGCGCGGCACTTCCGCGCCGCACATCTCCGAGAAACGCATCAGCTGCGAGAAGTTCGTGATCGGCATGATGCCCGGCACGATCGGCACGTCGACGCCGAGCTTCCTCGCGTCGTCGACGAAACGGAAGTACGCGTCCGCGTTGAAGAAATACTGCGTGATCGCCGAATTGGCGCCGGCCTTCACTTTATTGGCGAAGTTTTCCAGATCGTGACGCGGCGAGCGCGACTGCGGGTGGTACTCCGGGTAGCCGGCCACCTCGATCCAGAACCAGTCGCCGAACTCGGCGCGGATAAAGCTCACCAGTTCCGACGCGTAGCGCAGTTCGCCGACTTCGCCCATGCCGGACGGCAGATCGCCGCGCAGCGCGACGATATGGCGAATGCCATGCGCGCGGTACTCGTTGAGGATCGCGCGCAGGCTCTCTTTCGACGAGCCGATGCACGACACGTGCGGCGCCGCTTCGAGCCCTTCCTTCGCCATATCGACGACGGTATCGAGCGTGCCCTGTTGCGTCGAGCCGCCGGCGCCGAACGTGACGGACACGAACTTGGGCTTGAGCGGTGCGAGCTGTGCGCGGGTGGCGCGCAGCTTGTCGACGCCTTCCTGCGTTTTCGGCGGGAAGAATTCGAATGAAAGTTCGATCGGATTCATGGTTCAGTAGATCAACCGATGCTGCGGTTGCCGAAAATAAGCGCGGACAGCAGCCACGAAACGATGCTGTACAGAATCGAGCCGAAGAACGCTGACCAGAAACCCGACACTTCGAATCCCTTCAGCAGCGACGCGCACAGCCAGAAGCACAGCGCATTGACCACCAGAATGAAGAGTCCGAGCGTGACGATCGTGACGGGCAGCGTCAACAGGATCAGCACCGGACGCAGGATCGTATTGATCAACCCGAGCACCACCGCGACGATCAAGGCGGTGCCGAAGCTACGGATATGAATCGACGGTACGAGGTACGTGATGATCAGAAGCGCAAGCGCGTTGATCAGCCAGGTCAGCAGCACGGTCATGTAGAGCTCCTTTAGGCAGGATGTCCGTTTGAACGGAACGCGGCGGGCATGGCGAACAAAGCGGCGCATTACGCGCCGCTTTGTCGTCAAACTGTCATGCGTTTAAACCGCCCGCGTGCTTAATATTACTTAGTAGCGGTAGTGATTCGGCTTGAACGGACCGTTCTTGTCGACGCTGATATAGCTCGCCTGATAGTCCGACAGCACCGTCAGTTCCGCGCCGATACGGCCCAGATGCAGGCGCGCCACCTTTTCATCAAGGTGCTTCGGCAACACGTAGACCTTGTTTTCGTACTTGTCGCCGTGAACGAACAGCTCGATCTGCGCGATCGTCTGGTTCGTGAACGATGCCGACATCACGAACGACGGGTGGCCCGTCGCGCAACCCAGATTCACCAGGCGCCCTTCAGCCAGCAGGATGACGCGCTTGCCGTCCGGGAAAATGATGTGGTCGACTTGCGGCTTGATGTTTTCCCACGTGTACTTGCGCGTCGATGCAACGTCGATTTCCGAATCGAAGTGACCGATGTTGCAAACAATTGCGTTGTTGCGCATGGCAGCCATGTGATCGTGGCCGATCACGTGGAAGTTGCCCGTTGCCGTCACGAAAATGTCAGCCTTGTCGGCGGCGTATTCCATCGTCACGACGCGGTAGCCTTCCATCGCTGCCTGCAATGCGCAGATCGGGTCGATTTCCGTGACCCACACCGTGGCGCCCAGACCGCGCAGCGATTGTGCGCAGCCCTTGCCCACGTCGCCGTAACCGGCCACGACTGCGATCTTGCCGGCGATCATCACGTCGGTTGCGCGCTTGATACCGTCGACCAGCGACTCGCGGCAGCCATACAGATTGTCGAACTTCGACTTCGTGACCGAATCGTTCACGTTGATGGCCGGGAACGGTAGGCGCCCTTCCTTTTCCATCTGGTACAGACGATGCACGCCGGTCGTGGTTTCTTCGGTCACGCCCTTAATGTGCGCGAGACGCGTGGAGTACCACACCGGGTCAGCGTCGAGGTGCTTGGCAATCGACTTGTACAGCGCCACTTCTTCTTCGTTTTCCGGCTTCGAGATCACCGAACGGTCTTTCTCTGCCTTCGAGCCGAGGATCAGCAGCAACGTGGCGTCGCCGCCGTCGTCGAGGATCATGTTGGCGAATTCGCCATTCGGCCATTCGAAAATGCGGTGCGAGAATTCCCAGTATTCGTCGAGCGATTCGCCCTTGAATGCGAACACCGGCACGCCGCCTTGCGCAATCGCGGCGGCTGCATGATCCTGCGTCGAGAAAATATTGCACGATGCCCAGCGCACGTCCGCGCCGAGTGCCGTCAAGGTTTCGATCAGCACGCCGGTTTGAATCGTCATGTGCAGCGAACCCGCGATGCGCGCGCCCTTCAGCGGCTGCGAGCTCTTGTATTCCTCGCGCGTCTGCATGAGGCCGGGCATTTCGGTTTCCGCGATATTCAGTTCCTTGCGGCCCCAGGCTGCAAGCGACATATCGGCGACGAGAAAGTCTTGCTTTGAATCGAGAACTACGGCGTTCATCACGCCCTCCTTTCTAAGAAATTGACTAGAAATTTGACGTGAGCGCGGTTCGATGCGGTGGATAGGAAAGCGCTATGCGCATCCGAGCCCTCCGATTGAAGCCTCCGAGCCTGGCGGGCGGCCGGCGAATATGCTGATTCGCGGTACCCGTCGCAACGCTCCTCGAAGACGAACGGCGATTGTAGCAAATCGAGATGGCTTCGGGGTGTGGATCGGGTGTGGATCGGGTTGGCGCCGGCTTGGTGATTACGCAGCGTGATTCGGGAGCGCAGATGCGGCTGCCTCGGCAGCGACGCTTGCCGTGCGCAATTGCTCGATACCCGCCCGTGCGGTTTCGAGGAACTGCCTGGAAAAACGAAATGCGTCATTCAGGTCGACGGGATCCGGCTTCCGCATACCGAGCGCGATGCGGAAATAGCGTTCGGCGTGAATGCCCGAGTGGTAATGCATACGCACGCGCTTCACATCGTCGAGGCGCCGGTTGCCGAAAATCTCGCGCAGAGCCCACGAAAACGCCCCGTCCTCTCCACCGATGCGGCGGAACGCTTCATCCATCGGGAAGCCGCCGAGTGCGGCATATACCGCGCGACGGATGATCAGGCTGCTCGGCACCGTGTTGCTGAGCGTTGCAGCGTGCTTGCCGAAATCGGCATGACCGATGATGTCGGCCGGAAAATCCGTGTAGTCGACGTCGAGCCGCACGGACACTTCCCTGGGGTTCTGCGCGAGGAACGTACTCGCCGCGGCCAAGGCGCCGGGCAGATATTCGTCGTCAGCATCAAGGAAGGCCAGCAGGCCGTGCGACGCATGCATCGCGCCCCAGTTGCGCGCTCGCGCCGCGCCGCCGTTGACGGGCATCCGCAGCAGGCCCACGCGTTCGTCGAGGGTTCCGCAATACGCAACGAGCTCGGCGGAGGCATCGGTCGAACCGTCGTCCACCACGATGATCTGCGCGGCTTCCGGCTGAATCAGGCAACTTTGGAGTGCACGGGCGAGCGTCGCCGCGCCGTTGTAGCAGGGAATGATGATCGAGATGGGCGTCATGACTTGATACGGGCGCTGCGGGCCGACAGTAGAGAACCGTCGATGTTATCCCGCTTCCGGCGGCGTCCATCCTGGAAAAGCGATGTGCGCGACCGCGCCGAACAACGCGCTGCGCGTGAACAGCGCCGAAACGAAGCGCGTTATCAGGTGGGACCGCAACATAAATACGATGACTTACAATCGCTCAAATCATTCCAAATTGGAATTCTGGAGCCTGAGATCGTGGAACTACGTGCGCTGCGGTATTTCGTCGAAGTGGTGCGTCAACAGAGCTTCACCGTCGCCGCCGAGCAGATGTTCGTCACGCAGCCGACCATCAGCAAGATGGTCAAGTCGCTAGAAGACGAAATCGGCTCGCCGCTGCTGTTGCGCGACGGGCGCCAGATGGTGTTGACCGACGCCGGCCGGATCGTCTACCAGCGCGGTCAGGACGTGCTGGCGGCGCACGCGCGGTTGCAGGCCGAGCTGAACGATCTGGACACGCTCGGCCGTGGCGAGCTCACCATCGGCATTCCGCCAATGGGCGGCACACTCTTCACGCCCGCGATTGCCGCTTTCCGCCAGCGCTACCCGAAAATCGAATTGAAGCTGTTCGAGCAGGGTTCGCGCGCGATCGAAGCCGCGCTGATCCATGGCGAGCTGGAGTTAGGTGGCGTGCTGCAACCGGTCGACCCGGAAAACATCGAAGTCCTGCCGATGACGCGGCAATTGCTATGGCTGGTCGCGCGCACCGGCTCACGCTGGGACGATCTGCACGAAGTGCCGCTCGCCGAGCTCGCCAACGAGCCGTTCGTGTTCTACGGCGAGAGCCTCGCGCTCAACGATGTCGTGCTAAATGCGTGCCGCACCGCCGGCTTTGCGCCGACCATCGTCGGGCGCAGCGGGCACTGGGATTTCATGGCCGCGCTGGTGCTGGCCGGCGTCGGCATCGCGCTGTTGCCGGCGCCGTATTGCCGACGGCTCGACGCGGCGCAGTTCACCTGCCGCCCCGTGGTGGAACCGGAGATTCCGTGGGAAATGGCGATTGGCTGGCGCCGCAACGGCTATCTGTCGCACGCGGCGCGCGCATGGCTGGAGGTGGCCCGCGAGACGCTGCCGGGGCAGGCCGTCGACGATTTCATGCTGGGACCGGGCATCGGCATGACCGGTATCACGGCACCTGTTCAGATACCGCCGCCGTAAGTGCGGCCGTCGCGAATGTGGCCACCGCAAACGCGGCCGCCTCGAATATGGCCGCCGCAAATGCGGCCAGCCAAATGACAACATGCCGCCCGGCGCGAACCGGGCGGCATGTTTTTTAGGTTCACCTCAACGGTTCACCTCGGACGCTCACTGAGCACCGTCATTATTGCTGCGTGACAAACTCGATGCGGCGATTGGCAAAGCGGCCGCTCGCCGTGTCGTTGCTCGCGACCGGACGCGCGTCGCCGTAACCTTGCGCGACCAGCGACTCCGCCGGCACGCCCGTCTTGACGAGATACGCGCGGACCGCTTCGGCGCGCTTCTTCGACAGTTGCAGATTGGCTTGTGCGCCGCCGACATTGTCCGAATAGCCGGCCACTTCGAGCTTGGCCGTCTTGCCGTTGCGCGCGCAGGCATTCAGCACTTGCGCCGACTGGTTCAGATCTTCCATCGCCGAGGCCGGCACGCGAGCGCTGGCGCTCGTGAAGTTGATCACCTGCAGGTTCAGCACCTTGACCACGTCCGCTGCCGCGCACGAACTGTCCGGTGTGAGCAGGCCCTTGATCGCGCCGCGGAAGTTCTCGGTTGCGTTGGCGACCGCCTGTTCGACGTTGAACGAACCGATCTGATACGACGCGCCGAACAGCGACTTCAGTTTATCGAGCCAGCCGAGCTTCGCGTTTGCCGCGCTGCCGCTCAGTTCGATGTGCGCACCGTCCACTTTCACTTCCGCGCCCGGCAATGCCATCAGCGGCAGCAGACCGTCCAGATGAGCGAGCCAGTCGGCCGGCTTGGTGTCCTGATCGACCGTGACGTTCGCGACGAAACGGTCAGCGCCGAAGCGCTTGGTCAGCGCGTCGATCAGCTGGGTCTTTTCGGCTTCGCTACCGACCGTCGCGGTGAGCGTCGGCTTGCCGGCAGGGTCGACCGTGAAGCTAAGCGCGCTGTCTTTGGTCGGCGCGGGCGCGGCGGCCGGTTGTTGCGCTTCGCTGGCGGCGCTTGCTGCTACAGCGCTGGTGGCGGGCGTCGAAGCTGCGACCTCGCTGGCCGCAGGCGCTGCAGCCGCGGCGGCCGAGGCTTCAGCCGGTGCGGAGGCGGGCTGCGCAGTTGCCGCGGCTTCCGCGCTACTGCGCTCGCTGCTTTGTTCGCCTCGTTGCTCGCTATGGCAACCGCGCAGGAACAGGAAAGCCAGCACCGCGGCGATCGCCGCGAGCAGCCACCACAGCCACTTGCGCGAACGGCGCTCTTCGCGCACCACCGCGTCGGCCGGCACGCGGATGCTCGACAGAGCCTCGGCCACCGGCTTGGCGGCAGGCGTCGGATGGTCGATATGCGCCGAGACCGCTTTCAGCTGCGACAGAATATTGCCGGTGAATGCGCCGAGTCCGCTCAGGCCAAGGCCGGCCATCAGGCGGTCGTTCAGGAAGGGCGCAATGGCCGGCAGTTGATGGCCCAGCAGTGTCGGCAACTGGCCGACGTTGCCCTGACCTTCGAGAAAATGCCGCTTCAGCAGGCCCAGCAGCGTTGCGCCGACGATACCCGTCATGGCATGTGTTGCATGCGCCGGCACGCCGGTTTGGGTGGCGACTTCGTCGCTAAGCGTATCGACGCGGCGATCGAGTGCGCGCTCGAGTAACTGGCGCCCCACGCCTTCCAGCTGGCTCACGCCAGTGGTGCTGCTGAGCAGTTGCGGCAACTGCTCAGCGATGTGGCCGTTCACCTCGGGCGAGAGGATCGTCGCGAACAGCGAGCGCGCGCCGTCGAGCGTCGCGCCCTTCTGCATCAGGCCGGCGACGAGCGCCGGGCCGGTTGTTGCAAGCACCTTCTGGGTCGCGTCCGGCGGTAGCCCGAAGCGGGCCGCCAGCTGTCGCACGACACCGTCCGTCACCGCGGACTGAATCAGCTGAATCACATTGATACTCATCGCTTCGCTTCCTTGAGTTCCCGAACGCGCCACCTGACGCGCTCTTTTTCGCGGCGCGATTATAGGTTTGGGGAAATCTCATAAACGAAGTGGCACAATTTATGACGAATTAACCGACGTTCGCCTAAATATTCTTATATTTGCAAGCCAGATTAGGAAGATTGAAGTGCTGCCATCCGGCCTGCAGGGGCGAATGACAGCCGGTCGACGGCGCGCCACGACCAATGACGCACGCTGCTCAGGAGGCGGGCGGCGCCCGCCTCAGGCGATATTCGCGGTGACGCTTGCCCGCGCCATCGCCGGCGCCGTTTGCCCCTCGCGCCGGCTCGCCGCGATCAGTTCGGCCGCGCGCTCGCCGATCATCACCGTCGGCGAATTCGTGTTGCCGCCAATCAGCGTCGGCATCACGGAGGCATCGACGATCCGCAGCCCCGTCACGCCGCGCACCCGCAACTGCGGATCGACCACCGATTGCGCATCGCCACCCATCCGGCAAGTCGCCACCGGGTGATAGATCGTGTCGGCATGCTCGGCGATGGTCCGACGCAATTGCTCCTCGGTCTGGCCGGAATGCGTGTACAACTCCTTGCCGCCATGCAGCGCCAGCGAAGGCGCGTCGAGAATGCGTCGCGCCATCTGCGCGCCTTCGACCAGCAGATCGAGATCGCGCGAGTCGCTGAAAAACCGCGGATCGATCACCGGTGCGGTGCGCGCGTCGGCGCTCGCGAGCGTCACCGTACCGCGGCTATGCGGCCGCAACACGCACACGTGCAGCGAATAGCCGTGGCCCCAGTGCATATGGCGGTTGTGGTCGTCGACGATCGCGGCGCAGAAATGCAGTTGCAGGTCCGGGCGCTCGAGCGTCGGCCGGCTCTTCAGAAAGCCGCCCGCTTCGGCTACGTTGCTCGACAGCATGCCCTGCCCATGCCGCATGAAGGTCACAAACTGCGGCAGCATCCGCGCGATGCCGCGAATCGAAAAGCCGGTCGGCTCGATCGACGACACCCGTTTGTTGATCGTGAAGTCGACATGGTCGATCAGGTTCTGGCCGACCTCCGGTGCATCGTGCAGCACGGCAATACCCAGTGACTGCAGATGCGCCGCCGGCCCGATGCCCGAGCACATCAGCAGTTGCGGTGAATTGAACGCGCCCGCTGCCAGTACCACCTCGGCGCGCGCTTCGAGCGTTTCGGTGCGGCCACCGCGCACGATCTCGACGCCGCTCGCGCGCTTGCCGTCGAAGGTCACGCGCAGCACTGTCGCATCGGCGATCGTATGGAGATTGGGGCGCTCGCGGTCGTAGATATAGGCGCGCGCGACGCTGCAGCGCAGTCCGTCGCGCTGCGTCACCTGATAGAAGCCGACGCCTTCCTGATCCGCGCCGTTGAAGTCGCTGTTCGGTTTGTAACCGGCTTCGGTCGCGGCCTGCACGAAACGCTTCGAAAACGGATTGCGGTAGCGCAAATCGGACACCGTCAGCGGGCCGTCCGCGCCGTGCCATGCATCGGCGCCGCGTTCGTTGCCTTCGGCGCGGCGGAAATACGGCAGCACCTCGGCCCACGACCAGCCTTCGCAGCCGAGCTGTGCCCATTCGTCGTAATCGAGCGGATGGCCGCGCGTGTAGATCATCGCGTTGATCGCGCTCGACCCGCCGAAGCCCCGCCCGCGCGGCTGATAGCCCTGGCGTCCGCCGAGCCCCGGCTGCGGTGTGGTCAGATAGCCATAATTGGTCTTGAGTTTGTGCGGCACGACGGCCGCCACGCCCACCGGCATGTTCACGAACAGATTACGGTCTGTATGCGGGCCGGCTTCGATCAGGGCGATCGTTGCGTCGGGGCAGCTATCCGCCAGACGGCTCGCGAGCGAGCAGCCGCCTGAGCCTGCACCGACGATGATGTAGTCGTATTGCATCCGCTCCTCCAATTGGGGCCGCGTTGCTCGCAGACCCTGTCACGTGCACACTTGTCTACGTGTGTTTCATCGGCATTGTAGGGAGCGTTCGGACGCGACGGCGGGTTCATGTCAGAGCGATCCCTCTAAACGAAAGCCCTCCCGCGACCCTATGATGAAAGACGCGCATGCGCCCGCCAGGCCGCCGCGCACGGCAATCAAACACGGCGCCCGGTGCGCCGTCCTCTGAGCGTGCGGCACGACACGCCACGATAAAACAGTACACCGTCGATCAGCGACGGTGCGCATCCGGTGAACGGAGACAGCAGATGGAACGGCACAGCTTCGGCCACACCCACGACGTGACAAATCAGGTGCCTCCGCTCGCGGACTACAACCTGTTTTCGAGCGACGCAGCGTTGTCGGCCGCCCTCGAGCGCGAAGGGGCCGCGTGGCATCGCGAGGCGTTGCAGCGCCACGGCGCGGCGCTCACCACGCCGGAGACACTCGCGCTCGCCGAACTGGCGAACCGCCACACACCCGAGCTTTTCACGCACAGCCCGCGCGGCGAACGCATCGACGCGCTCGAGTTTCATCCTTCATGGCATACGCTGCTGTCGCTGTTGCGCCGCGAAGGCCTGCACGCGTTGCCGTTTTCGAACCCGCAGCGCGGCGCCATGGTCGCGCGTTGCGCTGGCTACTTCCTGCACGCGCAACTGGAATCCGGTTCCCTCTGCCCGCTGACGATGACCTTCGCGAGCATCCCGGTGTTGCAACGCGAGCCCGCGTTGTTCGACACGTTGCGCGACAATCTCTATGCCCGCGAACACGATCCACGCGACCTGCCGCTCACGCAAAAGACCTCGGCGATGATCGGCATGGGCATGACCGAGAAACAAGGCGGCTCGGACGTGCGCAGCAACCAGACCCGCGCTTATGCCACGCGCGGCAGCGGTCGTGGCGCGGAATACCGTCTTGTCGGCCACAAATGGTTTTTCTCAGCGCCGCAATGCGACGCGCATCTGGTGCTCGCCCGCACCGACGATCACGAGGGCCTCTCATGCTTCTTCGTGCCGCGCTTCGCGCCGGACGGCAGCAAGAACGCCGTGCAGATCCAGCGTCTGAAAGACAAGCTCGGTAACCGCTCGAATGCCAGCAGCGAGGTCGAATTCTTCGATGCGTTCGGCATCATGATCGGCGACGAAGGCCGGGGCGTGCCGACCATCATCGAAATGGCGAACTACACGCGGCTCGATTGCGTGATCGGCAGCGCGGCCTTGATGCGTGCGGCGCTGGTGCAGGCGATTCACCATGCACGGCACCGCAGCGCCTTCGGCCGGCACCTGGCCGATCAGCCGCTGATGCGCAATGTGCTCGCCGACCTGGCGCTGGAATCGGAAGCCGCGACGGTGCTGTTCATGCGGCTCGCGCGCGCTTTCGAAAATTCGGCCGATGTGTCGTCGGCCGCGCCCGCCGAACGTGCATGGCGCCGGATCGTCACGCCGGCGGCGAAGTACTGGGTCTGCAAGCGCACGCTGGAATTCACCGGCGAGGCGATGGAAGTGTGGGGCGGCAACGGTTATGTCGAAACCGCTCCGATGGCGCGCTTCTATCGTGAAGCGCCCGTCAATTCGATCTGGGAAGGCTCGGGCAACGTGATGTGCCTCGACGTGCTGCGCGCCATGGAGCGCGAGCCCGACGCTGCGCAGGCCTTGTTCGCCGCATGGCAAGCGGATGCGCAAGGGCACCCGGCTTTGAGCGCCGCACTCGGCAAGCTCGCCGCCACACTCAACGGACCCGCCGAACATCGCGAAGCATCCGCTCGACGGATTGCGCAGCAGATCGTGTTGATCGCGCAAGCCACCTTGCTCCTGAAGCACGCGCCGCCGGAAGTCGCCGAAGCCTTTATCGCGACGCGCCTCGCCGACGGCTGCGGCGAGAGCGGCCGCGTGTACGGCACGCTGCCGGTCACGTTCGACCACGCGGCGATCATCGAGCGGGCATTTCCCGCTTGAAGCGAAGTGGACGGGTCGACCGGGATTCAGCGTTTCCCGTTCGAAGCGGACGAACCAGTCCGCGCTTTTCAAAGGCTTTCGCAAGACCGCCGCACAACAGAACAACACACCAATAAGCGCGACTCAAAGCGCACGTCATCCATCAGGGAGTGGACACCTATGAAGAACGATTTGCCAGAAGTCGCCGCGCTCGAAGCGCTGCTGCGCGATCAACGCCATGCTTACCTGCGGACGCCGTATCCGTCGTGGGAGACACGCGCCGGACATCTGAAAGCACTGCGCAAAGTCATGCTCGACAACCGCGACGCACTCGCCGACGCGATGAACGCTGACTTCGGCAATCGCGCGAAACAGGAAGTGCTGCTCGCCGAATTCCTGCTGATCAAGGGTGAGATCGACGCAGCGCTCAGGCACGGCAAACGCTGGATGAAAGCGCAGCGCCGCAGCACCAACAAATGGCTAATGCCGGCGCGCGCGAAAGTCGTGCCGCAGCCGCTCGGCGTGGTCGGCATCATCGTGCCGTGGAATTATCCGGTGCTGCTCGCCGCCGGTCCGCTGATCAGTGCGCTGACGGCCGGCAACCGCGCCATTATCAAGATGTCGGAATTGACGCCGCGCACCTCGGCGCTATTCGAGCAGTTGATCGGCCAGACCTTCGCACGCGATCACGTCGCAGTGGTGAACGGCGACGCCGCACTCGCCGCCGCGTTCAGCGCCCAACCGTTCGACCATCTGCTATTCACCGGCTCGACCAAGGTCGGCCATGAAGTGATGCGCGCCGCCGCCGAACATCTGACGCCGGTCACGCTGGAACTCGGCGGCAAGTCGCCGGCGATCATCGGTCAGCATGCGCGCTTCGACAACGCGGTGGATAACCTCATCGCCGGCAAGACGCTCAACGCGGGCCAAACCTGCGTCGCGCCGGACTATGTGCTGGTGCCGCGCGGCAAGGAACAGGCGTTCATCGAACGGGCGCGCGCGCGGATGGCGAAGATGTACCCCGACTTTGCGCACAACCTCGATTACACGTCGATCATCTCGGAGCGGCACTTCGCGCGGCTGCAACGTCTTGTCGACGAAGCGCAGGCCGTCGGCGCGCAACTGCACATGCTCACCGACAGCACGCCGGACGCGGCAAGCCGCCGCTTCCCGCTGATCGCCGTCACGAATGCGCCGGAAGAAAGCGCGCTGATGCAGGAGGAAATCTTCGGCCCGCTGCTGCCGATCGTCTCCTACGACACGCTCGATGACGCGATCGCGTGGATCAACGCGCGTCCTCGTCCACTCGCGCTGTATCTCTACGCCGACGACACCGCGACCATCAAGCGCGTCACGCGCGACACCATCGCCGGCGGCATGGCGATCAACGAAACGCTGATGCATCTGGCGTGCGAAAGCCTGCCGTTCGGCGGCGTCGGCGCGAGCGGGATGGGGGCGTATCACGGTTACGAAGGTTTCGTGACCTTCTCGAAGATGAAACCCGTGCTGACGCAGGCGCGGCTGAATGCGCGCGGATGGATCTCGCCGCCGTACGGCAAGCGGGTGAATGCGCTGCTGAAGCTGATGATGCGGTTTTGATGGGGCGGCCATCCGTGGGGCGGCCGGCCGTGCGGCGGGCATCCGTGGGGCGGCCGGCCGTGGGGCGGGCATCCGCGCAGCGTGCATCGGTGGGACGACCAACTGCAACGGGACCGCGTACTGCGACTGCGACTGCGACTGCGACTGCGACTGCGACTGCGACTGCGACTGCATGATAAGCCGCTGACACAACGGACGCGTTCAGCGTCCAGGCGCCCCACCAGCAACATCCGCGATGTCCGTCGCGACCACATCGGTGACGTCGTGAACATCGGTCGCGCCGCTCTCGGACACATCCTCGGCGCCACTTTCCAGCCGATGCAACCACGCGAGCAACTCCGCCACCGCCTGATAAAGCTGCGGTGGAATCCGCGTATCGAGATCGACCTGCATCAGCAACGAAACCATTTCCGGCGCTTCGTGCACATACAGGCCGGCCTCCTTGGCGCGCTGCACGATCATCTCGGCCAGCATGCCGTAGCCTTTGGCGATCACGCGAGGTGCGGGATCGCTGCCTTGTGCGTCGTAGACGAGCGCAGCCGCGCTGCGGCGATGTTTGCGGCTCATCACATATCCCAATCGAAATTGTCGAGCGGAGCGGCTCCCGGATGGGCAACACCCATCGCGCGGCGCCCCGCCGGCGCCTTGTCAGCCGCCGAGGCCGCCGAGGCCGCCGACGCCGAGCGCGCATACGCCGCCGCAGCCTGCCCGGCGGCCGCAGCACCCGCCGCGGTAGCCGGCATGCCGCCGCCGATCTCGCGAATCGTCAGTCCATTCAGTTCGATGCCCGCTGCCGCGAGCCGCTGACGAAAGCTCTCACCCTGTATCGCCAACCGTGCCGCGCCGACCGGACTCGCCTGCACACGCACGACCAGCCGCGAGCCGGTCAGCGTCAGGTCCGCATCGATGGTGCCGAGCGTCGGCAGCGACAGCGTCAGTCGCGTACGCCACGGTTGATCGTCCTCGCTCGCCATGCCACCGCCGCTGCGGTCCCATTCGTCGCCTTCCTGCTCAATGGTCCAGTCGAGCTTGGCGCCTGGCCATGCTTCGCCGGTCCAGCGAAACTGTCCGGTGGCGAGCAGATCGAGTTGCTGACGCACCAAAGGAACAGTCGCAGGATGAACCGCGGCCGCCATCGATTGCGAGTTTTGCGACGACCCGCCATCGGCCAGTTGCGCCGCGGCGCTGCTCAAGCTCGAGTGCGCCGGCTGGCCATTCAGGTCGGACACAGAACTCGCCAGCACCTCGCCCGCTACGAAGCGCGCGGCCTGCGCCGTCTGGATCGACGGCATCGCGCGGGTTGCCGCGTTGCCGTCCGGCGCGCCGTTGGCCGGACCGTTGGGCGCCGCGCCGATGCCCTGCCGGGGTGTCGCATTGGAGGAAGAGGCTTGATCGGCGTCGCTCGCCCAGTCGAGCGGCAATTGCGCGGCGGCCACCAGCTTGTTTTGCGCCTCGTCGGCCAGTGTGGCGGGCGGGCGCTGGCCAGCCAGCCATTGCGCGAGATGGGATTCGTAGAACAGGCCGCTCTCGCCCACCGTCTGTTCGAGCGCGGCCGCGAGGGCCGTGACCGGCACCTGAGCCGCCGCCACATTAGCGGTGGCCGCGGTGGCGGCAGTATTCGGATTCGCAGATGAAGCAGCGGGCGCGGCAGTGGTATCGAAGAGCGGCAAGCCGCCGGCCTCGACCTCGAGCGCCGGAGCAATCGGCCAGATCGGCGTCTGGCCGAGCACCGCCGGGGTCGCCTCCGCGCCTGAGTTCAAGATCGCATTGAGCGTCAGCGCAACGGCGGACAGCGCGGTTTGCGCAGAAGCCGGCGGTGTCGCGGGCGGCGTGACGGGGGTGGTATTGAGAATCTCGGTATCGACGCCCGCCGCGCCAGTCTGCGAGGCCGTCGCACTACCCGGCGCGAGATTGAGCAGACCGTCGACACGGTTCGCGAGCAGCGAAGTGACGACCGTGTCGATTCCGTTCATACCGATTCCTTGGTCACATTGGCAGCGACGCGCTCAAATACAGTCAGGCAGACTCGTAGAGCGTTTTGCCCGCGGGCAAACTCAGCGCGCCCCGTACAGTTCCTTGAGCACGCGAGTCGGCCGTCCGGCGAATAGCGCCGACAGATTGGCCATACGCGGATTCGCCAGATCGCGGATCGCAGCGTCGTCGGCCAGGATCTGACGGATCAGCGCGTACTTGCGCAGGCGCTCCGCATCGTCCAGTCTGACGTCGGTTTCCGCGTCTTTCAACGCGTCCACCAGACTCCGATATTCCTCCTGCAAGTGGACCAGATCGTTCCACAGGGCGCGCCGGGCAGCCATCAGCATGCGGCGGGAAATCGCTGCAATCGCCTCGTAGCGGGCGAAATATTCTGCGTTCGATGTCATCTCATGCTTTCCGCGGCCGGCTGGGCTGCCATCCGCGCGATCTCCGGGGCAATCCCGATCCATGCCTCTTCGAGCGTCGCCAGCAGGCCATCAACCTCGACCAGCATCGCCTCGCTCTGTTTTATGTTGGCTTCGAGCAGCCGGCGCGACATATAGCTATATAGCGCATCCAACCGCTCTGCAATCTCGCCGCCCACCTCAAGGTTCAGCGACGATTGCAGCCCGCTTTCGACGATCCGAATCGCCTTGCCGATCGCCTCATCACGAGCCGGCACATTGCCTTGCTGCAGATGCATGCGTGCTTGCACAATCGCTTGCCGGGCCCCCTGATACAACAGCACGATCAGACGATGCGGACTCGCGCCCATCACCCCTGTCTCGACGCCGACGCGCTCGTACGCATTGGCTCCAGAGTTTCCTGGGGAAAACATCGGCGCTCCTCCTCTCTTGCACTGCGGTTGGTCGTGGCCCCCCTCATCCGGGCACGTTGCCGCATCCGGATTTCTGCCTGTACCTGGTTATCGGATAGGCAGCGGAAAAGCTTTAGGCCGATGTAAGGAGGATTAAGGGGCCGATAGGGGCAATATCGCGCTGAGCGCGGCAAGGCCGCCTGCCACGAAGCGCCTCAAGAGCGCGCCGGGCGGGCAGTCCTGCCGTGCAACCACACAGCGTTGCATCTGGGCAAATGCGTTCCGGCGGGCGGAACGCCCTGCCGCCCGAGTCGCACTCACACCGACATCTGCATGATGTCGTTATAGGCCGACACCAGTTTGTTGCGCACCTGCAGGCCGAACTGGAAGCCGACGTTGGCCTTCTGCATATCGACCATCACGTCGTTCAGCGAAACGTTGGACGCGCCGAGTTCAAACGCCTGCGATTCGCCGACCGCCTTGGTCTGATCGCCGCTGATCTTGTCCAACGAGGCCTTCAGCGCCGAGGCGAAACCGCCGGCCGTCGCCGCACCGGACTGGTCGGCCACCGGTGTGTTGCTGCCGGTCGCTTGCGCCGCCATCGACTGCATCTGTTGCAGCGCCGACGAGAGCGCGTTCACGGGCAATGTCATGTTCTCTCCAGGGAATGATGACCGGCATGCCAGAAACCGTACCGATCTGGACGAAAGCATAGCAGTGGGCCATCCGGGAAAGCCCCGAAACTAGGGGGGAAACCCCGCTCTGTTCAAGCAATCGGGTTGAGCGGCGCTGCGGATAATTTCAATGGTGAAAGTCTCTGTCCGCACGCCCGCCGACCCTCGGTGCGCTCAAGCGACAGAACGCAAAGGCATCCCGGAGATACCCGACGCATGGATTCGTCAGCCAACTCTTTGATCAACCCCGACGCCCGCATGGGCCTCGCCGGCGCGCAGCCGGGCGCCGGTCCTGCCGGCACCGGCCAGGCCGGCGGAGCTGCGGACCTCGGCGGCCTGGGGAGCAACCTGGGCGGCAACTTCGGCCAGCGCCTGTCGGGTCTCGCGCAAATGCGCGGCAACCCGCGCGCCCCGCTGATTTTCGCGGTCGCGCTGCTGGTCGCCATCGTCGCGGGTCTGTTCCTGTGGTCACGCGCGCCGGACTACAAGGTGCTCTACAGCAACCTGTCGGATCGCGACGGCGGCGCCATCATTACCGCGCTGCAGGCGGCCAACATCCCCTACAAGTTCTCCGACTCCGGTGGCGCGATCCTCGTGCCGGCCGAGCAGGTGCATGAAATGCGTCTGCGTCTGGCTTCGCAAGGTCTGCCCAAGAGCGGCTCGGTCGGCTTCGAACTGATGGACAACCAGAAGTTCGGCATCAGCCAGTTCGCCGAGCAGATCAATTACCAGCGCGCACTGGAAGGCGAACTGGAGCGCACGATCGAGTCGATTTCGTCGGTGAAGTCGGCGCGCGTGCATCTGGCCATTCCGAAGCCTTCCGTGTTCGTGCGCGACAAGGAAGCGCCGTCGGCTTCCGTGCTGGTCAACCTCTACCCGGGCCGCGCGCTCGACGAAGGCCAGGTGTCGGCGATCACCCATATGGTGTCGTCGGCGGTGCCGGATATGCCGGTGAAGGGCGTGACCATCCTCGATCAGGACGGCAACCTGCTGACGCAGCCGTCCACCGGCAGCGGTCTGGATGCTTCGCAACTCAAGTACCGCCAACAGATCGAGCGCAACACCCAGCAACGCATCGACGCGATCCTGTCGCCGCTGTTCGGTTCCGGCAACGCGCACTCGCAGGTCAGCGCCGATATCGATTTCTCGCGCAGCGAGCAGACCTCGGAAAACTACGGTCCGAACGGCACCCCTCAGCAGGCGGCGATCCGCAGCCAGCAATCGAGCACCGCCACCGAAATGTCGCAAGCTGGGGCCTCAGGCGTACCTGGCGCACTGTCGAACCAGCCGCCGCAGCCGGCTTCCGCGCCGATCACGGCGGGCAACGGCACGCCTGGCGTGACAACCACGCCGGTCAGCGACCGCAAGGATTCGACCACCAACTACGAACTCAACAAGACGGTGCAGCATCTGGAGCAGCCGATGGGCGGCATCAAGCGTCTGTCAGTGGCCGTGGTGGTCAACTATCTGCGGGTGGTCGACGCCAAGGGCCACGCGACGATGCAGCCGGTTACCGCCGACAAGCTCGCGCAGGTCAATCAGCTGGTGAAGGACGCAATGGGCTTCGACGCCACGCGCGGCGACTCGGTCAACGTGGTCAACAGCCCGTTCACCGCCGACGTCGACCCGGACGTCGACCTGCCGTGGTGGCGCACGCCGGACATGATCGCGCTCTACAAGCAGATCGCCACTTACCTCGGGATCGGCGCAGTCGCCCTGTTCCTCTACTTCGTGATGGTGAAGCCGGCGCTGCGCCGCGCTTTCCCGCCGCCCGAACCGGTCGTCGCAGCGCTGTCGTCGCCGGACGAGCCGGTCCTGCTGGACGGCATCCCCGCCGCAGAGCGTGCGGGCGCGAGCACCGTCGCCGAACTGGAAAGCGACAGCGAATTGCTCGCACTGGAGAGCTCGAAGCACAAATACGAACGGAACCTGGAGTTCGCGCGCAACATCGCCCGCCAGGATCCGAGGATCGTTGCAACCGTCGTGAAAAATTGGGTGACCGATGAGCGCTGAAGGCGTAATGAAGAGCGCGCTCCTGCTGATGTCGATCGGCGAGGAAGAAGCCGCGCAGGTGTTCAAGTTCCTCGGGCCGCGTGAGGTTCAGAAGATCGGCGTCGCCATGGCCGCGTTGAAAAGCGTGACACGTGAGCAGGTCGATGAGGTCTTGCAGGAGTTCGTCCGCGAGGCGGAAACGCACACCGGCATGTCGCTCGATTCGAACGAGTACATCCGCTCGGTGCTGACCAAGGCGCTCGGCGACGACAAGGCTGGCGCGATCATCGACCGGATTCTGCAGGGCAGCGATACCAGCGGTATCGAGGGCCTCAAGTGGATGGACTCCGCGGCGGTGGCCGAGCTGATCAAGAACGAACATCCGCAGATCATCGCGACCATCCTCGTTCACCTGGACCGCGATCAGGCTTCGGAAATTGTCGCCTGCTTCAGCGAGCGTCTGCGCAACGACGTGCTGTTGCGGATCGCCACGCTCGACGGCATCCAGCCGGCCGCGCTGCGCGAACTCGACGACGTGCTCACCGGCCTGCTGTCCGGCAGCGACAACCTCAAGCGCAGCCCGATGGGCGGCATCCGCACGGCGGCCGAAATTCTCAACTTCATGTCGAGCAACCATGAAGAAGGCGTCATCGAGAACGTTCGCCAATACGACGCGGAACTCGCGCAGAAGATCATTGATCAGATGTTTGTGTTCGAGAACCTGCTCGATCTGGAAGACCGCGCGATCCAGCTGTTGCTGAAGGAAGTCGAGTCCGAGGCGTTGATCATCTCGCTGAAGGGCGCGCCGGCCGCGCTGCGCCAGAAGTTCCTGTCGAACATGTCGCAGCGTGCTGCCGAACTGCTCGCCGAAGACCTCGATGCGCGCGGCCCGGTTCGCGTCTCCGAAGTCGAGACGCAGCAGCGCCGCATCCTGCAGATCGTGCGCAATCTGGCGGAAAGCGGCCAGATCGTTCTAGGCGGCAAGGCGGAAGATGCATATGTCTGATCAGAACTCCGCGGCGAAGGAGCGCCTCTCGGCCTACCAGCGCTGGGAGATGGCCTCGTTCGATCCGGTGCCGCCGGCGCCGCCCGAACCCGAACCCGAAGTCGACGACGGCGCGTTCGAAGCTGAACTCGAACGTCTGCGCGACGCCGCGCATGCGCAAGGCATCGCGACGGGTCACGTGGCCGGGCAGGCGCTTGGTTATCAGGCCGGTTACGAGCAAGGCCACGCTCAAGGTTTCGAGCAGGGCCAGAGCGAAGCGCGCGAAGAAGCGGCACGCCTCGCCGCGCTGGCCGAGACCTTCAAGGCGGCACTCGACGGCGCGCAAGGCGCGATCTCAGAGACGCTGGTCGCGTTGGCGCTGGACATCGCCCAACAGGTGGTGCGCCAGCATGTGCAGCACGATCCGACCGCTCTGATTGCCGCCGCCCGTGAGGTGCTGGCCACCGAACCGGCGCTGGTCGGCGCGCCGGCGCTAATCGTCAGCCCCGCCGACCTGCCGGTCGTCGAAGCCTATTTGATGGAAGAACTGCAAACGCGCGGCTGGACCGTGCGTACCGATCCGTCGGTCGAACGCGGCGGCTGCCGCGCGCAATCCGGCACCGGTGAAGTCGAAGCCGGCATCGACACGCGCTGGGAGCGCGTCGCCGCCGCACTCGGCAAGGTGAGCACATGGTGAAGCCGACGCTCGAAGAGATCCGCGCCAGCGATCTGACGCCGCTCGAACGCGAGCTGGCACTGGCGTCGTTCGGCGCCGAGGCGCTGGCGGATGTGCCGGCTGCGGTGACCCCCGCTGCGGCCGCAGTCGCAGCCATCGACGCCGCACTGCGCGATCCAGGCGTCGGGCATCCAGGCGCTGGGCATCCAGGCGTCGGGCATCCAGGCGCTGGGCGTCCAGCTCACGGGCATCCGGCGAAGGACGCGGCGGCGAGCCACGAGTCCGCTGCCGCGAGCCATGAGTCGCCCACTTCGAGCCCCGCTTCAAACCCCGCCGCCGCTGCCCCGTACGATCCCGCACTCGACAGCAATCCGCACATGCAAGCCTGGCGCGGCAGGCTCGACGCACTGCGCGCACGCAATGCGATCGCCAAGCCGATGCGTGCTTGCGGACGCCTGACGCGCGCCGCCGGCCTCGTGCTCGAAGCAGTCGGCCTGCGCCTGTCGGTGGGCGCCGAAGTGATGATCGAACTGCCATTCGGTAGTTCTCTGGCGATGGCCGAAGCCGAAGTAGTCGGTTTCTCCGGCGACAAACTGTTTCTGATGCCGACCACCGAAGTGATCGGCCTGCTGCCCGGCGCGCGCGTCTATCCGCTCGAAAGCGCGCCGATCGCCGATCCGATGGCGGGCGCAAAGCGCTTGCCGGTCGGCTGGGAATTGCTCGGCCGCGTGCTGGACGCGTCCGGCCGCCCGCTCGACGGCCTCGGCCCGCTCGGCACGCATGCCGATGCGCCGCTGTCCTCGCCGGTCATCAACCCGCTGAACCGCGAGCCGATTCACAAGGTGCTCGACGTCGGCGTGCGCGCGATCAACGCGCTCCTGACCGTGGGCCGCGGCCAGCGCATGGGCCTGTTCGCCGGTTCGGGCGTCGGTAAATCGGTGCTGCTCGGCACGATGGCGCGCTACACCAGCGCCGAGGTGATCGTGATCGGCCTGATCGGCGAACGCGGCCGCGAAGTGAAGGAATTCATCGAACAGATTCTCGGCGAGGAAGGCCTCGCGCGCTCGGTCGTCATCGCCGCGCCGGCCGACGTCTCGCCGCTCTTGCGGATGCAGGCCGCGTCGTACTCGACCTCGCTCGCCGAGTATTTCCGCGATCAGGGCAAGCACGTGCTGCTGCTGATGGATTCGCTGACCCGCTACGCGATGGCGCAGCGCGAGATTGCGCTAGCCGTGGGCGAGCCGCCTGCCACCAAGGGCTATCCGCCTTCGGTGTTCGCCAAGCTGCCGGCGCTCGTCGAGCGCACCGGCAACGGTGCGGCGGGCGGCGGTTCGATCACCGCGTTCTATACCGTGCTGACCGAAGGCGACGACCAGCAGGATCCGATCGCCGACTCCGCGCGCGCGATTCTCGACGGCCACATCGTGCTGTCGCGCTCGCTCGCCGAGGCCGGCCACTATCCGGCGATTGACATCGAAGCGTCGATTAGCCGGGCAATGACCGCGCTGATCGACGATAACCATCTCGAGAAGACGCGTATGTTCAAGCAGATGCTGTCGCGCTATCAGCGCAACCGCGATCTGATCAACGTCGGCGCCTATTCGAGCGGGCGCGACGCGCTGCTCGACCGTGCGATCGCGCTGTATCCGCGGATGGAAGCGTTTTTGCAACAAGGTTTTCGCGAATGCGCGACCTTTGAACCGAGTCTCAAGATGCTGGACGCTCTGTTTGCCTAAGGAGGCTGACGATGGCGAAACACTTTCCGATCAAGACACTCATCGGCCTGGCCCAGGACGATGTGGATGCCGCCGCACAACGTCTGGGCCGCGCGCAGCGCGAGCGCAACGACGTGCAGTCGCAATTTGACTCGCTGGTGCAGTACCGCGACGAATATCACGCGCGCTTCACGGCAACCGCCCAGACCGGCATGCCCGCCGGCAACATGCGCAATTTCCAGGCGTTCATCGACACACTCGACGCCGCCATCGAACAGCAGCGCAACCTGCTGGTAACGGCCAATGCGCGCGTCGAAGCTGCCAAGCCCGACTGGCAGCGCCAGAAGCAGAAGCTCGGCTCGTATGAAGTGCTGCAGGCGCGTGGCGAAGCTGCCGAAGCGAAAACCGCGGCGCGGCGCGATCAGCGCGATGCCGACGAACACGCCGCCCGCATTCTGAGGATGCGTGCCGAGGGCGTTTGACGCGCCCAGGCGCCGCCTCGATTGATCGAACACTCCGTTTGACGGATTGACAGGATTCCCTATGTCGCCTCTTTCACAGATCGGCTCACTGCTCGGCTCTGCCAGCAGCACGTCCACCAACGCGGCCCTGGCCGCCGCGGCGAACGCCACGCCGTTCTCGCAGACCCTGCAGCAGAGCATTGATCTGCAAAACAACGCGGCCGCGCAGAGTGCGAGCAAGCCGCCGGCTTCGTCGTCTGCTTCGTCTGCTTCGTCTGCTTCCTCGTCCTCGGCATCTTCGTCGAGCGTGCATGATGCGCCGCCGCCCGATCCTTCGACGAAGAGCCCGGATTCCGCGAGCAGCAACTCGGCGAGCGCTTCTTCATCCGGCTCGTCGCCGGCCTCATCGTCCGCTTCGTCGACCGCTTCGTCGTCCGCTTCGTCATCCAACACGCAGCAGGCCTCGACCGACAGGACCAACGCGACGCCGCCGAAGTCCGCCAACACAGCCACGCAGACTGACGCGGGCACGGCAGCAGCGGCAGCCGCCGCGCAGGCTCAAGCCCAGGCTCAGGCCAATGCGAATGACGCCACCGACCCGGCGATCGCTGACCCTGCCGCGGCGCTGACTGACACCGCGACCACGCAGTCCGGCACAGACACTCCGACAGGCGGCGCCACGGGCAAAAAGACGGGCGCGACCGATTCGAAGTCGGCGCAGGACGCCTTGCAGGCGGCGCTGGCCGCACTGGCGAGCGGCCAGGGCGCGGTTCCGGCGCAGGCGCTGGCGAGCGGCGCGGCGGCGAATGCTGCGACGGCCGCAAGCGGTCTGGGTACTGGCGCGGGCAACGGACTCAACGAATCGGCGGACGGCAAGACGTTTGCGGCCGGTTTGTTCGGCGACGGCAAGGGGTCGAGCGCCGGCAAGGCCGCATTGACGGCGGCGGCCACCGCGACGATTGCGGATCAATCGGCGGCAGCAAAGGCCGCGGCTGACGCGCTGACCGCGACGGCTGCCAATGGTGCACAGGCTGACGATATAGCGTCCTTCAAGAGTGCGGCCGATGCCGCGACGGCGGCGCTGGCAGCCAGTCAGGCCGCGGCGAGCGCCGCGAGTACGACGGCGGCTGTGCAAACGACGGGCAACGCTGGTGCTGCGGACGTGGCGAATGCGTTGTCGCCGCCGGTGGGCACGACGGACTGGGAAGACGCGTTGAGTCAGAAGGTGGTGTTTTTGTCGAATGCGCATTCGCAGAGCGCCGAGCTGACGTTGAACCCGAAGGATTTGGGACCGCTACAGGTTGTGTTGCAGGTTGCCGATAACCATGCACATGCGTTGTTTGTTTCGCAGCACCAGCAGGTGCGGGAGGCTGTCGAGGCAGCGTTGCCGAAGCTTCGCGAGGCGATGGAGTCCAATGGGATTGGGCTGGGGAGCGCTAGTGTTAGCGATGGGTTTGCCCGGCAGGGCGGGCAGCAGCAGAGTGCTGATTCGGGGCGCTCAGGGGCGCGCGGGGGCAGCGCGGGTGCTTTTGCCGGTGGCGCTGATTCTGGTTCTGTTGATGACGTGGCTAGTGTTGCCGTGCGGCGGAGTGTGGGGTTGGTGGATACGTTTGCTTGACGGCTTTTTTTGCCTTTGCGGCGCTTGGTCGTTTGTTTGCCTGCGGTGTTTGGGTTTGGTTGGGGTTTTTATTGCCTGCTCGGCGGTTTTTGTCTGGTTGCCTGTGGCGTTGGGTTTTCCTTGATCTGGATTTTTTTGGCTTTCCTTGATCTGGATTCTTTGGCCTTTCCTTGAATTGTTAGTGGTCTATTAGCGTTCGCCCCTGTGCGGGGCAGGCACTTACTTTCTTTGCCGCCGCAAAGAAAGTAAGCAAAGAAAGCGGCTCAAACCGCTCATGCTAAGGGGGCACCCTTGCTGGGACAGGGTAGTGGCTCCGTGGAATCCGCGCTCTCGCACCTTCGAGCGTTAGTGACAAAGCCATCATCAGCTCCCACTCCGCACTGCGTGCGTCGCGGACGGGTCTGCCAGGGAAACCAGGGGCTTCGGTTTTGCGCAGCGGGAGCCGTCGGCTTCGCCTCGGCGAGGCACCTCCGCTGTCATGCAGCAAACCCTTCTAATGAAATGTCGTGTGTTGCAACGCTCATAGCTGTCGAGCTAGCTGTAGCCGTTGCCCTTGCCCTTGCCCTTGCCCTTGCCGTTGCCATAGCTGTGCCTGTGCCTGTGCCTGTGCCTGTGCCTGTGCCTGTGCCTGTGGATATGCGATGGCAAACGGTGGTTCCGAGAGACGGGGGAGAGTTGAAACGTAGCGGGTGGTTTTATGAAGTGCTCTTCGGCGCGCGCAGCGCCGCCGGAAGTATGACGCCCTTGTCACTAGCGCATGCAGGTGCACGAACACGGACTCTACGGAGCCACTACCCTGTCCCAGCAAGGGTGCCCACTTAGCATGAGCGGTTTGAGCCGCTTTCTTTGCTTACTTTCTTTGCGGCGGCAAAGAAAGTAAGTGCCTGCCCCGCACAGGGGCGAACGCTAATAGACCACAAACAAATCAAGGAAAGGCCAACACCGCAAGCGCACAGACAAAAAAGCACGACGCAGGCAAAACAAATTAAGGAAAAGCCAACGCCACAGGCATACAGAAAAAAAAACACCGCGAAGGCAACCAACCCCCACCCCCACTGAAGACAAAAAACCCAAAACCCACGCCGACAGGCGCCACCCGCCTGAAAGGCAAAAACCAGAGATAGCCCTCAATAACCCTTCTTTTCGACCCATCGCGCCGCAGGCAAATCAACAACAATCACCATCACCAGCACTAAAGGCAAGCAAAGCAAACCTCATGGCAACCACGACCGCAAACCAGCAAGCCGCGCCCGCTTCCCCGGGCCCCTTGAAGCGCATCATCCTGATCGTCCTCATCGCGATCATCGCCGCAGGCGCTGCCGGCGCGGGTGTGTGGTTCTTCATGTCCCAGCGCAGCCCGGCCCCCGCCTCAGTGGGAATCGCCAGCGCGCCGGCGCCACTGGCCGTGCCGCTCTTCTTCCCGCTCGAATCCATGACGGTCAACCTGCAATCGGACGACGGTCAGCAACACTTCCTGCGTATCGGCCTGACGCTCAAGCTCAACGACCCGAAAACCCAGCAGGAACTCACCGACCATATGCCGGAAGTGCGCAGCCGCATCCTCCTCGCACTGTCGAACAAACACCCGGAAGAACTCGCGCCGCTCGAAGGCAAACGCGCGCTGGCCACCGAACTCCAAACGCTGATCGAACAGCCGACCGATAAGGGCGCCGCACCCATCCACGTCCAGGACGTGCTGTTCACCGAATTCGTCGTGCAGTGAACCTGTTTCACGCTGCCATCACTAACCGCCGGACGCACGAGGAATAAGGAATGGGCCACGAAGAGTTCATGTCCCAGGAGGAGGTCGATGCCCTCCTCAAGGGCGTCACCGGCGAGTCCGACTCGGAAGCCGAGCAGACTGACCGCTCAGGCGTACGCCCGTACAACATCGCGACGCAGGAACGCATCGTCCGCGGCCGGATGCCCGGTCTTGAAATCATCAACGACCGTTTCGCGCGTCTGTTGCGCGTCGGTATCTTCAACTTCATGCGGCGCTCGGCGGAAATCTCCGTCGGTCCAGTGAAGGTGCTGAAGTACAGCGAGTTCACCCGCAATCTGCCGATCCCGACCAACCTGAACCTGGTCCACGTGAAGCCGTTGCGCGGCACGTCGCTGTTCGTGTTCGACCCGAATCTGGTGTTCTTCGTGGTCGATAACCTGTTCGGCGGTGACGGGCGTTTCCATACCCGCGTCGAAGGCCGCGATTTCACGCAGACCGAGCAGCGCATCATCAACAAGCTGCTCAACCTGGTGTTCGACAACTACACGGCCTCGTGGAAAAGCGTGCGCCCGCTGCAGTTCGAATACGTTCGCTCGGAAATGCACACGCAGTTCGCCAACGTGGCGACGCCGAACGAAATCGTCATCGTCACGCAGTTCTCGATCGAGTTCGGCACGACGGGCGGCACGCTGCACATCTGCATGCCGTATTCGATGATCGAACCGATCCGCGACATTCTCTCGTCGCCGATCCAGGGCGAGGCGCTGGAAGTCGACCGTCGCTGGGTCCGCGTGCTGTCGCAGCAGGTGCAGGCAGCGGAAGTGGAGCTGAGCGCCGACCTCGCACAGGTGCCGGTCACGTTCGAGCAGATCCTGAACATGCGCAAGGGCGATGTTCTGCCGATCAACATCCCCGAACACATCACGGCGAAAGTCGATGGCGTGCCGGTGATGGAATGCGGCTACGGAATTTTCAATGGTCAGTACGCGTTGCGGGTCCAGAAAATGATCAGCGCAGCCGAAACGATGAAGGATGGTGGATATGAGTGACCTGAACGCAAAGACTGAGGCAGAGCTGGCCGCCGACGCAGCCAGCGCCGAAGACGACGCGGCGATGGCCGACTGGGCCAGCGCGCTGGCCGAGCAGAACGACAACACGGAAGTCAGCGCGACCACGGCCGGCGTGTTCCAGCCGCTCTCGAAGGTCGAACCGACCTCGACGCGCAACGATATCGACATGATCCTGGACATTCCCGTCCAGATGACCGTCGAACTCGGCCGCACCAAGATCGCGATCCGCAACCTGCTGCAACTCGCGCAGGGCTCGGTCGTGGAACTGGACGGCATGGCGGGTGAACCGATGGACGTGCTGGTCAACGGCTGCCTGATCGCCCAGGGCGAAGTGGTGGTCGTGAACGACAAGTTCGGTATCCGTCTGACCGACATCATCACGCCGTCCGAACGCATCCGGAAGTTGAATCGATGAAATGCGTTGCCAGTCGCGCCGCGTTGCGTAGGTCGCATGGTTCACTTGAGTCACATGCGGCGCGCAATGATCTCCATCGCGCAGGCCTCGCGGCGACCGTGGCAACGACAGCGGCTACGTCGATGTTGATGGTCGCACTGGCTTCAGTGGCGGCCTTCGCACCGTCGGCCGCGCACGCAGCCGACATGAACGCAGTCAACAACGCCGCGAAAATCGCGCCCGGTGTGGGTGCGGGCACGGCCGTTCCGGCGCTCGGCGTCGGCGCGGTGCTGCAAACCATCGTCGGCCTGCTGGTGGTGATCGGCCTGGTGTTCGCCTGTGCATGGCTCGCGCGCCGTTTCGGCTTGCAGCCGGCCAATCGCGGCGGCCTCGTGAAGACAATCGGCGGTGCCTCGCTCGGCGGCAAGGAGCGGGTCGCCGTGGTGGAGATCGGCGATACGTGGCTCGTGCTCGGCACGGCGCCAGGCAATGTGCGTCTGCTGCACACGATGCCCGCCGGTTCAGCCGCGGTCGATCCGGTCGCCGGTATGCAACCGGCCGCACCAGGCGCATCGAATGTTTCGAGCGCGCGCGCAGCGTTGCCCGGCACTTTCGGCCAACGCTTTCGAGACGCTTTAAAAGGCGAAGTGGGCAAACGTTTCAATGGGCAAGGCGGCGGGGATCGGTAATGCAGTTCAGTCTTCAATCAGCGCAATCGGTGCGTCATGCGCACGCCACTCGCATGTCTTGCGCCGCCTCGAAAGTCATTCCCGTCCTGCGCCGTGTCGCACCGGTCGTGTTGCCGGCACTGATGCTCGCGCTGCCGACGCTGTCGTTCGCACAAACCGCCGGCTTGCCGGCCTTCAATACGAGCCCGGGTCCGAACGGCGGCACGACCTACTCGCTGAGCGTGCAGACGATGCTGCTGCTCACGATGCTGTCGTTCCTGCCGGCAATGGTGCTGATGATGACGAGCTTCACACGCATCATCATTGTGTTGTCGCTGCTGCGCCAGGCGCTCGGCACGACCACCACGCCGCCTAACCAGGTGCTGGTCGGTCTCGCGCTGTTCCTCACGCTGTTCGTGATGTCGCCGGTGCTAGACAAGGCCTATAACGACGGCTACAAACCGTTCTCCGATGGCTCGATGCCGATGGAGACGGCGGTCACCCGCGGCCTCGCACCGTTCAAGACGTTCATGCTGCGCCAGACCCGCGAAAGCGATCTCGCGCTGTTCGCCCGCATCTCGCACGCCGCGCCGATGCAAGGACCGGAAGACGTACCGCTGTCGCTGCTGGTACCGTCGTTCGTGACGAGTGAACTGAAGACGGGCTTCCAGATCGGCTTCACGATTTTCATCCCGTTTCTGATCATCGACATGGTGGTGGCGAGCGTGCTGATGTCGATGGGGATGATGATGGTGTCGCCCGCCACCATCTCGCTGCCGTTCAAGCTGATGCTGTTCGTGCTGGTCGACGGTTGGCAGTTGCTGCTCGGCTCGCTCGCGCAGAGCTTTGTTTAACCGGGTCGCTTAGTTACGGCACTTAGCTACGGCACTTAGCTGCGTCACCCAACCCTTCACGCTTCCGGTACTACGCCATGAATCAGGAATCCGTCATGACGCTCGCGCACCAGGCCATGTATATCGGCCTGCTGCTCGCCGCGCCGTTGCTGCTGGTCGCGCTGGTGGTCGGTCTGGTGGTGAGCCTGTTCCAGGCCGCTACGCAGATCAACGAAACCACGCTGTCGTTCATTCCGAAGCTGCTCGCGATCGCCATCACAATGGTGATCGCCGGTCCGTGGATGTTGACCATCATGCTCGACTACCTGCGCGAAACGCTCACCAACATCCCTTCGCTCGTCAACTGAGCGCGGCCCCGGCCTCCGCTCAGCGCTTGCGCCCTTCCCTACCGCCATGTTTTCCGTCACCTACGCACAACTGAATGCCTGGCTCACGGCGTTCCTGTGGCCTTTCGTGCGGATTCTCGCACTGGTGGCGACCGCGCCGGTGCTCGGCAACGCCTCGCTGCCAATGCGCGTGAAGATCGGCCTCGCGGCGTTCATCACAATCATCGTCGCGCCCACGCTCGGCGCGCTGCCGCAGGTGACGGTGTTTTCCGCTGAAGGCGTGTGGATCATCGTCAACCAGTTCCTGATCGGCATCGCGCTCGGCATGACAATGCAGATCGTGTTTCAGGCGATCGGCGCCACCGGCGACTTTGTCGGTCTGGGCATGGGTCTCGGTTTCGCGACATTCTTCGACGCGCAGGCGAGCAGTTCCAGCCAGGTGCTGTCGAGCTATATGACCACCATCGCGATGCTGGTGTTTCTGGTGATCGACGGCCATCTGCAGATGATCAGCGCGCTCTTGACCACGTTCCAGTCAGTGCCGGTGTCGGCGAACATTCTGGGTGCGCCCGGTTGGCGCACGCTGGCGAATTTCGGCAGCACAGTGTTTTCGGCGGGTCTGCTGCTGTCGCTGCCGGTGGTCGTCGCGCTCCTGATCACCAATATCTCGCTCGGCATTCTGAACCGCGCCGCGCCGCAAATCGGCGTATTCCAGATCGGCTTTCCGCTGACGATGCTGATCGGCATGCTGCTCCTGCAGCTGATGATCCCGAACATGATTCCGTTCTTCATGCGCCTGTTCGATGTCGGCATCGATCAGATGGGGCGCGTGGCGGCAGGGTTCAAATAGCGCGACTTCCAGGCCGGCGACTGGCTTCGGGTGGGCCCCATCTCACGCCTGCATCGCTGACGCACTTGGGCGATGCTGGCCATGCATCGTTCAACTCAGAACGCGAAAGGGCGGAGCCGGCTCACACCGGCATCCGCCCTTTCGCATTTCAGACTGCTCGCCCGCTTAGTTCAGGTACTGGAACAGCGACACGCTCTGAATCTTCGAAAACGCCAGCTGCGCTGCTTGCAGTGTGGTTTGCGTCATCGTGTACTGGGCGATCGTCTGGACCATGTTGGTTTGCGTCAGATTCGTCAGGTTGGTCGACGTCTGCAACGTGTTGGCCTGCGTGACCGTCTGCAACGCCTGCACTTCCTGTTCGCGACCACCTACGTTCGCCCGCGCGGTGACCACGTTGTTGATCGTGTTCTCGAGCTGGGTCGCGCTGGTGGTCAGCGCATTTTGCAAACTGGCCGTCGAAGCCGTACCCGCGACCGGCGATTGCAGCGTGGCAATCAACTGGTTCAGATTCGCGAACACGTCCATGTTGCCTTGCGTGGCCGGCGTTACCGTGAAGCTGTCACCTGTGCTCGGCGTGCCGGTGATGCTCACCGACTGGCCGCCGAGCGTGATGGCCGAGCCTGCCGTGAAGGTCTGCACCGGACCCGGCGTGCCTGGCGTGCCCGGCGTTGCCGGACTGGTCTGGCTCACCGTGTAGGTGGTCGGCGACAAGAAATTGATGGTGTAGGTGTCCGCATTGGTCGGATCGGTCGGATTCGTCAGGCTCACGCTACTGATCACGCCACTGCCCTGGTTGCCGGGCGTCGCAGCCGGTACCGCGCTCGTGCCGATCGGCGCGACGCTGCCGAAGATCGAGAGGCCGTTGTCGGCCGTCTGGACCGTGCTCGAGCCGGTGACCTGCACGGTGCGCGTGCCGGTGTCGCCCGAATAAGTCACGACGCCGGCCGCATTGGTGCTGTACGGCTGCGCGGTGCTTTGAAAGCCAGCGAACAGGTAGTTGCCCTGCGGGTCGGTCGTGTTGGCCAGTGTCATCAATTGACTGCTCAACCCCTGCAACTGCGTGGCAATTGCGCCGCGGTTGCTGTTGTTCAGCGAAGCGTCGCCGGCTTGCAGTATCAGCGTGTGAATGCTCTGCAACACGGTATTGACGCTGCCGAGCGTGGAGTCTTCCTGTTGCAGCGACGAGAGCGCGGTCGTCTGGTTGGTCGTGTATTGCGACAAGGTTGTCGCAGTCGAGCTCAGCTGCACCGCCTGCGCTGCGCCGAGCGGATTGTCCGACGGCGTGGAGAGGCTCACGCCACTCGAAATCTCGGCATACAACTGCGACAACTGAGTTTGCTCATCGCTCATCGTCGCCACATTCATGTTGAAGTACTGTGAACTGGAGATACGCATGTTCAATGCCTCACTGGAAGATGCCGATCAACGTCTGAAACAGGGTCTGCGCGGTCTGAATGACCTTGCTGTTGGCCTGATAGAGCTGCTGATACTGAAGCAGATTAGCGGCTTCCTCGTTGAGGTTCACGCCGGAGACCGACTGCTGCGCAGTGGTGATCTGCGTCACCACCGCGGTCTGGGCTGTGCTCGAAGTCTGAATCTGGTTGGTCTGGTTGCCGACCTGGTTGACGTAGTTCGCATACGCGCCCACCAGCGTGAGCGTGCCGCCCGACATCGACTTCACGTTAGACAGATTCGACAACGCGAGCGCGTTGCTGCCGTCGTTAGTCGCGCCGGTGTTTGGGCCGATGGAAAATGTATCGCCGGCGGCCGGTGCACCGCTGATTGTCACTGTCACGCCGTTCATACTGCCGGCGGTAGCGTTGTTGATCGTCAGCGTCGCGCCGGAGGCTGCCGAATAGGGCACATCGGGCGTAGTGGCGGTGTCGTAGGTGGTTGAGGTCGGCGGCGTGCCAGCCGTCACCGTCACCATCGAGCCGGTCGGGAATCCGGACAGTCCCGTGCCGTCGTACGTCAGCTTGGTGGTCGCGTTGGGCATGGTATAGCCCGTCGTCACCGTACCCGACGAAATCGTACCGGTGCCGGTGTTGGTCGCCGCAGCCGAGCCAAGCACCGGGGACGCGGCCGCAATCGCCGAAGCGGCCGTAGTCGCGGTAGTGAAGCTGTTCAGCGCGCCGCGGGTCGGTTCCACCGTGAACGAGTCACCGGGGTTCATCGTGCCGGTGGTCGAGAAATTCAAGCCGTTGATCGGCTGGCTCAGGTTGGTCGCCGAGCCCACTACGGCGCCGCTCGAATTGTCGGTCAGCGTGTAGGAGGTGCCGTTATAGGCGAGCGTGTAGTCGCCGGTGGTCGGCTGCGAGGGATTCGCGAAGGACACGCTCAGCGACGCATTGCCCGTGTTCTGCGAGTTCGCGTAGACCGTCGGACTGCCCACCGAGAACAGCGCGCCGCCTTGGGCGCCGGTGAGCGTAATGCCGAGCGCGTTCTGCGCGTTGACCTGCGAGGCGAAGCTCACTGCAATCGCGCCGAGTTGCGCTTCGGCCGGATCGAGCGTCTGGCTTCGGAACGCAGCGAGACCGCCAAGCGTGCCGCCCGTGACGCTGCTGTCGGGCAGGCTTTGCGGTGCGGCGGCCGGGTTCGCGCCGACCTGGCCGAGGTACTGAACCGAGAGTTCGCTGGTGTCGCCCGTCGAAGGTGCCGTGCCGAGGTTGTAGCTGTTGCCAGCGGATACGAGCGGTTGGCCATTGCCCATGAACACGCTGTAGTTGCCGTTGCTGCTGGTCACGACGTTTACGCCAATCAGTTGCGACAGACTCGACACGGCTTGATCGCGTTGATCCATCAGCTGGTTCGGCGGCTGGCCTTGTGTGCTGGCCGCGGCGATCTGTCCGTTCAACTGCGCGATCTGCTGCGTGTAGCCGTTGATCTGCGAAACGGTGCTGGTGAGTTGCGTGTTGACGCTCTGACGCAGCGAGTCGTATTGCTGACCCGCGGCGTTGATCTGGTTGACGAGCGTCTGCGCGCCGCTCATCGCGGTCTGGCGGGTGGACAGCGTGGAGGCGCTGTTCGAGACGTTCTGCAAACCGGTGAAATAGCCGGTGATCGCGCTGGCAATACCGGCGGTCGGGCTGCCGATCAGATTGTTCAGCTGCGAGATCATCGTGCTGTACGCCGACAGCGAGCTGCCCGAGCTCTGCGCGTTGTTCAGCTCGGTGGTCAGATACTGGCTGTACTGGCGCGTCACCGTGACCGTCGAGACGCCCTGCGGCAGATAGCCGGAGCCCGTGTACTGGCCACCGCTTTCCGCGTAGACCGGCGTTTCGATCGTGTAGCCCGGCGTGGACGCGTTGCTGATGTTCTGGCCGGTCGACGTGAGCCCCCACTGGGCTGCGTTCAGTCCGCTAAGGCCGATACTGATGAGATCTGACATGCGTCATCCTGAAGGGCGACACCGACCACATGCCGCCGCGTTACTTGAACATCCTGTTTAACGGCCCTCACGAGGAAAAATTGAGGGCCTTTCCGATGCTTGTTCGACGTTTGTTCCAACGTTTGCGAGGCGCGTGCGGCAAGGCTTTGTCGCTCGTCAGCGCACCAGCGAGCGACGCTTCATTTCGAGCTGCGTAATCAGGCGTTGCAGCGTGTTTTCGGCGCTGCCCGGCAGCGTCACAAAACGGAAGCCGAGTTGATAGCGCTGCGTGCCGTTCGGCAACGCGGTGGAGCGGTGCGACACCAGTTGCAGATCCAGCGAAAGCCGGCCGAGCGAGCCAAGCGATAGTTCGCAATCCAGCAGCCGCGTACCCATCGGCAATTCGGCCACGCGTTCATCCGTGGTGCGCATGCCGACGCCGCCGAGCGACAGATCGTGCACTTCGAAGCGGAACGTGTCGCCTTCGGGCAAACGGCCGGTGCACATATACGGATCGAGAATTGGCGCATCGACGCGGAAATACTCGCGGCGCTGAACGTAAAACAGCACTTCGGGGAAGTTGGCCTCGAATGCGGGCAGTCCTTCGTAGCGGGTTTCGCGTGGCGTGGCGGTCGCAAATTCGACGCGCACGCCGTCAGGCGATGCGTGGAACTGGCAGCGAGGCGCGCCCAATAAGCCTTTGTTCTGATCGGAGAGCGCGCCCCAATCGAAAGTGAAGGTGCGCCCGCGCACGTCGACATCGAGCAGGCGCGTCACGAGTTGACCGCCCGCATATTCAACGGTGAGGAAATCGCCTCGATTGACGAGGTTGCGTAACTGAACGCCGATCTCCAGCGGATTGCGACGGCCGAAATCGGGGGCGCTTTCGTTTAGCTGGGCGTGCGACTGGCCGGGTGCGTCAGTCTGGCCGTGCGACTGGGTAGTATCCATGGGCTTGCCGGTATGCATGTTCTTGCGGGCGCGTGCCAAGGCTCCTGCCGGGGCTTTCGCGCGGTCTTCATCGAAGCCGCTGCACGCGCATTCAACCGGACATTACAACGCTTTCCGGTATGGGGTCTAACTGATTAGCGGCAGCATTCAGCCAAAATTTAGGGGCGTGTAATGAAATATTTGCCGCAAACGTTAAAACGCCAATATGCCACCAGTGGAATCCCGGTGCATCGAATACAGGCGACAATCACGCCGGTTATGCGGGTGGACCGGCCGCCCGTAGGCGGCCGGCCTCGTCCGTCTTGTTATGCACCTGGCCCCGTCGCGTGCATGCTTTATTCGAGAAAATCAAACTGCTTAAACTGATCGGCTGCGCAGTCAAGTGCAACCGCACACCTGCATTAACGGCAGGTCAGCCCATTTTCTGCATGATGGACATCAGCTTTTTCGCGTAATGCGGATCGGTCGCGTAGCCCGCGCGCTGCATGCCATTGGCAAAGCCATTCACGTCATGCGCGGAATTGATCACCTGCGCATAACGCGGGTTGCCCTTGAGCATGCTTGCGTAGTCGGTCATCGCTTCCTGGTACGAGTCGTACGCACGGAATTTTTCGACGGTACGCTGCGGCTTGCCGTTCACATATTCGGTCGTGACCGTCGAGACAGTCTTGCCGGTCCAGTCCTTGGTCGCCTTGATGCCGAACACGTTGTGGCTGGTCGAACCGTCCGACTTCTTGATTTCGCTCTTGCCCCAGCCCGATTCGAGCGCGGCCTGGCCGATGATGAAGCGCGCCGGAATGCCGGTTGCCGCGCTGGCGGCTTGTGCCGGCTCGGCGAGCTTGTCGACGAAAGCGTCGACCTTCGGCGAGCTGCCGTCGCCTTTGATCGGCGGAGTCAGCGCGCTGTTGGCCGAGTAGCCCCTGCCCATCGCCAGTTGGCCGTTGGCCTGCGCATTGCCGTAGGCCTTGGCAAGCGCGTTCAGCGCCGCGGTCTGGCCTTCGTCGCCGCCGCTGCCGCCACCCAACGCATTGGCCATGCCGGGAAGACCACCGCCTGTGCCGCTCGCGCCGCCCACCTGCATGCCCTGATTGCGCATCATCTGCTTGAGCATCGCGTCTGCCACGCCGATGCCCTTCTGCGACAGCTGTTGCGACAACTGCTGATCCATCATCGACGTGAAGGTGGCGCTGTCGTGCGAATCGAACGGACCATCCTGTGGCGTCGCATCGCGCATACTCTTCAGCATCATCTGCGTGAACACCGCATCGAACTGCTGCGCGGCCATCTTCATGCCGGCCTGCGGCGAAGCCTTGGCCTGCGCACTCAATTTGCCGAAGCCCTGCACGTCGAGCGCGAAGCGCTGGGTCAGGTCGTTCGCCGCGTTGGCGGAATTGGTCGTATCCGAATTCATCCTGTGTCTTCCTTAGATGATTTCCAGGTCGGCGCGCAGAGCGCCCGCCGCTTTCATGGCCTGCAGGATCGACATCAGATCCGCGGGCGTCGCACCCAGTGCGTTGAGCGCCTTCACCACTTCGGCGAGGTTGGCGCCGGCGGTCACCATCTTCAGTGCGCCGTTGTCCTGCTTCATCTGAATCTGCGACTGCTTGGCCGACACCGTCTGACCGTTCGAGAATGCGCCCGGCTGACTCACCACCGGCTGCGTATTGATCACCACCGACAGATTGCCGTGCGCCACCGCGCAGTTTTGCAGCGTGACCATCTGGTTCATCACGATCGAGCCGGTGCGCGCGTTCAGGATCACCTTCGCGGCGGCTTGCGCCGGCTTGACGTCGAGGTTCTGCAATTGCGCCATGAAGGCGACCTGCTGCTCCGGGTCGGACGGCGCGCGCAGTTGAATCGTGCGGCCGTCGAGCGCCATGGCGGTGCCGCTGCCGAAAGCGTTGTTGACCGCTGACACCACGCGCTGCGTCGTGTCGTAGTCCATCTCGTTCAGGTCGAGTTGCATCGTGCCCGCTTGCGATACCGAGGTGGGCACCGCGCGTTCGACAATCGCACCGCCAGTGATGCGCCCCGCGGCCAGCGTATTCACCTGCACCTTGCTGCCGTTCGCACTCGCGCCGGCGCCGCCGACCGCGAGGTTGCCCTGGCCAAGCGCATACACCTGACCGTCGGCGCCCTTGAGCGGCGTAAGCAGCAACGTGCCGCCGCGCAGGCTCTTGGCGTTACCAAGCGAGGACACCGTCACGTCGATCGCTTCGCCGGGACGTGCAAACGGCGGCAACACCGCCGTCACCATCACCGCGGCGACGTTCTTCAACTGGATGTTCGACAGCGACGACTGCTGGTTGGTCGAGCCCGCCGCCTGGTTGTTGATCGAGATGCCGAGGTTCGCCAGCATGTTGGCGAGTGTCTGCGTGGTGAACGGCGTCTGCGTGGTCTGGTCGCCCGTGCCGTCGAGACCGACAACGAGGCCGTAGCCGATCAACGGGTTGTCACGCACGCCCTGGATCTGCACGAGGTCCTTCAGACGCTCGGCGTGCGCGGGCGTGGCGGCCGGCAGCGCTGCGCAAGCGAGCGCGACGAAAGCGAGGACGCGGCCTGCCAGGCCAATGCGGCCGAACTGGGTAAGCTGCGCGACGCGGCCAAGGCGAAAGAAGACGGTACGCATGATCACCACGGCGACACGTTGAGGAAGAACCGCTGCAACCAGCCCATGTTCTCGGCTTCGTTGAGATAGCCCTTCGCGGAGTATTCGATTTTCGCGTCGGCCACCTGGGTCGAGTACACGGCATTCAGGTTGGAGATCGTGTTCGGATTCACCACGCCGGAGAAGCGCACGAACTCATCGCCCTGGTTGATCAGCATCTGCTTTTCGCCGCTCACCATCAGGTTGCCGTTCGGCAGCACGCCGGTCACCGTCACGGTGATGGTGCCGTTAAACGTATTGGATGCATTGGCTCCGCCGGTGCCGGCGAACACGTTCGAACCGTTGGCGCTCAGGTTGGTCTTGCCAAACAGTCCACCCAGGAAACCCGCCGTCGGAACGCTGAAGTTGGTCGTGCCCGAGCGATTCGCGTTGGCGCCCGACGACTTCGTCGCGTTGACGTTTTCCTGAATCACGATCGTCAGGATGTCGCCGACATTGCGCGGCCGCTGGTCTTCGAACAACGGCCGGCCCGCGTAACCCGGGTTGAAGATCGAGCCCGGCGACTGCGCTTGCGGCGGCATCGGCGGGACGGCCGTCATCGGCTGCTGGGTGATCGGCTGCTTTGGCACGAGGCCGCAGCCACCCAGCGCCGCGAGCAGCGTGAGCTGCACGAGCGCCTGAGCGGTGCGCGAATGAACCGGATTACGAGTGAAGTGCGACATCTTTGATTACTGCCTTTCGAGAAAACGCCGGGCCGTCCCAAGTTTTCCGCCCCCTTCGGGGGGGTGGCGCGAAGCGACAGGGTCGGGGGCGCTATTAATTCTCAGTCCCTGAAGTCTTAAACCTGCATCTGGCTGAGGGTCTGCAGCATCTGGTCGGACGTCGTCACGGCCTTGCTGTTGATTTCGTAAGCACGCTGCGTCTGGATCATGTTCACCAGTTCCTGCACCACGTTCACGTTCGATGCTTCCACGTAACCCTGATTGAGCGTGCCGGCGCCGTTCAGGCCCGGTTGCGCGACGTTCGGTGCACCCGACGACGCGGTTTCCGCGAACAGGTTTTCACCCTTCGCATCCAGACCGGCCGGGTTGATGAAGGTGGCGATCTGCATCGAGCCGAGCTGCTGGCTGTTGGTCGAGCCGGCAACGGTGATCGACACCACGCCGTCGCTGCCGATGGTCATCGAGGTCGCGTTGTTCGGAATCGTGATCGCGGGAATCACCTGGTAGCCGCTTGACGTAACGAGCTGGCCTTGGGCGTTGGTCTGGAACGAACCGTCACGCGTGTAGGCGGTCGTGCCGTCGGGCATCTGCACCTGGAAAAAGCCTTGACCGTTGATGGCGACGTCTTTCGAGTTGCCGGTCTGCTGCAGGTTGCCCTGCGTGTAGAGACGTTCGGTCGCGACCTGTTGCACACCGGTGCCGAGCTGGATTCCGGACGGCAGTTCGGTGTTTTGCGTCGAGTTCGCACCCGGCTGGCGAATGGTCTGATACAGCAGATCCTCGAACACCGCGCGCGAGCCCTTGAAGCCGTTGGTGCTGACGTTCGCGAGGTTGTTCGAAATCACGTCCATCTGCGACTGTTGCGCATTCATGCCGGTAGCGGCGATGTAGAGCGAGCGATTCACAATTCTTCTCCTTGTGCCGGGATACCCCCTCGGGGGTGCCCCGTTAGCTAAAGGTGAGCAGCTGGTTGGCGGACTGATCGTTCTTGTCCGCGCTTTCCAGCAGCTGGGTCTGCATCTGGAACTGGCGCGCATTGGTGATCATCGCGACCATCGCGCTGACCGGATTCACGTTGCTGCCTTCGAGCGAAGCCGGCGCCAGCGTGACGGCCGGATCGGCGTCGGCGTCGTTGCCGTCGGCGGTGCGAAAGAGGCCGTCGTCACCACGCGTCATGGTTTGCGGATCCGGATTCACCAGCTTCAGCTGATCGACCGTCACCACCGCGGTCGGCGGATCGCCTGGCGTCAGCGCGGACACCGTGCCGTCCTTGCCGATGGTGATTTCCGCGCCCGGCGGCACGGACACCGGTCCGCCGTTGCCGACTACCGTCTGGTTCATGGCGTTCACCAGCTGGCCGTTCTCGTCGACGTGCAGATTGCCGGCGCGCGTGTAAGCCTCGTTGCCATCGGCGGTTTGCACCGTCAGCCAGCCCGGACCCTGAATCGCCACGTCGAGCGGATTGCCGGTCTGCTGGATCGGCCCCGGCGTATAGTCGGCGCCCGGCGTCGACGACAACACGAAGGTGCGCGTGGTGTCGTCGTTGATCGAACTGCCGTCGCCGAACCCCATCGGCACGGCGCGGAAAGTCGCAAGCTGCGCGCGAAAGCCGGTGGTCGAGGCGTTCGCCAGGTTGTTGGCAACGATAGCCTGCTGTTCGAGCGCTTGCGTGCTGCCCGACATCGCGGTGTAGATCAGCCGATCCATGATGGGAAGTCCCGGTCGCTTACAGGTTGATCAGGGTCTGGTCGACGGTCTGCTGGGTCTTGATCGTCTGCGCGTTCGCTTGATAGTTGCGCTGCGCGGTGATCAGGTTCACCAGTTCGCTCGTCAGGTCGACGTTCGAGTTTTCCAGCGCGCCGCCTTGCAGCACACCGTGGTTGGTCGAGCCCGGCGCCGAAATCTGCGCGACGCCCGATTGGGAGGTTTGCTGGAACTCGTTGTTGCCGAGGTCCACGAGACCGTTCTGGTTCGAGAAGTTCGCGAGCACGATCTGGCCGAGCGCAGCAGTTTGCTGGTTCGAGTAGTTGCCGGTCAGCGTGCCGTCGGCGCCGATCGTGAAGCTCGTCAGCGTGCCGGCTGCGTAGCCGTCGGGTTGCAGCGAGTTCACGCCGTCCTTGCCGCCGTACTGCGTCGTGCCGCCAATGTTCAGCGTGAGGTTCTGCGGCGTCGACGAACCGTCGGTGGTCGGAATGCCGAAGTTGAACACGAACGGCGTGGCGGTGGCGACGAACGTGGCGGGCGTGGTGGCAGGGACGGCAGGCTGGGTCGTGCCGAGCAACGTGCCCGACGAATTGAAGTTCGCCTGGCCGACCAGGTTCGCCGTGCCGGTGGACGTTCCCGCATACACGTTCCACGTACCGGCCGAGGTCTTGGCAAAGTACATGTTGACGGTCTGCGAGCCGCCGAGCGAATCGTAGACCGTCGTGCTGGTCGAGTAGTTGTACGTCGACGAGCTGTTCTGGTTGAACGCGATGGCGGTCGGCCTGACGGTGTAGCTGTCAGTGCCGGCGGCGGCCGGCACGCCGTTGAAGGTAATGCTCTGGCCGTTGCCGAGCGTAATTGCCGTACCGGCGGTGTACGTGCCGCTGGTCGACGTACCGAGCGTGTTGTCGGTGACCGTGTACGTGGTCGCGGTGGGGAACGCGACAGTGTAGTTGTCGTTGTTCGTACCCGAAGCCGTATTCGTGATGGTCGCGCCGGTGGTGGAGAGCGTGCCCGTGCTGCTGACGGTCGCCACGGTCGGCGTGCCGAGCATCAACGGGTCCTGCGCGTTCAGGTTCAAACCGGCGGCGATGGTGGTGGTGGCTTGCGGCGCGATATTCGCGGTCGGCACGCTGATCGGCACGGTCTGCGCGGTGTTGATGACCCCCGAGCTGTTAGCGGCGTAGCCCATCAGTTGCAGGCCTTGCGCGTTGGTGACGTAGCCGTTCTTGTCGAGCTGGAACACGCCGTTGCGCGAGTACACCAGCGAGCCGTTGTTCGACATCTGGAAGAAGCCGTTGCCGTTGATCGCGACGTCGAGCGCCTGATTGGTGCTGGTGATCGTGCCCTGCGAGAACTGCTGCTGCACTTCGGACAGTTGGGTGCCGATGCCGACCTGGTTGTTCACCGCGGTCGCAACGGAATTGGCATACATGTCCGCGAACTGCGCCGCGCCGCTCTTGAAGCCGGTCGTATTCGCGTTAGCGATGTTGTTGCCGATCACGTCGAGATCGCTCGACGCTGCCGACAAACCACTCAAACCTTGCTGGTAACCCATGACGGTCTCCGTATCTGGAAAGTCGTAACTGACTGAATCTGGATCTGAATCAGAGGATGGCGGCGACGCCGGTCAGCCCCACGGTCGTGCCGTTCGACAGCACGAGGCCCGGCGTACCGTTGCTCTGCGAGACGACGCTTTGCACCGTCGCGCCCGTGAGCGTCGTGGCCGTAGCCTGCTGGCCGTTGATCGTGCCGACCGCGCTGATCGTGTAGGTGCCGTCGGGCAGCGTATTGCCGGCCGTGTCGGTCGGCGTCCAGCCCACCGGAATCGTGCCGGCCGACTGCTGGCCGAGGTCGATCGTGTTGACGATCGTGCCCGCCGAGTTCTTCACGACCACCTGCAGATCGCCCACCGAGTTGGCGAGCTGCACGCCGAACGAGCTGGCCTTGCCGCTCGCGACCTGCACCGAGCTGCCCGGCGCGAGCACGGTCGAGCCGATCAGCAGCGCGGCTTGCGACTGCTGGCCTGCCGACATCTGCGTGGCGAGCGAGCTGAGCGTCGTATTCAGCTGGCTGATGCCCGACACCGTGTTGATCTGCGCCAGCTGCGAGGTCATCTGCGAGCTGTCCATCGGATTGGTCGGATCCTGGTTCTTCAACTGCGCGACGAGCAGTTGCAGGAATGTGTTCTGCAGATCGGTCGCCGAGGTGCCCGTCGTGCTGCCAGTCGAACTGGTGGAACTGCTTGCGCTCGAGGCACTGTTCGTGCCGTTCATCGTATCGAGCAGCGTTTGCGACACGGTCGGGCCGTTGTTGCCGATGGTGGTGGTCAAGAAATTCTCCTCAGGTTCCGATCGTGAGCGTTTTCAGCATCAGTGCCTTGGCGGTGTTCAGGGTTTCGACGTTGGCCTGGTACGAGCGTGAGGCCGAGATCATGTTGACCATTTCCTGCACCGGGTCGACGTTGGGCAGCGTGACGTAACCGTCCGAATTGGCCGCCGGGTTGCCGGGGTCGTAGGCGGTCTTCATCGGCGTCGGGTCGTCCACCACGCCGGTGACCTGCACGCCGCCGATCTGCTGGCCGGAGCCCGTGCGCGCGCCGCCGATCGGGCTGACCGCGAACACGACCTGCTTGGCCTTGTACGGCTGGCCGTCCGGGCCGGTCGTGCTGTCCGCGTTGGCGAGATTCGACGCCGTCACGTTGAGCCGCTGCGACTGCGCTGACATCGCGGAGCCTGCAACACCAAAAATGTTCATTAAAGATGGCATGTTTCCTCACCTCTTCTGTGTCGATCGGAGTTAGTGCTTTAGCGCTTACTCCGATCCCATGCACCGCTGTCGATAGGAGTTAGCGCTTTAGCGCTTACTCCTATCCCATGCAACGCGGTCGATCGGAGTTAGTGCTTCAGCGCTTACTCCGATCCCATGCACCGCTGTCGATAGGAGTTAGCGCTTCAGCACTTACTCTGGTCCCGTGCACCGCAGTTGCACGGTTCGACCCGGCTTCAAGTTAAATCCCGTAGCGATTGTTCCTGCGTACTGCTGTATCTTTTTGCGGTGCCTGTTATTTACGAGCCCGACGTGATCGCCGAAAGCATCGTCTTGATCTGGTTCGACAGCACCGTCATGCCCGATTCGAAGTGCAACGAGTTGTCCGCGAACTGCACCCGCTCCGTGTCGATGTCGACCGTGTTGCCGTCGAGCGCCGGTTGCGCCGGAATGCGGTACTGCAGATTGCCGTAGTCGTCAGGCGTGCCGCCAGTCGGCGTCAGCGTCGCGTTGCCGGACATGTGGCCCGGCGCGGTCGACACCATCGACATGCCGCTCGTCACCCCTGCGGGCTGCGTCATCGCGAGCGTCGAGTTGTTCGAGGCGCCCGTGCCCGTACCACCGTCGGCCTTCTTCAGCGCGCCGGCCAGCGACGAAGCGAAGTCGACATCGCGCGCCTTGTACCCGGGGGTATCGGCGTTAGCGATATTCGACGACAACAGCTCCTGCCGGTAAGCGCGCACATCAAGCGCCTGACGGCCAAAGGCGAATTCGGCATCGAGTTTGTCCAGCATAGAAATCTCCGGAGAACGTTCCCGAGGCTTCCCGTGCTTGCCTCGCATGAGACCTGCGTCGGCCGGGAAGACCTTTTTGCATGAAGTGCATCTTATGGGCCGAACGCAAGTGGCAATCGGACGAATAACCGGGAAAGGGGGCTTCTATTCAACGTTTGCGCAATGGGGGCGCTCACTAGAATGCAAGGCGTACCGATGCATTCGATGGAGAAACACGATGGACCAGCCCACCTTCGATCTGACGCACCGCGCAAGCTGCGTGGCGGCGCATCGCGTGGGTGCGGGCGCGGTCCGGCGTGCTTCGCGCGGGGCATCCCGTCTCCTGACTCGCCTCGTCGTGAACCTGGCGGTATGGGTCGCCGGTGGCATCGTGCTGCTGCCGGCCAATACTCAGGCTCAGCAGGCTCAGGACGCCGGTGGCCCCATCGTGATTCCTGGCCCGGGCGAAAAGAATCCTGCCGCCCTCGCCGATCTGGCCGCGCAGATGCAGGCAATGCCCGCGAAACGCACGGGGTCCGCGGCGACGCTCGCCGCCGCTACCGCGCAGTCGTTGACGCCGGGTCCGGTCGCGCGCGACGCCGATCCATTCACGCGAGCCGCCAACGCGAGCGGCTCGATCGTCATTCCGGGCGCGGGCGAGCCGCCTGCCGCGCCGCAGATGATCCGTACCAGTTTCAGGCCCGACGCGAACGGGGTCGTGACGATTCCCGCGCCCGGGAACACCAATGCGGCGGCTACAGCAGCGGCGAACGCGCCCAGCAGGGGTATCGAAAGCGCGCTCAATAACGCGCCGACCAGCGCGTCGTCCGCCACCTTCGACAGCCTCGCGTCGCGGGGCGAGCCGCCTCAGTTGGGCGCGAACGGCAAACCCGTCGTGACCCCCGCAGTCGCAGCGAAGCCGGCGCCGACACCCGCACCGATGCCGACACCGCCCGCCACCATCGCCCGCACGCCGTCGATGCGCCAGGTGGCGCCGGCTGTCGCGCAACAGGATCTGCGTCCCGCAGTCGTGGCGCAGCCCGCGCCGCTCGCCGGCCAGCAAGACGCCGAGGCGATTCGCGGTGCCGCACTCGCCTTCTTGCAGCAGCAATCGGCAGGCTTGCCCGGCAAGGTTGAAATTATCGTCGCGCCGGCGTTTCCACGCGGGCTCGCGGCCTGCACGACGCTCGAGCCCTTCATGCCCAGCGGCGCGCGCCTGTGGGGTCGCATGACCGTCGGCGTGCGCTGCGCCGGCGAACGGCCGTGGACCCTCTACCTGCAAGCGCGCATTTCACTGCGCGCCACCTACTATCTCGCCGCCCGCGCGATGGCGCCGGGCGAAGTGCTCACTGCCGCCGACCTCGTCGCGCGCGACGGCGACCTGACCGGTTTGCCCCAGGCGATCGTCACGGACCCCTCGCAGGCAGTCGGCTCGGTGTCGCTCGTGCGCATCGCCGGCGGCATGCCGCTGCGCCGCGACATGCTGAAAAGCGCGTCGGCGGTGTCGATCGGGCAAACGGTGCGGGTCGTCGCAGCCGGCGAAGGTTTCGCGATTTCGGCCGAAGGCAGCGCGATGAACAACGCGTCGCCGGGCCAGCAGGTACGGGTGAAGACGGCCAACGGCCAGATCATCTCCGGCATCGTCAAGGACGGCTCGACGGTGGAGATTCAGTTGTGAAGCGGCGCGGCAGCATGCGCGTCGGTGTGGATTCAGACGCGACGGCCGGTGTAGCGGGTGCAGCGGGTGTAGCGGGTGCAGCGGGTGCAGCGGGTATTGAACCCCTCGTGGGGCCGGATCGCCTTGAAAGACAAGGCAAAACCTGGAGCGATTGCGCTAAAGTTTTGATCATGGGTTGCCGTTATCAGGATCAAATCGTTCAGGAAGCCAATCGTGAAAGTCGATTCCACAACCAATTCGAATCTGCCGACGTTGACAGACGCCGCGTCCCGCTCGCAGCAAGGCGACGCGACGACCGCGAACAGCAACGCGCAGAGTGCGGGCACGACCTCGCAGACCACCTCCAGCAGTGCGGGCGACGCCAGCGTCAGCCTGTCGGGTCTGTCGCAGCATCTGCGCAGCCTCGCGGCGTCCGGTTCGGCCGATATCGACACGGCCCATGTCGAGTCGATCAAAACGGCCATCAAGAACGGCTCGTTGACGATCGATTCGAGCAAGATCGCCGACGGCGTGCTGAATACCGCGCGCGACCTGTTGCAAAGCAAAACCTCGTCGACCGGCAACTAATCGACGCATCGAAGTACGGTGAATTGCCGGGCGGCATTCGACAAACCCGGCTCGCGAATCATGCGCGAGCCGTCGTGTTCAGCGAGTTGTTGAGATGAAAGACGCCCTGCTTGCCACCCTCATCGAAGAATATTCGGCCGTCGAGGCGTTCGCCTCGATTCTGACGCTCGAGACCAAGGCACTGACCGCCTTGTCGCCGCTGGAGCTGCTGCCGCCGATCGTCGAGAAGAAAACCGAACTGATCGGCACGCTCGCCAGGCTCGAAGCCCAGCGCGACGCACTGCTCGCGGAAATGGGCTTTCCGGCCGGCTGGCCCGGCATGGAACTCGCGGCCAGCGCGGATACGCGGCTCGCCGAGCAATGGGCGCTGCTGCAAAAAGCCGCCGAGCGGGCGCGGCGCTTCAATACGAGCAACGGTGAACTGATTCGCGTGCGGATGGACTACAACCAGCGCGCGCTGACGGCGCTGCAGGTAGCCGTGCCGCAGAAGGTCGGTTTCTACGGACCGGATGGGCGGATTCCGACGCGTCCGGCAGTTTGAAGATTTCACTCGCGCGGCGCGTTTCGCGCGCTGACGCAGTTGAATAGATCGCTTTGAACAAGAAAAAATAAAGCCCCACGCTCCGAAAACGTGGGTTGGTCAGCAGTCTGGGGCTCGTCTTCGACGAGCCCTTTTTGTTTTTCCCTCCCGCACCGCACAGGCGCCTAAGCCCTCCTCCAACGCGCGTTGGCCATCCGGCCAGGTAGCGCGGAATCCTCCGTCACGTTGAAATCACGGGTTCCCCCACTAAGGTTCTCCGCCGTCACGTGCAGCTTTTCGACGCTGCCTCAGACGAGTCAGGCGGAGCGTTATCCACTAGCGAGGTTGTGTAATCGTGTGTATGATCCGAGGAGTGCAATATGAACAGTGCCGAGATCGTCAAAGTGATTCAAGCGGATGGCTGGCGGCTGATCCGAATATCGGGCAGCCACCATCATTTTCGGCACGCGGTAAAAGCCGGTCTCGTGACCATCCCGCATCCGAAGAAAGATCTTCCGCCCGGCACACTGAACAGCATCTTGAAACAGGCAGGCCTGAAATGAAGAACCTGATTTTCCCGATCGCGATCGAGCCTGGTGACACGCACCATGCGTTCGGCGTGGTCGTCCCCGACATTCCGGGTTGTCATTCGGCGGGAGATTCGCTGGAAGAAGCCTACGCGAACGCGAAAGAAGCGATCGAGGCGCATCTGGATACACTGCTCGACGAAGGGTTACCGATTCCCGAGCGGCTGACGCTGGATGAGCATCGGCGTAATCCGGACTACGCGGGTTTTACTTGGGGTTTTGTCACCACACGGAATATTCCGGCGCTGAAAAAAGCGGTGCGCATCAATATCTCGCTGCCCGAAGCGCTGGTTCACGATATTGACGCGTATGCCCAGGCGCGCGGCATGTCGCGCTCAGCGTTTCTCGCGCTGGCCGCGGAGCATGAGATGGCGGACGCGTAAGAGAAGGCGGACGTTTTCGCGCACCGCCGGTCAAACATCAATCGATCAAACTCAAGTCGCCTCGGCGTTCGCCCAAGCCATCTCGCGCAGGCGCGTGCGCAAACGCGCCACGGCCTGGCTGTGCAACTGGCACACCCGCGATTCACTGACTTCCATTACCGCGCCAATTTCGCGCAGGTTCATGCCGCGCTCGTAGTACAGCGACATCAGCAGCTTCTCGCGCTCCGGCAGGCGGTCGATCGCCTCGATCAACGCCGAGCGCAGGCTGTCGTCCAGCAGCGCCGACAGCGGGTCCGAATGATCGACGCAGTAACGGTCAAGAAACGGTTCGTCGTCAGCGGAACGGTCGAAGTCTTCGTAATAGATCAGTTGGCTGCCGTGCAGGTCCTGGAGCATCGACTGGTACTCGTCGAGCGGCATTTGCAGATGTTCGGCGATCTCCGTTTCGCTCGCCGAGCGGCCCAGATTCTGTTCAACCTTGTGCACGGCGGATTCGACTTCGCGCGACGTGCGCCGCAAGCTGCGCGGCAACCAGTCGTTGCTGCGCAATTCGTCAAGCATCGCGCCGCGAATCCGCTGACTGGCATAGGTCTCGAACTGCGCGCCCTGGTCTTCCTTGTAGCGGCTCGCCGCGTCCAGCAGTCCGATCATGCCGGCCTGGATCAGGTCGTCGAGATCGACGCTCGCCGGCATCTTGGCAACGAGCTGCAAGCCGAGGCGACGCACCAGGGGCGCGTACTTCGTCAAAACATCGGCTTGGGAAATCTTTCCCTGAGCGTTATACATCGTGCTCCCCTTGTCCTCGTGACGCCTCTTAGGCGTGCTGCGCGGACGGTTGGTCGGCGTGTTGCGCCGCTGTAACTGTCGCAGGCGCCATCCAGGGCGCTTGCGACGACATCGCTGGCCGCATCGGCCAGTACTGCAATTCGGCGGCAAGATGCCGGAAGTCGCGCGCAGCCGGTGTCGACGGGAAGGCATCGACGACACACCGCGACAACTCCAGGGCGCGCGCCATCCGCGCATCGGCGGCAATGCAACCGGCGTCTTCCAGCGCCACCGTCAGGTAGCGACCTGCCACGCCGGCCAGGTTGGCAAAGGCGGTGCGCGCGTCTTCGACGCTCTGTACGTGATTCACCAGCACGCGAAACTGCGCGGTGGCGTGTGCGTAGTGCAAACGCTTCATGCATGCATACGCGTCGGTGATCGCCTGCGCGGCCACCCGCGTGACGATCATCAGGTCGTGCGCCTGCATCGCGAGGGGCGACAGGTGGCCGTGCTGGTCGAGTTGCGCGTCGATCAGCACGATGTCGGCGGAGCCGCGCAACACCACGCCGAGCTCAGCGGGCGCGTGACCTTCGCGGTTGTTGCTTGAGGCGGCCAGCACGGAGAAGCCAAGCGCGTGGCGCGCGGCGGCGTCGTCGAGCGTCATCTCGCCGCGCATCACCGCCGCAAAATTGCCCGCGCCGCGCATACCGCCGAGCATCGCGCTCACCGATTTCCCGCCGAGACACTCGTCGATCACCAGCACGTCCTTGCCCTGCTGCGCGAGCGCCGCGGCGAGGTTCACCACTGTCGTCGTAGCGCCGACGCCGGCCGATCCGCCGGTCACGGCAATCACGCGCGAGCCGCTTCTCGCCAACAAGCGCCGCAATCCTTCGGCCTGATCCGAGAAGAATTTATCCAAAGCGGACCTCGTGCAGTTCAGCCGTCGACCGTGCGGACAGCGCGGACAGCAACGCCGGAATGTCGTCGTCGTGCGGCACGAACGGAGAGTTGTCGCGCGGAATGCAGAACGCGCTCTTGATCAGGAATTTCTTCGTTCCGACGTACAGGTTTTCCGGCACCTTCTGACCGGTCGACACGTAGTGCACCGGCAGCTTGTAGCGAATCACCGTATCGAGCACGCCGCCCAGATTGGTGGCTTCGTCGAGCTTGGTCAGGATGCAGCCGGCGAGCGGCTGTTGATCCGGTGCGCGTTGATAGGCCTGCACCACTTCGTTCAGCGTATCGCCGTGGCTCGTCGCGTTGAGCAGCAAGAGACGCTGCACCGGCTGGCCGGCGCGGCACAGCATCGCGATCTGGTCGGAGACGAGGCGGTCGCGCTGGCTCATGCCGATCGTGTCGATCAACACGATGTGCTTGTTGCGCAGTTCGGAGAGCGCGAGCTGCAAATCGGCGCCGTCTTTCACCGCGTGAACCGACACGCCGAGAATCTTGCCGAAGATGCGCAGTTGTTCGTGGCCGCCGATCCGGTAGCTGTCGGTGGTGAGGAGCGCCACCTTGCTGGCGCCGAAGCGCATCACGCAGCGCGCGGCGAGCTTGGCGGTGGTCGTGGTCTTGCCCACGCCCGTCGGGCCCATCAGCGCGAACACGCCGCCGCGCTCCATCAACGCGTCTTCGTCTTCCATCACCGGCAGGTTCGATTCGAGCACCGAACGCACCCACTCCATGCCGCCTTCCATGTTGTCGACGTCGTCGGGCAGGTTGTCGACCATCATCTGCACGAGTTGCGCGGAGAAACCGGCGGCGAACAGGTGCTTGGTGAGCGCGGCGCGCGCCGGGCTGCGGCGCTGGCGATCGCCCCACAACAGGCCGGCGAAGTGTTCTTCCATCATTCCACGCATCGACGACAATTCGCTCATCACGGTGTCGTTGACGACCTGCTCCATGCGCGCCTTGATCGCTTCGGCGACCGAAGCAGGGGTGCGGGCGTCGTCGCCGGTGGGCAGCGGCGGTGCAACTTTCTGAGCGGCGCGGCGCGCAGCGAGTTGCGCGGCTTCGCGGGCCCACTCGGGCGTATCGGTGTGCGGCACGGCCGGTTGGGCGGCGGCCTGTTGCGAGGTCTGCGAGGCCGCTTGTGCGGCGGGTTCGACTGTGGCGCCGAGGCCCTTGGCCATTGCGGCGGCCGGTGTCATCGCGGCGGGGCGCGCGCTGTACGCGCCTTGCTGCTGCTGGTCGGCCGCGATGCGGCGCGCGTGATCGATCAGCCAGGGATTCGATTCGGCCATCGTGCGCGACACATCAGCCGCAGGCGCGGCGGACGCTGCCGGCACACCGGCGGCTTTGAGCAGATCCGCACGGATGTCTTCGGTGAGACGCGTCGCCGCAGCACGAGCGCTGGGTTGCTCGATGCTGATTGCTTGGGACAGCGACGCTGCGGCGGGTGCGGCGGGTGCGGCCAGCGTTGCTTTAGGCGCGTTCGGCAGCGCGGCCTTCGGCGCTGCGGGGACTGCGGGCTTCGCGGCTGAGCCTGAAGCCGCACTACCGGCGTTCGCGGCGTTCGCGGCGTTCGCGACGTTCGGCGTCATGTTCTCGGCGCCCGCTTCCGGGCTTGCGCCGAACACGGACGAGAACACGTCGGGCATGCCACTCGCATACGGATTCGCTTGCATCGTCGGTTTAGCACGCGGTGCGGCGAGCGCGGGCTGCTGTGCGGCCATTGCATTCATCGGCGCGGCCAACGCTGCGCCTGCGCTGCCGCGCGGCGCCTTCGGCGTGATGGCGGCGAGGTCGCTGTCGGCCAGCGCGACGATCTCGACGCTGCCGTCGTCCATCGTGCGATTGGACAAAACGACGGCATCCGGGCCCAAGGCTTCGCGCACAAGACGCAGAGCATCGCGACTGGTAGCGCCGACAAATTTACGAATGTTCAAGCTGGACCCCCGATGTGCTAAACGGACTTACGGACTAACGGACCGGCAACATACCGCTTCCCATTGAGATCATTATTGCGAAACCCGTCGAGTGACGATCGATGGATAAAGACCGTTAAAGGTGGGCAATTCGGGCGATGGAAACGCACTTCGATTCACACGCACGACGGTTTGAAACAGGCGCCTCGTTGGCGTCCGACGGCGCTTTCGCGGACGCAGCATGATCTCCGCCACCTGCTTGCGACACGAAAAGTCAGGCGCCGAAATGAAAACCGGCGCTCGAGGAGCGCCGGCGGAAACCATCGGTCTGGAACAACTGCGGCTAACTGTCAGGTATAACCGCGCTGGGTTTAGCCATGCGTTCCGATCAGATTCACCACTTTGATATTGCGCGTATCCGGCACTTCCGCGTACGACAGCACCTTCAACTGCGGCAGGCTGCGGCGCAGGAACCGCGCAAGCATGGGCCGTAACGCATGCTGCACCAGCAGCACCGGCGCGAGCCCAAGGTTCTGCTGACGCGTCATCGCCTTCTGCGTTTCGTTCAGCAGCGTATGCGCGAGGCCCGGTTCGAGGCCCGGGTTGGTGCCTGTAGAAAGCGCCTGCGACAACACCCGCTCCAGATTTGGATCGAGGCCCATCACCTGCATATCGCCCACGCCCGGGAACCACTGCTGCGTAATCGCGCGGCCCAGCGCGAGCCGCACAGCGGCGGTGAGATCGTGCGCGTCGGTGACCTTCGGCGCGTGTTCGGACAGCGCTTCGAGAATCGTGCGCATGTCGCGGATCGGTACACCTTCTTCCAGCAGGTTTTGCAGCACCTTTTGCAGGGTGGTGAGCGACAGCGACTTCGGCACCAGATCCTCGACCAGCGACGGCGTGTCCTTCTGCATCCGCTCCACCAGCGCCTGCACTTCGCGGCGGCCGAGCAGTTCGGACGCATGCGTGACCACCAGGTGATTCAGGTGCGTCGCCACCACCGTGCTCGAATCGACCACCGTGTAGCCGTACACCTGCGCCTGTTCGCGCAGATTCGTATCGATCCAGATGGCCGGCAAGCCGAACGCCGGATCTTGGGTCGGTGTGCCCGGCAGCGCGGCGGACACCTGCCCCGGATTGATCGCCAGCCACTGCCCCGGATACGCTTCGCCGACGCCCACTTCGACGCCCTTCAGCGCGATCCGGTAACCGTTCGGCCGTAATTCGAGGTTGTCGCGGATATGGATCACCGGCGGCAGGAAACCGATCTCCTGCGCGAACTTCTTGCGGATGCTCTTGATCCGTTTGAGCAGCTCGCCGTCCGAGTTATTGTCGACGAGCGGAATCAGCCGGTAGCCGACTTCGAGACCGAGCATGTCGATCATCGTTACGTCGTCCCAGCTGGCTTCGGTGTTTTCCACCGGGGCCATCGCGGCCGGTGCGACGTCGACCAGCGTCGCGCTGGTCTTGCGGTCCTCGCTGCGCTTTTTCATCGTACGGCCGAGTTGAATCAGACCGCCGCCGAGCAGCAGAAACGCGAAGTGCGGCATGCCCGGAATCATGCCCATCAGCACGAGAATGCAGCCGGTGATCACCAGCACGCGCGGGTTCGTGAAGAGCTGGCCGGTCAGCTGCGTGCCGATGTCTTCGTTGGTCGCGACGCGCGAGACGATCACACCGGCCGCCGTCGAAATCACCAGCGACGGGATCTGTGCGACGAGGCCGTCACCGATCGTCAGCAGCGTGTAGGTCTTGCCCGCGGACGCGAAGTCCATGCCGTGCTGTACCATCCCGACGATCAGCCCGCCGACGATGTTGATCACCATGATCAGCAAGCCGGCGATCGCATCGCCGCGCACGAACTTGCTGGCACCGTCCATCGAACCGTAGAACTCGGCTTCCTGCGAGACTTCCAGACGGCGCTTGCGAGCCTGATCTTCGTTGATGAGGCCGGCGTTCAGATCGGCGTCGATCGCCATCTGCTTGCCGGGCATCGCATCGAGCGTGAAGCGCGCGGACACTTCCGCGATCCGCCCCGCACCCTTGGTGATCACCATGAAGTTGATGACCATCAAAATGACAAAGACGACGATACCGACCGCGAAGTTGCCGCCCACGAGGAAGTGGCCGAACGACTCGATCACCTGGCCCGCTGCGTCCGGGCCGGTATGGCCTTCGAGCAACACGACGCGCGTGGACGCGACGTTCAGCGACAGGCGCAGCAAGGTCGAAAACAGCAGCACGCTTGGGAAAGCGGCGAAGTCGAGCGGTTTCATCGTGTACATGCTGACGAGCAGCACCATCACGGAAAGCGCGATATTGAAGGTGAACAGCAGATCCAGCAGAAACGGCGGCAACGGCAGAATCATCATGCCGAGGATCATGCAGATCAGCACCGGCCCGGCGAGGGCGCGCAAATTGGTGCCGCTCAAGGCATCCGGCCGTCGGGACAGGAATCCGGCGCGAGCGTTCATGCGGAGGCTCCTGAAGCGTCGTCGTTATCTGGCGTATTGGCAGAGTTAAGCGTGTCGGCGGCTTCCTGCTCGGCTTCATCGTCCGGCACGCCGCCCTTGTCGAGCTCCGCCGGCACGTCGAACTCGGTCGGTGCGACCGGCGCGACACCGCCTTCGGTGTTGAAACGCCGCAACTGATACACCCACGCGAGCACTTCGGCGACCGCACCGTAGAGGGGGCCGGGAATCTCGCGGTTCAGTTCGACGTTGTGATACAGCGCACGCGCGAGCGGCGGCGCTTCCAGCAGCGGCACGTTGTTTTCGGCGGCGATTTCGCGGATCCGCGCGGCCACCAGGTTCACGCCCTTGGCGACCACCTTTGGCGCGCGCATCTCGCCGTCGGTGTATTGCAGCGCGACGGCGAAGTGCGTCGGGTTGGTCACCACCACGTCGGCCTTCGGCACCTGGGTCATCATGCGGCGGCGGGCAATGGCGCGCTGTTGCTGGCGAATCCGGCCTTTGACGTGCGGATCGCCTTCGCTTTCGCGGTGTTCGCGCTTCACTTCTTCCTTCGTCATGCGCAGTTTCTTGTGGAACTGCCAGAGTTGATACGGGACATCGAGCGCGGCCACGACGAACATGCCCGCCACCGTCATGCCGCAGCACACCGCGATCAGATGCACGGTGTTGGCGAGCGCCAGTTGCAACGGCTGGGTCGCCAGCGCGAGAATTTCCTCGCGGCGATTCCAGATCGCCGAGCCGCCAATGCCGCCCACCACGAGCGTCTTCGCGAGCGACATGCCGAGCTGGATCGGCCCGTTGATCGAGAACATCTTGCCGAGCCCTTCGATCGGATTGAGCCGGTTGAACTTGGGTTCAAGGCCTTTCGAAGACAACTGCCAGCCGCCCAGCGCCATTGGCGCGAGCAGGGCGGCGGCGCCGGTGAAGGCGAGAACCGGCAGCAGCGCGTACAGGCCTTCGCGGCTCGCAGCGCCCGCGCCGATCATCATGCGGCGGGTTTCGAACACCGTGGCGTGATCGAACGTGAAGGACGCCCGCAGCATGTCCTGCAAACGCTGGCCGATACTGCTGGACATACCCCATACGCCGAAGAATCCCGCTGCCAGCAGCGCAAACGTCGACAGCTCCCGCGAACGCACGATCTGCCCTTCCTCGCGCGCCTTTTGCAGGCGCCGGGGAGTGGCTGATTCGGTTTTTTCGAGGTCGCTATCCTCTGCCACAAACGCTCTCCAGTCGGCCGAGGCACGGCGCCTCTTTCCAGTGAGAGCGATTATTCCCGCTCGACGCAAGCGATGATCGGCGGATAAGGGCGGAGAAAGGGGGGTATTTCGAGGGATGGAACAGCCGGCAAGCGGCGCGGTGCGGCTTGCTGGCCGGGCCGCTGCGGTTCACGTCCGCGTGATGGGGCGTGGGCTACGGGCGGCTAACTGGGGACCAGTTAGCCAAGCGTGGTTTGCTACGGATGCCAGTTAGGCTACGGTCGACCGGACACCCACGCGTCTTCACGCAGGTGCCCGACAGGTTCTTACGTTTTCGCCATACGGTTCAAAAGCCGACGTAAGGCGCCTGACCGGTGGTCAACGTCTGATCGAAGCCGTAATACACGTAACGGCCATAAAAGAACGGCAAACCGAGATCGAAGCTGCTGTTGCCGCTGATCTGTCCGGCCAGATCGTTGAACGCATAGTTGCTGCTGTTGCCGAATAGCGTGCTCGCGCTCAGGATGCCGATGCTGACGCTGGCTTTCGTGCTATTCACGCCGGCCAGGGTGATCGACCGGGTTTGCGCGGCCGACGGGCAATAGAACCCGGCGTAATTACTGGGGCACAGCGCGAGCGAGTTGTCGGCGAAGAAGTACGCGTTCGAACCCGAATCGAAGAACGCCTGCACCGTCGTGCCGTTGTACACGCTGTTGTTCATGTCGCCGTAGGCGTCAGTGGCGAAGGTCTGCGCGGCCGCCAGCGGATTGTTCGACTGCGTGCGGATCCCGAACACCAGCGTGCCGGTGGCCGACGGTGCACCGGTGTTCGACACCGGCTGCATCTGCACGATCACGCCGTTATTGTCGACCGGGAAATTGGCGACCGGATTAGCGACCTGCTGATTGAGCGGCACCGCGGTACGGGCGCACGAGGTGCCCCCCGGACAGGCAAAATAATTGCTGTAGGTGGCGGCAGTCGACGCGTTCGCGCAGGTTGCGCCGCAATCGGTGGGCGCCGTGCCGATGCCGAGAATGCCGTTGGCGCCGAGATCGGTGACCGTGTTTTCCGCCGAGCCGCTGCCGCAGCCTTTCGCCGGCACCGTACTCGCGGCTAAATCGCCGATGATCTGCAACGGAATACCCCCGGTCGTCGTCTCCCCGCCGATCGCCACCGTCGCGGTGCGCACCGTGCCCCACGTGTAACCATCGGCGAAGGCCGCGCACTCGGCGATTTGCGCGCCGCTGGCCACGGTACTGACCGGCAACGCCTGCAGCAACGAAGTTTTCAGCACCGAGCTAACCACACGCAGCCCGAACGACCCGGTATCGACCTGGATGTTGTTAATGGTCTGACAATTGGATGTAGAACCCGGCGCGCATACAGTCACGCTAACCGTCGGAATATTGATGACGCCGTTCACACCCTGTCCGACCGTGATCGGCACGGTGTTGGCCGCGGTCGCGGCGATCGGTTGCTGGGTCGGGCTGGCCGGCAGCGAGCCGCCGTTCAGCGTGGTCGACGAATTATTACTGGAACTGGAGCCGCCGCCACCGCCGCATGCGGCCACCACCGCCACCAACGCCACGGCCACGACGGCCTGCATCCAGCCCTTGAGCTTCATAGCACTTTGCATGGTTCGCATCGTTCGTCCCCGCCCTTACTGGATGTCGGAACCGCTGACGCCGGCGGGCAACGCCGGCGGCAGCCAGGCCTGACCGTTGAACGCGCCCATGTGGCCGCCAGAGCGGACCACGAGGCTGCTCTGATCGACCGCAACGGGTCCACGAGCGCCTCCGCGCGCCGCGCGCACGGCTTTTACGCCGGCGACGTACTGCGGGAAATAGCTGCCGAGCAGATCGTTGAGATCCGGCATTTGCGGACCGCGCCACGCAATGCCGAAGACCGAGCCGTCCGCAGCGAGGTATTCGCGCACCACCGTGCCGTTGCCGAGCGTAGTTTCACGCACGGTGTAGGACGCGGTAGCTGAGCTGGAAGAGGCAGCGCTGGATGCGGAACGCATCACGCTTTGAGCCGCCGTTGCCGAACTGGTGCCGGGCTGCACGGTGCGGGAAGAGACCGACGCATCCGTAGGGGGCGTCATCGGGGCGCCGCCAAGTGCCGCATGGGCGGACTGCAGGGCTGACAGCGAACAGGGTAATGCTAGCGCCATAACGAACCCGGCGCGACGTACAAGACTCCACATGACAAGGCTCCTCCCGAGCTGCTGCGGCTCGGCTCGCACCTCGTGCGAACCGGCAGCATGTATGCAGATCATACGGCACCGCTGCGGTCGCACTCTGAAAGCATGCCTTACCGCGCTACCGACCGGTGACTATTTCTCACAGAAAGCCGTGCCGCTGCTTGAGCTCGTAGTATGCCTGTGGTTTGTGTCGGCAGACAGCAAGCGCACGCGGGAGCGTGGCCTGCCACCCATATCGATCCGGCGATCCGGCGATCCGGCCCCGCGCCCTTGCGGGCGGGCGGCTGGTCAGAAGCCGAGACTCGCCAGCAGATCGTCGACCTGCGACTGGTCCTGCATCACGTCCGTCTTGCCTTCCGGATTGATCTGCGGACCATTCAGCAGATGTTCGGGGCTGCCGGTGGACGACGGCTCGGCCGCCAGTGCCGCCGCATTCGCCGCGAACTGCTCGCGCCGCTCGAGCGCGATGTTCTCGACCAGCACGCCGAGCAACTGCTGCTCGATCAGGTACACGACATCCGTGATCTTCTTGATCACCTGGCCGGTCAGATCCTGGAAGTCCTGCGCCAGCATGATCTCCATCAGCTGCGCGTTGGTCGCGCTCGTTGCTTCCGGCACGCCGCGCAGAAAGGTCCGCGTGTCGTTCATCAACGCCCGCACTTCTTCGCGCTCGATCGGCGCTGCGTACCATTGCTCCCAGCGCGCGTCGAGTTCACCCGCGTCCTGCTGCAATTGCGTCTGGATCGGCTTGGCGACGTCGATCGCGGACAGCACGCGCTCGGCGGCCTGCTCGGTCATGTCCGCGATGTACTTCAGACGGTCGCGAGCATCGGGCACGGCTTCCGCCGCACGCTCGACATGCTTGTCGAGCCCGAGCTCACGCATCGAGTCGCGCAGCGTGCGCGTCAGTTGTCCGATACGGGCGAGGATGCGGTCGGACGCGAAGTCACCGCTCTCGCTCACCGCTTCGGCGCCTTGCGCGTTGGTCGGCAAATTCACATCAGCTCCCGGCTTTCGCCATCTTCTCGAGAATCTTGTTGAGCTTCTCGTCGAGCGTCGCGGCCGTGAACGGCTTGACGACATAACCGCTCGCGCCGGCTTGTGCCGCCGCGATGATGTTTTCCTTCTTCGACTCGGCCGTCACCATCAGCACCGGCAGATGCGTCAGGTTGGCGTCGGCGCGGATTTCCTTGAGCATGGCCAGACCGTCGAGGTTCGGCATGTTCCAGTCGGAGATCACGAAGTCATACGTACCGCCGCGCAAGCGCGCGAGGCCGGCCTGACCGTCTTCCGCTTCGTCGACGTTCGAGTAGCCGAGCTCTTTGAGCAGGTTGCGAACGATCCGACGCATCGTCGGAAAGTCGTCAACCACCAGAATCTTCATTCCCTTATCCATTTCATTCCCTTTGCTTGATCCATGATGCGGCGCATGACCGCCAGTTAAATTCACCCGGCGCGCATCATACCCGCTGTACGCGGTCCCCCATTGACGACAGACGCGCCATCACGCGACGGCTCATCTCCGGCAGCGACACAATTTCGTCCGCGGCGCCGAGCGCAATGGCTTCGCGCGGCATGCCGAACACGATACAGCTCGCTTCGTCCTGCGCGAGGGTGTACGCCCCCGCTTTTTTCATCTCCAGCAGTCCGGCGGCCCCGTCGCGCCCCATTCCGGTCAGAATCACACCGACCGCATTCTTGCCCGCGTGCTGCGCGGCCGAACGGAACAGCACGTCGACCGACGGCCGATGCCGGTTGACCGGCGGCTCGTCCGACAGATGGGCAATATAGTTCGCGCCGCTGCGGGCCAGCAACAGGTGAGCGTGGCCAGGCGCGATATACGCATGCCCCGGCAGCACGCGTTCGCCGTGCTCTGCCTCTTTAACGGTAATCCGGCACAAACCATTAAGGCGTTGCGCAAAAGATTTTGTGAAACCCGGCGGCATATGCTGCGCGATCAGCACGGCGGGCGCATCTGGCGGCAGCGGCACCAGCACTTCGCGGATCGCTTCGGTGCCGCCCGTCGATGCGCCGACGATGATCAGCTTCTCGGTACTGAGTAGCGGATTGTTGAAGAGCGGCGCGGCGGCGGCAGGCGCATGCGCGGCATGCGTGGCCGCGTGCTGCACCGGCGCGGCCTGGCGCACCCGTGCGCGAGCCGCAGCGCGAATCTTGTCGGCGAGCTTTTCCGAGTAGTCGAGCATGCCGTCGCGAATGCCGACCTTCGGCTTGGTGACGAAGTCGACCGCACCCAGCTCCAGCGCGCGCAGCGTGATTTCATTGCCGCGCTCGGTCAGCGACGACACCATCACAACCGGCATCGGCCGCAGACGCATCAGCTTCTCGAGGAAGTCGAGACCGTCCATGCGCGGCATTTCGACGTCGAGCGTCAGCACGTCCGGATTGTGCTGCTTGATGAGATCGCGCGCGACCAGCGGGTCGGGTGCAGTCGCCACGACGATCATGTCCGGCTGGCCGTTGATGATTTCCGTCATCAGGCTGCGGATCAGCGCCGAATCGTCGACGCACAGTACTTTGATCTTTTGCACAGCGCTCACGCCTCCTCTGTAGTTCTGGCGTTGTTTGAATTAATCGGGCGCGGGCTTGCGCCGAACAGTTCGATGCGCGGCTTCGATGTGCCCGCGCCCGCACTGCCGCCTGCCGCACCGAACAGTTCGACCTTCGGCCGCGTGGCAGCCGGCGTCGAGAACAATTCGACCCGTTTGCGCGCCGCCGCGAGCCGCTCGGCACGCGCTTCAGCACTTTGCCGCACCAGCGCCTGTTCGCGCTCAGCCACGCCCGCTTCCTGCTGCAGACGCAACTTCTTCACCATCACCTGGCCGGTGCGCGGCATGAAGGCGACCTTGCGTGGATGATTTCCCTGCAAATCCTCGGCGACGATGCGGATCTTTTCGAGCGCCAGATAGCGGCGCACAAATTCCGAATTGCGATCGCCGATGTTCATCGTCGTCATGCCGGCCAGCACCGCGCCGCCGCCGAACACCTTGGCTTCGAAGCGCTCGCGCCGGCCGCCGGCCTTGATCAATTCGTTGATCAGCACTTCCATCGCATACGCGCCATAGCGCATCGAATCCGACGCGGGCTGACCGGCGTCCGCGCCGTCGTCGGGCAGCATGAAATGATTCATGCCACCGATGCCGGCCGTGCGATCCTGGATGCAGGCCGCAACACACGAACCGAGCACGGTGACGAGCACCATGTCTTCCTGGGTCGTGTAAAACTCGTTCGGCAACAGCTTCACGCCGGGGCGCTGGAAGTGGTTGTCGAAATACAGGTTGGTGGCGATCGGCAGGCTGCTGCTCATACGGTCACCCCGCTGGTCGTAGCGTTGCCGGCATGGCTCGTGGCGCGTGCCGGCGTGCGTGCGGCGGCGCCTGCGTCACGCGTCAGCTCATAGACGGTCTGGCCGCGCAGCTTGAACGCCTGCGTCACATAGGTGAAGTTTTCCGAGTGGCCGGCAAACAGCAAGCCACCCGATTTCATCAGCGGCTCGAAGCGCGCGAGTACCTGCGCCTGCGTCGGCTTGTCGAAGTAGATCATCACGTTGCGGCAGAAGATCGCGTCGAACTGCGAGCGCAACTGGTAATCGCGATCGGTCAGATTCAGTTGTTCGAAGCGCACCATCGCGCGCACTTCCGGGCGCACCTTGACCATGCCGGCGTGCGCGCCAGTGCCTTTCAGGAAGAAGCGCTTGAGCCGCTCGGGCGACAAATGCTTCACCTGGTCGAACTGATACATCCCGGCTTCGGCTTTCGCCAGCACTTGCGTGTCGATGTCGGTGGCGAGCACGGTGGCCTGACGCGCGCCGCTATCGCCGAGCGCTTCGATCAGCGTCATCGCGATCGAATACGGCTCCTCACCGGTCGAGGCCGCCGAGCACCACACCGAAACCGGCTGCGCGCGGCGCGGTACGAACTCGGCGAGGATCGGAAAATGATGGGCTTCGCGGAAGAACGCGGTCAGGTTGGTGGTCAGCGCATTGGTGAACGCTTCCCACTCGGCCGGATCGTTTTCCGCTTCGAGCAGATCGAGGTACTGTTTGAAGGTCTCGAGGCCACGGGCACGCAGCCGGCGCGCCAGCCGGCTGTACGCCATGTCGCGCTTGTGATCCGACAGCGAAATGCCCGCGCTGCGATGAATCAGGTCGCGAATGCGAGCGAAATCCGCCGACGTGAATTCGAAATCCCGTCCTTGCTCGCCGGATCTAACCGGTTCCGCCCGCTCGGGACCTGCCGGTTGCGGACGTTGCTGTGCGCGCGTTGCCATCATGAGAGTTCCTGCCTGCAATACGAGCCATTCCGCTTTCCGCCGCAGGAGTGTCCGTTGGCGGAAGGAATTGTGTTCGCGGGGTCGCGCCCGCCCGCGAGTTTTGCCAACACGCAGTCGGCCCGCGACACGCTTTGTAAGCGTGCTTCGATGATTCGCCCCTCATGGAGCGAGATGCCGAATGACCGCATGTCTTTGTGCCACTTCCTAGAACGTTTCCCAGTCCGCGTCCGATCCTGCCGTCTTGGCGCCTACTGGGGCCGGACGTGCTGCGGATTCGGATGCGGCGCGAGCCGTCTTCGGTTTGAGAGCCGGTTCGACACGTATGGTGTCGGCCCCCTGGGTGGCCGAAGCCGATGCTGCATGTGTTGCCGTGCTGGCCGCCTTGCCTGCTGCCGGGTGCGCTGCGGTGTGCGCGGGTGCTTGCGGCGCTGCCTTTGCCGACTTCACTTGCTGGCTGCCGCTCTTGCTGCCGTTCCAGCGTGCCGCAGCTTGCGGACGGGCCGCCGTCACACTGCTGCGCGCCTCACCGCCGGCCACCTTCCAGCCGTTCACCACCGCTTGCAATTGACGCGTCTGCTCTTCGAGCGACGCCGCTGCAGCCGCCGCCTGTTCGACCAGCGCGGCGTTCTGCTGCGTCACCTCGTCCATCTGCACGACCGCGCGATTCACCTGTTCGATGCCGCCCGACTGCTCTTCGGAAGCCGCGCTGATTTCGCCCATGATGTCGGTCACACGGCGCACCGCCTGCACGATCTCGTCCATCGTGGTGCCCGCCCGGCCCACCAGCGCCGAACCGCTTTGCACCTTGTCGACCGAGTCGCCGATCAGTTCCTTGATTTCCTTCGCGGCGCTGGCGCTGCGCTGCGCGAGGCTGCGCACTTCGCCTGCGACCACCGCGAAACCGCGGCCCTGTTCGCCTGCCCGCGCGGCTTCGACCGCCGCGTTCAGCGCGAGAATATTGGTCTGGAATGCAATGCCTTCGATCACGCCGATGATGTCAACGACCTTGTTCGAACTGGTCGCGATGCCCTGCATCGTCGTGACGACCTGGCTCACCACATCGCCACCGCGCGTCGCGATATCGGACGCATTGACAGCCAACTGGCTCGCCTGGCGCGCGTTCTCGGCGTTCTGGCGCACAGTGCCGGTCAGTTGCTCCATGCTCGAAGCCGTTTCCTGCAGCGACGCGGCCTGCTGCTCGGTGCGTTGCGACAGATCGGTGTTGCCCATCGCGATTTCGCGCGCGCCGGTGTCGATCGATTCAGTGCTGCTGTGAACCGCCTTTACCATCGTCGACATACTGTCCTGCATCCGCTTGATGCCGGCGAAGAGGCGGCCGATTTCATTACGGCTGAATACTTCGATGGTCTCGGACAGATCACCCGAGGCGATCCGTTCGAAACACGCGGTCGCATCGTTCAGCGGCTGCACGATCAGGCCACGCAGCGCGAAGCGGATGCCCACCACCATTAGCAGCGCAATTGCGGTGACGCCAATGATCAGCGTCGTCATCAGCGAGATGTCCGATTGCGCGCTTGCCTGCTGGTCCACGGCACTTTGCTGCAATGCCTTGATCACTGCCGACGCTGCGCCGTCGTAGGCGATGAACATCGGGCTGATCTTCGTATCGGCGATCGCGTGATAAGCGGCCATGTCGTTCGCGTTCAGCGCTGCGAACACCGGATCGACGCCGTCGCGCATCACGCTCGTGCGCTTGGCGAGGACATCGTCGAGGAGCGCCTGATCGATGCCTTTCTTCGGCGCATCGAGATAGATCTGCCAGCTCTGATTGCCTTTGCTCAGCAGTTCCTGCGCACGGTCGATCGCTTTCTTCGCTTCGTCCGCGTTACCCGCGGCCGACAGCGTGTTGAAGCGGTCCACCGCGAGACGTGAACGCAACAGGTAAGACGACGCATCGTCGAGCGCGTGAATGGCGACCAGATCGCCGCGCGCGATACGGTCGAGCGACTGGCTCGCGCCGTTCAGCGCAGTTAGACCAAGCGCGCCGACCACGACGGTCAGCGCAACCAGAATGATCCCCACCATCGTCAGCGATGTGCGAATCGACCACCTGCTCAGCATCTCGTGCTCCCTGTTCGATCTATCTTTCGTACCGACGCGTACTGACGTTCAGGCGCCGAGCGTTTCGATCAGCGCCATTTCGCGGCTGGTCATCAGCTTCTCGATGTCCATCAGGATCAGCATGCGGCCGTCGACGGTGCCCAGCCCCGTCAGGTACTCGGTCGTCAGCGTCGCGCCAAATTCCGGCGCCGGCATGATCTGGTCGGTGGCGAGCGTCAGCACGTCCGACACACCGTCCACCACCATCCCGACCACGCGGTGCGCGACGTTCAGGATGATCACGACGGTCTGGTGGTCGTACTCGACGCGGCCCAGATGAAACTTGATGCGCATGTCCACGATCGGCACGATGATGCCGCGCAGATTGATCACGCCTTTGATGAACTCAGGGGCATTGGCGATACGCGTCACGTTGTCGTAGCCGCGGATTTCCTGCACCTTGAGAATGTCGATGCCGTACTCTTCGGCGCCGAGCGTGAAGACGAGGAACTCCTGACCGCCGGCGTCTGCCTGCTGCGCGTCGCGGCGACCATTCGTCGCGTTCGCGACGCTCGAATTGATGGATTGGACTTCTGCCACGTTAGCCCCCAAACGGTTGGGATGAAATTGATTGAGTGAGTGTTGCGAAAACTGCGTGCGTTACGGAGGCCGTTACGAACGTCATGCGAGGCTCATCGCGCCGTGCGCATGGCGCGTTTCGCGATTCAGCGCCGCCACGTCCACGATCAGCGCGACACTGCCGTCGCCGAGAATGGTTGCGGCGGAAATGCCATGCACCTTGCGGTAATTCGTTTCCAGATTCTTCACGACCACCTGCTGCTGCCCCACCAGCTCGTCGATCAGCATCGCAAAGCGGCGCCCTTCGGTTTGCATGATGGTGACGATGCCCTGCGTCGGTTCCTGCTTGGCCTCTTCGACGTTGAATACTTCGTGCAGCGCGACAAGCGGCAGATATTCGCCGCGCACGCGCACCACGCGTTCGCCGTTGGCCACCGTGTAGATGTCTTCGGCACGCGGTTGGAGCGACTCCATCACGAAGTTGAGCGGCAGAATGAAGATCTCGTTGCCGACCTTGACCGACATGCCGTCGAGAATGGCCAGCGTGAGCGGCAGAACGATGCGCGTGGTGCTGCCCTTGCCCGCATGTGAGGTGATTTCCACGTGACCACCCATCGACTGGATGTTCCGCTTCACCACGTCCATGCCGACGCCACGGCCCGAGACGTCCGTGACCTGCTCCGCCGTCGAGAAACCCGGCAGGAAAATCAGGTTCCAGACTTCTTCGTCGGACATCGTTTCGCTGACCTGCATGCCCTGCTTCGCGGCCTTCGCGAGAATCTTGTCGCGGCGCAAACCGGCGCCGTCGTCGCTCACTTCGATGACGATGTTGCCGCCGTGATGCGCGGCCGACAGCACCAGCTGGCCAGTCGCATCCTTGCCTGCCGCACGCCGCGCTTCCATGGTTTCGATACCGTGGTCGAGACTGTTGCGCACGAGGTGAGTCAACGGATCGATGATCCGTTCGATGAGGCTCTTGTCGAGTTCGGTCGCCTGACCGAAGGTGACAAGCTCCACTTCCTTGCCGAGTTTCGCCGCCAGATCGCGCACCAGACGCGGGAAGCGGCTGAACACGTAATCCATCGGCATCATGCGGATCGACATCACCGCTTCCTGCAGATCACGCGCGTTGCGCTCGAGCTGCGCCATGCCGTTGAAGAGCCGGTCGTGCAAGGCCGGATCGAACGTGCTGGTGGTCTCGGCCAACATCGCCTGGGTGATCACCAGTTCGCCGACCAGGTTGATCAGCTGATCGACCTTCTCGACGCCGACGCGAATCGAGCTGCCTTCCGCGCCGCCTGCCGCCGCAGCCGGACGAGCCTTGCGGTCCTGTTCGGCCGGTGCGTTGTTCCCCGCCGCGCTGGTTGCCACGCTTGCCGCTGGTGCGCTGCTCGCGGCGGCGGGCGCCGGGGTATTCGCTTGCGACGCCGAGACGTCGAACAGTCCGTGCGTGGCGGCAGCTTGAGCGGGCGCAGCGGTGTGGGCCGCCGGTGCCGACGATGCTGCCTGCTCCGCTCGTGTTGCTTGTGCCGCCTGTGTTGCATGCGCCGGGGTCGAATCGGCAGCGTCCGGCGTTCCAGGTTCGCCTTGCTGCGTCTCGTCCGCCGGTGCGGTGCCGCGGCCGATCGAGATCTGACTTTCGTCGATCACGAAACAGCACACGGCGATGATGTCGTCGGAGGTCACATCGGTCTGGAGCCACAGCGTCAGTTCGCCGCCGCTTTTGACCTTTCCGACAATGTTGCCCAGGTTGCCGAGCTCTTCGGCCAGCAGTTCCTGGTCCTTCTCACCTACGCCCCGTAGCGTAATTTTCAGATGGGGGCCGGCTTCTTCACCGGCGCCCGCGGCTTGCCCGGTCTGTGCCGGTTCGCCGTCAGTCCATTCTTCACCCGCCACCTGCACCGCCTGTTCGACGACGTGCGCAGGCGGGGGTCCCTCTTCTACTCCCTGTTCTGCTGCCTGTTTTGCTGCCTGTTTTGTTATTTGGCCCGCTACTGCTGTTTCGGCGGCCGTCGCCGCCTGCGTTTCGTCGAAGAGGCTTTCATGATGCAGCTGTTCGAGCTTCGCGCAGATCGCCTTGGCGACTGCCGCATCCGGCTCGGCGCTCGCACGGTAGTCCGCGAGCTGGCCCGACAACACGTCCTTGGTTTCGAGGAACGTGTCGATCATGTCCTTGCGCAGCACGAGTTCGTTATTGCGTGCGCGGTCGAGCAGCGATTCGAGGATGTGAGTCGTTTCCGTCAGCGCGGTAAAGCCGAACGTCGCCGCGCCGCCCTTAATCGAATGCGCCGCGCGGAAAATCGCCGCGAGGTCTTCGGGATCCGGGTGCGCGATATCCAGATTGAGCAGCAACTGCTCCATCTGCGCGAGCAGTTCGTCCGCTTCGTCGAAGAACGTCTGATAGAACTGAGTGATGTCGAGTGTCATGCCTGGGTCACCGCGAGAGTTCCTGTCTAGGCTTGGGCTGCCGTGCCGCCGCGTCGAGAGCTTCTATAACTTGTGTAAAGGTGGTGCTTAAGGGCCGCTCATGCCTGATCTGGTTCGGCTAACGCCGCCACCAGTTCGGTCAGCAAGTCGGGGTCAAGCGGCTTTTCGATCCAGCCGGTCGCCCCCGCGGCCCGCGCCGCCGCCTTGAACGGCTCGCCCGATTCCGTCGTGAGGACGAGGATGGGCGTCGCCTGGTAGGCCGGATTGCCGCGCAGCGCGGTGATCAGATCAAGGCCGGTCTTGCCCGGCATGTGCTGGTCCGTCAGCACGAGGTCGAACGACATGGCGAGCGCGTTTTCGAGCCCTTCATTGCCGTCCGCCGCGAGCGTCACTTCGTAGCCGGCCGTCGTCAGCGTTGCGGCGAGGATTTGCCGCATCGATGCCGAATCGTCGATTGCCAGGATGTGCCTGATCATGAAAACCTCGCTGCACTACGCTATGGACCGGCTGGCCGTCCGCGCTACCCGAGCGCATGGAACAGCCAGCCGATCGCTATCTGTTACTGGGATGCCGGCGCTACCGCCGGCACCTTCGGTGCAACCGTCACCGGTTGCGCAAGTCTTTGCAGCAGCGGCTTGGAGCCGGCTGCGTCGTCCGACAAGGTGGTCGTGGTGGAGTCGTCATGGTCAAGCGCCTCCTCCGACTTCCTGTTCAGCACGATGATGCTGATGCGGCGGTTTTCCGGGTCCATCGGGTCCGCCTTGTTCAGGTTCTGCGTCGACGCGAGGCCGAGCACGCGCATCACCTTCGCTTCGTCCATGCCGCCGGCGACCAGCTCACGGCGCGACGCGTTGGCGCGGTCCGCCGACAGTTCCCAATTGCTGTAGCCCTTCTCGCCGCCCGCATACTGCACGGCGTCGGTGTGGCCCTGCACGATGATGCGGTTCGGCACGTCGTTCAGCGTGTGACCGATTTCGCGCAGGATGTCGCGCATGTACGGTTCAACCACGTCTCTTGCGGTCGCGAACATCGGCCGCTTCTGCGAGTCGACGATTTCGATACGCAAGCCGGTCAGCGTCGAGTCGATGCGGATCTGCTGCTTGAACTGGCGCAGCACCGGGTTCGCTTCGATCGCGGCCATCAGCTTGACCTGCAGATCGTGCAGGCGGACCTGTTCGCGGCGTTCCAACTCGCCCTGCGACTGCTTTTCCGAGTCGTCGTTGCTATGCGAAACACTGCGCTCGGAGCGGTTATTCGAACCATCGGTGGAACGTGTGACGCCTTGCGCGTCGGTCGAAATGTCTCGGCCGCCGCCCTTCAGAATGCTCGTGTCCTCGGCGCTGCGATCGCCGCCCCACAGCGTGATCTTCAGCGGCTGGTTGAAGTAATCGGCGATGCCTCTCAACTGCACGGTGGAGGCCGAACTCAGCAGCCACATCAGCAGGAAGAACGCCATCATCGCGGTCATGAAGTCCGCGTAGGCGAGCTTCCACGCGCCGCCATGGTGGCCGGCCTTCTTCGGCGCGGCGCGCTTGACGACAATGGCGCGATCTTTATCCTTGCTCATCGAATCGGTTCCCGGCGCCCGTTACTTGGCTTTGACGCGGCGCACGTGCTCTTCCAGCTCGGCGAACGACGGGCGTTCAGTCGAGAAGAGCACCTTGCGGCCAAATTCGACGGCAATAGCCGGCGCGTAGCCGTTCAGGCTGGCGAGAATCGTCACCTTGATGCACTGGAACATCTTGGTCGACTCGGTCACGCGCTGTTCGGCGACGCTCGCGAGCGGCCCGATCAGCCCGTACGAAAGCAGAATCCCGAGGAAGGTGCCGACCAGCGCCTGAGCGATCATCTCGCCGAGCACCGCGGGCGGCTTGTCGGCGGAGGCCATGGTGTGCACCACGCCCATCACCGCGGCCACAATCCCGAACGCCGGCATGGCGTCGCCGACCTTGTTCAGGGCGTGCGCGGGCGCCTCGCCTTCCTGGTGATGCGTCTCGATCTCCTCGTCCATCAGGCTTTCGATCTCGAACGCGTTCATGTTGCCGCCGACCATCAAACGCAGGTAATCGGTCAGGAACTCGATGATGTGCTTGTCAGCGAGGATCTTCGGATACTGGGTGAAGATCGGGCTCTTCGACGGGTCGTCGATGTCGGCTTCCAGCGTCAGCGTGCCTTCCTTGCGTGCCTTGGCCAGCAGGACGTACAGGAGCGCCATCAGCTCCATGTAGACATCCTTGTTGTACTTCGCGCCCTTGAACAGGGTTGGAATGACGCGCAGCGTCGCCTTGATCGTCTTCATCCCGTTACCGAGAATGAACGCGCCAACGCCGGCGCCGACAATCATCAGCACTTCGACAGGCTGCAGCAGCGCGCCGAGATGGCCGCCTTCCAGCGCGTAACCGCCGAAAACGGACAAGAGCGTCACGAGTGTTCCCACGAAAATCAGCACTGCCGAGCCCTCACAAAGAAGCGACGGTGACCGTCGTTAATCTGGTTTACGGCAACGGAGCAGAAAACTTTGACGGAAAAGCGGCTCGGCGCTCCGGTGTAAACCAGAGGCGGGTTAAACCGGGCAGGCCGGGCCCGGTACCGGCCGATCGGGGCGGAAGGCCCGCCGAATGTCGCTTGCAGACTCCAGATAGAGCCGGTAGCTCTTCACGATCGACTGGATCGTCAGACCGCCGCCGTGGCCGGCCATGAAACGGTAGATGTTGTAGAACAGCGATGAGTGAAAGTTCGGCTGCCAGGTCATGAACCAGTCGGTCGAAAACGGCAACATGCCCTTGGGCGGCGACACCCCTTTCAGTTCCTTGTACAGCCTGATAAGCCGGTCGCGCGACAGACTGGTTTCAGCTTCCAGCAATTGCAACCGCGCACCAAGTTCGATCAGCTCGGTGGCCAGGGTAATTTCCCTGACTTCCTGCACAACACTTTTATATGCCATCCGCTTGCATTTCCGCCGTCCTGATCGCTTTATTTGAACTACAAGCTGCCATCAGCCGAGTTGCTCGACTGGCTGGCTTGCCATCAGGATCGCGGAATGCGCCTGAGCCACGGCGCTGGCTTTGCCTTTGTCCGCAAGGGCGGACAGCACGGCATGGTCATCAAAACGGAAACGGCACAACACCTGATTGGACGCCGCCAGCTTCACGGTCTGCGCCAAAGACAGATTGGCTAGCACATCGGCCAACTGGTCCGAAATCCCCATGCGAAACATGCCCATCGGCTTGTCTTCACGCAGCAGACGCTGCGCGAGCAGGAGATAAGACAGGTTGATTTCTCTGATCTCATTGAGCATTTCGCTTGTCGCGCTCATGATTCCCCCGGGGTGTATCTGGCTGGTCAGGCCGTTACGGAAACGTTTGCTCGAACGCGCGCGCTTAAACCGCACGAATCGGCTCGTTTCTGGTCTTGCCAGCATTGTGTCGAAAGGGGGAGCGGACGAAAATCGGACAGACACCCAGCCTGTGTGACGGATTAATCCGTCATTCGTGTAGGAATTTTTCCTACAAAGCGGGCGCCAGAAAGAAGGCTGTAGCAGGCGAAACGGCGCGCAGCTTAAGACTCGCGATGCGCTTTGAATGATTCTTCAGCAGAAATATGAACCAAATGGTGAGTCCTGAGTGGCTCACGGTCCGCACCTTGCTGCGGTGAGAAAGAATTATAAGACGTTTTCACTTCTGCGCAACGCACGGGGTCCAGGAGCCGCGCTCCAGTCCCGGGAACGTCCCTTGCGCATGTTCCCAAGCGTTTGGATGTCCTCCCAGTCGTGCCTCCCGACTATCGGGACAAGCCTCCTGCCGACCTGTAACGCATCATGTTTCGCGCTGTAACAACATTAAGCGTTTGAAAAATAACTCGAATTAGCGCGGCCGATCCCGATAATGAAGCTAAGGGATTACCCGATGTAAGTTCGGAGCACCCCCGGGCGGCGGCTTACCGCGCCCAACCGTCCGTCAGGCATTCGCTCCTCGCTCGACTCGAGCGCCGCTGTGCGAAGCCGTTTTGAACAGGAGAAACGCATGCGAATCGCACAAATTGCGCCGCTATATGAAGCTGTCCCGCCGAAACTCTACGGCGGCACCGAACGTGTCGTCTCGTATCTGACCGAAGCGCTGGTCGACCTCGGCCACGACGTCACTCTGTTTGCGAGCGGCGACTCGGTCACCTCCGCGAACCTCGATGCCTGCTGGCCGCGTGCGCTGCGCCTCGACCCGACGATCCGCGATGCGCTGGCTCCGCATGTCCTGATGATGGAAAAGGTGCGCAAGGTCGCGCATGAGTTCGACGTGCTGCACTTTCACCTCGACTACATGCCGTTCCCGCTCTTCACCACCATGGACACGCCGTTCGTGACCACGCTCCACGGCCGTCTGGACTTGCCGGAACTGCAACCGGTGTTCGACGCATTCTCGAACGTGCCGGTGGTGTCGATTTCGGATTCGCAGCGCTCGCCGCTGCCGCAGGCCAACTGGCTGAACACGATTTACCACGGCCTGCCGGAGCAGTTGCTCACACCGCAGACACACAAAAAGCCGGAATACCTGGCGTTCCTCGGCCGTATCTGTCCGGAGAAGCGCGTCGATACGGCTATCAAGATCGCTGCACAAAGCGGTTTGCCGCTGAAGATCGCCGCCAAGGTGGACAAGGTCGACCAGGAATACTTCAAGAAGGAAATCGAACCGCTGCTTTCCATGGCGCACGTGGAGTTCGTCGGCGAAATCAACGAGGCGCAGAAGCCCGAGTTCCTGTCAGGCGCCAAGGCACTGCTGTTCCCGATCGACTGGTCGGAGCCGTTCGGTCTCGTGATGATCGAATCCATGGCCTGCGGCACGCCGGTGATCGCGTTCAACCGCGGTTCGGTACCGGAAGTGATCGACCACGGCGTGACCGGCTACATTGTCGAGGACGTGCAAGGCGCGGTGGCGGCACTGCAGCGTCTGGACGAATTGTCGCGCTCCGAGATTCGCGCGCAGTTCGAACGCCGCTTCAGCTCGAAAACGATGGCGCAGAATTACGTTGACGGCTATTCGGCACTGATCGAAGCGACGCGCCGCCCGGTGCTGCGCCGGGTAGCGGTGGGTTGAGCAACGTGCTTAAGCAACTGACGTTTTATGCGCTCAGCCGCTTAAGCCGTGCTTCTGCCGCTTATGCCATTTTTTCGATTCGCAAGCCAATCATCAGTAAATTTGCCTGGTGAATCGTTTGCGCGAGCGGTTAGCAGGAGTTAACCGGCTTCTACTACCGAAAAGCCGCCCCCAAAGGGCGGCTTTTTTAATACAAGAGTGGATGCGCTTCCATCCCGGATTAGCGCAACGCAATAAACAACCGCGCACCGATCAACCTTCAGTTGGCTTTCGCCGGCACCGGCAGGGCATTCAAGCCGCACCAATCAGAAAGCGTTCGCGATTCTTACCGACAATCCACTTTGGCGGTTTACCGCGCCCGCTCCAAGTATTGCCCGATTTCGGATCCTGGTATTTGGCCGGCAGTGGCGCCTTCTTCGGCGGGCGTCCGCGCTTGGCGGCAACCGCAAAGCCAAGGTCTTGGGCGGTTAGACCGTATTCAGCGATCTTTTGGCGGATGTCGGCGACAACGTTATCGACTTCAGTACGCCGGGCTTCGTCTGCCTGTGCCTGCAATTTGGCGATCTGCGCCTTGAGGTCTGCATATTGAGACATTTCGGTTCTCCCCTTTTTTAGAACTCATTCGCTCGCAGACTAGCTGCAATTATAAAAATTCGCAATGGACAATAATACCGATTTAGGAAGAAATCATCTGATAATTATTAAGCGTCGATGAATTGTAAAACGAGAGCCTTATCTGGAAATAATAGGTAAAGGCGACTCCACATTGACAATTCTTGACACCTAATCTGGCTGTCTTTCCCTAGAATTGCGCGCTCAATGGCATGTACCTGCGCCTAGCATTCATGCCACTCCAAGCGTCAAACATTTTAGGATTACCAATCATGCAGTTGTCAAAACGCCTTGCTGCCGAGCTGTTCGGCACCTTCTGGCTCGTGCTCGGGGGCTGCGGCAGCGCCGTCCTCGCCGCTAACTTCGCCGGCCCGGTCCACGGTCTGGGCATCGGCTTCGTGGGCGTTTCGCTCGCATTCGGTCTCACTGTCCTGACAATGGCTTATGCGATCGGCCACATCTCCGGCTGCCACCTGAATCCGGCGGTGAGCGTCGGCCTGACCGTCGCCGGCCGCTTTCCGGCTCGCGACCTGTTGCCGTACATCGTCGCGCAAGTGATCGGCGCGGTGCTGGGTGCGTTGGTGCTGTCGTTGATCGCATCGGGCAAACCGGGTTTCGACCTCGTCGCCAGTGGTTTCGCCAGTAACGGCTACGGTGAGCGCTCGCCGGGCCATTACTCGCTCGCGGCCGCTTTCATTTGCGAAGTGGTAATGACCGGCTTCTTCCTGTTCGTCATCCTCGGCGCGACCGACAGACGCGCGCCGGCCGGTTTCGCGCCAATCGCCATTGGCCTGTGCCTGACGCTGATTCACCTGATCTCGATTCCGGTCACCAACACGTCGGTCAACCCGGCCCGCTCCACTGGCCCGGCGCTATTCGTCGGCGGCGCAGCGGTGGATCAGCTGTGGATGTTCTGGGTTGCGCCGATTATCGGCGCGGTGATCGCAGGCGTGCTGTACCCGGTCATCGCCGAAAGCCGTCGCGGCAATTCACAGGAACTGGCGCTCGACTGATCAGCGAGTGCACGTATCGAGGCAGTCAAAGCGGGCGCTACGGCGCCCGCTTTGTTTTGTGCGCACGAATGCAAGCGGCCCCGTGGCCCGCCAATGGCCCGCTGCTAGAATCGTGCGACTTCCCAAGCTCGCACAGGTGCTACCGATGACCCGTTTCCGCGGATTCCTGCAAGGCGTCGCATTCTCCATCGGCGGTTTATGTGCAGGCGTACTGGCGCTACCCGCGGCCCATGCCGCGGACGGCAATACCGAAACGCTCGTATTCGTGCGCCACGGTGAAAAGCCCGCCAAGGGATACGGCCAGCTCAATTGCCAGGGGCTCAACCGTGCGCTGGCCTTGCCGGCAGTGATCGCCGCCAAGTTCGGCAAACCGGATGCGATCTACGCGCCCGATCCCGGCCAGCAAAAGGAGGACAGCGGCCGCTCCTACTACTATATTCGGCCGCTTGCGACCATCGAGCCGACCGCCATCCAATTCCAGATGCCGGTGCAAACGCCATACGGCTTTGCCCAGATCGATCAACTCGGCACGGCGCTCGTCAATCCGTCCAATCGCAACAAGCTGATTGTCGTTGCGTGGGAGCACAAGCTGATCGTGAAGTTGCTGCGCCAGATGATGAGCACGCATGGCGGCAATGCGGCCGATGTCCCCAACTGGCAAAGCGACGACTTCGACAGTATCTATATTGTTCGCCTCGACTGGCAAAACGGCACGGCCCACGCGAGTTTTAAGCTTGACCACCAAGGGCTGAACGGCCGCGCTGCGGATTGCCCATGCGCGGCGCTGCCGGGCGCCCCTTCTGCTACTGCGGCGGGTGCTTCCGCGGGCTCAGCTGATTAATCGGGTAATACAGATGTAAGCCGCGATTACGGGCGCGGCTGTCCGCTTTCTGCAGGTGGCGGCGACAACTGGGCGCCGATCCGTTCCAAGGAGCCGCGAAGCCTTATATGACGGCGCTTCGAGCCGAAGGCCCATCCCGCGTGTTGCGGTCGAATGTTCCTTCTACAGCCTTTCAAACCCTGCGACGATGCTTGCAGTCCGTAACATCTCGTCGCAGTCACCAACGCCCGGAATGCGTAGATTGGTCCTGTGCGACAAACATACGTCGCCTCACAGGAGAACAACATGAAACGCATCGTCACTCACTTGCTGGTTGCTGCCGGCCTCGCGGCGGGCGCATGCGGTGTCGCGCAAGCGCATACGGATCTGAACATCGGCCTGTCGCTCGGCGCACCGGTTTATGCCCAGCCTGCACCGGTCTATGCAGCGCCTCAGCCGGTGTACTACGGCAACGGCGGCTGGGACCATCGCTACGACCGTGGCGGCTACTATCGCGACGACCACCGGGATAACCGCGGCTGGAATCACAACGGCCACGATGACCGTGGCGATCGCCGTGGCGGGTGGCACGGCTGATCGTAGCGTTGGGTAGCGTCGCGTAGGGTCGCGAAGAACCGGCCCGTTTTCAGGACATCAGTTCGTCGTCGAGCGAGAAAAGTTTGCGCAGATGGTGCGCGACGCCCGCTTCGAAGTTGTTGCCGATGCGCGGCACATTCGGCAGACGCGTGATGAGATCGGGATTGGCGTTGTTCATCATGAACGGATGGCCGGCTGTCTCCAGCAGATCGATATCGTTCATGTTGTCGCCGAACGCCACGCATTGCGAGGCGGCGACGCCAAGGCGCTCGAGCACGATTTGCAACGCACGCCCCTTCGATACGTTCGACGTCATCACCTCCAGACAGTCTGGCAGCGAATAAGTGACGTACAGTGCGTCGCCGAATTCGCGCGCCAGGTTGGCCGAGACGTGCGCGAGATCGGCGGGCTCACCGATGTAAAGGACCTTCGCGATGTCGACGCCGTCGTGCTTCGGCAGATCGGTTACCTCGTAGGTGAAGCCGGAATCCTGATGGAATTTCAGCAGGTCCGGTGCATCCCGGTCGATCAACCACGCCTGGTCGGCGAACAGGTTGACGATCACGCGGCCGTGCGCGCCGGCGATTTCCGGCTGCACCAGCCGCTGCACGATGGCCGGAGGCAGGTCATCGGCGTGGATCACTGTGTTGTCCGGCGCGTGAATGCGAGCGCCGTTCGACGTGATCAGATACGGGTTGATGCCCAGCAGGTCGCGAATGCCCGCAACGTCGCAGTAGTGGCGGCCCGTCGCGATCACGAAGTGCAGCCCATCGCTTTCGAGCTTACGCACGGTGGCGATCGTGAACGGGTCCACCTGGTGATCGGCGTTGAGCAGCGTACCGTCGAGATCAGTGGCAATGACTTTGTACATAGTGTGAGCAGCCGGGCAGCGTCAAAGATCGCATTTTACCGTTGCGCGCCGTCTCGGTGAGATCGCACTCCGCGCGCGGGGCGATTCTCAACCGGCGATGCGAACCGCTTCGCGCTGCGCCAACTGCAAACCGCCGTGTGCGGAGTCCGCCAACGGCTCGCGCAAACGGGCCTGATAAATCTGCGGCACGTACTCGCGCAAGGGTGCGCCGAGACCGCCGCACAGCGCGACCGGCAAGGTCGCCGAAGGGTCGAGCGCGGCAATCATCTTGCCCACGTCCACGCCGGCCTCGCCGAGCAGACGCGCAGCGAACGGATGCGTGCGATGCGCGATGACGATCGGTGCGAGCCTCGCATAAGTGGTCTGATTGGCTTCGCACAGCCAGACCACCAGGCTGTCGCGGTCATGCGCACCAGTGTGGGCAAGCAGCGCCTGCGCGAGATCGTCGTTGGGCGCACGCCCGTCGAGCGCCTGCTGCGCGTGCACGATGCCCCGCAGCCCGAGCCAGGCGCCGCTCGCTTCGTCGCCCGACGGGTAGCCGAAGCCGCCAGCGACTCGGTACTCGCCATTGCCGTCAAACGCGGCCGCCTGACTGCCGGTGCCAAGCGCGACGACCACGCCGTGCGCCCCGCCATGCGCACCAAGCAAGGTGGTGTACACATCGCTTTCCACCGCGAGCCCTGCTACCGCTGGCGCCTGCGCGCGAAACGCGGCCAACCAGTCGCGATTATTAACCCCTGCCAACCCGCAACCGAGTACGCAGCGCGCCCAGTCCAGCGGCACGCCGGCGCGTGCAAACGCATCGGCGCAGCCGGCCTCGATGGCCTGCCACGCGCGCTCCACGCCGAGACCCAGACCCGAGGGCCCGCTCGCCGCCTGCGCCAGTTCGCGGCCCTGCGCGTCGCCGAGTACGACGCGCGTACCGCTGCCGCCGCCGTCAATGCCGATCAGAAAGAGGTCTTTATTCATCGAATCGAGTGAGTTCAGGTGGTGAATAAGGCATAGCGTGGCAGGTCAGTTTCAATCCGGCAATCGGCCGAATGGCCAGCTTGCAGCACGCACGGCTTCCGCTATGCTGACGGGCGACATGACAACGCGGGAGCGCGACAGTGACACAGCAGCGATGCAACTGGGTATCGAGCGAAGCGCTCGCACACTACCACGACACCGAATGGGGCGTGCCCTCGCGCGACGATCAGCATTTGTTCGAACTGCTTGTGCTGGAAGGCGCGCAGGCGGGTTTGTCATGGTCGACGATTCTCAACAAACGAACCGGCTATCGTCGCGCATTCGCCGACTTCAACATCGACAAGGTATCGCGCTTTACGCCCAAACACATCGATGCGCTGGTGCTGGACGAAAGTATCGTGCGCCATCGCGGCAAGATCGAGTCGGCCATTACCAACGCTCGCGCCGTGCAGCAAATTCAGGCCGAACACGGCTCGCTCGCCAACTTCGTATGGTCGTTCGTCGATCAGACGCCGATCCAGAACGATTGGGCATCATATAAACAAGCGCCGGCATCCACCGAGATTTCGGACGCGCTCAGCAAGGGATTGAAGCGCTACGGCTGCAAGTTCGTCGGCTCGACGATCTGCTACGCGTTCATGCAGGCAGTCGGCATGGTGAACGACCATGAGGCGAGTTGCATGTGCCGCGCGCGATGCGCGGCGCTCGGCAAGAAGGGACGCAATCGTAAAGCGGGTTGAGGCGGCCACCTGAAGGGAAATGGCAGAAGGCTCAGCCAGCCACGCGCGCGTCACACCGTGGCACACCCCGCGTGACGGCAGAAGCAAGCCGACGACTCAACCGCAGAAACCCACCGCAGCCCAACGCAAACCCCCGCCCCAAAGCAAAACGGCGATGTGGCTTCTTTCGAAGCTCACACCGCCGTTCGGCGTGCAATGCGCGAAATGCAGCGCGGAAAAGCGTGCTTAGTGCAGCTTTTTCGGCAGCATCTGGCTGCGCAGGCGCTTGTGCAGGCGCTTCACAGCAGCAGCCTTCTTGCGCTTACGTGCCGTGGTCGGCTTTTCGTACGATTGACGCTCACGCAGTTCAGCGATCAGGCCATTCTTTTCGATTGCCCGACGAAAGCGGCGAATCGCCACTTCGAACGGCTCATTTTCTTTCAGAAGAATCGTCGTCATGTAATTCCTAACTCAATCACTTGATAGGGGTAAATTGCGTGGCGGTTACCGCTTTTGGTACCGCTCACGCGCCGGCCCTCCGGTCGTTTCGATTCATGGCCAGTAACAGGCAAACGCGGGCAGAACCCGGCCAAACCACGAATGAAACGAGAGGCATAACGGCCACGGAGGCCGGAAAAGAGAGGTGGGGAGTTCACCGCGGAACGCGGACAGACGTAATGCCGAAGCCGCGTCTGTTGCCATTTCGCCAACCTTTCATCAATGAAAAACATTGACGAAACAGGCAAAGATCTCAATTCACTCCCGATGATATCAGGAAACTCTCCATCCTACCAGGGGTTTAGCGACCGCGCCAGGTCTCCTGCGCGATCAGGCGCTCGCCTCATCCAGTTCGCGGATATCGTCGCCGGTCAACATCAGGTGGACGGCGGCGGCCAAGCTCTTGAGCTGGTCGACCGAGGTCGCGCTGGCAATTGGGGCCGTTACACTCGGACGAGCAATCAACCATGCCAGTGCGACGGTGGCCGGCGTGCTGCCGTGCCGCTCGGCGACCCGGTCGAGCGCGTCCAGAATCCGCAATCCGCGCTCGTTCAGATACTTCTCGACCCGGCTGCCGCGCGCCTTGTTGGCCAGATCCGCTCGTGAGCGGTATTTGCCGGACAGAAAGCCGCTTGCAAGACTGTAATACACCACCACGCCGAGCTGATTGGCGAGCGCCACCGGTTCGATGTCACGCTCATACTCCGCGCGGTCGTACAAGTTGTACTCCGGCTGCAGCAATTGATATTCGGGCAGCCCGTGCTGACGGGACACGGCGAGCGCCTCCTCGACGCGCACGCCACTGTAGTTCGACGCGCCGATCACCCGCACCTTGCCTGCCTCGATCAGCTTCTGATATGCGCCGAGGGTTTCGGCCAGCGGCGTTTCGGTGTCGTCGTCGTGGGAAAAATAGACGTCGATGTAATCAGTTTGCAGGCGTCGCAGCGAGTCTTCGACCGCTGCCTGAATGTTGGCCGCTGACAGTCCCTTGCGCTGCGGATGCTTGGCGACTTTGGTGGCGAGCACAATCCTGTCGCGTTTGCCGCTGCGGCGGAACCACTTGCCGAGGATGGTTTCCGATTCGCCGCCCTGATTGCCCGGCACCCATGCTGAATACACATCCGCTGTGTCGATGAAGTCGAGACCCGCGTCGACGAACGCATCGAGGATCGCAAACGAGGTCGCCTCATCGGCGGTCCAGCCAAATACATTGCCGCCGAACATCAGCGGCGCAACCTGTAATTCCGAATGACCAATACGGCGCTTTTGCACAATTCCTCCACGGTTTTTTGCCAGAGAGAAACAGAGAATACGCCGTCTCGCTAGTCCCTGCAGCGCGACGCCAGGACAATCCTACGGCTTTTCGGCGAAGAGCCTCAACTCGAAAGCCAGTCGGCCGGCCGCCGCACCGCCTCGTTGTACAGTCGGCCGGGCTCGTGCGCCCGTTCGCTGCGACGGGCTGTTCCCGCAGCAACCGGACGGTGTGCCTGCCAAGATTCCCGTCAAGCCACTAACTCGTCGAGCGTCCTGATCAGGTCGTAGACGATTGAAATCCGGAATTGCAGCGTGCGACGAACCTGGGGAGACACGACTGCCAGCCGCCCCTTGTTGGCGCTCACACGCGTTGCAGACTAAATTCCGTCAGGGCATTCGTGAGGATATCGACCGCCTCCTCCGTAACGGCGTTATATAGCGACGCCCGCAACCCTCCAATCGAACGATGGCCCTCCAGTCCAACGATCCCTTGTTCCCGCGCCGTCTCGACAAATGCATCGTCGAGTCGCGCATCGCCAAACGTAAACGCCACGTTCATCTGCGAGCGCCACGGGCGATCCGCGTGGATCGTCACCGCATCGCCCAAAGCGTCCAGTGTTTCGTATAACCGCTTCGCCTTTCTTTCGTTGATGCTTTGCATCGAATGCAAACCGCCAATCTCGAAGCGCAGCCAACGCGTAATCAACGTCATGACATAGATCGCGAATACGGGCGGCGTGTTGTAGTTTGAGCCATGTGACACGTGCGTGCGAAGGTCAAGAATGGCCGGCAGACCATCCGGAATCCGTTCGAGAAGAGACCGTTTGATGATCGCGACCGTCACCCCTGCAGGACCCAGGTTCTTCTGGGCATGGGCATACATCATCGAGAATAAATCTGGCCGGAACGGCTTCGACAGAAAATCGGACGACATATCCGCAATAAGCGGCACGGGCATCTCATCTTCACAATTAGGAAATTGCAAGCCCTCCACGGTCTCGTTCGACACGTAGTGCAGATAAGCAGCCGACCTCGACACATCCAGCGCCTGGAGGTCAGGCAGTTGCCGATAGCCCGTCGCGCGACCATCCCACGCGACCTTTCTCGCGGTCACTTTGGCCGCTTCCGAGGTCGCCCGACCGCTCCAATAGCCGGACGTCACGTATTCTGGCGGTGCGCTGGCCTGCGTAGCGAAATTCATTGGAATCATCGCGAACTGCAGACTGCTGCCACCCTGCAGAAATGTGACCGCGTAGTCATCGGAAATGCCGAGCAGGCTGCGCAGGTTCTGTTCTACTTCATTCAGTATCGACAGGAACCAGTCCGATCGATGGCTCATGCCGAGCACCGATATGCCCGTCTCCGGCAGACGCGCAACGGCCTCACGGGTTTGCTCCAGCACGGTTTCCGGAAGCGCACCGGGACCACCGGAAAAATTCAATGTGTTGGATTTCATGGTTCGTGGACAAGCCTTCGGTTGAATTAACATGAGCCCGCTGCCGCGCGGCGCAGCATCTGGTGAAATGCGTCGAAGACCCGACGCATTTGCGAGGCCTTATAAGGAAACGTGTCTGGATCGTCCATGTCATGCACGACCATCGCGGTGGCAATCTCGAAGATGAGCAGACGGCCATCGCTCGTTTCAGCGCAGTCGAATCCTACGTAGTCCAGATCAGTCGTTTCAGCAATCATGCGAAGCGCTTCGCGGTGACGCACAGCAAAGTCGGAATCGAAGCTTGCCATCAGGTTCGCCTCCTCCTCCCTGCGCTCAGGGTGCGCAATCATCTCGACGTACGGGTAGTGGACCATCCATTCGCGCGAAATCCCCATATGGCACACGAAAGGCGCCCCCTCAATCATCACGATCCGGTACTTACGGAACAAGCCGTCCGCGCTGCTGTAGTCGATAAAAGGCGCGACGTAATATTCCTGAACGTCCGTGCCGTTCACATAACGTGCAAGGTCAAGCCCGTCAGACACTTTCACCAACCCTTGTCCGGCGTGCGAGCCCACTGGCCTCACAATGAACGGGTAGTGTCCGTCTAGCACATCGGACAGATCGAACGTACCTGACGCGGCTTCGAGAATCCGCTCGCGGGACAGCCGCACGGTGTGCGCCATGCAAATCCCGGGAACCTTGCCCAGCAGCGCATAGGCAGCGTCACGCGTTGTGTGCGAAATGCGCTCGGGCCGGTTCAGCACACGGCAATCAGCGCGACGGGTTAGCGCTGCAATTCGAGCGAGCGGGTCAGCGTTTTCATCCAACGCGCACGCCGCGACGAGAATGACATCGTGTTCCGGCAAACTCGCGTCCTGAGGCAAATCTCCATCAACGTACAACACGTCGACCTGAAGATCGGCGCTCTCAACCAGGCATTCAAACGGCGTATTCGCCATGAGATCGCCAGGGGATTTGAGCACGAGCACCTTTACCGGCGCCTCGGCCGAGCGCGCACTCTTTAGCCGGTAATGCCTGCGCATTTGAAGTGCCAGGTTTTGAACGGTGAGTGCGGACGCTTTCTGGTATTTGAGTTGCAGCACCAGGGACAATTCGAGTAGGGCGTACGGATCCTCATAGCGCTGGCTATGCGCGAGCAAGCGCTCCCCGAGCGGCGTGAGATCATTTCCCGCCGTCGCTGCTCTGAGCAAAGCGGCCAGACCCAACGGCTGATAAGCCGGTGGGTGCCCTGCCTCCGCAGTGAGCGGTGTTTGAACAGGATTCATGGATGAGACGCTTCGATAAAGTGATACACGGTGAGAGGAGTTAGCTTCACGTGCGTTTTCTTACGCACGGTTCAGTCAAGCCGCGCTGGACGGGCAAGCGTGAGGGCACGAGCGTCCCCAGTGGTCTCGCCCACATAACCTACTTCCTCGCAGAACCATCCTTCGGGCATCGTCGCCGTTGACGTTGCATCTGCTTGATTCGCGTGAGGCGGGACACGAGTCGATGTGCTGGCAACCAAGGACAACTTCAGGCGGTTGATGGGCGACATGTCTATGTCCTGTCGTAGAAAAATAGTCCGGCATAAGCGGAGCCACGAAGCTGCCTGCGCGGAGACTTCAAATCGAGCCCCCAACGTAGGTTACTGGAACCGGACGGAACACAAAGAAGGAACAGAGGACGAAATAACCGCCTATTCATGCGAACTGCGCGACTCGTAACGAAAGCTCGTCGCGCACTCGCTTGATCACACTGCCCCAGTCATGCGCTGCCGTCTGGCGAAAAAGCCGCGCACTCGGGTACCAGTGCGTGTCGGCGCGATCGTGCATCCAGCGCCAATCCGGAAAGTGCGGCAGCAGAATCCACACCGGGCGCGCGAGTGCCCCCGCCAGATGAGCGATCGAAGTGTCGACCGAGATCACCAGGTCGAGTTGTTCGAGCAATGCCGCCGTATCGGCAAAGTCCTCCAATTGGGCACCAAACGAGATGACGCCGGCATGCCGCTCCAACACCGCGCGATCCGCGTCGCGGATCTCCGGCTGCGGGATCACCCAGTCAATGCCCGGTAAGTCAAAGCAGGTTTCGAAAGCTGCGAGCGGAATCGAGCGCAGTGCGTCGTTCTTGAACTGCGGATTGCCGGCCGATGCAAGACCAACCCGCAATCGTCCCGTCGCGCTGCGGGCCGCAAGCCGCTCGCTCCAGAGCGCTCGCCGCTCCGCGGGGGCGCGAAGATAGCCGGTCGGCTCACGGGTGGTGTCAAGCGCCGTCCGGAGTACGCGCGGCAGACTGAGCAGCAAGCATTGATGGTCGCCATCGGGTCGCGCGTCGCCGCGCGCAACGACTTCGACACCCCAGTCCCGGCTCACTTCGTCGAACAATGGCCGCAGCGGCGGTTGAACCTCGAGGATCACGCGCTGCGCGAGAGCCGCCACCTGCGGCGCATAACGCGCGAACTGGATCGTGTCGCCGAGGCCCTGTTCGGCAATCAGCAGAATCGTCTTTTCGGCGAGCGGCTCTTCGCCGGACCAACAGGACGGCAGAGTTTCGAGCAGCCGCTGCCCTTCGCGCTTGCCATACGCACGCCAGCCTCCCGAATAGTCGCCTCGACGCAGCAGCAGGCCCGCCTCGTCGAGCCAGGCCTTATCCCAGTCAGGACGCACGCGACGGGCCGCCTGAAGGCACGCCAGCGCAGCGTCGTCCGCACGCATCATCGCCAGCGTGTTACCCATATGCCGCAGAGCAGTCGCTCGGTTCGGCTCGAGTTCCAGCGCACGTTCGAACCAGGGCAGCGCTTGCGCGAGTTGACAGCCTTTGGCCCATGCCAGTCCAATCGACTCGCAAATAGCGGACGTGGATAAAGCGTGGACCGGCAAACACGGAAAGCTGAGCGGCGCCGGCGGCGTGAGAGTCTGCGCCGCGGCGTCAGCGTCCTGCTGCGTGCGTTCCGAAAGCGCCAGGGCGCGCGACAGCCCCTCCAACGCGGCCATGGGCCGGCCGAGTTCAATAAATATTTCGCCAATGCCATAGTGCGCCCATGCCAATGACGGTTCGAGCATGGCCGCGCGTTGGTAGGCGGTGAGCGCGTCGACTGGTCGGAGCAGCGCAGCCAATGCATCGCCGCGCGCGGCGTGGGCGCATGCGTCGTCGCCATTGCCCGCGACGGCATTGTCCGCTTGCGCCAGCGCTTCTTTCGGCGCATCAAGCGCAAGGAGCGTGCGCGAATAAGCGAGTTGGAGTCGCGACGCTACCGGGGGATTGTCCACGCCAGATGCATCCGCGGATGCATCGTCCCCCACAACGGCTTCGAACTGCTCACGCGCCGCGGCATGTTCGCCAGCGGCCGAAAGCGAAAGCGCGAGCCGCGCCTGCAAGCCGGGCAACGCCGGTGCGGCAATATGTGCCGCCTTTAAAAGAGTGGCGGCGTCCGCATGGCGGCATTGGGCATCGAGGATCGCGGCGAGCCGCGACAATGCGGACGCGCTCGCGTGCGCGTCGGCGTATGCATCGACTTCCAGACCGGGATGCAGGCCGGCGCACATTCGACAAAGCGGGTCAGTCATAAGCGTAATCAAAGGTAATGACAAGTGAATGCCGTCATTCTTAATCAGGTCGATGGGCGGCAATGGTCGAAACAGCGGGTTAAGTTAGGGCTAACTTGGGGAATCGCCGTTTTGCTGCACTGCAGCATCGAATTACACGCGGACCGGTTCGGCGGGGGCTGAACGAGGCGATGACGCGAGCGGCCACGTCTTCGCGTAGATGCACGGGTGCAGCGCCAAGGCGGCCGGCAACCCTTCGCGCGAGCGAAAACCGATTCGGGAGGGGCGCCCCCGTCGCAGTACCCGACCCAACCGGCAGCGAACGCGCGCTAATGGTGCGGTCTGGCCGTTCCGCTGGCTGGTCTGACTGACGATGGAGTGGCTTTCACTCAAGAATCAAGCGCGTTCGGAAAGGTGAAACGTTGTCGCGCTCACTATCAGTACTAAAGATTTCGAGAACCTATCCGATAACCCATTTAACGACGGCGAATTGACATCGCGATGCACGGCCGTACGTTACGGCGGACTTGCCGAAATGTGCAAACTATTGAATCTAGGAGCAATTGAATGACTACGGTTATCAATACCAACATTGCGTCGCAAATTGCGCAGAACTATTTGCAGAACAACCAGGCTGCGGTAACCACCGCGATCACCCAGTTGTCGTCGGGTCTCTCGATCAACAGCGCAGCGGACAACCCCGCCGGCCAAGCGATCGCCACCACGCTGCAAGCGCAGATCAACGGCCAGACCGTTGCCCAGCAGAACGCGAGCAACGGCATCTCGCTCGCGCAAACCGGCCAAAGCGCACTCACGCAAATCACGAACAACCTGCAGACGATCCGTCAGCTGGCCGTGCAGGCATCGAACGCGTCGAATTCGGCTGCGAACCGCGCGGCGCTGAACCAGGAAGTCCAGCAGTCGCTTGCGCAGATCAACACGATCGCGCAGACCACGAGCTTCAACGGCCAGAACCTGCTTGACGGCTCGTTTGGCACGCAGAACTTCCAGGTCGGCGCGAACGCCGGCCAGACGATCGGGGTGAACCTGAGCCAGGGCGCGAAGACCTCGCAAATTGGCCAGACCTCAAACACCACGTTCTCGCTGCAAGGCCTGACAACCGGCGGCCTCTCGGCCGAAGCGCTGAACATCTCCCTGGGCGGATCGCCTGCCGTCACGGTCGGCACCCCCGTGGCGGGCAGCGGCAACCCTGGTCAGAGTTCAGACAGCGCGTACGCCGCAGCAACAGCGATCAACAATACGGACATCACCGGCCTCACGGCTAGCGCGACGAACACGCAGACTGCGACGTTCACCAGCATCGCCAACGGCAGCACCACTGCAGCCACCGAAACCTTCAACCTGACGATCAACGGCACCAATGTGTTCGGCTCGGCAGGTGTTTCGATCGCCGCCGGCGGCTCGGTGGGCGCAACGACCGTGCTCAACGCGATCAACGCTGCGTCGGGCACCACCGGTGTGACGGCGTCGCTCGCCGCTGACGGCAAGACGTTCACCTTCAACGCAGCGGACGGTAGCAACATCTCGATCAGCCAGGGCACCACCGGCGCTGACATTGCAGGCGGCCTGAGCAATACGGCGCAGAAGATCAATAGCGCCACCGCCAACGGCACCCTTTCCGCGCTGGTTGCGACCACCGGCGGCAGCGCCGAATCGACGGGCACGCTGTATGGTTCCGTCACGCTGTCATCGGCCAGCTCGATCTCGCTTTCCGGCAAGGGTGCGGACGACATCGCGGCGCAAACTGACAACTCCACGAACACCGCCGACAATCTGCAAACGATCCAGACGTACACGGCAACGGCTACACCGGCCGACGCCACTGCAGGTACCCTGAATATTTCCGGCGGGAACCTCGGCGCCAACGTGGCGATCACCGTCCACGCAAACGATACGGCAACGACGATCTCCCAAAGCATCAACGCGAACGCGAAACTGCAAGCTGCAGGCATCAGCGCGAGCGTGAACACGCAAGGTGAGCTGGTCTTGACTGACAGCCAGGCCACGCCGGGCTCGAACCTCACGATCTCGGACGGCGGCGGTTCTGTGTCGGGTCTGTCCGGCGGCGGCGTCCAGCAAAACAGCTACGTCGCTTCGGCGAGCGGCTCGCTTGCAGACGCCAACGTACTGACGGTGGCAGGCGCACAACAGACGATCGAGACCGTGGATGCTGCGCTGAACCAGGTCAGCACGCTTCAAGGCCAGCTGGGCGCCGTGCAGAACCGCTTCACGTCGATTATTTCGAACCTGACCTCGTCGGTGCAAAACGCTCAGTCGACGCAGTCGTCGATCGAGGACACGAACTACGCCGCGGCAACGTCGTCGCTCTCGCGTGCCCAAGTGCTGTCGCAAGCTGCTCAAGCGATGGTCGCGCAAGCGAACCAGTTGCCGCAGCAGGTTCTGAAGCTGCTCCAGTAAGGCAACATAGCAATCCAGCAGTAACCTCGTAGTACAAGGCCGGCGCTCTCGCGCCGGCCGGTTTTGGAGGCGGCGTTTTTGCGGCCCTCTCGCAGCGTTTTCGCGCCGCCCCCAAAACCGACGCACCTCCGGCGCGACGCGCGCCCCGCGCCCACGCGCTGGCGATGCTTGCAGCGAGTAAGGCGCGACGCACCACACTAGAAGGCACAGGCTACTTATGTCCACCCCGATTTCTGCGACTGGCAGCACGGCAACGACCGCCACCACGGGCACAGGCACGTCGGCGACGACGAGTAACGCGACGGTGCCGTCCGCGTCGTCGATCATCTCGTCGGCCGCGCTCGGCATCGGCACTACGGTGCCGATCAGCCAGGTGCTGACGGGCCTGATGCAGGTCGAGAGCATTCCGCTCACCCAGTTGCAAAATCAGGTGACCGGCGTGAACACCGAGATCTCGGCGTACGGCCAGCTGAACTCGGCACTCTCTACATTCCAGCAGTCGCTCGCGGCGCTGACGAGGCCGACCGAATTCAACTCGTACACTGCCACGTCCAGCAATACGGCCGCAGTCACCGCGAGCGCCGTCATCGGCGTGCAGGCCGGCACCTATACGGTCAACACGACGCAGTTGGCGCAGGCGCAATCGCTTGCCACGGCCGGCCAGGCCAGCCTGAACACGAGCCTCACGTCGGGCAGCGCCACGTCGACGGTCACCATCGCGTTCGGCACACAGAACGGTTCGACCTTTACGCAAAACGCGGCGCAACCGGGTGGCAGCATCACGATCAACAGCGGCAACAACACGCTGGCGGGCCTGCGCGACGCCATCAACAGCGCCAACCTCGGCGTCACGGCGACGATCGTCAACGACGGCAGCAACACCCCATACCATTTGGTGCTGACTTCGAATCAGACCGGCGCCAATGAAAGCATGCAGGTATCGGTGCAAGGCGACTCCGGTCTGGCTTCCATGTTGACCTACCCGCCGGGCACAGGCGATACGATGACGCAGACCGTCAAGGCCCAGGACGCCAACCTGACGGTCAACGGTCTGTCGCTCACCAGCTCGTCGAATTCGGTCGGCACCGCCGTGCCGGGGCTGACGCTGAACCTCCAGCAGACAGGAACGTCGACGGTCTCGGTAGCCGCCAATACGAGCTCGGTCCAGACCGACATCGACAACTTCGTGTCAGCCTACAACACGCTGCACAGCACGATCGGCCAACTGACCGCCTACAATCCGGGTGGCACCAACGGCCCCCTGATCGGCGACGCCACCACCATGCAGATCCAGAACCAGCTGCAAACGGTGCTCGCCAGCGGCTTGACCGGAACGGGAAGCGGCTACTCGTCTCTCGCCGCCGTCGGAATCGGGCTCGACTCCGACGGCACGCTGTCGGTCGACGATACGGCGCTGTCGCAAGCCCTGCAAAGCAACCCGAGCCAGTTCTCCGCGCTGTTCGGCACGGCCGGTGCGGCGACGAACAGCAATGTCACGTTCCTGGTCGGCGGCACCAACACGCAGCCGGGCTCGTACGCCGTCAACATCACGCAACCCGCGACGAACGGGACGTTCGCCGGCTCGTCGACGCCGACCTACGACACGGCGACCGGCTCGATTGCGTTGAGCGGCTCGACCACGATCGCATCCGGAACCAGCATGACGGTGACGATCAACGGCACGCAACAGACCGTCAATTTGACGCCACTCACCAACGCCACTCCAGCCGCCGTTGCGGCGCAACTGCAATCGGATTTCAGTAGCGCTGGCTTGACAGCCACCGTTACGCAGAACAACGGCGTGTTGAGCGTGACGCCGCCGTCCGGCCAGACGATCTCGATCGCGGACGGCACGAGCAACGGCGCAACGCAGCTCTTTGGCGGTAGCATCAGTCAAGCCAACTCGACCACCATCCCCACTGGCGGCATGTCGCTCGCGGTGGCGGTGGACGGATCCCCGGCCAGCATCACGGTTCCCCAGGGAATCTACACGTCGTCGCAACTCGCGACGGCACTGCAGACAGCCATCAACACCAACAGCACGCTGCAGCAGGCGGGCGTGTCGGTGAATGTGACGCAAGCCAACGGCATCTTGAGCATCGCCTCGGCAAGTTACGGCTCGACTTCGTCGGTCAACATTTCCGGTTCGGGCGCCACGCAACTGTTCGGGGGTTCGGCCACGTCCACGAGCGGATTCAACGTGGCCGGGACTATTAACGGCGTTACGGCGACCGGAAGTGGTCAAATACTGACGGCGGGTAACAGCGGTCCCACGGCAGGGCTGATGATCCAGGTGACAGGCAACGCCACCGGAGCGCTCGGTAACGTGAACTATTCGCAAGGCTTCGCATCGCTTCTCAACTCGATCGTGACAAGTGCGACCGCGCCGACGAGCGGTTCGATTGCTAGTGCGACCAACACCTTGAACACCCAGGTCACCTCGCTGCAGACCCAGGAAACCAGCTTACAGACCTACATTTCGCAGGTGCAGCAGCAGTACACCACGCAGTTCGCTGCATTGAACGCCATAGTAGTGCAGATGCAATCGACCGCAAGCTTCCTGCAGTTGACGTTCAACCCGCCGACGTCAGCCTCCTGAGGACGTTCGTCATGCAGGGCCCGCTAATATAAGGAAGGGAGCAATCATGTATTCGCCTCAAAAATTCGGCGCAGATAGCTACGCGCGCATCGGTGTGGAAAGCGGCGTACTAGGCGCGAGCCCTTACGAACTCGTCGCTCAGCTTTTCGAAGGGGCGCGTCGCGCCGTCCGCATGAGCCGTTTGCATATGCTTAACGGCAACATCGCCGAGAAAGGCAGGTTGATATCGCATGCAATCGTGATCATCGGCGGCGGCTTGCAGCAAGGGTTGAATCTCGAGAAAGGCGGCGAACTCGCGCAACGCCTCGACGGTCTTTACGAATATATGAAGCGTCGCTTGCTCGAAGCCAATCTGAACAATGACCCGGCACGGCTTGAGGAAGTCGACAATCTGCTCGGTACGATCGAGGACGGTTGGAAAGGCATCAAAGATCAGGTCGCCAGTGCCGCATCGCCGGCCCGCGTGTCGACCTCGAGGTGACGGAATATGGATGCTCCCAGCACGCATGAGCAGTTGTTCCAGCGCTATGAGACCATCGCGCACCTGTCGGACAACATGTTGAAGGCAGCCCGACAAGACGACTGGGATAGGGTCATCGCGTTGCAACAACACTATTCCGCCCTCGTCGATACGCTTCGGCCAGTACATGGCCGCTTCTCGTTCGACGTATCACAGCGGGCACGCCTCGACGCGCTGCTTCGCCGCATTCTTTCGGACGAGACAGAGGTGCGCGAGCGTGTGGCGCCGCGGCTTGCGCGTCTTTCCGCGCTGATTGCAAGTAATCGGCAATCCCTGGCCCTGCACAACACGTACGGGCTGCCGCGCTACGGTTGACCTGAGCGCCGGGAGCCAACGCTTAGTCCTTCCCGCGAACAGAAGCCAATTTGCGGTTCATTTTGCGGCGTCTACACATGCCGCCGCCATATACACTGCGGCCTAAACTGCGCTCGCACAGCATGCGCTTGTTCCCGCTTGCACCCAGTCCTTGAGCGAAGCGGACCCCACAGCACCATGGCGGACACAAATGAATGTGAAGACTTCCGACGATTGTATTGGCGTACTTACCAATCACCCGTCGTCAAATCAATTTGTTGTAATCGGCTACAAAGACGGCGCCGTTTCCGCCATTCCCAAAGACTTGTTCCGCAATGCGCGCGATGAGGCTGTGGAGGTGGACTCGCTGCAGATCGGTCGCTGCTCCATGCTTGGCGCCGGTTCGATCGTCAAATGCGGCGAGGGCGCTCAACGGCTGGTGATCGGCAAGCACGTCGCCGGTGGATTGCGGCTGCGCTTCTTGCTGAGCGATCCGCAAAGCACGCACACCCTGTGCGCCGTACCGTTCGGGCCGCCGGGCTTTCGCATCGACGATGCGCCCGCGCCGAACTATCCGGACACCGTCATCCACCACGACGTGTCGATCGGCGATGAGGCGATGCTCCTCGGCGGCAGCGTCATTAAAAGCGGGTGTGTGATCGGCGCGCGATCCGTCGTGCCGCCGCACTTTCTCGGCGAGCCTTACGGCATCTACGAAGGATCGCCGGCCCGCCTCACGGGCTTCCGTTTCTCCGAGAGAGTACGCGAGAAGTTGCTCCAACTCGCTTGGTGGGACATGCCGCTGGACTGGCTCAAGCAGCACCGCAAGGCATTTCTGATTGATCTGGCCGCGGACGAGGGGCGCGCACTTGACGTGCTGGCCGAGCTGCAACAGGCGAAGGACGACGCCATGCGGGCAGCGCACGCGACCGCGAGTCCCCTCGCCGAAGCACCCCAGCCCGATTCGAACGCCGGCGAGGTGCGCTACGCTGCACCCGCTGCTCAGCTGGACGATCCTGGCACCGCCGACCCTGCCTCCGCGGATGCGTTGACTGCGGATCAGGCCGAAGCGCTGGTGAGCGAGTTCATCGCCACGCTGAACGCGCTGTCCACGCTGGGGCAACATCAGCAGGCCGAAGCCGTCGCCAGGCAGATGACGGCGATTTTCCCGACGCTCGGTTTCGGCTGGAAGGCGCTGGGCGAGGCGCTTCAGCAGCAAGGACTCGTCGATCAGGCGCTCGCCCCACTCCAGCGAGCATCCGAGCTATCGCCCCGCGATCACGCAGCCGCAAGCCCCGAGGCACCGCATCCCGAGGCGACACCCACGCCAGCCCCGGCACCCGACGCGTCCGAAACGGTCGTCGCCCCGAGGGCACGCAAGCAGGCGGCTGCCGCGCCGCAAATGACCGAAACCAAACGGCTGGCGGCGCTGTTCAATAGCGGTCGCATGGCCGAGGCCGCCGCCTTCGCACAAAGCGTAGCCAATCGCTACCCACGCCATCCACTTGGCTGGAAAATGCTGGGTCTCGCCTTGCGCGCGCAAGGGCAGGCAGGCGAGGCCACGGACCGTTTGCGCAAAGCCATCGAACTGGCGCCCGAAGACCACGAAGTCATGCTAGTGCTAGCGGAATTGCTGAAGGAACAGGGCCGTGTCGCCGAAGCTGAACAAGCATACCGGCGCCTGATCGCGTTGAAGCCGGAGCACGCGCTGGCGCACAACATGCTCGGCCAGACCCTATACTGGCAGTTTCGCTTGGGCGAAGCGGAGGCGGTCTTTCGGCGCACACTCGAATTCGCTCCCGGCAACGCAAAAACGCTCAACGATCTCGGCCTGATGCTGCAGCTGCAAGGTCGACTTGCCGAAGCCGTGGACACCTTCCACCGCGCTCTGGCGATCGACCCCGACTACGACACGGCGCGCAGTAACCTCCTGTTCTGCCTGTCCCACAGTGAGGACGTGGATCCGGACGATTTGGCGAAACAGCATCGCGCTTTTGGCGAACGCCTGGAGCGCAAGCTCCCTGCGCAGCACAAGCGCCACACCAACTCGCAGGATCCGCAGCGCACCTTACGAGTTGGCTTTGTCTCGGGGGATTTATTTGAACATGCGGTGGCCTCGTTCCTCGAGCCTCTGCTCGTGGACCTGGCGCGCGATCCTGGCCTGGCGCTGTACGCGTACTATAACCACTCAATCGTCGACGACGTCTCAGTGCGACTGCGTTCGCACTTCCACAACTGGGCTTCCGTGTACCGCATGAGCGACACCGCGCTAGCGGACCAGATCCGAGCCGACGGCATCGACATCCTGATCGACCTGTCCGGCCATACGGGGCGAAATCGGCTGCAGACCTTCGCGCGCAAGCCGGCGCCGATCCAGGTCAGCTGGCTGGGCTACCCCGCTACGACGGGGATGCGCACCATGGACTATTTTTTTGGCGACCGTTTTCTCGTGCCCCCCGGCGAGGCCGAAAATCAATTCGTCGAGAAAATGGTCTACCTGCCCGCGCCAGCGCCCTTCGCCCCCGCAGAGGTGGCACCGCCTACCAACCGCCTGCCTGCCCTCGCCAATGGGTATATCACATTCGGCAGCTTTAACCGGATGAACAAGCTGCGCCCGGAGGTCATCAAGCTGTGGGCACAAGTGCTGCACGCAGTGCCGACAGCACGCATGCTGATCGCGGGAGTAGCCGAGGATGGCTACAACAAGCTCGTCGACTGGTTCGAGCAGGAGGGCATCGACCGCACTCGCCTGGAATCGCGCCCTCGCCTGCAAATGCGTGGTTATTTGCAGCATCACCATGCCGTCGACATCTGCCTCGACGCATTTCCCTATGCGGGCGCAACGACAACTTTGCATGCCGCCTGGATGGGTGTGCCAACGCTCACGCTCCCTGGCCGATCCGCTGCTAGCCGCGGCGGTGCAGTGACCATGTCACACCTGGCGCTGGAGGGGTTCATTGCATCTGACCCAACCGACTTCGTCGAAAAAGCTGTCGACTGGGCGAACAATCTTTCCACGCTTGCCGAGTTGCGCGCGCGCATGCGTGAGCGTTGCGCGCACTCGGCTTACTTCCTGCCGGGCGTCATCGCCGAGGGAATGTCACGCGCACTGCGCCTGATGTGGCAACGGTGGACGGAAGGCAAGCCTCCCGTGGCCTTCGATTCCTCGTTGCCGCTGGGACAAGAAGTGCTCTGACGGTGCGCCTGTGGCAACGTTCTTGCCATGCGATCGACCGCTGCCGGCACCCGCCTTGGCTAACCTGAATTGACCCAAATTCACCCATCTGATCGGCCGATCGAACGCGCGTAGCCGGTGGCACACTAGTTCTCGAAGTCCGGCGTGTGGCCAACAGAGCGATAGCCTGAATCGGTCCGCACGGCGAACGACGATACGTTCGCAACATTGGCTATCGAGTGCCGAAAGGAAGGCTCCCATGGACAACAAGCTGGTTCCCGTCACGCAGCCCTACCTGCCGCCGCTGGACGAATTCCTTCCGTATCTGGAGCAGATCTGGGAGCGCAAATGGGTGACAAATAACGGGCCGTTCCACGAGATGCTCGAGGCGCAGTTGTGCGAATACCTCGGGGTCGAGCATCTGTCGCTGTTCTCGAACGGCACGCTCGCGCTCATTACCGCGCTGCAGGCGATGAAGATCACGGGCGAGGTGATCACCACGCCGTTCAGCTTCGTCGCGACGACACATGCGCTGCACTGGAACGGCATCACCCCCGTTTTCGCCGATATCGATCCGGACACGATGAACATCGATCCGACGAAGATCGAAGCCGCCATCACGCCGAAGACCACCGCGATCCTGCCGGTCCACGTGTACGGCAATCCCTGCGCGGTCGAGGAGATCGAACGCATCGCCGACAACTACGGTCTGCGCGTCCTCTACGACGCTGCGCACGCGTTTGGCGTCAAGCGCCACGGCCGCTCGGTGCTCGAATTCGGCGATATGTCGGTGCTGAGCTTTCACGGCACCAAGGTGTTCAATACTTTCGAGGGCGGCGCGATCATTTGCCGCGACGCGAAGACCAAGCGCCGCATCGACCACCTGAAGAACTTCGGCTTCGTCGACGAAGTGACCGTGGTCGGACCGGGCATCAACGGTAAGATGAACGAGGTCCAGGCTGCGTTCGGTCTGCTGCAACTGAAGCACATCGACCATATCCTTGCCGAGCGCGCGAGAATCAACGAGCGCTACCGGCTCGCGTTCCAGAATGTCAAAGGCCTGCGCATGCTCGACGTGCCTCCGTACTGCACGCGCAACTACTCTTACGTGCCGCTGCGCATCGAGCGCGAGTTCCCGGTTAGCCGCGATGCGCTGTACGACGAAATGCGCGCCCAAAAGATCGCGGCGCGGCGCTACTTCTATCCGCTGATCAGCGAGTTCCCGACGTATCGCGGCCTGCCTTCGGCGTCGCAGGCGAACCTGCCGGTCGCAACCGAAATCTCGCGCCAAGTGCTTTGCTTGCCGATTTTTCCGGGGCTTGCTATGCGCACGCAGGACAAGATCATCGATATCGTGCTCGCCGCCGCAGGACTGCAACAATATGCGAGCTGAGCGTCGGCTTGCGATCATGCAGCCTTACTTCTTTCCTTATCTCGGCTACTTCCAGCTGATGGCCGAAGTCGACGCGTTCGTCATATTTGATGACGTCAACTTCATCAACCGCGGCTGGATCAATCGTAACCGGATCAACATCAACGGCGCGCCGCACCTGATCACCGTCCCATTGAAGCAGGCGAGCCAGAACAAGCTGATCTGCGAAATCAGCGTGAACAACGATCTGTTATGGCGCGACAAGCTTCTCAAGACCATTCGCCAGGCTTATTCGCGCGCCCCGCAGTTCGCGCGCGTGTTCCCGCTAGTCGAAAGGATCGTCCGCCATCCGGCCGCCAATCTGGCCGACTATCTGCGCCACGGCCTAGTCAATCTGCGCGATTTTCTGGGCCTTGGAACGGAAATCATCGGCTCGTCGCGACGGTACGAAAACTCGAACCTGACGGCGCAGTCACGGATCGTTGACATCTGCTTGCGGGAGCACATAGGCATCTATGTGAATGCAATCGGCGGCAGGGAGCTCTATGAAAACGCTGCTTTCGAGCTGGCCGGCGTGAAACTGCAGTTCCTGCAGCCGGCATTGCCGCTGTACGACCAATCCGGAGCCGAGTTCATGCCCGGCCTGTCGATCATCGACGTGCTGATGTGCAACGACGACCGGACCGTCGCGAACATGTTGAAAAGCGGACGCTGCGATGACTGACACCTACCATACGATCATCCGCCACTACGAAGACTGCCTCGGGAAATTCGGCGATTCGCACCGCGGCGTCGATTGGCCCAACGAAGCCGATGCCGCGACGCGCTACCAGGTCATGCTGGGGCTCATCAAGCCGTCGGCGACGGAACAAACGCTGCTCGATTTTGGGTGCGGTGCTTCGCACCTGTATCAATACATGCTTGAACACAACGTAACGGGGCTGCGATATGCCGGACTCGATGCATCCTCCGCGTTCTGTGATCTGTCAGCGCGAAAGTATCCGCAGAATCCGTACCTGTGTGTCGACGTTTTGTGCGAACCCGAGCGGGTCGGCGAGTTCGACTACATCGTGATGAACGGCGTGTTCACCGAAAAGCGCGGACTCTCGTTCGACGACATGTTCGACTACTTCAAGGAGGTCTTGCGGATCGTGTTCCGCAAAGCTCGGCGCGGCATCGCATTCAATGTGATGTCTAAGCAAGTCGATTGGGAGCGCGCGGACCTGTTCCACCTTCCGATCAGCAGTCTGACCGACTTCCTCGCGAAGGAGCTGTCTCGTCACTATGTCGTGAGAAACGACTATGGTCTGTACGAGTACACCACCTATGTGCACAAGGAGCATAGCTAATGGATAACGTGCTCATCTTCGGCTTGCATGACTATGCAGAGCTTGCTCACTACTATATTGAACACGATTCGCCGCACCACGTCGCGGCGTTTTGCGTCCACCGCGCGTACATGCCGGCAAACGGCCAGTTCAAGGGGGTCAAGGTCGTCGCCTACGAAGACGTGGCTGAAGCATACCCGGCTTCCGACTTCCATTTCTTCGCGCCGATGTCGCCGAAGCACATGAATGCCGATCGCGAGCGCATCTTCCGCGACATCAAGGAAAAGGGTTACCGGATGATCAGCTACGTCAGCTCGAAAGCGACGACTTTCGGCAACGAAATCGGCGAGAACTGTTTCATCCTCGAGGACAACACGATTCAGCCTTTCACGCGAATCGGCAACAACGTCGTGCTGTGGAGCGGCAATCATATCGGCCACCACGGCTGCATTCACGACCACGTAACGATGACGTCGCACGTCGTGATGTCCGGCCACTGTGAGATCGGCGCATATAGCTTTCTCGGCGTAAACGCAACGTTGCGTGACGGCATCACGATCGGCGAGGGCAGCTTCATCGCGATGGCGTCAGCGATCGTGAAGAACACGGAGCCATGGTCCGTCTACAAGGGCAATCCCGCGCAAAAGCTCTCGATGTCGAGCAAGGACCTGAAGGTCTAGGAGTCGTCGATGTCGGCCATTCGCTGGGAAAAACGCGGCCTGATCTATACGGTCGACAAACGGGTGCCGTGGGCCCGTTCGCACGCGCAAATTCCGACCTTCGCCGGTCTGGATGACGGCGCGCTGAAGATCTTGTTCAGCAGTCGCGACGACAAGAATCGCAGCCTGATCGCAAAGCTGAAGGTTCGCGGCGACGCGCCGAACGAGGTCATTTCGGTGCAATCCGATCCCGTGCTGCCGCTCGGCTTGCCTGGAACCTTCGACGATTATGGAATGATGCCGTCCTCCGTCGTCGAGCACGGCGGCGCGCAGTACCTCTATTACATTGGCTGGAACGTGCGCAACACGGTTCCATATCACAACTCCGTCGGCCTTGCGATTAGCGAGAACGGCGGCGAAAGCTACCGGCGGCTGTTCGAAGGCCCGATCATGGATCGTACAGCCAAAGAACCGTACTTCTGCGCCACGACGTGCGTGCGCATCGAAAACGGCATCTGGCGGAACTGGTACCTGTCGTGCACAGGCTGGGAGCACATCGACGGCAAGGCGGAGCCGCGCTATCACCTCAAATACGCGGAGTCGCGCGACGGCATACATTGGGAACGCCGTGGCACGATCGCTATCGATTACGCCAACCCTGAAGAAGGCGGCATCGTCCGTGCATCAGTCTACAAGGACGGCGCGATATACCGGATGTGGTACTGCTACCGCAGCCATGCGGGCTACCGCGAAAACCGGGCGAACAGTTATCGCATTGGGTACGCGGAGTCTTCTGACGGCATCGAATGGCGCCGATTGGATGAGCTTGCGGGAATCGACACTAGCGCGACGGGTTGGGATTCGTTCATGGTCGCTTATCCGGAAGTCGTCAGCGTGGACGGCCATTTGTACCTCTTTTACAACGGCAACGGTTTCGGGGCCAGCGGCTTCGGATATGCCGAGGCCATCCGCGAAGAATAGATGGAGAGCGGAATGCAAATTATCGCCGGAAACTTCGAGAAGCAGGGCTTCCTGATTGCCTCCTCAGCCGACGTGCAGGCGTCGATGCGATCGATCCGGGCCAAGTTCGAAACCCGGTTCCTGGTCAGGTTCCGCGATGATCCGCTGCGCAATCGCAACGTCATCAAACTGCTCGCCGAAGACATTGCGGTGAAGCGTTTCTTTTGCTCCGCGGATATCGTGGGCGTGTTGAACGATCCCCTGAAAATCGAGGACCCGGTGCAAACCGGCCCCATCGTCACGCACTACACGGCAAGCGACGCGACGGGCAATAGCTACGGCCTTCCGTATCACCAGGATTGGCCGAGCATGGGCACCTCGACGAGAGGTGTGATCGCGTGGACCTCAATCACCGACATTGGCCAGAGCGGACCCGGCTTGCGCATTATTCCAGGCAGTCATCTCCACGGCCTTTGGCCCGGCATGCAGACGGATACCGGATATGTGCTAAACCAGCAGGAGATTGACGGCTTCCAGGATGTGGAGATCGAAGCCGGGCAGATCCTCTTCATGTCGCCGTTCCTTGTTCACAAAACCAGAACGTCCCCCAGTAGCGACTGGAAGCTGTCGCTGTCCTGCCGGTTCGATGATTTTGAATGCAGGGACTGGGACCGGCGCAATTTCGTCAGTGCGTACCGAACCACCGTCGATCGACAGGTCTACCTCGCTGGTCTCCGATGACTAAACCGTCGCGCAGCAAATAGAGCACACGGCCTGATTCAACCTCCATCGCCCAGACATTGCACGCAGACGCCGCTGCCTCGAAACCATCATCGAACACGCGAATCCATCATGAATCAATCCGCAGATCTGCATCTCAGGGCGCTTGCCGATACGGGATATACGGTCCTCACCCAAGCCGTCTCACGTCACGAGGTCGAGACTCTTCTGTCCGACATGCGGCGCCTGAATACCATAAGGACGCAAGCTGAGCAGATCGACCAGCCATTTCTGAATCGTGGTCACGACACGATTTACAACGTCCAGCGCGAGGACGTGCGCTTTACGCGGATCTTCACGAGTAACCCGCTCGTCATGACGATCCTTCGCGGCTTGCTTAACGATTCCTGGTATCGACAGATTCCGCAGGAGCAGCCGAATTTCATTTTGCGCTCGCTGTCGGGACGTAGTAGCGGCGCGGGCGCGATGCCGTTGCATATCGACTCGTTCGTCCCGAGCAACGGCAAGTACTGTATCGCCTGCCAGGTTGCTGTAATCCTCGAGGACCAGACGCCGGAGCGCGGTTGCACGGTGGTTGTGCCTGGATCGCATCGGTCAGACGACTATGCCGACCAGTCTGCGATAGCCAACGCCGTACCGATTCAGACGCGAGCCGGCGATATCGTCATCTGGGATAGCCGTCTCTGGCACGGTGCCCTTGGCAACACGACGGGATCCAGCCGTTGGTCGCTTATTGCTACCTTTGTCCGTTGGTGGATGAAGCAGAATTTCGACATTACCGGAACATTGCCGGAGCGCATTTACGAAGTTCTCACCGACGATGAGAAAGCCGTCCTAGGTTATTGCTCCCTGCCTCCGCGAGATGAAATGGAGCGGCCTGACATGAAGACGGGACATGATCAATTGAAGAGCACGGTGGCCGCCTATCGCAGCGGCAAGGTTGGAGCATGAAAAACCCGGGGCCGCGTCGATGTACGGCGACCTTTTTGGAGATTCCAGCCCCGTTTCCGCCGCCAACGTTATACGGGGCTGTCAATCGATGACTGACCGTTGCGACCGAAAACGTAGAATCGAATTGCGGCCTCTTACGGTACCTTTTCGCAGTTTGAAGACGGTCACCGCTCTGTAGAATTGCTGAAATATCCGATGAATCGCGCACGGACGCTCAATGACCGCCTCGAGGCGCGCGACGGGGGCAAATCGTCATTCCGCAAAATCGAACTGCATTCTCCTAAGGCATTGAGTCAATGAAAACCTGGAAGCATGTCCCCGTTGAAAGCCTGGTGAGCCCGGAAGTCTTGGCGCAGGCAGAGGCATTCGATCTGGGCAAATACTGCTACGACACTGAGGTTCGCGGCCTGAGCCTTCGCTGGCTTGCGCTTAACAAAAGGCTTCTGTGGATGGCCGCCGGCATCGAACAGATCGAACCCGAGCTGCTGGACTGGATCGACCGCATCCCCAAGTCTTCCGTGTATTACGATTTTGGCGCTAGCAACGGGATATACGCGCTCTACGCGGCCAAACGAAATCTTAACGTTGTTGCCGTCGAGCCGGATCCTTCGAACTATTTCCTGCTGTCCTGGAACGCCTTTCTCAATCGCGGCGACGACATCGACATTTCGGCATTCAATGTCGCGGTGTCGGACCGGTTCGCAGCGGGCAAACTGTATATTCACAAAATGGAGTTGGGCACGCACGAGAAGATCGTGGATGCGCCGCTGGCAGTGTCCGGTGAAGCCTTTGTCCCGCAACACGTGCATGCGATCCAGTTAGTGCACTTCGACAAGTGGGTTACCCAGCTCGGCCTGCCCAAACCCGAGTACGTCAAGATAGACGTGGACGGTCACGAAGTGCCCGCGATCAACGGTGCGATGGAATCGCTGCGCGGTTGCAAAGAGGTCTTCATCGAGATCGAAGACACACGACTGGATGAATTGGGCAGCATGTTCCGCCGACTCGGCTTTGGGATGGTCGCCAAGCATCAGGTCCAGAAATACGAGAGCCTCTGGAACTGCATTTTCGCTCGTTGACCGCGACACATGGGCGTCAGGACCGTCACTCATTCTTCGACTGCCAGGCTCGCGTTTCAGGGCGGCGGGAATGCTAAGTCGCCCAGAAACGATCTGGCGTGCGCGCAACAGCGGTTGTCGCACGCTACGCCTGCCCCAACGTCACCGCCTGAACCTCCCGCCCCCCCCACCAAACCGCCGCCCCGGCTGAAACTGCCCGCTCGCCCGAGCATTCCCAAGATCATGCCCCTGCCTGAGCGAGTCGAGTCGTTGGGTCTGACTCGCGTTCGGCTGCACCGGCTGCCAGCCGCCGGCGCTACGCTGCTCCCAGCCGCCGCCCTGATCATGCCGGTAGACATTGCCGTCGCTGCCCGCATAGACGTTACCGTTATTCCACGCAACCGCGTGCCCCGTGTCCTTGTTGCCCACGATGCCTTTCGTGCCCGCCTGGTGATCGCCTGAGTACGCATTGCCGGTCACGCCCGCTTCAGCGGCGCCGTAGCGCCCCGTCTGCGCGTTGTAGCCCGCGCGCTGCCGACCCGCCGCATAATCGCCGGTGCCTTCATTGCCCACCACGCCGCCGCGCGCCACCCCGCTGCGTCCCGTCGACGGATTGCTGAACGAGTCTTGTCGCCCGGCTGCGAAGTTACCGTTGTAGGCATTCTCGACCGCGCCTCGGCTCGCCTGGAAGTGACCGCCGGTGTACGGATTGAAACCGGACGCCGCCGACCCTGCCCAGCTATTGCCTGTCCAGCCGTTCCAGCCGCTCGCGTGGGTCACGGTGCCCTGCCCCCAGCGGCCGTAGATATTGGCCTGGTTGACGTTCGCGTATTGCCAGCTCCACGGGCCACCGCCCCAATACGGTCCCCAGTATGGCGACGGCGCGCCCCACGTGGCGCCGATCGCAAAGCCGAAGGCGAAGCCCACCGTCGTGCCGAGCGCGAAGCCCGCGCCGTAGCCATACGTAGCCGGATAGCCGTAATAGACGTCGCCGACATACGGCGCATACACATACCCGGTGCCATACACGACGGTGCCGTCCGCATTGACGACCACGCCCATATAGCCCGGCGTATAACCGACTACCACCGTATCCGGCGTCGCCGAATAGACGTGAACGTAGGTCACGTAATGCACGGGCGACGCCGCCGGAATCGTATAGATCGCCGCCGGCACGGTATCGGCAACATGCCACGGTCCACCCGCCGCGCTCGCCGTGAACCAGATTCCGTTGGCGACAGCAAAGAATTGGGAAGGCGCTGTCTGGATCACCGGCGTCGCGGTGTTCACCGCATACGAGAGCGAAGTACCGGCGATACCGACGAACTTCGGCGCGCCGTCATAGACGACCTGCAAGGTGGTGGTCTTGCGCGACACGGTCGCCGTCTGCGGGATGGTTGCAGCGATCGCTGCCTCTTTCGCCTGCGGCGTCCCCGGCACGGAGACGAGCGCGTTCGCATGCGCGTCGTCGGCGGCGATCTTTGAGAAGTCGGCGGGCAGGCTCTTGCCGTCGACGAAGGTCCAGGGGCCGGAGAGGCTCGCTGCGCTGAACCAGCGGCCCGACAGCAGCAGGTAGTAATGGTTGTCGCGCGGCTCGACGAAGAGCGCGTGGTCGGCGTTGGTGACGGAGAGCAGATTCACGCCCTTCACCGGTTGCAGCGAAGGCTTGCCGTTCGTCACCACCAGTTCGGCCGGCTGCGCGGCAACCACTACGTCAGGCGCCTGCGCAGGCTTCTTGCCGTCGGCGGGCAACATCGGGTCGGACTTGAGATTCGTTTGCGCTTTGTTCGCCGCGGCGACCAGCTCATGCGGCGGCGCCGCGTTCAGATGCCACGGACCGTCGAGCGCTGTCGCCTCGTACCAGTAGCCCGCAGCATTCAGATGCAACGTGCCGCTTGCGTCTTTGAGCAGCATCGCGCGCGTGTTGATCAGGCGTTGATAGTGTGTGTCGCCGAGCGCACGCCAGTTCGGTTCGCCGTCAACCAGCACGAGCAACGTGGGCCGTTCGGCAAAGATGATGTTGGGTACGTTGTTCTGCACCGCGAGCCCGGGTTCGCCGCCTTCGTGGGTGCTGGCATAACTGGCCTGCAGTTGTTCAAGCGAGGTGATGAGACCGTCTTGCGGAATCCGCGCCTGCAAGGCCGTTTTCACCCCGGCGGCGGCACCCGGCGTAGCCGGCATATCGACCTGGTCGAAGACGATGTCGAGCAATTGCACCGTCGAACTGGGTTTGTCGACTTCAGCGCGCGCCGTGAAATGAGCAACGCCGTAGTTCGGCGTAGCGCTCTTCGCACCGACCGCGAAAGCCGCACGACCCTCGATCCGGTTGCCCTGCCACACTTCCACCTGCGGTTGATACAGCTCGATGCGCTGCTCGGCACTATCGAAATCGCGCGGCCACGCGGTTGGAACGGGTTGCAGTGCGGGTTGCACCGCTGCGGCGGCGAGCGCTTGAGCGGGCGTAGCAAGTGTCACCGCCAGCGACGTGCAGACGCCGGCGAGCAACAGCAAGGATTGCTTCATCGTGGTTTTCATAATGCACGGTCCTTCAGCATAAACATCGGTGAATCGGAAACCGTCAGCGCGGGCGGCTCGCTATACGCCGTCCGCGCCCTCTGCAATGCAGACTGTTACGGCGTCGCGATGTTGAACATCGGATTAAAGCTGAACGAGGCGAACCCATCCTCGCTCATGGTCAGCGTGGCGTCCGCATTCGGCAGCATCAACGGATACCGGGCAGAAAAGCCGTCTCCTTGTGAACCTCGATCGGGCAACGCCGATCGTTCGGGTCAACGCCACGCGCTGCCCACCTGCACATAAAACGCGTTCTGTCCTGGCCCATGCGCGACGTCGATACCCATCGTCACGCCGAGCTTGCGAGCAATCAGATAGCGAAAACCTGTGCCGAAGCCGAACGCGGTGGGCGCATCCGAAAACGAATGCAGATGACCATAGGCTTTACCGACACCACCGAATCCGAGCACCGACCAGCGCGGCGTGACGTTCCAGCGGATTTCGGCTTCCGCTGTGAGCTGGTTGTTGTCCTGGAACTTCGCATCGGACACACCGCGCAACGACACATACGGCTGCGCGAAAAACGGAATGTTTCCTTGCGAGAAACCGGTGTCGGCACGCAGGCCGAGCACCCAGCTCTTCGACAGCGGAATCCACTGATAGCCGCGTGCGGTCTGCTCCTGAAAGTTGGTGGAGCTGCCGAGGCCGCCGCGCGCGAGGTCCGCTTCGAGCTCGGCATAGGTGCCGCTCGACGGATAGAACATGTTGTCGCGCGTGTCGTAGTCGACCACCACGCCGCCCTTCGCAACACGCTGATCTTTCTCGAACTGATGAATACCTTCCGGAATGATCGGACCGAAACGCGTGCTCGCGTCGAAGAAGGTATAGCGCGGGCCGATATACCAGTGACTATTGCCGAGCCTGAACAACACCTGCTGCACGAGTGCGATGCCGTCGAGCTGATAGGCGCGTGGTTGATTCAGGATGCCGTAATAGTTCAGATGCAGTCCAACCTTGCCGATTACGCCGAGATAGCGGATGTGGTCATCGTCCCATGTGTGGAAGTGCATCAGTCCCGCGCCCCAGCTATGCGTGCCGGTCGCGAAGCCGCCGAGGCCGGTGATGTTCGGCGGCGCTTTCGAATCGTCGGGCGCATCGGCGCTTTTCTTCGGCAGCGAGAAATAGAGCAGGCCGAGGCCCACGCCGTAGCCGACCGCGGGCTCGGTGATCAGCGTCGGCACCGGTAACACGCCGCGATGCGTCAGCAGCAGATTGCTCAGATCGAATGCGCCGTCTTCGGGATCGGTGAATTTCGACTGCGCGTGCCCGTGGACCGGCAACAACAGCAACGCCGCGACCACCGCCGAGGCGCGCAGGCCGCGGCTGCGGGGTGTTTCGACCTCGACGGGCGAAACAGCGTCGACCTCGGCGTCGACGGAATTCGGCTTACGCAAACCACAACGGATCACCAAACGCATGCTCCGTTATTGGAAGGTGGCACTGAGCGACAGCTCGACTGCATTACCCTTCGGCCGGTTGCTGACGTTGAACTCGTTGACCCAACGCAGCGATGCCGACACCGGCGTCTTCTGAACCTTGCCCGACCACGTGACCATCGGCCCGATACCCACCGAATGCCCCTGGTTGCCCCCGGTGACATCGGCCAGACCGCCGCTGTCGTGACCGAGTTGCTGGATATAACCGCCCACGACGCCCACGCCCCAGCCGCTGCCGAAGCGCTTAAGCGCCAGCAGATCGAGCACGCTGACCGGCGCGTTGTGATAGTGCGTGTCGTTGTTCGGCGTGTAGAACTCGACGCCGTAGTTCAACGACAGCTCGATCTCTTCTTTCGGGAACAGCTTCGTGTAGGCGACCGTCGGCGTGAAGGTCCACGTGTTCTGGCCGGCATTGGCAAGCCGGCTCGTGCTGTACGCGCCGGTCGGCGCATAGATCTGCACACTCAGCGCGATGTGGTCGGTCTTGGTCAGGTGATAGCCGGCCACGACCGGCGTGAAGAAGAGATCAGCAAACTGAGTGTTGTGGTCGTTCGGCAAGTGGCCGTGAAACGACGACACGTCGGTGTACTGGATCGGCACGCCAAACGAAGAAGCGAAGTTCCAGCCGCCTGCGGTAATACCCCAGGTCTTGACCGCGTTCACGAGCGTGTACACGATCGAATAGTCGAGGCCGGCGGTGACGGTACCGGCAATCGGGATCGTCTTGCTCGCCCCGAGTGAGCCCTCGTAATAAATCGTGTTGGCCGACACGATCCAATCGCTGGTGGGCGGCACCACGCCTGCATAGGGTGAGACCTGCATACCGGTGATCGGCCTGCCGATGCCAGTTTCAGTAGCCCACCCTTGCTGGGAGACACCCAGGCCGGCGGTAGTAAGAAGCGCACCCGTGCACAACCTGGTGAGCGACCGGCTTGCGAACAAACGGTTGGGGCGACTCATAGTCATCCTCATGAAAACAGATTTCCGCATTTTCACTCTGCGGACCAAGGTGTGAACGAAGTGCGGCGCCAAACCGCACCGGCGAACGACGGTGTGGCCCTCACGGCTGGCGTACAACCGGCGGCGGCGTCCAGCTGCCGTCGAGCGCCGGCTGTTGCGGCCAATAGGCGCGTACATAAAGCGAAAACGCTTCATTGGCCGGCGCCGGCAGCCAGTTGGCGAGTTTGTCGTCGCCGGGGCTCGTGTTCTGCACGTAGAGCGTCAACGAACCGTCGGCATTGAACTTCAGGTTCTTGTTCTTGGTGCCGAGCGAGTAGCGGTGCTGCTCGTTCGGCGAAAAGAAGTGATGCGCGTTGTACAGCGTCAGCGACCAGAACCCTTTGACCGGCGGCAAACTGTCTTTAGCAAACGTCACCGTGTAGTGCGCGTTGCCGTCGAGACGCTGACCGGATGCGTCGGCATCGGCGTAGAAATACTTGGTCTCGTTAGGCTTGTTGACGAAGATGTTCGATTTCGCCACCGCCGTGCGCGTGAAGTAGTCCGTGCCGAATGCGGCGCCGTTGCTGATGGTGTTCCAATTGGCCGGTAGCCGCTTGCCGAAGGTGTTGAAGTTGAACAGTGGCGTGACCAGATCCGCCTCGGCCTTGGCCGCTTCATCGACGATTGCGGTCTTGATCGCCGGATCTTTCTGCGCTGCCGCGATCAGCGCACGCGCCTGCGCGTAGAGCGCTTCTTCGCCGCGTTGCGGCGGCGTCGCGTCGAGCACCGTGGGCAGTTCGTCCCAGAACCGGTTTGGATCGACCCATTTGATCTCTTCGGCGTTGCCGCCCGCGCCACCACCGGCCGGACCGAAGCTCGGCAGTTTCGACCAGTCGGTCTCCTTGACCTTGCCGTCGTACTCGGCAAGCGGATACAGGCCAACCTTCGCGATCACCGTCTGCACCGCCACCCGATCTTCAGGTGTGTCGTCCATGAAAACGCGCGGGATGAAGCTGCCGACGCCGGTCGACGAGCGGAACACCTGGCGGATGCCCTTCGGCACCTGGCCGTGCCAGTCAGGACCTGCTAACAGATAGAAGCCCGGACGCGTGCCGTACATCTTGCCGAGACTCGCGAAGCCGTCGGTACGCAGATCGACGGCCTGATAGACCCAGAAGCGTTTGCCGAAATCGGGCACCTGCACGACCACCGGCGTCTGGTTCAGATCAAGAATCGCGGACCCGTAGACCACATCCTGATTCGGACACGCGACAAATCGCTCCTGCGGCTCGATATAGTCGCGCAGCATCGACAGGTGATTGGGCGGCGCGACCGGCACGATGCCGCCGTTCAGACCCGGCTGCGGCACCTGCTTCATCGCCAGCAGACGGCCGTAGACGTTCACCATCGGCCACGCCCAGAAGTAGGTCTGGCGCGCCACCAGCCGTGCGTATTCTTCAGAGATCGCGTAGCCGGCCACGGGACCCGGCGCGGACGGCGCGGTGGCCGTCGTATGAGCCGGCTGGTCCTGCTGCGTCTTCGCCAGAATGGGGGCGGCGACGGACGCCAGCACGGCAGCGGTGACCCATGTCGCGGTTTTCTTATTCATATTGTTCTCCGGTTCGTCCATGCGCGGCTTACTGCTTTTGCGGCTCGGGAAATTTCCAGGTGCCGTCGAGCACGGTCTGGTCGGGGCCGTAAATCCGCATGATGAGGTCGTATGCGCCTAAGGGCGCCGGCAGCCAGTTCGATGCCTTGTCCGCGCCCGGCGACGTGTTCTGCACGTAGATATCCAGCGAGCCGTCAGCGCCGTATTTCAGCCCCCTGGTGCGATCGCCAATCGAGTAGCGATTAATCGGATTCGCGACCAGATGGCGTGCTGGCAGGTCGTACAGCGTCATCGACCAGAAGAACTTCGCGGGCGGCAGATTCTTTTTGTCGAAGTGCAGCACGTAAGGCTGCGAGCCGAGCAGCGGCTGGTGTTCCGCATTGACGTGGGTGCCGACATACACCGCTTCTTCCTTGGTGTTGCCGTAAATACCCATCGCGGCGGCGACCGCGCGCGTGGTGTAGTCGTCTTTCAACTCCGCCCGGCTGCCGAACAGGTTGAACGAACTGGTGGTGTGTTTTTCGGCGTCGGCCAAGGCGGCTTTGCCGTCGGCGACACCCGCTTCGAGCGCGGCGCGGGTTTCCGGCGGCAACGCAGCCGGATCGAACGGCGCGCCCGGCGCAATGCCGATCTTCGAGAAGCGCGCCATCAATTCCTTCTCCGACGGCGCGGGCGGTTGCGTGAACTGCAGCAGGAAGTTCAGATAGGCGATGAAGTCGACCGAGGTCGCCTTCGCTTCATCCCACTTCGGAAAATCGAGCTTCGCGACGGGCGGCGGTGCAGCCGTATGCTCGAAAGCGGACAGCGGCGTGAGCTTGTATTGCTTCTGGATCGCCTGAACGTTTTTGACGTCGCTCGCGCCGTTGAGCGCCGTGCGGCCGAGCGTCAGGATCAAGTCCGTCTCGGAGCGGAACACCTTGTCGATGCCCTTGGGCGTGTCGCCGTGCCAGTTCGGTCCGGCGAACAGATAGTGGCCCGCGCCGTTGCCTGTGGTGCGCGAACCGACGTACGCGAAGTTGTACGTGAACAGGTCGATCCACTGGAACACGTAGTAGCGCTGTTTCGGCACCGCAGGCACCGTCAGCACCCACGGCTCGCGACGCAAATCGAGCCATGCCCACGAGTACGGCGTGTCGTTATTCGGCGTGACGATTTCCTTGTTCTCGGGACCGTACGGCTGCGAGTAATTGCGGAACTTGTCGAAGCCGCCCACATAAGACTTCGAACGGGAGTCGAGCGCCTGCTGGTACAAAGTCTTGTAGTTGAACAGCATGGGATACGCGTAGAGGAACGCATCCTTTGCGATCGCGCGCGCTTCGTCCGGTGATGCCACGACGCTCGCGGATGATGCGGCGGTCTGGGCGCCGGCTTGCATGGTCGGCAATATCGTCAACGACAAGCCGGCGACGACTGCGCCGATTTGCAGGCGTTTAATTAATGTCATGTCTGCTTTCTCTCAGGTTCTGGTCTATTTGCCGAACGTCATATTCAGGCCGGCGAAGATCGTGAACTTCGGCACGCCCGCGCCAGAATGGGCGACGGAGTACTGCGGTTCGATGAACGCGTTATAGATGGTCGAGCCACCCTTCCACGCCTTGCCGGCGCCAAGGCCGACCGGAATGTAGTAGCTGCCGTGCTGCAGATCGAAAGTCCAGGTGCCGGTCGAGCGGATGTACCAGCCGCCCGGCAGGTTGAAGATGCCGAACGGTTGCGCGGTGAGCGACTGCGTGGTCGGCCGGCTGCTTTGCCCCGCGAACGAGTGTTGCCATTGCACCAGCGCGCCGAGGAGCCTCGCCTTGGTCGCACTGACGGCGACAGCAGCAAGACCCGCTTGCCACTTGCCTGTGCCGAGGCTCGGATCGGTGGCGGTCGGCATGGTCACGAGCGGACCCACGCCGATCTGCACGTCGCCTTGGGAGAGCAGAAAGATGTCGAATAGATTCAGGTCGCCGAGGCCGGTGTTATAACCGCCGCTTGGATCCGGCCGCGTGCTGACCGGCACCGTGGCGCGGAAAATTTCCGGCACGCCGATCAGGCTGTTTGGGCCGATCGGCACAGTGGGGCGCAAGAGCAGATCGTTGGTGTGCGCACTCGCGCCGAACACGCTCGGCGTGTAGTAATTCTGGATGTTGAATGAGGCCGCCAGATTGAGCGGGTTATTACTCTTATTGGCTTCGTCGGCAGAAGCCTGTGCGAACGCCGGCGACAACAACACCGAGGCGGCGTATAACGCTGCCGACCAAACCACGCATTTACAACCCATTCCCGCACCTCGTCCATGGGCATTTCTTATAGGCGAATGCATTCCTTTGCCCAACGCAAATAAAGCCAAAGAAATAGCATTCGTACTTTTTAGTTAAATCGCACTAGCCGCAGACGTGTGTTTGTCCACCCGGCAGCCACGCGCAGCCGGGGAAATATGCAAAGCAGATAAGGCGCGCGATTAAATCGCGCTAAGTCTCTCGGATAAGCTGGAAAGACGGTACGGCCGGATACAGGGCTTGCATGGACGCTCCTTCAAACTAAAGAGACGCCTCACCAAACGAGGCATGCGGAAAGTACAAAGTGCCCAACATGGCCACCGTTGCGGAATACTAGCAAACGTTTCCGAAAATTACAGAGATAAATTTGTAACACGATCGAAAGCTCGGCAGTTTCGAGCCCCAATTAGATTTTTATAGCCATTCCCATTGCATATTTTTGCCATAGTTTTGGGCATTTGTTCGCTCGACTCATAAGAAACCGCGTAGCGGCATATGCCATTGCAAATTACCGGCATTGACGCCACCGCTCGAAAAAGCAACAGAACGGGCTGCAACAATCACCGCGTCCCATTAGACTGGCGCTCGCTCAAAGTTTGACCAACCGCTTTTGATGAGGCTTTCATGATTCGCACGATGCACCGGTACTGCATTGCTTTGACCGTTATGGTTCTTTCAGCTTGCACCGTTACGCCACGGCACGACGCGAGTGAGTCGCCGGCTAGCGCATCGACCGCCGCAGCCCTTGCGTCATGGAACGACACCGCGACCAAACGCTCGATTGTCGATTTCGTCACGCTGGTCACCACGCCCGAGTCGAAGGATTTCATCGCGCGCGCTGACCGGATCGCCGTATTCGACAACGACGGCACGTTGTGGCCGGAACAACCCGCCTCGGTACAACTGGTATTCGCGCTGCAGCGGGTGAAGACGGTGGCCGGACGGCATCCGGAATGGAAGCGGCAGGAACCGTTCCGCTCGATTCTGAAAGGCAATCTGAAGAGTGTCGCGGCGAGCGGCGACGCCGGCTCGATGAGACTGCTGGCGGCAGCGCATGCCGGCATGACCAGCGATCAATTCGCGGCGCTCGTGCACGAATGGTTCGACTCCGCGAGTGACCCGCGCTTTAACCGCCCTTACCCCGACCTCGCTTATCAGCCAATGCTCGAGTTGCTCGCGTATCTGCGCGCCAACGGCTTCAAAACCTATCTGGTGACGGGCAGCGATGTCGAGTTCGTCCGCGACATGGCGCAGCGCGTGTATGGCATTCCGCCCGAGCAGGTGATCGGCAGCACCGTTAAATACAAGTACGGTCAGATGAACGGGGCCGTTGCTTTGACGCGGCTTGCGCAGGTCGACACGCTCATCGACGGCGCGGCCAAACCGCTCGCCATCGACCGCGTGATCGGCAGGCGTCCGGTGATCGCGTTCGGCAACGCGGACGGCGACGTGCCGATGCTCGAATGGACCTCGGCTGGCGACGGCCCGCGCTTCGCGGCGCTGCTGCATCACACCGACGGCGAACGGGAGTACGCGTATGACCGCACGGCGAAAAGCGGCAAGCTCGACAAGGGTCTGGACGAAGCCGGCGCGAAAGGCTGGCTCGTCGTCGATATGAAGGATGACTGGAAGACGGTGTTCAAGCCGGATAGCGCGACCACGGCTGCGGCGCCGTCCAATTAAAGGCGGCTTGTTGGGAAGGCCGCGCTTAGGCGGCGTTCGCTGCGGTCTTGGCTGCCGTCGTGGCTGCGGTTCTTGCGCGGTCTTCCCAGACTTTCATCACTCGCCTAGCGGGTCAGTGTGATCACCAGATAGGTGGCGTACAGCACGCCGCACACCAGCAGCGCCCACACCGGCACGCCGCGCTCACGCACGTTGATCCGCAGCCACGCGGCGGCGGCAAGCGTAATCACGATGCCGGTCACCACTTCGATGCGCGGCGTCCACGGCGTCAGCAGAATTCCGATGGCGGGCAGCAAGGTGCCCTGAAACACCATAGCGCCGGTGATGTTGCCGAACGCCAGCGTGTCCTTGCCACGGCGAATCCACAGGATGCTGTTGACCTTCTCCGGCAGCTCGGTGGCGATCGGAATGATCAACAGCGAGAGCAGCAGCGGCGAGACGCCGAGCACCTGCGACACGCCCCGCACACCGTGGATGAAGCCTTCCGCGCCCCACACCAGCAACGCAACCGCCAGCACCAGCTGCGCCGCGATGGTCGCAAGGTTGGTGGGCAAGCCCAGACGCGACAGCAGCATCTTGCCCGGCGCTTCGGTGCCGTGGCCGGCGTTGACCAGATTGTTCGATGCGCGGAACGTCATCACCACATAGGTGATGTACACGGCAACCAGCGCCGCGCTGAACAGCGCCCGCACGACCATATGTTCGTGCGGCACGTACATCGCCGCGGCCGCCAGCACGAAGGCGCACAGGAAGTAGTTCAGATCGCGCGTGAAACCCGTGCGTTCAGGCGTGACCCAGCCGCCGGCGCCGCGCGAGCCGAGAATCGCGAGCGTCATCAGGAAGGTGGAGAGGGTGGAGAGCATGAGCGGCGCGCCGAGAATCGCACCGACGCCGATCTCCTGATTGACCGCGCTATCAGCCGTGCCGCCGGCAATCGCGAGCAGCGGGACGAGGGTTTCGGGCAAGGCGGTCCCGACCGCCGCGAACAGCGAACCCGTCACGCCCTCGGAGATTTTCAGGCGCTCGCCGAGATGTTCGAGTGCATTGGTGAAGAGCTCGGCCGCCACCAGAATGACGACCAGCATGATGGCAAGTTCGAACAGGAGACCGGTCATGCGCGACTCCTTGCAAATCCAGAGAGGAAGCAGCACAGCGGACAGCCAAGCAGGGAGACTGGCAGGGCACAACGATGTTTCACAAGGCAACTCCGCGGTCGGACGTAAGTGACGAACCAATGACGCACCGCGACCCGTCCGACCAGAACGAAGCAGTGCGCCAATGGTCTCGCCAAACCGACCCGGTCGAACGCGCCATGACCCGCAGGCCAAGTATGTTGACGCGCTCTCCTTCAATGGATGAAGGAAGGCTACTCCCCAGTGACCGGGGGATTCTAACGGGATAGGTAGCTTTCAACAAGCTTGGGATCTGGCGGATGCGCCGACGCCGCCCGGTCTCATAGCGCCCGTCCGGCGATGCGACGTCAGGGTGAGGGAGCGTGTGATGGCCCCACTGGTAAGATTACTCATCGTTTACGACAGCAGTGAGTCCTCACATGAACTACCAGAATCGCCAGTGGTTTTACGTCAAGCGTCCTGAAGGACGAGTTGGCGATGAGCATTACGAGTTGCGCGAAAGCGAACTCGACGACAAGTTGTCATCCAATGAGGTGCTCATTCGAGCACGCATTGTTAGCGTCGATCCGTACATTCGAATCCAGCAGCACGAACGCAATACCTACGATGTGCCGCATCCGCTCGGCATCGTGCAGCGGGCAGGCGTGGTGGGTGAAGTGGTGGCGTCGGCGAGCCCGCTGTTCAAGCAGGGTGACTGGGTGTCGGCCTATAGCGGCTGGCAGTTGTACGCCAAGTGCCATCACAGCGAGCTGGCCAAACTGGATCCCGACGCGGCGCCGGTTTCGACTGCGCTCGGCGTGCTCGGCATGCCGGGACGCACCGCGTGGTTCGGTTTGATGGAAGCGGGCAAGCCCCGTCCGGGCGACACGCTGGTCGTGTCCGGTGCGGCGGGCGCGGTCGGCTCGCTGGTCGCGCAGTTCGGCAAACGCGCCGGATGCCGTGTGATCGGGATCGCGGGCGGCCCGGACAAGTGCGCGTTTCTGACTGACACGCTGAAGCTCGACGGCGCGGTCGACTACCGTGCGCATCCCACGCTCGAAGGCCTGCAGTCAGCGCTGCAAGCCGCGACCGGCGGCGTCGATGTCTATTTCGACAACGTGGGCGGCATGGTCACCGATGCGGTGATTCCACTCATCAAGCGCCGCGCGCGGATCGTGATCTGCGGCGCGATCGCGCAATACGACGGGGGGCTGGATACGCCGGACCTCGCGCCACGCTTCTTGCAGCACATGCTGTTTCAGCGCGCGACGATCCAGGGGATTCTGGCGCGCGACTTCACACACCGGATGGACGAGATGCTGCAGACCGTCGCGCCGTGGGTGAAGAATGGGGAGATTGTTTATCAGGAGACGTATGTCGATGGGTTTGAGGCGTTGCCGAATGCGCTGAATAGCCTGTTCGAAGGGAAGAATCTCGGGAAGCTGCTGGTCAGGGTGTGATCGGGTGAGATGAAGCGGATGGCAGGCTGTCGTTCGCAGCGGGGCTGCGCGGGACGGACGGCGAACCAGCAACGTCTCACTCCCAACGCGTTACGCTTGCCACCGTCCTTTCTGGATGGCCGCTTCCAACGCACCATTGGAAGCGCTCCACCTCTACTTCGGCCTTCATACGCTCAATCTCGAAATCGGGGATGTGGGCTATAGCTCGCCTCTGATGCTAAAAATTCATCAATACACCAATTGATGGAGCCATTAATCCCCTGTATAGTGGATTTATGGAAAGCAAACCGAAAGAGAACTTAGAGCCGCCGATCTCTTTTTCATTGGGATGCGTTGATATGTCTGTCTTTGCTGAACGACTTCGTCTGTTGCGCTCCGCACGACAGATGACCCAGGTGCGACTCGCGGAGTTGCTTGAAGTGAACCCTCGTGTCTATAACCGATGGGAACGTGGTCTTGCAACGCCGCAGTTCGACACCGCCGTGCGGATCGCCGACATATTGCAAGTCACGCTCGATGAACTTGCGGGGCGAACGGCCGCTCCAGCGGAGCCCAAGATTCACAATCACGAGTTATCGAACCTCTACCACCAGGTAGACAGCTTGCCCGACGCAGAGCAGCAGGCGTTGATCCTGGTGATAGACAGTTTCGTCAGGAAGACGCAGGTTCAGAAAGTCATGAATCGCCGATGATGGCGAGCCATGAAGTAGAGTTAGTAGTGCAGATGTAGACGTAAAAGAAGCGCGGGCAATGGGTGCGCCAACACTCACCGCCCGCTGACCGCAACCAACTCAGAGAAGGAGTTGATCATGGCTAATGCCAATCTTAAAGCACAACCACGAAAACCCCGTAAAGCTCGTCAACCTGAGTACGAGCATCGCAGCGGCATCCTGCGCAACACCCCTGATCCGGGGCCGATGGCGTCAGACGGACAGCCGTATTTCCCGTGGATGGAAATTGCCGACCGATGGCTCGCTTCCGCCGGGTTCAAACCCGGTGACCACGTCAGCTTCAGTATTGACTACCGTCACGCCCAACTGATCATCAGGCCATTCCTCGGATGACAGACGCGATGAAGGGTCGCAGTAGCGGTCCTTCATATAGAACTGCCTAACGAGTTGATGGACGTCTTGGCCGATGCCTGTTGTATCGATCGCCAGATAAGCGACGTTGTATTGCTTTGTGACCGTACGTATCGCCTTAGCCTCTGTCTCAAAACGCGCGACGCCCCGACGCGCGACCGACACCGAAACCACTTTCGCCAGGCAGGCAGGTAAACGTAGTTACAAAAACCTGTTACGGCCCTTAGTTTTTGTAACTACAATAACCATATGAGAACAACTCACGACCAAACCAAGAGCAACGCCAACGAACAGAAGCACGGCGTATCTCTGTCCATCGCCGAAGCGATTGATTGGTCGTCCGTATGGTGCGCACCCGACAACCGCAAGGATTACGGCGAGTTGCGCGAAATTGGCTATGCCGTGATCGACGCCCGCCTCTACTGCGTCGTGTTCACGCAGCGCGGCGAAACCTTTCGGGTTATCAGTCTGCGCAAGGCGAACAACCGGGAGATAGACCGCTATGAAAAGGCAACCCAAATTGATCCGTAACACGCCCGAAGAAGAAGCCGCGATTGCTCGCGGCATCGCGGCCGACCCTGACACGTTCGAGCCGACCGATGAGCAGTTCGCACAGATGAAGCCGCGCGGCGGCCGGCCGAAGCTCGCGCACCCGAAAGTCGCGGTAACGATTCGATACGACGCTGAGATAGTCGAGCGTTTCAGAGCAAGCGGCGAAGGCTGGCAAACGCGCATGAACGACGCGCTGCGCGACTGGCTCAAGACACACCACGCATGAGGTGCTAAAGGAGCTGGGAGGATGGGAGAGACGCTGGAAATGGTGCAACGCTACGCGCATCTGTCGGTCGATCACCTAGCACGTTGGGTACACGCGCACACACAGGTCGTCGACCTACAGTCGGCCGCCGGCTAACTGTATTTTCACTGTACTGGGAGTAAACGATGAAGCAGAGAAACCGCTGAAAGCCTTACGGCTATTGGTGCGCCCGGCTGGGATCGAACCAGCAACCCCTGCCTTCGGAGGGCAGTACTCTATCCATTGAGCTACGGGCGCTTCAACACGAAAGCGCGGCAACCTGAACAGGAGCGACGCCAAAGCGAGACCGAAAGGATACCCGGTTTCAACCAAACCGTCCACCGGACGGCCTGCATGGCGCGATCTGGCGCTCTCCACGCGCTGCCGGCCGCGCCCCACGATGCGGGTAAACGCCTGCTGAACACCTCGCCGAGCCCCTCGCCGCCGTCGAAACCTTGCGTCTATAATCGTCCGTGCCTGATTAAAGAATAAGAAGTTGCCGTCACGCTGTACCGCTCACATACCCACGGAGACGAGACAAGCATGAGCGAAGCACCACACGGAGCCCCAATCAAAACCCCCGGCCAGCTCGTTGCCGCGATCATTGCCAGCTTTGCGGTACCGATCGTCATCATTGTTCTGCTCGTGATCTACGTCGATAATTCGACGCGCACCGGCGCCGGCACAGACAGTCTTTCCGAAGCAGAGGTCAGTGCGCGCATCAAGCCGTTCGCACAAGTCGACATTCGCGACGCCAATGCGCCGCGCGTTTACAAATCCGGCGAAGAGGTCTACAAGGCCGTTTGCTCCGCGTGTCACGCGTCGGGTGCAGCAGGCGCGCCGAAATTCACCAATACCGCCGACTGGGCGCCACGCATTGCGCAGGGCTTCGACACGCTGTGGCACACGGCGCTCACCGGCAAAGGCGCGATGCCCCCGCGCGGCGGCACCAGCCCGGACGACTACAGCGACTTCGAAATCGCCCGCGCGGTGGTTTATATGGCGAACAATTCCGGCGGAAGCTTCCCTGAACCGGCGCAACCGGCAGCGGGCGCGGCGGCTGCCGCCTCGGGCGCTGCCGCCGCGGCGCCGGCGGGTGCTTCGGACGCCGGGGCCGCACAAGCTGCTGCCGCGATGGCCGCCATGGCAAGCGTGCCGCAAGCGGCTGCACCGGTAGCAGGCGGGACAAGCGCGGATGCCTCGCAAGCCGGCAAGGCGTTGTATCAGCAGGTTTGCCAGGCGTGTCACGCGGCCGGCGTGCTGAACGCGCCGAAGTTCGGCGACAAGGAAGCGTGGGCGCCGCGCCTGAAAGACCCGATGGACACGGTCTACAACTATGCCCTGCACGGCAAGGGCGCAATGCCGGCCAAAGGCGGCTCGACTGCCTCCGATGCGGACGTGAAGGCCGCCGTCGATTACATGGTCAGCGCGGTGAAATAAGGCGTTTCCGGGACCGCTTCCGGCGGTTGTCGCAGAACAGAAAAATCCCTGCACCGTGGCGACACGGGCAGGGATTTTTCATTCAAGGCTTCTGCAACAGCGCCTTCAAACTCGCGAGCCGGTCTTTCGGCGACATCGGCGCTTCTTCGGGCGTCGGTGGCGGGGCATCGTCGAGCAGCATCTCGGGGATGAAGCGCGACGGCTCGCACACCACGGTTTCGCGCGCTCGCTTGCGCTTCTTGCACCAGTTCAAATGCAGGCTGCGCTGCGCCCGCGTGATCGCGACGTACATCAGACGGCGCTCTTCCTCGATGCGCGCGTCGTCGATCGGCTCGTCGTCGGGGCCGCCACGGTGCGGCATGATGCCTTCTTCAACACCCACCAGAAACACGTGCGGGTACTCCAGCCCCTTCGACGCGTGCACGGTCGAGAGCCTCACCGCATCCGGATCTTCTTCGCGGCCTTCGAGCATCGACATCAGCGCGACGGTCTGGATCAAGCCAAGCAGACTCTTACCGGTGTCGCCGAGGCCGTCGGCGGTGTCGTAGCCGGTTGCTTCGCTATTCTCCGAGCCCGCGGGCTCAGCCTTGGTGCCTTTGCGCTTCAACCATTCCATGAACTCGAGCACGTTCTGCCACTTCGATTGCGCCTGACGTTCGTCGAACGCGTCGTACAGATAGGCTTCGTAGTGAATCGCGTCCATCAGTTCGTCGAGCAAGGTGCCGGCGGCGTCCTTCTCGGCGCGATCGGTGAGGCGCTGCATGAAGTCGCAGAACACGCGCATCGGTTCGATCTGACGCGGCGACAAGCGGGCCTCGATGCCGCCCATGTACACCGCTTCGAATAGCGACACCTTCGCCTGGCCAGCAAACGAGCCGAGCGCTTCGAGCGTCGTATTGCCGACGCCGCGGCGCGGTGTGGTGATCGCCCGGATGAACGCGGGGTCGTCATTGGCGTTCGCGATCAGGCGCAAATACGCGCAGATATCCTTGATCTCGGCTTTGTCGAAGAACGACTGGCCACCCGACAGCACATACGGAATCCGCTCGCGACGCAGCACCTGTTCGAAGATGCGCGCCTGGAAGTTGCCGCGGTACAGGATCGCGTAGTCGCGGAAATTCGCGCGCCGCTCGAACTTGTGCGCGGACAGGCGGAACACGACGGACTCGGCCTCGTGTTCTTCGTCGTTGCAAGGCGTCACGGTGATCGTGTCGCCCATGCCGTGTTCGGACCACAGCTTCTTTTCGAACAGCTTCGGGTTGTTCGCGATCACGTTGTTCGCGGCGGTAAGGATGCGCACCGTGGACCGGTAGTTCTGTTCCAGCTTGATCAGATGCAGCTTCGGAAAATCCTTGCTGAGCTGCCCGAGATTCTCGAGCGTGGCGCCGCGCCAGCCATAAATCGCCTGATCGTCGTCGCCGACCGCCGTGAACGCCGCGCGCTTGCCGGCCAGCAGTTTCACCAGTTCGTACTGGCACGCGTTGGTGTCCTGATACTCGTCGATCAGCAGATAGCGCAGCTTGTTTTGCCAGCGGTCGCGCACCTGCTCGTTCTTCTCGAAGAGCTCGGCGGGCAGGCGAATCAGATCGTCGAAGTCGACCGCCTGATAAGCGTGCAGCGTCGCCACATAGTTGCGGTAGACGATCGCGGCCTGATGCTCGTCCTCGTTCGCGGCGATCGCGATCGCCTGCTCGGGCATGACCATGCCGTTCTTCCACAGCGAGATGATCGACTGGATCTTGCGGATGAAGCCCTTATCCGTCGAGCCGACCTGCTCCTGGATCATGCCGAAGCAGTCGTCCGAATCCATGATCGAGAACTGCGGCTTCAGGCCGACGTGTTCCGCCTCCTGCCGCAGAATCTGCACGCCGAGCGAGTGGAAGGTGCAGACCGTCAACTGGTTGACGGGCACTTTGCGGCCTTCCTTGCCGGGCGTGGTGAGCGTCTTGCCTTCGAGCAGCTTACCGACGCGCTCGCGCATTTCCAACGCGGCCTTGTTCGTGAACGTGACGGCGGCGATGTGGCGCGGCTCGAAGCCTTTAGCCTCGATCAGGTGCGCGATTTTCTGCGTGATCACGCGCGTCTTGCCGCTGCCGGCGCCGGCGAGCACGAGACACGGACCGTCAAGATAACGGACCGCTTCATTTTGAGCGGGGTTTAGGCCTGCGGACATCGTCTGTGGATGGGTAATGCGGTTGAGGGCGGCGTCGGCGCCAAGTAACTGGCGCGAGAAGGCCCGGGGGCATGCTGCGCGGTGCCAACGGCTGGAACAGACGCCCGGCGGAGCGCGAGGGTGTTCCGGCCCGCTGCGTTCCCGCGCGAGAGGAGCGATGTTAACACGGATAAATGCAACGGATGAATGCAACGGACGCCCCCGACGGATGACTACAACAGACGCCTGCGACGGATCCCTGCAACAGATGCACGGCTGATGGCCCCGCTCGCAACTCCGGCAGATGCGAGCGACAGGCCCGGCGCAAGCTGCCGCACCGGAAGGCAAAACTGACGGCCCGACAGACTGTCACTGACAACCACCCTCGACAACGCTGACAGTCCGCCTTCGGGACATGCCACAATTACGCTGTTGCGCGCCGTCGCCGCGGTGGCAAAGCGGCGCGCCGTTTTTGCAGGAAGACACGCATGTCCGCATCGCTGAAGATTGGATTGATGGGTTACGGTTTTGCTGGCGCGACCTTTCATGCGCCGGTGATCGAGCACTGCGGGCGAGCAAGCATCGCGGCCATCGCGACGAGTCAGCCCGAGCACGCGCTGGCCGATTATCCGCACGCAAAGGTCGTGGCCGATCTCGACGCACTGCTGGCGCTCGAAGAAATCGACTGCGTCGTGATCGCGACGCCCAATGACACGCACTTCGACCTGGCGCGCCGCACCCTTGAGGCGGGCAAACACGTCGTGGTCGACAAGCCGGTCACGCTGACCGCCGCGGATGCCCACACGCTCGCCAACATTGCACTCGCCCGGGGCAAGCTGTTCGTGCCCTTCCACAACCGCCGCTGGGATGGTGATTTTCTGACCGTGCGGGACCTGCTTGCCAGCAGAGAATTGGGACGCATCACGCAATACGAATCGCATTTCGACCGTTTCCGTCCGGAAGTTCGGCAGCGTTGGCGCGAAGAGGTTTCGCGCGGCGGCGGTTTGCTATTCGATCTTGGACCGCACCTGATCGATCAGGCGTTGGCGTTGTTCGGCGCGCCGCAGACCGTGTCCGCGACGGTCCGGACACATCGCGAGCAGGCCAGCGCGCCGGACTACGTGCATATTCAACTGGGGTACGGCGAGTTCGAGGTGGTGTTGCATGCAAGCGCGTTGACCGCGCTGGTCGCGCCGAGGTTTGCGATTCACGGCACCCACGGGAGTTATGTGAAATGCGGGCTCGATACCCAGGAAGATCAGTTGAAAGCTGGCTTGCGTCCTGGCGATGAGGGATTCGGCGCCGGCAATGCCGCAGGCGTACTGCGTGTGCTCGAAGGCGATCAGGAAGTGGAGCGGGAGGTGCCTACGCGCAATGGGGAATACGTCGGCTTCTATATTGCCTTGGCGGACGCCATTCAGAATGGCGTGAAATTTCCTGTCAGCGCTCAGGATGCCGTCGACGTGATGACGATTATCGAGCTTGCCGCCCGAAGTTCGGAAGAAGGCGTCCGGCTGCCGTTTGAGCGTATTCGCTGACTTTTTTCCTACGGGGCGCTTTCTGGCTCTCTGGCGGTGGCATACGAAGCATGCCGCCGCCAATGGCAAAGAGCCTGACAAGCCCGAAAGGAACATAACGTTACAAATAACCCCGTCTTCGCGGTCAGCGCGAATCCGCGGCAATCCGTTGCTACCCAGTAGCACCACAAAACGACAACGACTTCCGGAGAGTCCATGCCCCGTATCGTCCGCGCAGTAGCAGCATGCGCATTGCTCAGCTCCCTGGCCGCCTGCGTGGTGGCCCCCCAGCAACCCGCGCCGGCGCCGCGCCCTAACCCGCAGCAGATCGCGGATGAGCGCCTCCATCAGGTCAACGGCCGTATCGACAACCTGAGCCGCCGCATCGACGCTCACGTCAACCAAGGCTACTACCCGCCCCCGCAAGGCGGCGCATTGCACCATCGCCTCGACGTGATCCGTCAGGAAGCTCATGACATGGCGGCGCAACACGGCGGCGGCCTGTCTGGCGACGAACAGCGCGTGCTGAACCAGGAACTGGACAACGCGGCGCACGCCATCGGCGAATAATCGCGCCGGTTCAGGCACTGAAGCAAAGAAGCGCGGGCATCACGTCCCGCGCTTTTTTTTGACATTCATGAACCCGCAGCGCCAACCGCCATGCCGCTTGCGGGCCTTTATTTGACAAGCCCCCGGCCCTCGCGTACATTCGCCGCACGCGTCGGGAGAGCGTGCTGGCCGCAGAAAATCGCAGGCCGCGCCGCCGAAGGGGCACACCCGCAAACTCTCAGGCAAAAGGACCGACCGCGTCGAAAAACCCGCGCCCAGACAACATCAAGGCATCGGTTTTTCGCACTCTGGAGAGCGGCAGTAGCCGTCTGTATCGCGTACATCGAACGTACGTCGAGCAGATTCTGGCAGGCTGCCCACCGAAGGGGCGCGCGTTTCACCGTAGCGATTGCAGCATCTAAATCGCCCGGCGGCGCAATCTCTCAGGTATCGAGGACAGAGGGGTCATGCAACGCAATCGCTCGCAGGCGTCAGCCGCGAGGCGTAGCGCCGCATGGCCTTTTTTGTTTCGCGAGATGCCCGAGGCCCCATGACTGAACTCAAACACACCCCGCTCAACGCCACCCATCGTGCGCTCAACGCCCGCATGGTCGATTTCGGCGGCTGGGACATGCCCGTCAACTACGGCTCGCAGATCGACGAACACCGCGCCGTGCGCACCGACGCCGGCATGTTCGACGTCTCGCATATGTGCGTCGTCGACTTCACTGGCGAGCGCGTGCGCGCCTTCTTCGAATACGCACTGGCTAACAACGTCGCCAAGCTGCAAACGCCGGGCCGCGCGCTCTACTCCTGTCTGCTGAACCCGAATGGCGGCGTGATCGACGATCTGATCGTCTATTACTTCGGCGAAGATCACTTCCGCGTGGTCGTCAACGCCGGCACCGCCGATAAAGACATCGCCTGGTTCGGCCAGCTCAACGCCGAAGGCAGCTTCGGCCTGACCATCACGCCGCGCCGCGATTACGCGATCGTCGCCGTGCAAGGCCCGAACGCCCGCGAAAAAGTCTGGCAAACCGTGCCGGCCGCGCGCGCCGCCACTGAAGCACTGAAGCCGTTCAACGCCGCGCGCGTCGAAGACACGCCGTTCGGCGAACTCACCGTCGCCCGCACTGGCTACACCGGCGAAGACGGCTTCGAAATCATCGTCCCGGCCGATCACGTCGAAGCGCTGTGGAACGCGCTGCAAGCACAAGGCGTGCGCCCGGCAGGCCTCGGCGCACGCGACACGCTGCGCCTTGAAGCCGGCATGAACCTGTACGGCCAGGATATGGACGACAACGTCTCGCCGCTCGACGCCGGCCTCGCATGGACAGTCGATCTGACCTCGCCGCGCGAATTTGTCGGTAAGGGCAAGCTCGAAGCCGACGGCTCGCAAGCCGCGTTCGTCGGTCTGATCCTGCTGAAGGAAAACGGCAAGGCGGCAGGCGTGCTGCGTGCTCACCAGAAAGTCGTCACGCCGCAGGGCGAAGGCGAAATCACCAGCGGCACTTTTTCCCCGACGATGCAGGAATCGATCGCCTTTGCGCGCGTGCCGAAAGGCGTGCAGCCGGGCGACACCGTTCACGTCCAGATTCGTGACAAAAACGTTCCTGCAAGCGTGGTAAAACTGCCGTTCGTACGCAACGGCAAGGTGCTCGCAGTTTAAGCAGCCGGCGCGTACGCCTAACCCCTCAAGAAAACGCTGGGCCGCCCCAAGTTTTCCGCCCGGCAGGAAGTCCCCCTGGGGGATTGACCTCCTCGGGGGGCCTGGCGCGAAGCGACAGGTTTGGGGGGCCATTTTATTAAGTTCATACCGAATCACACCGCATAGGAGCATCCGATGAGCATCCCGGCCGATCTGAAATACACCGAATCGCACGAGTGGGTCCGCACCGAAGCGGACGGCACGCTGACGGTCGGCATCACCGACCACGCGCAGGAAGCGCTCGGCGACATCGTCTTCTTCGAAGTCCAGGAACTGGGCAAGACCGTCAACGCTGGCGACACCGTCGCCGTGATCGAGTCGGTGAAAGCCGCCTCCGATATCTACGCGCCGGTTTCGGGCGAAATCATCGAAGCGAACCCGGCCGTCGCCGACACGCCGGATGGCGTCAACAGCGCGCCGTACGAGAACTGGCTCTTCAAGATCAAGCCGGCCGCGGACGCATCGCTGGATCGCCTGATCGACGCGGACGCCTACTCGAAGGCAATCGGCGCCTGATTCACCGCAAGTTGCACCATTACGTTTAAACCCGACAGGCGCGGCGCGTCCGATTCAATCGTCGAACGGACGCCCGCACCGGCAGGAACACCTCATGAAGCTCGAACACCCGGATCGTCTGATGAACCGCACTCCTCTCTCGCTCGCCGCGCTCGAAGTGCATGACGCCTTCGCCGAACGGCACATCGGCCCGGATTCGGCCGACCAGCATGCGATGCTCGAAGCCCTCGGCTTCGCGTCGCGCGCCGCGCTGATCGACGCCGTCATTCCGAAGACGATCCGCCGCAGCGAAACACTGCCGCTCGGCCCCTTCGTGCAGCCGAAGAGCGAAGCGGAAGCGCTCGCCGCGCTGCGTGAGCTGGCGGACAAGAATCAGGTGTTCCGCTCGTACATCGGGCAGGGCTATTACAACGCGCACACGCCGGCGGTGATCCTGCGTAACGTGCTCGAAAATCCGGCGTGGTACACCGCGTACACGCCATATCAGCCGGAAATCTCGCAGGGCCGTCTGGAAGCGCTGCTCAACTTCCAGCAAATGATCGTCGACCTGACAGGTCTGGCGATTTCGAATGCCTCGCTGCTCGACGAAGCCACCGCCGCCGCCGAAGCGATGACGCTGCTGCAACGGGTCGGCAAGCCGAAATCGAATGTGTTCTACGTCGCTGACGACGTGTTGCCGCAAACCATTGAAGTGGTGAAGACGCGCGCCACGCCGGTCGGCATCGAAGTGAAAGTGGGCCAGGCTGCGGACGCCGCGAACGCGAATGCGTTCGGCGTGCTGCTGCAATACCCGGGCGTAAACGGCGATGTGCGCGACTACCGCGCGCTCGCTGATGCGATCCACGCAGCAGGCGGCCACGTGGTGGTCGCCGCCGACCTGCTCGCGCTGACCGTCCTCACGCCGCCAGGCGAATGGGGCGCGGACGTGGCCGTCGGCAACACGCAGCGTTTCGGCGTGCCGGTTGGTTTCGGCGGCCCGCACGCGGCTTACCTCGCCGTGCGCGACGAATTCAAGCGTCAGATGCCGGGCCGTCTGGTCGGCGTAACCGTCGATGCGCAAGGCAATCCGGCGCTGCGTCTGGCTCTGCAAACGCGCGAACAACATATCCGCCGCGAGAAGGCGACCTCGAACGTGTGTACCGCGCAAGCGCTGCTCGCGATCATGGCCAGCATGTACGCCGTCTATCACGGCCCGCACGGTCTGAAGACGATCGCGTTGCGTGTGAACCGTATCGCTGCGTTGCTCGCAGCCGGCGCGAAGAAGCTCGGCTACACGCTCGTCAACGACACGTTCTTCGACACGCTCACGTTCGAAACCGGCGCACGCACCCAGGCGCTGCACGATGCGGCGACGGCCAAGCGCATCAATCTGCGCCGCGTGAGCGACACGCGCGTCGGCATCTCGATCGACGAAACCACCACGCGCAGCGATCTGGCCGATCTTCTCGCGGCGTTCGCGCAGGCGGCATTTGTCGACGAAGTCCCGCAAATCGACGCCCTCGACGCAGAACTCCCTGCAGAGAGCACGGTGCCCGCCGCACTTGAACGCACCAGCGCGTACCTCACGCACCACGTGTTCAACCGTCATCATTCTGAAACGGAAATGTTGCGCTATCTGCGCAGCCTGTCGGACAAGGATCTGGCGCTCGACCGCTCGATGATCCCGCTCGGCTCGTGCACGATGAAGCTGAACGCGACCTCGGAAATGCTGCCGGTCACGTGGCCTGAATTCGGTCAGATCCATCCGTTCGCACCGGCTGAGCAAACCGTCGGCTACCGCGAAATGATCGACCAGCTCGAACAGATGCTGGTCGCGGCTACCGGCTACGCAGCCGTGTCGCTGCAGCCGAATGCCGGCTCGCAAGGCGAGTACGCCGGTCTGTTGATCATCCACGCGTATCACGCATCGCGCGGCGAAGGTCACCGCAACGTCTGCCTGATTCCCGCTTCGGCACACGGCACGAACCCGGCGTCGGCGCAAATGGCCGGCATGCAAGTGATCGTGGTGGCTTGCGACGCGCAAGGCAACGTCGACATCGAAGACCTGAAGAAGAAAGCCGATCAACACGCCGACAAGCTCGCGGCGATCATGATCACGTATCCGTCGACGCACGGCGTGTTCGAGGCGAACGTCCGCGAGATCTGCGAGATCGTGCATGCGCACGGCGGCCAGGTCTATGTGGACGGCGCGAACATGAACGCCATGGTCGGCCTGTGCGCGCCGGGCCAGTTCGGCGGCGACGTCTCGCACCTGAATCTGCACAAGACTTTCTGCATTCCGCACGGCGGCGGCGGACCGGGCGTCGGTCCGGTCGCGGTCGGCGCGCATCTCGCACAATTCCTGCCGAATCAGATCGCGTCGGGCTATGAGCGCGCGCCGAACGGTATCGGTGCCGTGTCGGGCGCACCGTACGGTTCCGCCTCGATCCTGCCGATTTCGTGGATGTACATCGCGATGATGGGCGCGAAGAACCTCACGGCTGCAACCGAAACCGCGATCCTCAACGCCAACTACGTCGCGAACAAACTCGCGCCGCATTATCCGGTGCTGTACTCGGGCCCGGGCGGACTGGTCGCGCACGAGTGCATTCTCGATCTGCGCCCGATCAAGGAAACCAGCGGCATCACCGTCGACGACGTCGCCAAGCGTCTCGCCGACTACGGCTTTCACGCACCGACCATGAGCTTCCCGGTGCCGGGCACGCTGATGGTCGAGCCGACCGAATCGGAGTCGAAGGAAGAACTCGACCGCTTCATCGAAGCAATGATCGCGATCCGCGAGGAAATTCGCGCCGTGGAAGAAGGTCGCTCGGACCGCGAAGACAACCCGCTCAAGCATGCGCCGCATACGGCAGCGGTGGTCATCGCGAACGAATGGAAGCATGCGTATGCGCGCGAAACCGCCGCGTATCCGCTGCCGACGCTGATCACCAAGAAGTACTGGCCGCCGGTCGGCCGTGCGGACAACGTGTACGGCGACCGCAATCTGTTCTGCTCCTGCGTGCCGATCGCCGACTACGAGTAAGCGTGGCCCTGACCGCGCATCGTCTGAAGGTTGTAAGCAGGCGTTGCGCGGTTCTGTCGTTCATGTCCGCAAACGGCTAACATCACACACCGAATCAGCCTAACGAGGAGTTTCGCATGGCGCGAAAGGTGCGATTGATGCAAAGCCGGACCGAAGCAAGGCGAGCCCAGACGTGGCAGCAGGCTTGCACCATGCTGTTGGCCGGCGCGGCGGTGCTGCTGCCGCTGCGGCAGGCGCAAGCCGCGATGAATTTTTGCGCGGCGCCGGCACTGCAAACCAGCGAGCGCACGAATGCCGATCCAGGCGTCAAAGCACTGGTGAGCAACGTGCAGGCGCATCTGAACGACCCGCCGCACGCGCTGGCGAAACTGCATACCGAAGGCACGCTGCCACACGAGGGCATCTACGATCAAAGCGTCGAGGCGGAGAAGGATCTCGATCTGCTACGCGACGCCGCGCTCGCCTGGCGCGCGACCAGCGACGACCGTTATCTGAAGCTGGTCGACCGCTTGCTGTATGCGTGGGTCACGACCTATCAACCCAGTTTCAATCCGATCGACGAAACCCGTTTCGAAGGCCTGATTCTCGCCTACGACATGACCGCGAGCGCGTTGCCGGTGAAGACACGCAATGCATCGATGGCGTTCCTGACGAAGCTCGCGAACGGTTACATCGCACAGATCGACGCGCAGCCGCGCCCCCTCAAGGGCACGTTCAGGAACAACTGGCAGAGCCACCGGATCAAGCTGGTCTCGATGGCCGCATTCACGCTGGACAACCGCAAGATGATTAACGCGGCGCAGCGCCTGTTCGACGAGCATATCGGCGACAACATTGCGCCGGACGGTTCGACGTTCGACTTCGGCGAACGCGACGCGCTGCACTACGTGACCTACGACTTGCAGCCGCTCGTGACCGCCGCGCTCGCCGCGCGCCGCCACAACCGCAACTGGTTGCCGGAGAAGGGCACGAACGGCGCCTCACTGGAGGCCGCGCTGAACTGGCTGACGCCCTATGCGGACGGCAGCAAGACGCATGAAGAATTCGTGCATTCGAACGTCCCGTTCGATGCCAAACGTCGCGAGGCCGGTTTGCCCGGCTATTCGGGTCAATGGGATCCGAAGAACGCAACGGAACTGTTTCACCTCGCGGCGCGTCTCGACGGACGCTATACGCCGATCGCGCTACAGCTTGCACCGACGCCGCCCGCGTGGCTCGCCGTGTGTTTGCCGCTGCCGGCGCGCTAAACTAACTTTTATCAGCAGGGAGCAGTAAATGGCAGTCAGCGTGTTCGACCTCTTCAAAATCGGCATTGGTCCGTCCAGTTCGCATACGGTCGGGCCGATGCGCGCGGCGCTGATGTTCGCGCAAGGACTCGAACGTGACGGGCTGCTTGGAGCGACGGCGTCGGTGAAAGTGGATTTGTACGGTTCGCTTGGCGCCACCGGCAAGGGCCACGGCACCGATCGCGGCGTGATGCTCGGCTTGATGGGCGATGCGCCTGACACGGTCGATCCGGACACGATCGCGCAGCGTTTGGAAGCGGTGAAGGCGTCGCGCAAGCTCGCCTTGCTCGGCACGCACGAGGTGCCGTTCGTGCAGAAAGATCACATTTCGTTTTATCGCCAGGCGCTGGCTGAGCATCCGAATGGCCTGAAGTTGCGTGCGTTCGATGCGCAAGGCGAGACACTGCGTGAGTCGACGTATCTGTCGGTCGGTGGCGGTTTTGTGGTGACCGCCGGCGCGCCGAACACGAAGGTGCTGAGCGCGGTCGAACAATTGCCGCATTCGTTTCGCAGCGGCAACGAATTGCTCGCGCTGTGCAAATCGACCGGCAAGAGCATCGCGCAATTGATGTGGGAAAACGAACGCGTCTGGCACACGGAAGAAGAGACGCGTACGGGCTTGCTGAAGATCTGGAATGTGATGCAGTCGTGCGTGTCGCGCGGTTGCGGCATCAACAATCCCGACGCTGACGGCAATCTGCCCGGACCGTTCCAGGTGAAGCGTCGCGCGCCGCAGTTGTATCGCGCGTTGTCGGGTAATCCTGAGCTGGCGCTGCGCGATCCGCTGTCGATGGTCGACTGGATCAATCTCTACGCAATCGCAGTGAATGAAGAAAACGCTGCGGGCGGGCGCGTGGTTACGGCGCCGACCAATGGCGCGGCCGGCATCATTCCCGCCGTGCTGCATTACTACACACGCTTCATGCCGGGCTCGAACGAGCAGGGCGTGATCGACTTCCTGATGACGGCGGCGGCAATCGGCATTCTGTACAAGCTGAACGCGTCGATTTCAGGCGCGGAAGTGGGGTGCCAAGGTGAAGTGGGCGTGGCCTGTTCGATGGCCGCGGGTGGCCTCGCGGCGGTGATGGGCGGCACGCCTGAGCAAGTCGAGAATGCTGCCGAAATCGGCATGGAACATAACCTCGGGCTGACGTGCGATCCAGTCGGCGGGATGGTGCAGATTCCGTGTATCGAGCGCAATGCAATGGGCTCGGTGAAAGCCGTGAATGCCGCGCGCATGGCGCTTCGCGGTGACGGCACCCATTACGTATCGCTGGACTCTGTGATCAAAACGATGATGCAGACCGGCGCCGATATGAAGACGAAGTACAAGGAAACGTCGCGCGGTGGGTTGGCGGTGAATATTGTGGAGTGTTGAGAACAACGACCCGACAGCACCGATCGCACCCATCGCAAGGCCTGGAGGCTTCATCGCAATGCCGCTCGCTTCTGAATCTTCTTCCACCGCCCAGACCACTGGCGCGCGTCTCGTCGTCGATGCCTTGCTGACGCATGGTGTCGATCGTGTTTTCTGCGTGCCAGGCGAGAGCTTTCTCGCCGTCCTCGATTCGCTACACGACGAAACCGACCGCATCCAGACCATCGTCTGCCGACACGAAGCGGCGGCCGCGAACATGGCTGAAGCCGTCGGCAAATTGACCGGGCGTCCGGGCATCGCGATCGTCACGCGTGGACCCGGCGCGACGCATGCATCGATCGGCGTGCACACCGCGTTTCAGGACTCCACGCCGATGATCCTGCTGATCGGCCAATGCGCGCGCGAGCATCTCGACCGCGAGGCCTTCCAGGAAATCGACTATCGACGCATGTTCGGGCAGATGGCGAAGTGGGTCGCTCAAATCGACGATCCGAAGCGCATTCCCGAATATCTGAGCCATGCGTTTCACACGGCGACGTCGGGGCGCCCGGGGCCGGTCGTGTTGTCGCTGCCGGAAGATGTGTTGAGCGACGCGTGTGACGCGGTCGCCGGTGCGCCGAGATATAAGCGTGTGGCCGCATCTCCGTCCGCAGGGCAGATGGACGAGCTGCGTCGCTTGCTGGAAGCCGCGCAACGACCGATGGTCATTGCCGGCGGCAGCGGTTGGACACCTGCGGCATGCGCCGACCTGCAACGCTTCGTCGAGAATTGGCAATTGCCGATCGGCCTCGCGTTCCGCTTCCAGGACACACTCGACAACGAGCATCCGAATTACGCGGGTGACATCGGCCTCGGTATCAATCCGGCGCTTGCGCAACGTATTCGCGATGCGGACCTGCTCCTCACGCTCGGCCCCCGGCTAGGCGAAGCAACGACGAACGGCTATACGCTGCTCGACATTCCGAAGACCAAGCAAACGTTGGTGCACGTGCATCAAGGCGCGGAAGAACTCGGGCGGGTCTATGCAGCGGATCTACCAGTCGTCTCCGGCATGCCTGAGTTGGCGGCGCTGCTTGCAGCGTTAAAGCCTTCCGCCGAGAAGCTCGCATGGGACGGCGCAGCGAAGGATGCACATCAAGCGTATCTCGATTGGCGCAAGCCGCGTCAGATTCCCGGTGACGTGCAAATGGGCGAAGTCATCCAGCAGTTGCGCGCGCATCTACCGGAAGACGCGATTCTCACAAACGGCGCGGGCAACTACGCAACGTGGCTGCATCGACATTTCTCGTATCGGCATTTCCGCTCACAGCTCGCTCCGACCAGCGGCGCGATGGGCTACGGCGTACCGGCGGCGATCGCGGCGAAGTCGATATATCCTCAACGTGCAGTGGTCGCGTTAGCCGGCGACGGCTGCTTCATGATGTCCGCGCAAGAACTCGCGACGGCGATGCAGTACGACCTGCATGTGATTTTTATCGTCGTGAACAACAGCCACTTCGGCACGATCCGGATGCATCAAGAGCGGCACTATCCGAATCGTGTGCATGGCACGGGTCTCACGAATCCGGACTTCGCGGCGTTCGCGAGGTCGTTCGGCGCGCATGGGGAAACGGTCGAGCGGACTGAAGACTTTCTGCCTGCCTTGCAGCGTTCGATGGAAGCCAAGCGTGCGGCGGTGATCGAGATTCGCATGCCGCAGGAGGCGAGCACGCCGGGCGCTACGTTGGAGCAGATTCGCGAGCAAGGCAGGAAGTTGCGACCCACCGGAGCTTAGTGGCGATCCACTTTCACAGTCACTCAAGGGCGACAGCGCTGCGCGCGATGTCGCACCGTTGAGACGGTGCGGGGCCACTGAACCGTCTCATGACGGAATTGTCATGCAGCCATCATGTAGATGGTCTATTGCACTGGCTATATTGAAATTCATATCCACTCATCTTCGACGATGTCGAGGGTTCAGTGCGACCCATGCGAAGCACCGGCAGGTGCGTCTTCGCCAACGTGCGGTTACACGGTGTGAGCCGGCAATCGCTTGTGCAGATTTTTCCAGATAGAACCGCGTCCCTTGTGACTGGCGTCGCCACGTAGTGATGATCTGCTGCCAGAAACGGCGCGCGTCACGACCTGGCAACGCACGGTTCTGCTCAAAGACAACTGTCCGATTCCGAGGCGGCTTATGCACACCTACGCAGAGAACGATTCCGCAACCAGAAATCAGCGACGCCGGCACGATGAAGTTGTCGAGCAACCCGATGTTGTGGAATCGAGGTGGATCGACCAGGTAGAGCGTATCGGCCGCAATGGTGAATGGGATTTTGACCTGGCGGATTCAATGCCCTTTCTGGTTTCCGAACTTCCTTGCTGGAAGGCGGGCCGGCTGGCACTTCACGTCTGGAACGGTCGGCACCATGAGTCTTTTGGTGCATCGGAATACAGCGCTAACGACGTATGTATCGAGGTGGAGGAAGAGCACTACTGGGCGCTGATCGATGGCGAAAGAGTCTGGGTTCGACCTGACGGAAACTGTTTCTTCAACGCCATCTGGAAGGCCCTGCAAGGGTGCGGGGATGTGGATGCGGTCAAGCGGATTTTCCGGGGGCGCGTGCCTGCAAATGAACAGGAGGCCGCCGATTACTTCCGTCGCGAGATCCGGGACTACGCACTCGGTCATCCGGAGTTCGAGGCGATGTTGCTGGGTGACGATGATGCTCGTTCAGACGCGCAACGGAGTCGGCCGCAAAACCGCTGCGAGGCGCGCAAGCCGCTCTGCAAGCCGCTCTGCATTCCGGAGCGTGAATCGCGCAGCGCGCGCGATGCCGCGATGGAAATCGACGCTGGCGCAACACCTGAACATGTCAGGGGGCTCCCGGAATTCCAGGGAGAGGTCGGCGAAACGGACACGGATGAGTTCCTTGATGCCTCGGATAGCGCCGACTGGCTGGTGCAACCGGAGCGGCGAGACAAGCCCGCGTTTGAACCACAACGTGAACCACAACGGGCCGGCTCTAATGAAACGTCCCGCCCGCAGAAACGGGTCCGGCGGCTCACCCCCTTCGCCAACCCGTATCGCAGTGCTCCAGGCACTGACCAGGCGACGTCAGAAGGTGGCTTCTTCCATGCAGCCGCGCAGCTTGCCAAGCGGGCGGGCGAGCAGGTAGGCGACACGGTTGTGACCAGTCGCGTCTACAGGAAGGGGCAGGAGATATCGCACGCGCTGGGTGCCGATGACGTATTGAAAGCCCTGTCTCCGGTTCTCATTCCCGATAGTTTCGAGGACGCTGCCTGCGATGCAGACTGGCTGCCTCACACCCGACAGGATGCGGGGCTGGCCGAATCGGACCGGGATGAAATGGCGGCGTTGCTCCGCACGCCGACAAGAGTCAAATGGGATACGCCGCTCGTTGAATACCGTCCCATTGCGCATACCTGCCACACCGAATTCCAGCGGGTGCTTTTTTCAGCCGGATCCCAGACCAGTGGATGGCTTGCCTACAGCGGATTATTGACATGTGGGTATTGGGCGCTCGCGAAAGTCTCGCCCATGTTAAGTGGCGTAGCCGCGGGTGGCACCACCGTGTGGAATCTGTGGAACGCCGTGCGGCAGCGCGATGTGGTGGGCGGACTCATCCAGGTGCTGTTGGCACTTCCCTATCAGTTGCTGTCTCCACAATCGCTGCTATTTGCCATCGCCGAGGAGACAAAACGATATATCGACGACGTGCTG